>NZ_AUGR01000009.1 GCF_000422765.1 Neptunomonas japonica DSM 18939 | reverse complement strand
CAATACTGTTCAGCAGTCTATCAGAAGGCATTGGAGGATAACGGTATGGTGCCGTCGATGACAGATGGTTATGATTGCTATCAGAATGCACTGGCAGAGAGAGTTAACGGGATACTCAAGCAGGAGTTTCTACTGTATCGATGTAAAACGTTTATTGAATTGAAAGTGTTGGTGGCTGAGTCAATCGCTATCTATAACCAAATGAGGCCGCACTTGAGCCTTGGCATGAAAACGCCAGAAGAGGTGCATAAAAAAAGCGGCTGCCTAGGGCAACCGCTTCTATCAAAAACCGTCAACGTATTTTAGGACGGGACAATTCAAATTGCATCATGTAGCTATCGCTTTGCTAGAGGCTCGAGTGCCAATGGGCGTTGAGAAAAGAGAACACATTCGCCAGCTTCTCTTTAAACCGCGTATAAAGTAAGCCTAGTTGGGCGCTCATAGTATGTCGCCTGATGATAACGTAATAGATCAGCTATATGATGAATTTATACCTATTCAAAAGACGAGTATTGCAGACCTGCCAATAAAAAAACGCTCAACTATTTGTTATTCCTAGTGAACTAACGTCTAATGATGCAGCCAAAGTAGCAATGTTTTGCACCTAAACGCCTGATGCCAAGCTGGCTAATGCTTCTGTAACCTGAAATTGGTTTAGGTATGTGCTTTGAGATAGATCAGGCAAGAGCTTTGTCCCTAGAGCTTTCGCCTGACACTATTTTAAGGAATTAATATGAAAACTATCGTAATTGTTGGTGGTGGCGCTGGGGGGCTTGAATTAGCGACTCGGCTGGGGCATCAATATGGTAAAAAAGGCAAAAGTAAATCTGACCAGCAAATAGAAATTATCCTTGTCGATAAAAACCGCTCACATATCTGGAAGCCACTGCTTCATGAAATAGCCACAGGCTCTTTAGATATCAATACTGATGGGGTTGTTTATCGTGCCCACTCTAGTCTTCACTATTACCAGTTCCAGCAAGGAACAATGATAGGTGTTGATCGAGAGAATAAAACTATCCTTCTGCAAGCACTCGATGATAATGAAGGTAAAGAAATACTCCCACAGCGTGAGATTCAGTACGATACGCTAGTAATGGCTGTTGGCAGTGTAAGTAATGACTTTGGCACACCTGGCGTAGCTGAGCATTGTTATTACCTTGATTCACACCTTCAGGCAGAACGCTTTCATCAATCAATGCTTAATCACTTTCTAAGGATTAACCAGCAGCCCGATAGCCCTGATGCGGAGCAAGGTGTTTTAAAGCTAGCCATTGTCGGTGGGGGGGCAACAGGTGTTGAGCTTGCCGCTGAGCTTTATCATGTAGCTGATTTATTAAAAGTTTATGGTATGCCTGAGATGTCAGCTAAGCGATTAAAAATAGCATTGATCGAAGCCGGTCCTCGCTTACTTCCTGCCTTACCTGACCGCATTGCGATGACAGTAAGGCGAGAGTTGCAAAAGTTGGGTGTAGAGATACGTGAAAATACACGTGTTATAGCGGCAGATGCCGAAGGGTTTGAAACAGCAGACCAACAACGTATATCCGCAGATATTACCGTATGGGCTGCTGGAGTTAAGGCACCAGATTTTATTAAATCACTTGATATTTTTGAGACTAACCGGATCGGCCAAATTATTGTAAAGCCAAGCTTACAAAGCAGTGTTGACGATAATATTTATGTTATTGGCGATTGTTGTGCATGTGAGCAGCCAGATGGTAGCTGGGTTCCGCCAAGAGCACAGTCGGCTCATCAGATGGCTGATTTGGTCAGAAAGAATATTAAACTGCAATTAAAGCAAAAGCCTTTGCAAGACTATATCTATAAAGATCACGGGTCATTAGTGAACTTAAGCAAATACAGCACTGTGGGTAGCTTGATGGGGAACCTCAATAAAGGGACTATGTTTATCGAAGGGCGCCTTGCGCGCTTTGTTTACATCTCACTATATAGGATGCACCAGATAGCCATACATGGCTGGTTACGTGCCTCTGCCGTGATGCTTGCACAGAAAATTGCTAATAGCGTTAAACCCAAAATGAAACTGCATTAATGGTATGATTTGTCGCTAGAATTTTTATAACGACAAATCATAAGGACATACCATGTTTGCATTTTTTGAGCGGTTGGTTGCACCGTTTCCACCAGAGGAGCCGCAGCAACCGCCCAAAGGTATTTATGCGTTTTGCCGCCATTATACGAAGGGGAGTGAGGTTTACCTTTTATTGATGGCGGTGTTAACAGCCTTAATCGCTATCTCAGAAGTTATGCTGTTTGGCTTTATGGGAGAACTTGTTGATTGGTTAGTCACGAAATCTCCTGAAACGCTGTTTCAAGATGAAGGTGACCGTCTTATAACGATGAGCATAGTGGTACTGGTAGTTTTACCGTTACTCGTACTGCTACATGGCTTATTAGTTCATCAAACATTGCTTGGGAATTACCCCATGTCGATTCGTTGGATGACTCACCGCTATTTATTAAAACAAAGCATGTCTTTTTATAGCAATGATTTTGCTGGCCGTATAGCGACCAAGGTTATGCAAACCTCTTTGGCTATTCGTGAAACCGTCATGAAGATACTCGACGTACTGATGTTTGTATTGGTGTACTTCATCTCTATCGTTGTACTCGTTGCTCAAGCGGACATTAGATTAATTTTCCCTATGATTATTTGGATGGGATGCTATATCGGTATTCAGATGTACTTTGTACCCAAGCTTAAACGGGTGTCAATGGAGCAAGCTGATGCACGCAGCATCATGACAGGGCGCATTGTTGATAGTTACACCAATATTCAAACGGTTAAGTTGTTTTCTCATACTGACCGTGAATCGCGCTATGCAGAAGAGGGAATGAATGGTTTTTTAGATACCGTTTATCGCCAGATGCGTTTAGTGACAGGGCTTAATTTTTGCGTGCAGTTCATCAATTATTTTTTAGCATTTTGTGTTGCTGCATTTTCAATTTGGTTGTGGAAAGACAGTGCTATTACGGTAGGGGCTATTGCTATTGCAGTGAGCCTTGCGCTGCGTATTAACGGAATGGCTCAATGGATCATGTGGGAAATAAGCTCTCTGTTTGAGAACATTGGAACAGTCAGCGACGGTATGAAAACAATGTCGACACCACAAGAGGTAGCCGATATTCCCAATGCATCAGCATTAGATGTCAAACAAGGTGCTGTTGAATTTGATCAGGTTGGTTTTCACTACGGTCAAAAATCAGGGGTAATTGATCACCTTAACTTAGATATTAAACCCGGTGAGAAAATTGGTATTGTAGGGCGCTCCGGTGCTGGAAAATCAACACTGGTCAATCTGTTGATGCGTTTCTATGATGTCGAGACTGGTCGAGTTGTAATTGATGGACAAGATATCAGCCAAGTGACGCAAGAAAGCTTACGCCAACACATCGGCATGGTGACACAAGATACTTCTTTGTTACACCGCTCGGTGAGAGATAATATTTTATATGGCCGTCCAGATGCAACTGAAGAAGAGCTGCGTGAAGCGACTGAAAAAGCTGAGGCGAGCGAGTTCATACAAAAGTTAACCGACCCAGCAGGGCGAGTTGGCTTAGATGCTCAAGTAGGAGAGCGTGGTGTTAAGTTATCAGGAGGGCAACGCCAACGAATAGCGATAGCGCGTGTATTGTTAAAAAATGCACCCATTCTTATTCTTGATGAAGCGACTTCAGCCCTAGACTCAGAAGTTGAAGCCGCTATTCAGCAGAGTTTAAATCAACTGATGGAAGGCAAAACGGTTATTGCGATTGCGCATCGCTTATCAACAATAGCAGCAATGGATCGCTTAATCGTTATGGATCAAGGTGAAATCGTTGAGCAAGGCACTCATCAGGAGCTTGTAGCTTTAGGTGGAATTTATGCGAAACTTTGGGCGCATCAAACAGGTGGGTTCTTGGGATTGGATGTAAGTGATTAATCTTAATTGTAATGATTAAACAACGATCGGCTCATGTGCACTCCTAACAACCAGCTTACTCTTGTACATTATAAAAGTGAGCTGGTTTTAGAATTACTAGACATAAAGTAAGAAGGGTGTCTCTTCGCGATTACTATTTTCTAGTAGCTTTTATCGGTACTCTTTATTCCTTGACCCTATGTATTGAGAGTGTTGTAAAAACTGGCTTAATATTCGTTAACATCATAAAAAATATAATCTTTATCACTCTATGGAACTAAAAAACATTCGTGTAATCACATCATCTAAAGGGGGTAATTTAGCCCCAATAAGGGGGTTCTATGGAGCAATCGCTCGCCATTGCTGTTGGTTTTATTGCTGTACTCTCTCTCTTACTATCGCCAAAAGCGAAAAGTGACGGAGCATTTTTTAAAGGGTTATCTCCAACAGGGGAGCAACCCGGGTTATTACTCCTTATATTTTCACAAGTGACGACATGGATTTTTGCTCGCTCTTTACTTAATGCCGCAATCCTGGGTTTCTATTACGGTATGTGGGGCACGCTCGCTTATGCCGCATACTATTTATCATTTCTTAGCGGCGCTAAAATTATTGACTCCGTACGTTTTCAACACGGCTTCAGTAGCATTCAGGCGTTTCTAGATGATCGTTTTGGCGCTTGGGGTACTCGTTGTTATAACTTTGTTGTTGGCATAAGGTTAGTGAGTGAAATTTTCGCCAATATTTTAGTTATTGGTATTTTGTTTGGTGTTGCTGGCAGTAGTTCGTACATGTTTGCTGTTATTGCTTTTGCTGTTGTCACACTTGTGTATTCGATGCTGGGTGGCTTACATGCTTCTTTGCGTACTGATCTAATGCAGATGATATTGTTTCTTGTTGTATTAGTTGCGCTTACTATCCTAGTGATCACTAGCGGTAACGCTACACTGGATAACTTACTGTTTAAGCCTTTTGAAATCACTGATCCTGGCCCTATCTTATTGCTGGTCGCTTTGCTGCAAGTATGGAGCTACCCAATGCATGACCCTGTCATGATGGATCGCGGTTTTCTTGCAGACAGAGACACCACACGAAAAAGCTTTTTGCATGCCGCATGGATAAGTGTGATCTGTATTACACTTTTCGGGACTTTCGGTGTAATAGCCGGTGCCCAAGCACAGTCGGGAGAAGCAATGAATGCAGTTTTATTACGCATTTTGGGTGATGTACCGATGTTTCTTTTTAATGTGATGTTAGTGGTTTCAGCTATGTCTACATTAGATAGTACCCTATCGAGTTCTTCCAAGTTGGTCGCTGTTGATATGAAGTGGGTCGCGCCGAATGTGAGAAATGGCCGTATGACGATGGCGATCTTTATGTTGGCTGGTTTGCTTTGTGTTTTCTTAGGTAATAAAGACCTATTTAGTGCCGTTGCTGTAAGCGGTACCGCCTCTATGTATCTTGCACCGGTTATTTTCTTCTCTTTGTGGGGTGGTAAAATAGACATTCCAGTGTGGAGTTATCTGGCAACATTCTTGCTGGCTTTAACAGGTGCCGCGCTCTATTTTGTTGAATCAGCAGGGCATACGCAAATGCTGGGTGAATATCACAAATACACTAAGCTACTGTTTATATCCGTCTCTATTTTAACAGTGGGTTGTTTATTTTTCTGGTTGGGTTCATTAAGTAATTCACAAAAACAACGAATGCAAGTAGCAGCATAATGACAATATTTAACCCTATATCAACGCGCCCCCTTCTTGTTTTTGGAGGGGCTTATAGTAATGCTCAAGCCACTCAAGCATTAATTGCTGAGGCGCAACGGTTAAGCATTCCACCGAGTAATATCCTGTGTACAGGTGATCTTGTGGCTTATTGCGCCTCACCTCAAGAAACAATCGATTTAATCAAAAATTGGCAGGTTGGTGTTGTCATGGGCAACTGCGAAGAGTCATTTGGCAATGATGCTGATGATTGCGGCTGTGGCTTTGAAGAGGGTACAGCTTGTGATTTGCTCTCAGCAGGCTGGTTTAACTTTTCAAAGCCAAGAATTAGCTTAACAGATAAACAGTGGATGAAAGCACTGCCTCGTTCTATTGAGTTTGATTTTGCAGGGTTTCGTTGTAAAGCGATTCATGGCGGAATAGAGCAGATTAACCAATTTATCTACACTTCTGATGAGGACGAAATCGCTCAACAACTAGACAAAGTCGATGCTGATATTGTCTTTGGTGGCCATTGTGGAATCCCGTTTGGTAAACGTTCCGGAAATAAAACGTGGCTCAATGCGGGAGTGATTGGCATGCCAGCTAATGACGGGACACGAGAGGGTTGGTATATGCTTGTGATTCCCACAAAAGAGGGGGTAGACGTTGAGTGGCATCGTTTAGCATATGATGCACAGTCAGCAGCGAATACCATGCAAAAGGTAGGTTTAAATACTGGCTATAAAGACACATTGCTTACGGGCATTTGGCCTAGTACGGATGTGTTACCAGATGAGGAGCGATCCGTTTCTGGACAACAGTTGAATCTAGATAGTCTGTATCTACATCGTAAATAGAGAATGCCTACTTTAAACACCCAGAAAGGGCGTATAGATTTAGGGTGTTTGATATTTTATTAACGTGGCATAAAACCTGATAAATCTTCTATTTTGCCGCTTAGCTCACTTTTATAGCCTGCAAGGTCCTGCACTTTATTATTGAATAGATCACTTTTTATGATCTCTATGAATTGGCTCACCGCGGCCTTTTGAAGACTCTTTTGGTGACAAACAAACACATAATCTTCGCTACATACAGGGATAAACCCTAACCCAAATTGATGCGCTGCCTGCTCAACACCAAAGCCCACATCAGCCATGCCCGCAGCAATATACGCAGCCACTGCTGAATGGGTGAACTCGCGATTGTTATAACCTTGGATATTTTCGGCAAAAATGCCCTCATTAGTAATGAGTTGGTCTAATAATGCACGTGTGCCTGAGTCCTCTTGGCGATTAATAAACCTAATACCCTCGTGCTCTAAGGCGTGTATTGATTGGATGTTTAAGGGATTATCTTTTTTGATCATTAATCCTTGCTGTCGTGATATAAAACGAATGATCTTGTGTGATCGAGGCTTTAAAAGTTGCTGGTAGCGCTCAGTTAGTGAGGGGATAACTACACCGGCAGGCATATGAAATCCTGCAATATCACAAGCGTCACGATTGAGTGCGGTCAGCGCTTCTAATGGACTACTATATTGCAGGTCAAGTTGCAGCCCTGCACAAACATCAGGCAAAAGGGCTACGGCATAACCGTGGCTTGCTTGAATACGCAGTAGAGGAGTGAGGTTGACGAGCGCTTTCTGTATTTCTACATTGAGCTCTGATGCCAAATTAGCCATTTGTGGTTGAAAGCGAGCCATCACACGCTGTTCTGCCCACAGTAATTTTTCTCCTAGTGGGGTAAGTGTTGCTCCTCTGCCTTTTTCAAGTTTAACTAACTGAGCCCCAAAAAAATCAGCCCATTTATTAAGCATATTCCAAGCATGACGATAAGAAATACCGGCAGACTCAGCGGCAGCGGTAAGTTTTTTGTGCTGGTTAATGGCTGCCAATAAGCGAAAGAGCTGTGGGTCCAGTGTATTTCCGGCTTCATCCCGAAACGACCAAGTAGGATCGATATGTATTCTTTTACCAGACATTAACGTATCTCATTCTTAGAAAATCTATTGATTACTCAGTTGTTCAAATAGGTATTAAAGTTCATATATGGTGAATATTTATCAATTTACTAGCATTCAATGCCAGTATTTTCACATAAAATTATAATATGCACAAAAATTCATATTTTTTGTATCCCTTGGGAATGGTAATTTATTAGATATAAAGTATGACAGGTGGATTTATAAGGGTTTCATTATTGTAATTTGTTCCTTTTAAAAGCCTGTTCACAATAAAGCTATTAAATACAGTAGCACTAATAACAAGATCTCTGACAGAAACTGAGTAGGTACCAAACGTATGAATGACAAGGCTAAATGGGATCCCCAAGCAGTACAGGGAATCATTGCATCTCTGCAACATAAACCCGGTGCTTTATTGCCCATCTTGCATGGCATACAGAATGCTTTGGGTTATATCCCACCTGATTCAGTACCAATGATTGC
This sequence comes from Neptunomonas japonica DSM 18939, assembly GCF_000422765.1. Lineage (GTDB taxonomy): Bacteria > Pseudomonadota > Gammaproteobacteria > Pseudomonadales > Balneatricaceae > Neptunomonas > Neptunomonas japonica. The sequence goes on along the minus strand of NZ_AUGR01000009.1, from coordinate 218,628 downwards.
TGATGCAATACAGCAGACGCGCGCTGAAGTACACGGGGTCATCACGTTTTACCACCATTTTCGTTTAACGCCTCCAGGCCGCATCAAGCTAGAAGTATGTCGTGCTGAAGCCTGCCAAGCACGAGGGGCTCGTGATCTTGAATCTCATGTCAAAGAAAAACTAGGCATTGATTATCACCATACAACGCTGGATAGAGAGTTTAGTTTGGAGCCTGTTTATTGTTTAGGGAACTGCGCTTGTGGTCCAACTATCCGTGTTGACGACGATATAATAGGAAGGATCACACCTGAAAAGTTTGACCTTCTCGTCGATGAGCTAACAACCACTGCGTTGGAGATAAGATAATGAGCCATAAAGTTTTTATCCCACGTGATACAACTACTCTAGCCCTTGGTGGTGAAAGAGTCGTTAAAGCTATTCTGAAAGAAGCACAAGCACGCAAATTAGATATAGAAATTGTTCGCAACGGTTCTCGGGGCATGTCGTGGCTTGAGCCTCTTATTGAAGTTGAAACGGAAACAGGGCGTGTTGCATACGGCCCTGTCGAACCACATGATATTGCGGCCTTATTCGATTCAGAATTTTTAAACGGTAAAACTAGCCATCGTTTATCACTGGGTGATCCTGAAGAAATTCCTTATCTGAAAAAACAGCAGCGTTTAACATTTGCCCGTGCAGGTATTACAAATCCTGTTTCTATTGAAGATTACAAAGCACACGATGGTTTTAAAGGGTTAGATAAAAGCCTAACTCTGACTGGCCAAGATATTGTTGATGAAGTTAAAGCATCTGGGTTGCGTGGCCGTGGTGGTGCAGCATTTCCCACAGGTATTAAATGGCAAACTGTTCACGACTGCAGTGCGGATCAAAAATACATCGTCTGTAATGCAGATGAAGGTGACTCAGGAACATTTGCTGACCGGCTTGTTATGGAAGCTGACCCGTTAATGCTGGTTGAAGGCATGATCATTTCAGGCCTAGCGGTTGGAGCTACGCAGGGGTATATCTATTTACGTTCTGAATACCCTGTTGCTCATCAAATTATGAATCAAGCAATTGCCAATGCTTACGCGTCGGGTTATCTCGGTGATGACATTCAAGGAAGCGGAAAAGCATTCGATTTAGAAGTGCGTTTAGGTGCAGCCGCTTATATTTGTGGTGAAGAGACCTCTTTGCTCGAAAGTCTTGAAGGTAAGCGCGGCTTAGTGCGTTTTAAACCACCACTGCCTGCAATAGAAGGACTGTTTGGTAAGCCAACTGTCGTTAATAACGTACTGTCATTGGCGGCTGTACCTTTTATTATGGATAAAGGCAGTAAAGCCTATGCTGATTGCGGCATGGGTCGCTCTCGTGGAACGTTGCCGTTCCAGCTAGCCGGAAACCTTAAACAAGGCGGATTAGTTGAGTTAGCGTTCGGTCCCACACTACGAGAGCTCATTGATGATTTTGGCGGCGGAACCGAATCAGGACTGCCAATGCGAGCGATACAAGTTGGTGGCCCATTAGGAGCTTACCTGCCAGAGAGCCAATGGGATACGCCCCTAGATTATGAAGCCTTTTCTGCTATTGGCGCAGTACTTGGTCATGGCGGTATTGTAGTATTTGATGAATCAGTTGATATGACTGAGCAAGCACGTTTCTCAATGGAATTTTGTGTTGCAGAGTCATGCGGTAAATGTACACCTTGTCGAATAGGTTCGACGCGCGGTGTTGAAGTGATCGATAAGATCAGATCAGGCAATAATGTAGAAGCCAATTTGGCACTATTAAATGACTTATGTGAAACCATGATTGATGGGTCTTTATGTGCCATGGGTAGCATGACGCCGATCCCTGTTAAAAGTGCATTCCAATACTTTTCAGAAGATATAGCACTCGCCAATGCATCTTCTTCAGCTCAGGCGGAGGCTAAATAACATGTTGCAACATTTTGATCCTAATAAAGATTACGGTACGCCAGCGCGTGTATCTGAAAACCTAATTACGCTTGAGATAGACGGCGTTGCTGTCACAGTGCCTGAAGGCACCTCGGTATTGCGTGCCGCAGCATTGGTTGATATCAACATCCCTAAATTATGCGCCAGTGATAACCTAGATGCTTTTGGGTCGTGCCGACTTTGTGCGGTACAGATTGAAGGCCGCCGAGGCTATCCTGCGTCTTGTACTACACCGGTGGATGCCGGAATGAAAGTAGTCACACAAAACGAAAAAATTGCAAAGCTACGCCGTAATATCATGGAGCTGTATATTTCAGACCATCCATTAGACTGCTTAACTTGTCCTTCAAATGGTGACTGTGAACTGCAGGATATGGCTGGTGCCGTTGGCTTAAGAGAAGTACGTTATGGCTTTGATGGCCATAATCATCTAGACGCAGAAAAAGATCTTTCAAACCCTTATTTCAGCTTTGATCCTAGCAAATGTATCGTTTGCTCGCGCTGCGTGCGGGCCTGTGAAGAGGTCCAGGGAACATTTGCGCTAACAGTCGATGGCCGTGGTTTTGACTCTAAAATTGCAGCAGGGCAGGACGACTCGTTTCTTAATTCTGATTGCGTCTCATGTGGTGCTTGTGTACAAGCATGCCCAACCTCAACCTTGATGGAAAACAATGTCATAGAGATGGGCCAGCCCGAGCATAGCGTTGTGACAACCTGTGCATATTGTGGTGTTGGTTGTTCTTTTAAAGCCGATATGAAGGGCGACCAAGTTATCCGCATGGTGCCATACAAAGGTGGAGAAGCTAACCAAGGGCACTCTTGTGTTAAAGGTCGTTTCGCGTTTGGTTATGCAACACATAAAGACCGCATTAAAACACCCATGATTCGCGATAGTATTAACGAAGCATGGCGCGAAGTAAGCTGGGAAGAAGCGATTGGCTTTGCTGCAAAACGCTTAAAAGAGGTTCAAGCAACCTATGGGCGTGAGAGTATTGGCGGCATCACATCTTCACGTTGTACTAACGAAGAAACTTATTTGGTACAGAAGCTTATTCGAGCAGGGTTTGGTAACAACAATACCGATACCTGTGCGCGTGTTTGCCATAGCCCTACGGGTTATGGTCTGAAAACCACACTGGGTGAGTCTGCTGGAACACAAACTTTCGATTCGATTAAATATACCGATACGATGTTAGTTATCGGTGCGAACCCAACCGATGCTCATCCTGTGTTTGGTTCAATGATGCGCCGCCGTTTACGCGAAGGTGCGCAGTTGATTGTTGCTGACCCTCGTAAAATTGATCTGCTCAAAACACCTCATCTTAAAGATGCTATACATCTACCGTTGCGCCCAGGTACCAATGTCGCCTTAGTGAACTCACTGGCACACACCATTATGAGCGAAGGCCTTGAAGATAAAGCGTTTATAGCCTCGCGTTGTGACGATAAAGCATTTATCAAATGGCAGGCATTTATTACAGAAGAGCGGAACTCCCCAGAAGCGATGCAAAGCATTACGGGTGTTGATGCAGAAGATGTTCGCAAGGCAGCTCGCGTGTATGCCAATGCGGGGAATGGTGCGATCTTCTATGGGCTAGGTGTAACTGAGCATAGCCAAGGCTCGACTATGGTCATGGGTATTGCAAACTTAGCATTGGCAACCGGTAACATTGGTCGTGAAGGTGTCGGCGTTAATCCACTACGCGGCCAAAATAACGTACAGGGCTCTTGTGATATGGGCTCTTTCCCACATGAACTGCCAGGCTATCAGCATGTTGCTGATGATGAAGCTCGCGGTCGGTTTGAAGCAGCATGGGGCGTTAAGTTAGATGATGAACCCGGTTTACGTATTCCAAACATGTTTGACGCGGCACTGGCTGGAAGCTTTAAAGCCTTGTATGTCCAAGGCGAAGATATTGCACAGTCTGATCCAAATACTCAGCATGTAGAAGCAGCACTTAAAGCATTGGATTGCGTGATAGTGCAGGATATATTCCTCAATGAAACAGCAAAATTTGCTCATGTTTTATTGCCGGGGTCTACGTTCCTAGAGAAAAACGGCACCTTTACCAATGCCGAGCGACGCATCAACCGTGTTCGTAAGGTTATGCCTGCGTTAGCAGGGAAGGAAGACTGGGAAGTAACAGTAGCATTATCTAATGCGCTAGGTTATGAAATGAATTATAACCATCCGTCAGAAATTATGGATGAAATTGCTAGCCTTACTCCTAGCTTTACCGGTGTGAATTATGAGCGCTTAGAAGAGCTGGGAAGTATTCAGTGGCCGTGTAATGAACAGCATCCTGAAGGGATGCCGATTATGCACGTGGAAGACTTTCCTATTGGTAAAGGCAACTTGGCCATTACTGAATATGTCGCAACTGATGAGCGCGCGACTCGTCGCTTCCCGCTGTTGTTAACAACGGGGCGTATTCTTTCGCAATACAATGTTGGCGCACAAACACGTCGTACAGAAAATCAGACATGGCACAACGAAGATGTCTTGGAACTTCATCCACATGATGCAGAAGAGCGCGGTGTTAATGAAGGCGATTGGTTAGGTATTAGCAGTCGTGCAGGACAAACCGTATTACGTGCAGTAATTAGCGAGCGTATGCAGCCCGGGGTTGTGTATACAACCTTCCATCACCCTGGCAGTGGCGCTAACGTTATTACGACCGATAGTTCAGACTGGGCGACAAACTGCCCTGAGTATAAGGTCACGGCAGTACAGGTTGAGAAAGTAACGCAACCGTCTGAATGGCAGAAGAACTTTGAAGACTTTAACAATAAGCAACAAGACTACCTTAGAAAGGGTCGCCGCAGCCGTTCTGAAGAGGTCGGCCAGTAATGGCTGCATGCCCGCAAATGGTCATTCATAAGGACAATGCACCTCGTTCAGAATCAGGATTGCAACATGAGCCGCAGCTTGAGCTGCAAGCCCGTGTTTCTGTTAGCCGTTGGGAGCAGGGAAATCAAAGCCTTGCTTACGACAACGTCGCTGAAGAGGTGGCGGTTGCTTTAGTCTATAACGGCATTTCACATGTCGTTATGATGACCAGCCCAAATGACTTAAAGGATTTTGCGCTAGGCTTCAGTATTACAGAAGGCATTCTGACAAGTGCTGATGAGCTATATGACATTGAGCTACAACAACACGATAGCGGTGTTGAGGTACAGATGAATATTGCTTCTTCGTGTATGATGCAGCTGAAACAGCAGCGACGAAACTTAACAGGCCGCACGGGGTGCGGTTTGTGTGGTGCTGAATCTCTAGGGCAAGCGGTGCGACCTATTAAGGTGCTGCAAAGCCCAAATAAAGTCACTGATGAAGCCATTCAAAACGCAGTGCTAAAATTAGATGAGAACCAACCACAGCAAGCAATTACCGGTGCTTGCCACGGCGCAGCCTGGTGTAATAAACAAGGCGATATATGGATGGTCCGTGAAGATGTGGGTCGTCACAATGCTTTGGATAAGCTTATTGGTGCATTAGTACGCGAAAGCATAGATATGCAGCAGGGATTTGTATTGATATCAAGCCGTGCCAGCTATGAAATGGTCCAAAAAGTAACAGCCGTAGGTATTAACACGCTTGTAGCTGTTTCTGCACCGACAGGGTTGGCCCTGCGCTTAGCAAGAGAGGCTGGATTGCAACTCATTGGTTTTGCCCGCCCTCAACGGCATGTGAGCTACAGCCCTGAGCCGATGAATAGCCCTGAGCAGTAGAACCAAATAGTTAATAGCACAGAAAAATCATTCTATTTATTACGTAAGATTGGCAGTACTGGAGCAAGCAGAATATGAATCACTCACAGTTAGATCAGCTAATTATCATGGCAAACCAAATTGCTGATAATAACCACTTAGATACAGAGGCTGAGTCCATTGAGTTTATTGCAACGCATATAAAAAAATTCTGGGCTCGTTCCATGAAAGAGGAACTTATAACGTATGCTAAAGAAGGTGGCGACAAACTAAATGTATTGGCAACACAGGCAATAATGGTATTGTCTGAACAATACACCTCACGTAGCACCTAACGCATTAATGGAGTTAATATGCCAATACGTATGACCGAAACGAAAGAAGGCACTCATCAAACGATGATAAACATGTCGTTTGAAAGTCGAGTAGTCAGTTGGTTGATGCAAGACGGTTGGCAGGTTTTCTCCCCAGTATTAGATAATGGCCATCAGACTGATATTCTTATCTCAGACGGCCCTAATTATCACCGTATTCAAATTAAAACTGTTGAAGCCTCGGGTGATGACCATGTTATGCATAATAAATGGAAGGGCAGCAACGTCGATGTTGTGGTGATTTTTGCGCGTAACTCAAATTGGGGTTATGTGGCTCCAGCATTCGAAGAGGATACTCGTCCTCTTAACCACCCTGAACACCAAAAGTTTATGCAATCTAAAAACGAATTTCTGAAAGCCTTTCATAAGCTGTAATTGTAAGGTGCTTAAAAGAGCTTCGTAAGAGGTAAGCCCCTTGCCTTGATGCATACCTCTTCATAATGCGCGCTCAAGAGCGCGCATTACTCAATACTAGCCCTCTTCAGGCTCGTACCCTAAGTTTGGTGACAACCAGCGTTCAGCATGTGCCATCTCCATACCGGTACGCTTCGCGTAGCTTTCAACCTGATCTTCACCAATTTTTGCTACCCCAAAATACTGTGAATCGGGATGGCTAAAGTACCAACCACTCACTGCTGCTGTTGGTAACATCGCATAAGACTCAGTGATGGTAATTCCCGTACGAGCCTCTACATCCAGCAACTTCCACAACAAACCTTTTTCAGTGTGATCGGGGCAGGCAGGGTAGCCAGGTGCTGGTCGAATACCTTGATACTTTTCTTTTATCAGTGATTCATTATCAAGGTTTTCATTAGTACCGTAGCCCCACGTTTCTTTACGCACCAGTGCGTGTAGGTACTCAGCAAAAGCCTCGGCTAAACGGTCTGCCAATGCTTTAACCATAATGCTGTTGTAATCGTCATGATCCGCTTCGTACACTGCTGCAAGTTCATCAACACCAAACCCCGTAGTTACGGCAAACGCACCAAAGTAATCAGCTTTACCACTCTCTTTAGGTGCGATGAAATCAGTCAGACACATGTGTGGTTTGCCGGCAATTTTTTCTGTTTGCTGGCGCAAATGATGCAGTGTCATTAATACTTCTGAGCGTGTCTCATCGGTATAGAGCTCAATATCATCGTCGCCAGCGCTATTCGCCGGGAACAGCCCATAAACTGCACGCGCATGCAGTTTTTTGTTATTAATGAGATCATTAAGCATCAGTTGTGCATCTGCAAACAGCTTGGTGGCTTCTTTGCCAATAATCTCATCATTCAAAATACGTGGATAGCGACCAGCTAATTCCCATGAATGGAAGAAGGGGCTCCAGTCGATATAATCACGTAAAATGTTTAGATCGATGCTTTCCAGTACTTGTACACCGAGTTGCTGAGGTACTGGAGGCGTGTAATCTTCCCAGACAATCTTAAATTTATTAGCGCGAGCCGCTTCTAAACCAATGCGGCGCTTCTCATTCTGGCGCGCAGCATGACGTTCACGCACTGCCTGATAATCTTCTTTTATCTCATTGATATAGCTTTGCTTTTTTTCTTTTGAAAGCAATGCAGAAGCAACACCAACAGCACGTGAGGCGTTGGTTACATGTACCACTTGGTCACGCTTATAAGCAGGTTCAATTTTAACCGAGGTATGTGCTTTTGATGTAGTAGCGCCCCCAATCATCAATGGGATGCTAAAGCCTTGTCGCTCCATCTCTTTGGCAACATGCACCATCTCATCGAGCGACGGTGTAATCAAACCAGAAAGACCAATTAAGTCTGCATTGGATTCGCGGGCAGTAGTAAGAATCTTTTCAGCAGAGACCATGACGCCGAGGTCAATTATCTCAAAGTTATTACACTGAAGAACCACACCTACAATGTTTTTACCGATGTCATGCACATCACCTTTAACGGTTGCCATGACCACTTTACCAGCAGAACTTGATTCGTTGCCGGCTTTACTGGCTTCAATAAATGGCATTAAGTACGCGACTGCTTTTTTCATCACGCGAGCCGATTTAACGACCTGGGGCAGAAACATCTTACCCGAGCCAAATAAGTCACCGACAATGCCCATGCCGTCCATTAATGGGCCTTCAATCACTTGAATTGGGCGCTCATAATTCTGGCGACACTCTTCAACATCATCATCGATAAAGTCAGTAATACCTTTTACCAGCGCATGCGATAAGCGTTCGTTTACTTCCCAAGAGCGCCACTCTTGCGTTTCGGGTGCTTTTTCTTCTGAACCATCGCCGCGATATTTATCAGCAACAGCCAGCAGACGTTCAGTTGAGTCTTCACGGCGGTTCTGAATAACATCTTCTACTAGTTCTTTAAGCTCTTCAGGCAGGTCATCATAAATAGCGAGCTGGCCCGCATTAACAATACCCATATCCATACCTTGCTGAATCGCATGGTAAAGAAACACACAGTGAATGGCTTCACGTACCGGGTTGTTACCACGAAACGAGAAAGAAACGTTAGAAACACCACCCGAGATTTTTGCATAAGGTAGGTTCTTTTTGATCCAGCCCGTAGCTTCAATGAAATCAAGGGCATAGTTGTTGTGCTCTTCTATACCCGTAGCGACCGCAAAAATATTAGGGTCAAAGATGATATCTTCAGGTGGGAAACCCACTTCATCAACTAATATGCGATAAGACTCAGCACAGATTTCGATTTTTCGCTCGCGCGTATCTGCTTGTCCTACTTCATCGAACGCCATAACGATAACGGCAGCACCGTAGCGTCGTACTAGCTTAGCCTGGTGCTTAAACTTCTCAACGCCTTCTTTCATCGAGATAGAGTTAACAATCCCTTTGCCCTGAATACATTTAAGGCCAATTTCGATGACTTCCCATTTGGAAGAATCAATCATGATAGGAACACGTGAGATATCAGGCTCGGAGGCAATGAGTTTTAAGAAACGCTCCATCGCCGCTTCTGAATCCAGCATGCCTTCATCCATGTTGATATCGATGATCTGAGCACCGTTTTCAACCTGTTGGCGCGCAACAGCTAAAGCCGTTTCATAGTCACCTTCTTTAATTAGGCGTTTAAAGGCTGCTGACCCGGTAACGTTAGTTCGTTCTCCAACGTTAACAAACAAGGTATCAGCGCCCACATGCATAGGTTCTAAACCCGCTAAGCGCATTTCGACCGGCAAGTCTGGAATTTGGCGGGGTGGGTGCTTCTCTACAGAGTCACGAATTACACGAATATGTTCTGGTGTAGTACCACAGCAACCGCCCACAATATTCACAAAACCTGAACTAGCCCACTCGCCGATTTCATCAGCCATCTCTTCTGGAGACTCATCATATTCACCAAAAGCATTCGGCAAACCAGCGTTGGGATGAACAGATACATGGCATTGTGCAATACGGGATAGTTCTTCAATATACTGACGCAGTTCTTTTGGCCCAAGAGCACAGTTCAGGCCAATAGCAATCGGGTTAGCATGGCTAACTGAGTTCCAGAAAGCTTCTGTTGTTTGGCCAGATAAGGTACGCCCTGATGCGTCAGTAATGGTTCCTGAGATCATCACCGGCAAACGCATTTCATGATCATCAAAATACTGTTCAACGGCATAGATAGCGGCTTTAGCGTTAAGCGTATCAAATACTGTTTCGATCAAAATTATGTCTGAGCCACCTTCGATCAAGCCATCGATAGATTCAGTGTAGGCTTCAACAAGCTCATCAAAAGATACATTACGATAGCCCGGATCATTTACATCCGGTGAAATAGAACATGTACGGTTTGTAGGGCCTAACACACCAGCAACATAGCGAGGTCTGTCTGGTGTTTCTCGTTGAATCTCATCACATGCTGCGCGAGCAAGTCTTGCGGCTTCTACGTTAATCTCACGGCTGAGGGATTCCATGTTGTAATCAGCCATGGCAATCTGTGTTGCGTTAAAGGTATTGGTTTCAACAATGTCGGCACCTGCATCCAGGTAATCACGGTGGATGTCTTTAATGATCTTTGGTTGAGTTAACACTAATAGGTCATTATTGCCTTTAACATCGGAAGCCCAGTCTGCAAAACGTTCACCACGATAGTCAGCTTCTTCCAGTTGGTAGCCCTGGATCATCGTCCCCATACCCCCATCAAGAATCATGATGCGTTGGTTGAGTGCTGCTTCAAGTTGTTGTGTGATCGTCTGTGCCATCGAATCTAATCCAATACCAATAATAAAAGTGCATATAATAAAGCAAATCACGATTAAATTTACTGAGATCAATTCAATTTAACGTGAATGGCACTCATATGGACGCAATTAAACAGGAAAAGAGATAAAAAGAGAGAATTAAGAAAGGAGATCTAGAGGCTAAAATGGTTTTAACCTCTTATTTTAAGTGCATGGTAGGGTTTCTACCCCTCGGCTGTGTTATTAGTTTATTGTGTTCGCAGGGTTTTCCAAGCATTATCAGCTTCTACTTTATATGCCTCCCAATCGCCTTCTAACCAACGCTGGCGGCCTCTTTCAGCATAAAATAGATGTAGCTTGTCACCAAAAAATTCCCACACCGTTCCATCGGTAGAAATTAAACCTTCACCCAAGCTAAGGGCATTAGAACAAAAGCCGTTATACAAAGGTCGGTAGCGTTCAGGGTGTGCTGCAAATTTATCGGCAGAGGCTTGGGATGCAAAAAACCATTGTGCTTTATTCCACTCAACTACAAAGCGTTTATTACCTACGACTTCCTTATGTTGAGTTCGGACATCATCAGAGTGATATTCAACTGTATCGTGCCCTCCGATTGCTTTTGAGCCCCAATAACTCTTACTAACGGGCCCATCAGCAAAACTGCTGAAACTAGCAAATAATACAACTAGTGCTATTAAAAACTTTTTCATGCTGTTCATCCTTAGTCATTCAAAAACACTGATTAGCTATAAATAGAATATTTGAAATCGATAGCGAAGATTCATTTTCGTTATAAAGCCACTCAGAAAGTGGCTTTATAAAAAGGTGGGTCGAAAATCTAGATAATCAGCGCCGACCTAATAATGCTGCTTTAAGAAGTCTTCGTTTGTAAAGACAAAATCATTCTGTGTAGCAATAGAATGGCAACCGCTACAAAAGGCGTTGGTTTCTTCTAACTTAGCGTTGTAACCTGCAACCCAGCCCCAGTTTTTAGCATCAGGTGTCGCACCGTTTCGTAATTTAACCATAATGGTTAAATCTGTGGGCTTTTGTGCTTTAAAAGCTGCAAGGTCATCAAACTGTTCTTTTACAATCACTGTTCCCTCAGGGTAGTTGTAAGGCGCAGTGCCTTGGATAACAGCTAAACCAATATCGTTTACATAAACGTCACGATAACCGTCACGGCCTTTATGCACTGTGCTGACAAAACCAGTTGGATCCCCTGTACTGGTTCTATTTTCTGTGATTTTTGTCCAATTTTTAAAATTAGCCCATCGGCTATCAGTATTACCGGAGTAATCCGGTGCAGAAGCGCATGCAACAATTAAGCCGCTGATGGATAGAAATAAGCCTGCTTTGAGATAGATACTGGGTTTCATATTATTATTCCCCTGTTTTTATTGCCTGACTAAATCTGTGCTCTTTGTAAGTATAGAGCCTTAAAAGTCTTTATTAAGGGGGATATTAGTACTCTTATATGAAATGAAACTGAAAACTAGACTAAGTAAGGGCTTGATAAGCGCTCTAGCGTTAACCCGCTTTGGTGGTTAATGTACTGCTTTTTATCTTCATCTAGCGAGGCATATAAGCATGGTGAACCGTCAACATAAGTGAAGCTTGCTTGCTCACTGGAAACGCAGATGTGACTAAAGCTGACAGTTTTGGCATCACTTCGATGCATGCAAACGGATTGATAACCTTTATCTGGGTGATGCCCACTATGGTAGAGAATGTGCTGCTGGGAAGTATTCATTGACGCACAATAACTGTTTATACGGGCAGCAGAAACTTTGTCAAACATTACGGACGAAGAGGTTAGGGGGCTATTCACGTTTAGTTGAACAAGCTTACGTCCATCCCATTGATAACCTTTTACACCTGAATAAAGTTCAAAAGCAAGGATTGTAAAGGGGGCATAACACTCAAGATCTAATAACGTCAGCTGCTCGTTGAAAGCGTTAATATCATCACAACACGAAAGTGATTTTAAGAGCTGTCCCCGGCTATATAAAGAACCGCTTGGCATATCCCCTTGATAAAAATTTAATAAGCAAAGACTGAAACCACGCTCGTTAACACTGATCCAGCTTCCGCCACCATCTGGGTCCTTTGGCATGATGACAGCAACGCCGTTGATATTACCATGCTGTGGAGGCAGCGCTTTGCTGCGGCTACGTTGCTCATCTCGGTTAAAGAAAAGCTGGTAACCGTTTTGATTAATTAGCCAACTGACAGTGCACACTACGATTGAGCCAGTTGACGATTATATGTTGCTGTAGCAGGTGCAACACCATAGTTAGCACCAATACTGCAACCCAGCACTTTTGCAATAGTCACCATGAGTGCTAAATGATGAATAGTATGATTAGAAGCAAAAAACAACTCGCGACCAAACGACGTATCTAAAACAGAGCTGTGTTGCTCAGATATCGCTATTTCAGTGCGGATTTTCACGCAACGGGTTATCTCGTGCGGGCAAAGAGCAGCCAGCCATGTTCTTATATCGCTTAATGTTTGTAGGGCATCCCTTCTACTAACTTCAACAGAGCTGCCACGCAGGCGAATATCGTAGTCCACAATATCATCAGTCATGTTTCTGATAAGAGCGTGATAGATATCTAAAACATGTCTTAAGTGCTGCCCAATGCTGCTTTCAAACAAAGAGGATGAATTATCCTGATAAACATCATCATCAATACTTTCAATGAAGTCATTAAGCTGATCAAAAATTTCTATACTACTATCAATTATTTTTTGCATAAAATTCTACCGTGAGACAAATCTTTATAAATTAAGAAGGCGCTAAGTTTTGGATGTCCTCAACGGCGCGTTAGCTGCAACATTCGAGCTAACGTTGGACTCCTTAGGGCCGGAATAAACCATATAGATTAATGCGATAGGAGTTAAAACTAAGTACAGGGTTGCCAGAGAGGCGTGAACGTCTGAGAAGTAAGAGGCAAGTAGAGCAACAGCTAAATAAAAAACAATAATACCCGTTTGAGATAAGTAACTTTTCGCCAGTAAGTAATTCAAAGGACGCTGCTCTTTTGCATGATCAAAAAAGCGTTTATTAAAACTTAAGCGGAAAAATGTAGTTAAAAATGCAATCAGCAAAATGGCTGGGTACACAAAGTGATTAGGGAGAGAAGGGTCCAGTACACTTCTTAGCCACCATGAAACAGCATAAAAAATAACGGCACAAATATATACTTTATTACGGTCAATACTGTCGATCTTGTTTTTTAACAAATAGAAAATGACAGACAGCAAGACGGTCAATGAGACAATAACAATACCTAGCTCCTTGACGCTTTCTTGGGAAATCAAAAACAAAGAGACTACCCAGAAATAGCTTTCAAGAAAAAGGAACACGCCATCAAGGTAAAATACTACAGCAGAGTTGTTAGCGTCCTTAAAGCGAAATATTGAGGTGCTTTTAGGTTTTTGTGCATCGGTATTAACGGGGAAAAACTGGCTCACAGTCAGGAATGCATTCATCCGCTTTGCTTGAAAGAACCACATAAGCCCAGCTAAAGAGATGAACGAGCTAACCAACCATAATGAGTACTTTAGACTATCTTCTAGCATCAGGGCTCCCACTAAAATACCTAACTTTAAAACCACAACAACTAAAATTTGAAAGTTCCCAAACTGCTTGCCGGTTTGGTTATCAGTATTGGTTTGGCTAAATGGATTTTTGGGTTCAGATGTCATCGTGCTGAACAATACTCGCTGTGTTGTCCAGTAAAAACAGTTATATGCGCCGTTTAGTAATGCAGCAAACGCCCATATAAGTGGGGAGTCACTAAAAAGTAAAACGCCAACAAGAATCACTTCCGTAATAAATGATAAACCAATGATCCAGCGCCATTGCGACTGCTGGAACAATGCTTCCCATATCTTAAGTGAAACAATAAAGCCAAAACCGGTAGCGGCAATAAATAAAGCTATTCCCTCAACAGATACGCCTTGTTTTAGCAGCAGCACAGGTATGAAGAAGGGCAGTAGCCCAATCAAAAATGAGTGAATGCCTGCAAATTGGAAGAAACTCGAAGATACGGTTTTCATTAGTAAATATCTGCGTTACTAATTTCGATTTGATTGAGCTTATTGTAATAAGGGCTCAAATCTTCTTTTTTTCCATAGCGAGGGTAGTCATGCATTTTCAGATAAGGACGTGAATTCACTTCTAGGAAAATACACTTCTGATCATGAAATGAATGCTCTATACCCTTTTCGAAAATCACATCAATACCTAGTATGTTTGCATCAAACATGCCCAGTACATCTAAGAACAGTTGTTTGTTATCTTCTGGAATCGTGTCTTTATCAATAGTACGAACAGTACCACCTGGTGCTAACGATATGCGGTAAAAGAGTATGACGTCTTCCCCTTCTGGTGGAATGCTCTCGAGCGTATACTTGCTTTTTTTCAAGTAATTGATGGTTTGCTCGTTCTTTTCTATTGGGTAAATACAAGGATGTAGCTCCATTGCTTTACGAATGGTGTTCTCTTCGTCAATAAGTTCGCTAATCGTGTGTATCCCATCACCTGTAATAGTTGGTGGGTAACGTTCAATCACTGACATTAGCTCGCCTTTGATAGCGACGACACGGTAGTTGTGACCTTTTAAATACTGTTCAACTACGGTGGTAGGCCACCAAATTTTTGCTAGGAAAATAGCTTTCCATAACTCAGTAAAGCTGTTGATAGGAAAGTAACTACCACGAGAATAGCCGCTTACATTTGGCTTAATAACTAAAGGAAAACCATGTGTTTTTGCAAAACGGTGTGCGGTCATTGGGTTTAAAAATATTTGCCCTCTAGCATGAGGGACATTACCTTGACTAAATACAGCGCGAGCTTGTTCTTTAGAGCGGCAGCTTTTTCTCACTTCTAAATTATTGTAGCTACTACAGCCGTTCATATAACGCTGGCTTATCCAGCTATAAATTATCTTTTTTATATTTTGCATTACATGTGCTCGTCTTAGTCAGTGCGCTTAGTGCGCTGCATGAAACCTAGTTTCTTAAAGAATAGAAAAGGCTCATTGTGTTCTTCTGGTATAGTTCTTGTGATTTTTGCCAGCAACCAAGTACATTGGATTGCTAAGCTTAACTTTCTCTTTAGCGATGTGTTTTTGGTCAGCAGTACGAGTGGCATCGGTAAAAACAAGTTGATCTCAATAACTTTAAACTGGCCGTCTATTAACTTCTCTAATGAATCAGCTCGTACGCCGAAACGTGAAATCCGAAAGTGGCCAACCGTCTTTAAATGCCCCCACAATGCTTCGAGCTTTTCTTTGCATAACTGTGCCGTTACATCTTGGTATTCAGTCTGCTTATTATAAATACCATTAATCGGAAACTTGTCTGCACTGTGATTTACCACTTTCGTGACTGACAGCATCGCATACTGATCCGGCGCTTCATCTGATGGTATAACGAAAATTTCAAACTCAATTTTCCCTTGTGCCGCTTCTTGAATTAAGTATTGCGATTGTCCTGGTACCCTTTGGCTGCGAATAGCCTCCAACTCATCGATATTATCTGCTCTTCGAATCCCTTGGGAGTTCTGCCCCCATTCTGGTTTGGCGAAGACTGGGTAGGATTCTGGCTGCTTATCACCAGAGTCCAGCCACTGTTGTAAATGCCATTTTTCCGGAATTAGATCGTTAATATCCTGTTTGGAGTAGATGCCTTTGCCCTTATTAAAATAACCAGCGTTTAATTGAAAGTAATGCCATGGCATTACTCTCAATCGAAAGCACGAGACTATATAGGAAGCCACCAACAGAATTCGAATCATCATAATTATCTAGAACTTACAGTGTGTTGTTGCGGTTAGTATTGTTGTTTTTCCAATACGTAAAGTTAACAGCAGCCATAATCAACCCTAATACAAAGATAGAAACAGCGGCATAAAACAGTGAGCCGTGATCACTTTGACCATTATGCAATACTTCTATTCCTAGTGGTGTTGCTAAGTGGAAAAAAGCGGCTCCTGCCATAATTCCTGCTGCGAGTACGCCACCTACACTATGAATCAATGCACGCTCTGGTGCTTTACTGATAACACCTGCCTTTTTAAGGATAAAGAAGAGAATAGGAAGCAATAAAAAGAGTGAAACAAGCAGCTCGGCACTACCCACCGCGTAAGCTCCATATTCAGTAAACCATTCGCCTAAGCCGTTTGAGATAGTTGTGCTCATCCAAGCACCAATAGTTGAAAAAATATGCTGTGTGTCAGGGTGGCTTGAAAATTTGTAGGGTAAGGAGCTCAAAAATACCTTACATGTCCACGCAACTACCACCCAGCTAAATATTGTGATGATTCGAGATTTCATATCTTATCCTTAATATTCTTATTAGTTTTGTCGATTCAATTACTTAATAACGTTAGGCCAGTTTTTGTCAGCAGAGCTAATAAAGCCTTGTTTATCTTTTAGCCACTTGGATTGCACTTTTGCATCGTAGTTAAGATAAAGTTTCCCTTCATGAACAGTCCACTGAAGAGGATCGCCTTTTGCGGTGTCATTATTGGCAACCGCCCATGCACAATAGCCACCATATTGCGGCGCGTATTTTTCAGGGTTTGCTTTAAAAGCCGCCAAATTATCAGCATTTTTGAAACGCCATTCAGCACCTTTATATTCAGTTACAAAACGCTTATTACCTTCAACGGGCTTGTTTTCAGTAAAGTAAGCAACTGTATCGTAGCCTGCTACAGCTAGGTCACTGAAGTACGACGTATAAATAGGAGATTTAGCACTTGCTTGCAAAGAAAAAACCATCAATATTGCTGCAATTACTGAGCCCCATGCTTTTTTATATGAAAGTAGATTAGTCATTTGCGTACCCTCTGCACTTTTGTACTTGTTATGTCATTTTTGTTTGCATTCAAGTGAATAGCTTGACTACAAAAAGTAAGCTAACTATATATTTTGAATCTGAAATCAAACTGAAAAGAATGATTATTTTAATGTATTTACTCAGACAACACCCATGAAAAGTTATCTGTTTCATATCGGGAGTATTGATTCTAAGCACTTATGCTATAGATGTTATTTATTAACGACGCGGCCTCTCCAAAAACAGCTATTAAATTGATTGTTTTTTAGCCAAAAAATGATAAGTCCTCAGCATGTTTGTTTTTCAAGCCCTGAAAAGGTGGTTTCTGTACAAAAATAGACTAGATTGTCGACAATCTAGTTTTTGAAGATTAAAAAAAACGAATCAAAAATGCATATTTATCTCTAAGAAGGCCATGTTCGCCTTATGTCGTAGTTAAATTCGCCTTTTTTTTAGTTAAAGTACTTGGATCTTGTAGGCCGACTGTCAACAATAACAATAACGGCTCACATTAACGTAGTCCTGAAAATTAACTTACAAGCACAAAGGGCCCGCGCTATGTCCTACCAAGCAGAATATGAAAAATCGATAGAAACTCCAGAGCTGTTTTGGGGTGAGAAAGCAGAAGATATCCATTGGTTTAAAAAGCCACAAAAGATTCTCAGTAAAGATGAGAATGGTATCAGTCGTTGGTTCGCTGATGGGGAGCTTAACACCGCTTACCTAGCATTGGATTTTCACGTTGAAAACGGACGTGCCGAACAAGATGCATTGATCTTTGATTCTCCCGTTACGAATACAAAGATTCGTTATACCTATAAAGAACTGCGTGATGAAGTAGCAAAGTTTGCCGGTATTCTTAAAGCGCAAGGCGTTGCTAAAGGTGATCGTGTCGTCATCTATATGCCAATGATCCCAGAAGCCGTTATTGCTATGCTGGGTGTTGCCCGTCTTGGTGCTATTCACTCTGTAGTTTTCGGCGGTTTTGCTCCACAAGAGTTAGCCGTACGTATTGATGATGCAGAACCGAAAGTGGTTATCACCGCTTCTTGCGGTATAGAAATCAAAAAAGTACTGCCTTATAAGCCACTGCTTGATGAAGCAATTGAAAAATCAGCACACAAACCAAACAGTTGTATCGTATTCCAGCGCCCGCAAGTGACTGCTGAATTAATTGCTGATCGTGATATTGATTGGGCTACAGCCATGAAAACTGCTGAACCTGCTGATTGTGTTCCTGTTAAAGGTACAGATCCTCTCTATATTCTTTATACATCGGGAACTACGGGCAAACCAAAAGGTGTTGTTCGTGATAACGGTGGTCATGCTGTTGCGCTCAAATACAGCATGAAATCTATTTATAATATGGAAGCAGGCGACGTTTTCTGGGCTGCATCAGACGTAGGCTGGGTCGTTGGTCACTCATATATTGTTTACGCACCATTATTAGCGGGTTGTACTACTGTTGTTTTTGAAGGCAAGCCAATCAAAACTCCGGATGCCGGTGCATTCTGGCGTGTATGCGAAGAATACAAAGTAAAATCGTTGTTTGCTGCACCTACTGCATTTCGTGCTATTCGCAAAGAAGATCCTGATTCAGCGCTGTTAAAACCATACGATCTGTCTCACTTGAAAGCTATTTTCATGGCCGGTGAGCGACTAGATCCACCGACGTACACTTGGACGACAGAAACTCTTGGTAAGCCAGTTATTGATCACTGGTGGCAAACTGAAACGGGTTGGGCTATCTGCGGTAACTTGACAGGTGTTGAGATGAAAGAGCCCAAAGCGGGTTCTTCAACACTGCCTATGCCTGGTTTCAATGTGCAGATCGTTGATTCAGAAGGTAATGAGCTACCTGCTGGTGAGCAAGGCAACATTGCCATGAAGCTTCCACTGCCTCCAAGTTGCTTACCGACAGTATGGGGCGACCATGAACGTTTCCGTACGGGGTATCTAGCTGAGTTCCCAGGTTACTATTCAACGGGTGATGGTGGATATAAAGACGAAGAAGGCTATGTATTCATCATGGGTCGTACCGATGATGTAATCAACGTAGCCGGGCATCGCCTGTCAACAGGTGAGATGGAAGAGATTGTCGCTAGCCACTCAGCAGTAGCAGAGTGTTGTGTTATCGGTGTAAATGATCCGCTGAAAGGTCAGCAGCCTATCGGGCTGGTGCTTCTCAAGAATGGTATTGAGTTAGACGAGCAAGAGCTGGAAGCCGAATTGGTTGCCATGGTCCGTAAAGAGATCGGAGCGGTTGCCTGTTTTAGAAAAGCAATGGTTGTGCAGCGTCTTCCAAAAACCCGTTCAGGAAAAATTCTGCGTAAGTTGCTGCGCCAGATTGCTGATGGTTCTGGATACTCAGTTCCTTCAACAATTGATGACCCAGCTAGCTTACCGGAAATCGAGGAAATTTTGACTAATCACGGACTCGTGTCTAGTCAATAGTACCTCACCTAAGACCCTTAGTAGTTTTCAGGCAGCCTTTTGGCTGCCTTTTTTGTGGCTGTTTATTTTTATACCAGTTATGCATTGCCCGCCTTATTCTCTGCTAGGTGTTTAGGAAACAGTCTGTCCCTGTTATCTTTAATTTTTTTGAGTCTGTGTCTTATTGCCTAATTACCCTAATCTTTATGTTTATTCATAAAGGTAGGATAGGTGTGTCAGTAATGGAGATTATTAAATCGTCACAACTTCTAATTGATAAGTCACGTAACCATCTTCTCTATAACGGTGATGTGATCATTTTTGAGCAGCTACCGGCCATATTGGAATTAAATGCTTTAGACAGGCTTGTTCAAAATACCTTTTGGGAGATAGCTAAAGATTTTGTTTTTGGTGAGCCTATTAGCAAACAATTTAGTGCAGCATTTAATACCCAAATAGAGCAACTCCAAAAGTGTTCCTCTGAAGAATCCAAGTTAACTGCTTTGTTTAGATCTGGCCTTAAAAAAATAAGTATGGATATAGAGCGTAAGCATCATAACCTCTTCTGGAGATCTTGCTTGCTCTTCAAGTGCTCATTTACATGCCAGTACATAGAACTGCCACATTAAACAAATTCGATAAAATCGAGATACTCACTACTATGCAGAATACGTTAGCATCATCAAGAAGCTATAGAGGTTGTGTTTTTATGCTTCTTGCTATGGCAGCTTTTTCTATAGAAGACATGTTTATAAAAAGTGCTTCACAAGTTGTACCTCTCGGTTTTACTGTTTTACTTTTTGGCCTAGGAGGTTCATTTATTTTCTATTGTTTGATGAAGCATAAGGCAGAAGCAGTTTTTCCACCAGAAATGCGTAGCCGTACAATGCTTGTTCGTACTTTTTGCGAAATTATAGGACGCAGTTTTTTTGCCTTAGCCATTGTCATGATGCCTTTATCGAGCGCTTCAGCCATTCTTCAAGCCACTCCATTGGTTGTAGTGCTAGGTGCTTCGCTCTTTTTAAAAGAAAAGATACCAGTGACACATTGGATAGCTATTCTTATCGGTTTTATTGGTGTGATAATGATTGTTCGCCCAGGCTTAGATGACTTTGATTTCGCTTCTCTGTTTGCTGTTGTTAGTACCTTAGGTTTTGCAGGACGTGATCTTGCAACACGTGTCGCATCACCCAGGCTATCCAATGCTCAATTAGGGTTTTATGGTTTTCTTGTCTTAATAGCGGCAGGTTGTTGTTTATCACTAACCACTGATAAACCATTTAGCATAAATTTTGACTCTGGCTTACAAATAATAGGCGCAATACTTTTCGGTGTTATTGCGTACCACTCTTTAACAGTTGCAATGCGGTCGGGCTCTATATCGGTGGTTGCTCCTTTTAGATACTCACGAGTGATTTTTGCCATGATTCTAGGCATTATAATTTTTGATGAACGCCCAGATATCCTTACTATTTGTGGGATATTAGTCATAGTAATGAGTGGCTTATACCTTTTATTGAATAAAAGACGAGCTGCTAATTAGCTTCAACAATAAATATATTTCATATTAATAAACCATCTGATTTCTTTTAGAAATCTTGTACTACACTACAAATCAAATTTCAGCTCTAGCACATCTCTTTTCATGCTTTATCCTTTCTTAGGAATGTTGAAGATAAGAGAAAAAGGACTTTTTGATGTTTTCAACGATACGTTTCAAAGCTTACCTATTTGTAAGCTTTTTTGCTGTGACTCTGTTGCTTCAGGGGATTATGCAGCACTTGCAAGCCGAAAGAGTGCATACGCAGAGTGTTTACCTTGCCCATACGCAGAGCGCAATCATGACTCACCTGCATGTAATGCAGCTGGCAGTTATTCAGGTACAACAACGCCTGACGGATATTAGTGCAACGCGAGGGATGGATGGGTTGAATGATGGTTTTGATAAAGCCGCTAAAAGCGTTGAACTTTTTCAAACATCCGTTAAAACATTACGGCAAATAGATACTAAATTCAGTTTTGATTACTTAGCCTTGTTGCCTCTTATGGATAACTATTATGCTGTTGGACAGAAAATGGCTCATGCCTACGTTGATGGAGGTGCTCACGCGGGTAATGAAATTAAAGGGGAGTTTGATGTTACTGCCTCAGTTCTTTTCGGCAAGGTTGCTGAACTATCTAAACAACTTAATAACAAGGCCGATGAGCAGTTTGCCATTGAGCTAGAGTCCACAGAGTCAGCACAAGACGTTAATGTTCTCTTTTTCTGTATATTTGTAATCTTCCTATTAATCGCGCTGTTTGGTATCCATCGGTTTGTCCTTAAGCCGGTTCATAGTATTGTTGAAATGGCGCAAAACCTTGTGAACGGTGAGGGGGATTTGACTCAGCGTTTACCTATTAATGGAAACGATGAGCTAGCTCAGTTAGCACAAGCGTTTAATGCTTTCATTGAGCATACTGATAATCTAGTTTCACAGGTTACCAAGTCTGTCGTTAGGCTGGTACCTATGGCAAAAGAACTATCACAAACCAATAATAATATTGAGCAAGCAGCTACTGAGCAACGTGAGCGTAGTTTACAGGTCGGTAGCTCAATGGAAGAAACGACTGAATCAGCGAAAGAAGTAACTCTTCGGATTCAACGAATATCAAGTTCAGTAAAAGAAAGTGTTGAAACACTAAGTGATGGTCAACAAGTAGCACAGCAAACCATGCAGGGCATGGATCAGCTGTCTCTGGAGATTACCCTCATATCTGAGTCTATCGTTAAATTACGCACGGATAGTGAAAAGATAGAATCTATTATTGATGTTATTAATGCCATTTCTGAACAAACTAATCTTCTTGCTTTAAATGCAGCGATTGAGGCGGCTAGAGCAGGTGAGGCTGGTCGGGGGTTTGCTGTTGTAGCTGATGAAGTACGAACACTCGCTACCCGAACTAAAGATGCTACTGTTGAAGTTCAGAAAATGATCCTGTCAATTCAAAGCGGTGCTCAGCAGGCATCAGAAACAATGCAAAAGGGTATGTCGTCAGCCCAATATAGCGTTACTCAAGTAAATAAAAGCGCTGATGTGCTCAAGGGATTAACATTGGTCATGAATGAAATAGACAGCCAGTCCAATGAAATACAACAAGAAACTAAGAAGCAGAATCACCATTTTGATTCGGTCACTGAAAGCATTCATCTTATGGAATCTGAGTTTAATAATACGCTCGAGCATCTAAGTAGTAGCTTAGAGTTTGGAAACGATTTGAATAAGTTAAGCGATAAATTGCGCAACCTTATGGAAAAAATTAAAGTGACAGATACCGACTATAGCGATATGCCGCGCGCTAAAAAACGTTAATCTGATCTAAGAATGGCTTTTGAAAATGTATCATAATGTCGTTGAAAGCTTGCTTACTCCGGTAATTGTACCGTTCCATACCATCTCATAATGTGCGGCTTGATGTATGGAGCTTACTTGCAAGGGCGTCATTAGCCCCCAGCAAGCAGCTCCATTACGGCGTACTGAATGGTAACGAATACCATCATGTTTTCCTGCTTTAATTGTTGCCCCTAACTCGCGTGCTTGCGTGTAATCTTTAGGAGAGTAAATAGCATCAGTAGGGGCTATAATCAATCCATCCACTATGCCCACTTCGTTAAATTGGCAAATAAGCCCCCGAAAAACAAAGCGTTCATAAGAAAGCTCAGGCACATTGCTCCAGTAGACTTGTTGATGATATTGCACTTCTGCAATCGCCGTTTCTATGCAATCAGCTACATACAGAACACCAAATGAGCCATCACTGAACCGAGAGCCCTCTGGGTTTACGTGAGTAAAGGGGGCGGTAGCGTATGAGCATCCATGAATGCCAAACGGGATTTCAGTGCGAGGAATCAGCTGCAAGTCGCCTACTTCATTTTTAAGGCGAGGGTTAGTCAGGGCTTGCAGCGCATAGAGGCTTTCAAACTCGCTCGCATCAGCAACATCATCAAATAAACTGATAGGAGGGAACTTAGAATTAATTAACCGGTAACTTTTAATTTCTTCACTAGGTAAAATAGGCAGCTCGTTAATGTTTACCACTGGCTACCTCGCATACTGTCTATTCTACGAAAGGTTTCGTAAACAGCGACAAAGTCACCATTTCCCATTACTTGTAGAGGAGACCTACCTGCAAAGAAAGGATTGTAGTTAATCATCTTCATAAATCCGTAAAGGTTTTCAGGATTATCAAACACAATACGCAATGCCGCATGAATGTTTAAAATAAAACTTATGCGGGTAACCTGGTCACGATCTAGGTTGATGGCTTGCATGGCATCTTTCTTTTTAGCGCGAGCATAAGTGCTGTGAGAGACGCGTAAAATAGCCTCTCCTTGCTCCCCACTAGCGCCCCATTTATCTAAAATGGTAACAGCGGCTTTTAAACCTGTAGCAGCAGCGGCTTTATCAAATGAAGGTAATGGTAGATTTAGCATGGCAGCTCCCTATTGTCTTTACAGATACATTATATGTTTATTTATATCTTAAAATACACAAATGTAAATAAATATATGGAATTTAGCTTATGTAGCCCCTGTGTATTCGCAACGCCGCTTTATAAAAGCTATTTAAGCTTCACCTTCTCACTAATAGCGATTGTTCTTAGTTAACAATAGGAATTCTTTATCGAGCGCTTAGTAACGATCAATTTCTATTCCTTATCATCATTTTTTATTATTTCTCTTGTTGAATAACACATCAGTTCTTAAGGAGAAATACGATGTCTCAGTCTCTAATTAATACCGAAGTAAAACCGTTCAAAGCGAGCGCCTTCCACAATGGTGCTTTCATCGATGTCTCTGATGCTGATATTAAAGGTAAGTGGAATGTTTTTTTCTTTTACCCAGCTGATTTCACTTTTGTATGCCCAACAGAACTAGGTGACTTGGCTGATTATTATGAGCAGATGCAAGCAATTGGTGTTGAAGTTTACTCTGTCTCAACAGACACCCACTTCACACATAAAGCCTGGCATGACTCTTCAGAAACCATTGGGAAAATCACTTATCCAATGATTGGCGACCCCACCGGTGCTATTACTCGTAACTTCGGTGTAATGATCGAGGAAGTAGGTTTAGCTGAACGGGGTACGTTTGTGATTGACCCTGAAGGAAAAATCCAAATTATTGAAATCAATGCTGGCGGCATAGGTCGTGATGCAAGCGAGCTACTACGCAAAATTAAGGCAGCTCAATACGTTGCCGCGCATCCTGGTGAAGTATGTCCTGCTAAATGGAAAGAAGGAGAAGCAACACTGGCGCCTTCACTTGACCTAGTTGGAAAAATCTAAAAGACAAAATCTATTTTTATCATGAGCTTATATTGGCTTCTTCATGTGGGAAGAAGCCAATACCTTGGCTTTTAACAATACAGGCACACCCTAAAATAGCGTCAATAGGACACAGTTATGTTAGATACTAATCTAAAAAAGCAACTGGACACATACTTACAGAACATCGTTAACCCGATTGATATTACTGTGTCCGTAAACAGCACACCTAAATCTGCAGAACTATTTGAGCTAGCAACAGAAATAGCTGACATGTCTCAAAAAATTTCGTTGAATATCAACGAAAACAATAGTGGGCGAGTACCACTGATGGCGATAGCTCCAGCGGGTGAAGCTGCACGAGTAGAATTTGCCGGTATACCCATGGGTCATGAGTTCACATCGCTAGTACTTGCCTTATTACAAGCAGGGGGGCATCCGTCTAAAGTTGAGACGGCATTACAAGAACAAGCGAAACAATTACAGGGGGAATTTCATTTTGAGACCTACATATCTTTAACCTGCCAAAACTGCCCAGATGTTGTGCAAGCACTTAACCTAATAGCAACACTCAACCCTAATGTACGCCATACGATGATTGACGGGGCTCTATTTCAAGAAGAAGTGGGCGAGCGCAACATTATGGCAGTACCTTCAGTCTATTTAAACGGTCAGCTTTTTGGCCAAGGCCGTATGACATTAACTGAGATTCTTAATAAAGTAGATAGCGGAGCCAGCGAGAAGCAAGCAGCACAACTATCTGAAAGAGACCCATACGATGTGCTGATTATTGGCGGGGGGCCAGCAGGCGCTGCCGCAGCAGTGTATGCTGCACGTAAAGGTATTCGTACAGCGATTGTAGCAGACAGGTTTGGTGGCCAAGTGATGGACACTATGTCGATAGAAAACTTCATTTCTGTAAAAGAAACAGAAGGGCCCAAATTGGTGGCTCATTTAGAGCAACACGTACTCTCTTATGATGTTGATCTAATCGACAGCCAAAAAGCTAAGAAAGTGACTAAGGGGTCAATGGTCAGCATTGATTTAGAAAATGGTGCAACACTTCAAAGCCGCTCTGTAATCTTGGCCACTGGAGCGCGTTGGCGTGAAATCAATGTGCCAGGTGAACAAGAATATCGCGGTAAGGGTGTTGCTTACTGCCCGCATTGTGATGGACCTCTGTTTAAAGGCAAGCGTGTAGCAGTCATTGGAGGAGGAAATTCCGGCATTGAGGCTGCTATTGACCTTGCTGGAATTGTTGAGCACGTCACCGTACTCGAGTTCAGTGATGTATTGCGTGCAGACGATGTACTGCTGCGCAAAGCACGTTCAATGAATAATATCCATATCATCACTGAAGCGATGACCACGCAAGTGACAGGTGATGGTACTCGCGTGGATGGTCTTAACTATACTGACCGTGCTACTGATGAGTCGCATCATGTTGAAGTGGAGGGTATCTTTGTCCAGATAGGTTTAGTGCCTAATACCGAATGGCTGAAAGGAGATATCGAGCTGAGCGAACATGGTGAGGTCATCATTGACAGCCGTGGTAAAACATCAATACCTGGTGTGTTTGCAGCAGGAGATATGACGACGGTACCGTACAAGCAAATCATTATTGCGATGGGGGCTGGTTCTACTGCCGCGCTAAGTGCATTTGATTATCTAATCCGAACGCCACTACCTGAAACACAAAACCAAGCAGCATAGTTAACATTAAATAAATGGTCATCAGTGTCATGATGACCATCTAGACTAATAAGTGGGTTGCTATGCAGAACAGCCTTGTTCAGGCATAGCAATTGAATTACCAGCACCTTTGGGCCATTCAATATCAAAATGCCTTTCTTGTAATGCTTGT
The DNA here is from genome assembly GCF_000422765.1 of Neptunomonas japonica DSM 18939. Lineage (GTDB taxonomy): Bacteria > Pseudomonadota > Gammaproteobacteria > Pseudomonadales > Balneatricaceae > Neptunomonas > Neptunomonas japonica. The sequence goes on along the minus strand of NZ_AUGR01000009.1, from coordinate 191,994 downwards.
ATCGCTACACGTATTGGCTCAGGCCATGCGGCACTGTGTCGGGTCTGCATATCAACACCCACTAATAAACACTCAATTGCCGCTAAGGTTTCTGTACCTTCTTCATTACGTAACTCATGCCATATACGTAAGCGTTTTCTATCACTCGATAGTAATTGAGAATGAGCAATTACCTTTTGGCCTTGGCGAACTTCTTTAAAATAACGTAAGTTGTTTTGCACAGTAAAAGCACTAAATTGGTGTTTCGCTCTGTGCACTTCATCCAAGCCAGCAGCATCCAAAATGGTATCAGTTGCCAATGAAAGCATAACGAGATAATAACCTTCATTAAGGTGCCCGTTATAATCGCAATAGCTTTCAGGAACGGGAGGGTACTGGGTGGTCAACATGACGGAATCCTTTTTCTGGCCGATGTGATTCATCAAGACTACAGGGTTAATAACTTGAGCATAGCGCATATCAAGTATTGGATGCGTATAATGCTACGAACGAGCGCCTGTTTCTAGTGCATGTTAGTAGAACATTAATGAAATCGAGTTTATGTCAATATCACCTAATGCAACAACACTTCCTATTTTGTATTCTTTTCGACGCTGCCCTTATGCCATGCGAGCTCGTTTAGCCATTTATAATAGCCATCTTGATGTAGAGTTACGTGAAGTTGTTTTAAAAGACAAACCCACATCACTACTCACTATTTCACCAAAAGGAACCGTGCCTGTTTTGCAGCTGCCTGATGGTCGTGTCGTAGAAGAGAGCCTAGATATCATGTATTGGGCTTTGCAACAGAGCGACCCTGATCATTGGTTGCCAAGTGAGTTAGTGCCTGTAATTCAGGCATTAGTAAAGCAAAATGACGATGAGTTTAAATATTGGTTAGATCGCTATAAATATGCAGATCGTTACTTAGAGCATCCGATGGAGTTCTACCGCTCTCACTGTGAAAGCTGGTTCGCCATATTAGAACAAAAACTTATATCGAATGATGGTTTCTTACTAACAGATCGCTACACATTAGCTGATATCGCGCTATTTCCGTTTGTGCGTCAATGCGCACATGTAGACCGTAGCTGGTTTTTACAGACACCTTATCTACATTTACAGACGTGGTTAGAAAAAATGATTAACTCAAGTTTGTTTATTCAAGTGATGCAAAAGCATCCACAGTGGCTGGCAGAGTAGAAAAGAATGGAGGTGGGTAAGCACCGCTAGAATATTCCTGCTAAACTTAGGGTATTGCTAGGATTGCGGTGTTATTTCAGGGAATTAATATGGATTGTTTAACGTGTAAAAGTAAGCTTTTACAGCAGGGAGCTGTCGATCAAGCAGCTGTTGTTGACTCATTAGGCGACAATACCAACCACGCATGGTGCAAAACCTGCGAAGTTATCGTCTGCTTGCCCTCCGATATACCTATGGATATCTTCACTGACTATGATCTATGTGAAGCTGAAGAGCATTAGCGATAAAAGTAATTGACGGTAAGCTATCTGTTCTTCAGCATCTCTTTGAGTTCTTTTATTTGATTAGATAAATCTTGAATGGTTGGTTCACCATCGGCTAATGCTTGCTCCCTTGCTTCAATGGCATGCTCTTCTTCCATTACGTTGACGACAATACCAATGACCATGTTTAAAAAAGCAAAGGTTGTGAGGAATATGAACGAGAGGTAGTAAATCCAGCTAAGTGAATACACAGCCATCGTTTCATACATAACATCTGTCCAATCCTCAAATGTCATGACTCGAAACAGTGTCAGCATAGATATTGAGATGTCGCCCCATAATGTGGCATTGATAGACGCGAAAAATGATGCTCCAACAGCCGCATAAATGTAGAAGATGATAAACATCAACAATATGACATAGCCCAGTTGCGGGAGAGCTTTAAGAAGAGAGTTCAGTAATAAACGTAACTCAGGGACAATAGACACCATCCGCAATACACGAAAAATACGTATTAAACGGCCAACCAACGCAAGTTCACTGTCTTCAACAGGTATTAAACTGACTATAACAATGAGGGTATCAAAGACGTTCCATGCATTTTTAAAGAAATTCCGTTTTTTCGGCTCGCCCATAAAACGAACAGACACCTCGAGCAGGAAAAAGAGTGTAATACCAACATCGAGCCAGCCTATAACCATCAAAATGTTATCGGGAATGTCATAGGTTTTGGCACCAATAACGAGTGCTGAAAACAAGATGACACCAACAACAAATAGCTCAAAAAAACGGTTGTGGCGTAATGAGTAAAAGCGAGATTGTAGATTATCAATATTCATGAATGAGAGAGTTCAGCAAAGTATTGTTATGAGATCCTAAGATGAAAGTTTTTCTAAGCCTATTTTGTAAATGCATGATAAAAAATATCGATGTAGCATGTGGAAAAAGCACTGCACAAATAACAAGCTTCTTTTGCTTATGCGGTGCTCCATAAATAGGACCTGTACTTAGTATATTAATTGCTCCAAAGTTTTTTCAGCAATTCGGTTGAGCGCGCCGCTGGATTCTCACGAATCAACTTTTCTTCAGCGGCTAACTTTAGAAACAGACCATCCAAAGCGGCGTTGGTTACATGAGTGGTAAGGTCGCCATCGACTTGTTTACCAATTACGGGTAAGTCTGCTGCTTGTGCTGCTAGGGTGTTGTAATATTTAGTTGCACCCACTTCACCCAAAGCACCATCAACTTCTGGTTTAAATAAAGCGGCTATTTGCGGGCCTGCCTTTTCACGAAAGTATTGGGTAGCTGCGTCATCAGAACCTTCATAAATTTTACGAGCATCTTCAAAGCTCATACTCTTGATGTTATCAACCAAAATAGCCGTCGCCTGTGGGGCTGCACGCTCTGCTGCATGGTTAATAGATTGCTCAAACTGGTCTACTTGTTTACTCATACCAAATTTTCGCAATGGCCCCGCTAATTGATCTAGTCCTGCTGGCATAGGCACGCGAATTTGCGGATCATTAAGAAATCCGCCTTCAGCAGAAATGAGTTTGATCGCACGTTCACTCCCTATAACCAAGGCTTCTCTTAAACCATTAATAAGTGTCTCGGATGATAGTGATGCGCTACTAGCCCCGGAATTACTCGCGGCAGGCTGTTTGATTAACTCTCCACCTGTTTTTTTCACACTTTCAACTAAATCGCTCCAGCCGGCATGGCTGCTAGTCGCGATGGCTGTACTGAGCAGTAGGGTGGTCATTGTTAACTTACGCATTGATGAAAGCCTCCATCCTTGTCTATAGATAGCGCTAGTGTAACGGATTATCACTAGCCAGTTGTGACAATTTATAAGAAATTTCACCAGCAATGATTCTGTAACAACCTCTACCACCGTAAAATAGCTTATTCTTATATGCAGTGAGTAATAGGCAGTGAAATTTTGCTTTAGGTACTGCTAAAGCATTGCTTCTGCTACACTCTTTGATCAAAATTTGTCGGCTCTTGAGAATAATAATGATACATCAGCTGCAGTATATTAAGCGTTGTTTATTGCTCAGTTTTATTCTGAGCATTGTACCTGCTTACGCTGAAAACCAAGTCATCACACTAGGAACGGGAGGAGTAACAGGTCTCTATTATCCGACGGGTGGTGCGTTATGCAGGCTCATTAACCAAACACGCCAAACGCATGGCATCCGTTGTGCAGTACGCAGTACATTAGGCTCTGTTACCAATCTTGTTCAAGTGGCTAATCATGAGTTGGATATGGGAATTGCAGAAGCAGGGCAGCTCTATAATGCTTATAAAAGCGCTTCTGCTCAGTCTAAAATACCTTTACGGCTACTCACTAGCCTATACCCTGAATACATATCGATATTGGTAAGGTCGGATGCTGGCATTCAACGCTTTGAAGACCTTAAAAATAAACGCATCAATATTGGTAAACTCGGTACTAGCCAGCGTTACACCATTGAATTATTAATGAAGGCTCATGGTTTACAGCAGAGTGACTTTAAAGAAGTCACTGAACTCGCACCTGCTGAGCAAGCAACTGCACTGTGTGACAACCGCATTGATGCAACTCTCTACGTAGTGGGCCATCCTAGTGGCACGATCAAAGAAGCACTAAGAGACTGTCAAAGCCAATTAATTGGTTTATCAAAACAAGACAGAAACACACTTATACGACAAAATCCGCACTATAGAGAAATGAGTGTTTCAGGGAATATTTATTCAGAAGATGTTCCTGATGTGTTAACAGTGGGAGTCAACGCCAGCTTATTTGCTCGTGCTGACCTTCCGGACGATGTTGCCTATGCCGTAGTTAAATCACTGTTTGAGCAGTTTGAAAATTTTAAAAAGCTCCATCCTGCTTTTCGTCTGCTCAATCCAGAGCAAATGATGGCACCTTCGGCGATGCCTCTACCACTTCACCCAGGTGCTGCTAAGTATTTTCGGGAAGTGCAGCCGCTATCACAGGCCCAGCTAGAGTAACCGATGTATCAGAAACGGGCTTTTGCACTAACGCCATAGGCAGCTCCAAGCGAAAGTGAGCACCTGATGTGTCGGCTAAACAGTAAATATGCCCTTGCAGTAACTGACTTACCAAATTAAAAGCGATATGCATCCCTAAGCCACTACAGCCTTCATTACGCTTTGTGGTCATGAATGGTTCAAATACCTTGTATTGCCAGTCTTTAGGAATACCCACGCCGTTATCACGATAATCAATAATCAGGTTATCTTCATCTGCTTTAACATCAATCGTAATAACGCCACCTAGGCGATCCTCAAAGCCATGAATCAACGAATTCAGAATCATGTTAGTGAGCACCTGATAGTAACAGCCGGGGTAGCTATCAATCATGAGATGCTTAGGACCAGTAATAACAACGTCAGGTTTGCACTGCTTAAGACGTGGGTTGAGCGATAAAAGCACCTCATCAAGATACTGGATCAAATCAAAGCGCCGGCACTGCTCACTTGATTGGTCTACAGATACCAGCTTAAATGCATTAATCAACTGCGCTGCACGCTCTAAGTTTTGGCAGATTAAACGGCTACTCTCTACGGCAGTGTTGGCTAAGGGATCATTGGGTGAATGTTGTTGGTATAAGTTGGCTTGATCGGCGAGGAACGAGGCTGCGGTAAAGCCAATGCCAATGGGCGTGTTAATCTCATGAGCAACACCGGCAACTAAACCACCCAGTGCTGCTAGCTTCTCAGACTCAACCAGTTGCTGCTGCGTTGATCGTAATGTTTCTAATGTATCGTGTAATTCTTGGTTTCGCTCTTCTAGCTCTTTGGTGCGATCAACAACACGTTGTTCCAGCTCTGTATTGAGCTTAGCCAATGAGCGCTCTGCATCTTCTCGCTTACTCATATCGTGCAGCATAGAGCGGCGCATGCTGTTCATTGCATCAACAACTTGGCTTAACTCATCATCCTGATGCTTACTGTTGCGTTTAAGGTCAAGCGGAGTGCCTAGGTGGTCTAGCTTAAGACGACGTGCATAAGCTGCCATACTACCTAAATGCTGAGTTATGAGCTGGTGAAATAAGGTAAGGATAAAAATGGAGACAAGAAACGTCTTGATTCCCTGTGATGCCAATATAACGAGTACTTTATCTGCTAAGCGTCGATAAACCTCTTCAAGGCTAAGAATCAGAGTAAGCTCACCAACGGAGATAGACCCTCTGTCTGCATCATGATGCTCAAGTTCATAGTGGCGCTCGACAATAGCCCCGGTAGTTGGCTTACTTCCCGCCACATAAAAATCATTAAACGATGAGTTAATCTCTAAATAGCGCACATCGGGAAGTTGCAACAATCCATCAAGTTGTACTTGGATCTGTGCAGGGCTAATTTCCCACAAACTGTTTGCAAGGCTATTTCTAGAGCTGGCTTCGATCTGCAATAAACGCTCATCAATGGCAGATAATTCGTAACGGTAGTCTAGCCATAGCTGTGTACCGGTAGCAATTAACGTAATAGCAGAGCTATACAGCAAGATAGCCGCAAGCAAGCGTGTCCCGAGTGGTTTTTGATGGCGGAGCTGACGGAAGCGTTGCAACAGTCGCATAGTAATAAATCTTTAAAGACGAATGATCTGCTTATCATAACCGCACAAACGCCAGACGAAACCCTATTCATTCACTTTGTATAGATGAAAGTATACAAACATGATTTTCATTTACTTCATTCACCCACAGAAACACGAATGATTTCACCGATATATTGTTGAAATCATTATTTACTAGGTGGATTGTTTTTTCTTCTTGATACAAATCAAATACTACATATAGTGTTTTTAATAATATTAATATCAACATATAGTTATTTGTATGCATCTATCATCTATTCTTGTCTATATAGGTGCTTTTTATATCAGAGGAAAAACGCATGGCAGCATCGTTAGAAAACACCGTACTCGAGAACCCATTAAATACCTCAGAGCTAGCGGCAACAGAAATCACCCTGCAAGATACATCTCTTGATATTTGGGATACCAAGTATTGTTTAAAATCGAAGCAAGGCGTAATGCTTGACAACTGCATTGATGATTCCTTTATTCGTGTTGCTCAAGCTCTGGCAGCTGTAGAGAGTGATGAGAAAAGCCAATCACATTGGTATAAGCAATTCTTATGGGCATTACGCCATGGCGCTGTTCCCGCAGGCCGGGTTATTTCCAACGCTGGAGCGCAACAGCACAAGCCTGCTACTTCAACAATAAACTGCACCGTCTCCGGTACGATCTACGATTCTATGGATGACATCCTAGGTAAGAACCATGAAGCAGGGCTCACTTTAAAAGCAGGTTGTGGCATTGGTTATGAGTTCTCTACCTTGCGACCTAAAGATGCCTTTGTCTCAGGTGCTGGGGCTTATACCTCTGGGCCTTTGTCCTTTATGGATATATTTGATCGTATGTGTTTTACCGTATCCTCAGCGGGTGGTCGGCGCGGTGCCCAGATGGCAACTTTTGATGTGGGCCATCCTGATGTGCTGGAATTTATTAAAGCCAAACGCGAAGATGCGCGCTTACGGCAGTTCAACCTGTCATTACTTATTACCGACCAGTTTATGCATGCCGTCAATGCAGATAATGACTGGCCGCTGGCGTTTCCAATGACTGAAAAAGAACAACAACGAGACAACATCAGCCTTGATGATACACAGAAGATTTTGTGGCGAGAGTGGCCGATTCAACAAGGTTATATCACTAATAGCGAAGGGCTGGTGGCCTGTAAAATTAATAAAACAGTAAGAGCAACACACCTATGGAACGCCATTATGAGTTCCACATACGACTTTGCCGAACCCGGCTTTATTTTAATCGACAAGGTTAATGAACAAAATAACAATTGGTTCTGTGAAAATATCCGTGCGACTAACCCCTGCGGAGAACAGCCACTACCGCCTTACGGTAGTTGTTTGCTAGGTTCTATCAATCTTACCAAATTCGTACTAGATCCATTTACTAGCCAGGCTCGCTTTGATTGGGATAGTTTTAAAAGCACGGTTATCATTTTTACCCGTATGCTGGATAACGTTGTAGAGATCAACGGGCTACCGTTAGCAGAGCAGCGTCATGAAATTAATCATAAGCGCCGCCATGGTATGGGCTATCTGGGGCTCGGTTCTACTATTACTATGCTTAAAATGAAGTACGGTGATGCAGCATCCGTTACCTTTACCGAACAAGTGACCAAAGAATTAGCCATTACTGGCTGGCGAGCAGGCCTTGATTTGGCAAAAGAGAAGGGCGCAGCGCCCATCATGGAAGAGCAGTTCGAAGTCACGGGCGAGATGCTACGCAAACGCCCCGAGATGCTAGATGATGGTTATAAAGCAGGGGATTCAGTTGCCGGTAGAGTGCTTCACGCCCGTTATAGCCGCTATATGCAAAAGATAGCTAAATGTGAACCTGAGCTAGTTAAGCAATTAGCAGAGCATGGCTGCCGGTTTACCCACCATAGCTCAATCGCACCAACAGGAACCATTGCACTCTCAATAGGTAACAACGCCAGTAATGGGATTGAGCCGAGCTTTGCGCATCACTACTCACGAAATATTATTCGCCAAGGGAAAAAATCTAAAGAGAAAGTAGATGTGTTCTCTTATGAGCTTCTAGCGTATCGCCATCTGATTAATGTAGAGGCCATGCCTTACAGTGATAACACAGAGCAGCAACTTCCTGACTATTTCATCTGTGCTGATGATATTCATCCAAAGCAACATGTCGATATACAAGCGGCCGCTCAAAAATGGATAGACTCCTCCATATCTAAAACTGCCAATGTGCCCACCGAATACCCTTATGATGAGTTCAAAGATATTTATCTTCATGCGTATGAGCAAGGGCTAAAAGGTTGCACTACTTTTCGTTTTAACCCTGAAGCTTTTCAAGGTGTATTAGTAAAAGAACAAGACCTAGAAAATACCCTATATGAGTTTACGCTGGCTGATGGCAGCACCGTAGAATTAAAAGGTAATGATGAGGTTGAATACGATGGGGAGCTGCACACAGCGGCCAATCTATTTGATGCACTAAAAGAAGGCTACTACGGTAAATTTTAAATACCTATTATATCAAATACTTAAATAGCTAATCTAATGTAGAAACTATACGCATGCAAATAAAAATCAGCGACTACCTTACAAAAAAATTTCCAAAAGTAATCAGCCTAGAGGATAGTTAAATGCCATCAATAGAACAGAAAACGGTCATTAAAATTGACCAAGCTATCGTTAGTTATAAAGTCATTACCACACAAGATACCGCGGAAGCACAGGCTGCTATAAAGGCAGTAGAACATAATCCAGAGAAGAAGGCTGAGCCGTGCCTAGAAACAGTACATGAGAACCTAAGCCGCCCCGACTTTCTTATGGGCTCAACCTATAAGATAAAAACCCCGATGTCGGAGCATGCGCTGTACATCACCATAAACGATATCGTACTCAATCAAGATACTCCGCACGAACAACGTCATCCGTACGAAATATTTATCAACTCCAAGAACATGGATCACTTCATGTGGGTGGTGGCGCTTACACGAGTCATTTCAGCTGTATTTCGTAAAGGCGGCGATGTCACCTTTATGGTTGAAGAGCTAAAAGCGGTATTCGACCCCAAAGGTGGTTACTTCAAAAAAGGCGGTAAGTTTATGCCCTCATTAGTCGCTGAGATAGGCGAATCGATAGAGAATCACCTAAAAATGATCGGCTTAATTAAAGATCAATCAATAAACCCGCACCAGCAAAAAATTCTTGATGAGAAGCGTGCTGAGTTTGACCGAAGGAGCGCCACACAGAAAGAACTCGTTAGTAATAGTCCTGTTAATAATAGCGCAGTGAATGATGATAACGGTGGTTTCCCTGCTAACGCTAAGCTATGTAATAAGTGCCACACAAAAGCCGCTATATTAATGGATGGTTGTTATACCTGCCTAAGTTGTGGTGACAGTAAGTGCTCTTAAACACTCCATATTTTTGTATAGCTTTTTAGCTAATCAGTAGCACTGAGTTCTGCTGGTGGATATTATGCACTGGCAGAAGTTAACTCAGATATTGAACAAGCCACGGTAATATTTATGAATACAAGCAATAATGAATACGGAGTAAATGATAACTCTTATAAAGCGGCAGGGGAGCTTCCAGGGCTAACCCAGTTGGTTGATGACTTTTACGATAATATGAGTGAATTCGCAGAATCTAAGAAAATTCGGGATATGCACCCAAGCGACTTAACTGAATCAAGAACAAAACTGGCTTACTTTTTATCAGGTTGGCTCGGTGGTCCAAGGCTCTACTCACAACACTTTGGCGGCATGAGCATTCCTGCATCACATAAACATCTACCCGTAGGTGAAGCAGAAAGTGAAGCATGGCTACACTGCATGCAAAAAGCCATAGACGTACAACCGTATGAAGAATCATTTAAAGTGTATTTAATCACGCAGCTACGTGTGCCAGCAGAACGAATCAGAGCAGTTTGTGCGAGAAATATTTAGCTAAGGAAAAGCAAGTATATACCGTGCCGTGCTTGCCATATTATGTATTAGCTATACTGTCAAAAGGCGTTCTTGGATGAGCATTACTTCTAAGAATGCTTTATTAAGCCTTAATACGAAGGTACGTATGGCAGAAGCAGGGTTTTAGCAGGTTAACTAACTCACTCATTGATCTAAAAACTGACTAAACTCATTAGCTATAAAATCAAAAACTCGGCGAACCCTAAGACTGGTTCTTAACTCCTGATGGCATACTAACCAAACGGGTAGTCGTATTACAGGTCCCATGTGTTCAAATGCACGAATTAAACTTGGGTCATTATCCCCCAAGTGCTCGGGGAAAAAAATAAGCCCCATTCCTTCTTTGCAAAGCTCAAGTTGTAATAACTGGAATGAAGTGATGAGCTTGAAATTATGTTTAGAGAGTTGCCAACCCTGCTGATTGAGCACGTTCGACACCAAGTTACTTCGATCAAAACCAATAATCTGGATATCTTTGAGCTCAGAAAAATCCGTAAATTGTGGTAACTGTTCTAAATAATCCTTTGTCCCATAGAGCCAACCAACTTCTTCACCGAGCTTTTTAGCGATTAAATCATTTTGCGTCGGGCGAAAATTGCGAATAGCAATGTCTGCCTCTCGCCGTTTTAGATCACTCGCGGCATTCGTCACAATCACTTCTATATTAATACCCGGTTCTTCTCGGCGTAATTTTGCGATAATCTTTGGTAATCGAAATGCTGCATCCAACTCTCCGGCAGAAACAATGACAGAACCTTCAATCTGTTGAGATTGCCCTGTGGCTGCTAGTGAAAACTGCAGGGCTGCATCGGCCATTAAGCGTGCATGTTCTAATAGCTCCATTCCGCTATCAGTTAAAACGAGCCGCTGTCCAACCCGCTCAAATAACGTGATACCCAGATCAGACTCAAGTGCCGACACTTGGCGGCTCAATGTAGGTTGTGTTAAACCTAAAGCCTTTGCTGCAGCAGATAAAGTGCCTTCTTCTGCCGTCACCAAGAATGCACGAGTGTGGTTCCAATCAAAATTAACAGCGTTCCAGTTCATACGAATATGCATACCAATTATTCAGAACCTGCAATATATATTCTATTTTTGTATAGGTATAGTTTGCTTCCAATGAATAAATATGCGGAGAACACCCTATGACTACTCTCGTTGTTGGGGCCAGTGGGGCAACCGGTCGGTTGTTGGTTGAGGAGTTATTAGCTCGAGGTGAGCAGGTTAAAATCATCGTTCGTTGCGCTGATAATTTGCCAGATACCTTAAAACAAAATGATCGGCTAATGATTACTGAGTTCAGCCTATTGGATATGACCGATACAGAGCTATTAGAACAAGTTCAAGGATGCAGCGCTGTAGTTTCGTGCCTTGGTCACAACTTAACCCTTAAAGGCATGTTTGGTCACCCAAGGCGCTTAGTCACTGATGCAGTTCAACGTTTATGCAGTGCCATTGAGAAAACAGCACCAGCTGTTCACGTAAAATTTATCTTAATGAACACCAGCGGAAACCAGAATACGCGAGCGGGTGAAAAGGTATCGGCTGCACAATCTTTCATCGTTGGCTTGATAAGGTTTTTGTTGCCCCCACATGCCGACAACGAGCTTGCAGCAGAGTATTTACAACTGAGCTTTGACGATAATCAAAAGTTGATTGAGTGGGTTGCTGTTCGTCCCGACAGCCTCATCGAGCAAGAATCAGTCACAGAATATAATGCCTATGCATCTCCCATTCGCAGCGCTATTTTTGATGCCGGCAAAACAAGCCGAATCAACGTAGCTCACTTCATGTCTGAATTGGTAACAAATAGCGGAACATGGAATAAATGGAAGCGCCAAATGCCTGTAATTTACAATACTTAAATATGTACATGTAAGCATACGGAAACAAAAATATGAAAATGAATTACGTCGTCTTCGGCACTAATGATATGGAAAAATCTGTTCAGTTTTACGATGCACTATTTGAAGGAGATGAAATCAATAAAGTGCATGCACAAGGGCGTATGACGTTATGGGCAGGACAAGGTTTCATGTTTGCTGTTGCAGAGCCATTTGATGGTGAAGAAGCAACTTTTGGAAACGGAACAATGGTTGGATTCAACCTTGGCTCATCATCTGAGGTTGAGCGCTTATACCGCAAAGCTCTAGAAATAGGTGGTATCAATGAGGGCAAGCCGGGCATACGCTCAGGGAGGTTTTCTGCTTATGTAAGAGACCTAGATAAAAACAAAATATGCTTGTTCGAGTAGCAGTGCATAACAAGCCCAAGTAATGTACTGTCTGGCGCATAATATCGAAAAATCATAATCCAAGATTCAAATAACGTTTCCAGCTAAATTAAGCTAGGCAAGGAATATAAGCGTGTATGAATTGATAAAAACGGGCGAATATGAAGATTAATGATGCTGAAAGAGATGCTCTATATAAAGTGATATTTTCTCGTAGAGATGTACGCAAAGACTTTATCTCTACGCCTATTCCTAATGATGTATTAGAACGGATCCTCAAGGCCGGGCATCATGCTCCAAGCGTTGGTTTTATGCAACCTTGGGATTTTATCTTGGTCACTGAAGATCAAACAAAAAACGCGCTAAAAAAAGGCTACGAATCAGCCAGTCTTGAATCGGCTCAGAAGTTTTCCGACGAAAAAAGAGGTGAATACCAAAGCTTAAAGTTAGAAGGTATCCTTGAAGCACCGTTAGGCGTATGTGTTACTTGTGATAGAGAACGGAATGGACCTGTCGTCATAGGCCGAACAATCAAACCTGAAATGGACCTATATAGCACGGTATGTGCTATTCAAAATATGTGGTTAGCGGCAAGAGCCGAGAATATAGGCTTAGGCTGGGTAAGTATTATTCATGATGATGTATTGAGAGAAACATTAGGTATACCAGACAATATAGAGATAATTGCCTATTTATGCTTAGGTTATGTTTCAAATTTTAATGATAAACCTGAATTAGAAGAGTTTGGCTGGTTGCCAAGAGGCGACATTAATCAACTTATCCATAAAGAAAAGTGGACGAATAAAGCGTAATGCAACGAGCAAGTTACCTCTCGTTTATTGATGCTAGTAACAACTCATATAAGCGCTTAGCCGCAGGCCCGGTTTTTGCGCCCTTAGGCAAGGTTAAATGCAACGGAACCTGATAGCAGCTTGAGTGCTCAACATTAAGAATGAGCATTTCAGGGTCGTTATGACTTTCAATAACGTGCATTGGTAAACGACAGTAACCTAACCCTTGTTTGGTCGCTTGCCAAGCATGATCAAAATTATCTACGGTTACCCGCTGGTTTGATTTTAACCAACCTACATCTCTATTGTCAGACTCCCCCAAATCTCTCACTACAATTTGTCTATCCATAGCCAGATCAGCCAAACAAGGCTCTAGCTTGCTCGCTAATGGGTGAGTGCTAACCGCCACAGGCAACATACTAACAATGCCAAAGGCTTCACAAGGGTGGTTAGTGATAGGGAGGTTAATAATCGAAATGTCCGCGTTTTCCTCCACCACCATACGTGTTGTTTTCGAGAGAGAGGTCTCAACAATTTGAATGGATGTCGTATTGTTTTGATCAAGGAATTTAGCCAAAGGCTCGTATAGCCACTTTCGGTCACACAAGTGATCAATAGCAACAACTAACTCCGACTCACACCCTTGAGATAACTGGGTACTGATCTCTTCAAGTACTTTAGCTTGTTCAATCATAGACTTCGCTCTGCGCAACAATGACTTTCCATCGTCAGTCAGCACAGCTCGACGCCCTTCAACTCTTACGAGGGCAACATCAAGCTGATCCTCTAGCTTTTTTATCGCATAAATCAACGTGGTATGGCTTTTATTCATCTGCGTTGCTGCTGCTTGAATACTGCCGGCTTTATCTATTTCAAATAAAGTTAACCATTGCTCTAACGTTGTTTTAAGTCTCATGTGTCTATTTTACTCACAGTAAAGCGCAAATTTATAAACTTTTATGTTTATTTTATCCAGATATTATAACGCATATACCCAAGTGCAAAGGCAAAACATATGGCTTGCTTAGTCAACTTTGGAATAGATGAAATAATTGGAGAAGACGATGAACACATTACTGCAAGTAGATTTTGATTACACTGGCCCGTTTGGCGAGGAAATGGCAGGAATGCTTACTAACTTGGCAGAGTCGATTAACAATGAGCCTGGTATTATTTGGAAAATTTGGACTGAAAGTGAGCAAGACAAATTAGGCGGTGGTATCTATCTTTTTGAAGATAAAAGTGCTGCCAGTGCTTATTTAGCAATGCATACCGCACGCTTGAAAGAGATGGGAGTACAAAAGGTAAGAGGGAAAATCTTTGATATAAATGTTTCTTTATCAAGTATTAACAAAGGCCCGATTAATAAAAGCCTTATCAATAAAGACCCAGTAACTTAAGGCTTGACCAAGGAGAAGATAATGAACAACAAAACGTTTCTAACCATACATAGTGCAATCTATGTAGTATTTGCTTTAGTTCTGTTTTTTATGCCACAAACGGTATGGCCAATCTACGGTGTGGAGTTGAATGATCAGTATGCTTTTTTCTTATCGCAACATACCAGTATTTTTCTAGGTGGGATTGGCGTAATAAGTTACCAACTAAGAGATATCGAAGTAGGAAAATTAGCTAAAAAGTTGTTCATTGCACTACTCATCTCCAATCTATTGGGTGTTGTTGTTACTTTGTATGCAGGCATAACAGGCATCTTTACTGGTTTTGGTTGGAGCGACCCGGCATTTTTTACTTTGCTTTCGATAATGAGTTATTTGCAGTTTAAAAAGCAGTAGGTGAATGGGAAATCTGTGAAATAGATTCACGAGTTAAGGGAGCTGGCACTCCTGTTTCTAGGCCGAAGGTACAAAACCTATTTAATAATTTTCCTTTCAAATGGTTGGAATTATAAACGTGGAAGAATTAGCCTAAAGTCAGTGATGCACTGATTAAGGGATCAATATAGATGATATTTGGAAAAGGGTTTACCAAAACGCGCGTACAAACGGCCTCAGCTGAAATAAATCTCGTACAAGGCGGCTCAGGGGCTCCATTGCTTCTTTTACATGGTTATCCTCAAACCCACGTCATCTGGAAAGAGGTGGCTACACAGCTGATGAATAACTTCCATGTGATCTGTCCTGATTTACGTGGCTACGGTGACAGCGAAAAGCCGCCAAGTGCTGATGACCATTTCCCTTATTCAAAACGCGTGATGGCTCAAGATATGGTCGAGGTGATGGACGCTTTGGGTTATCAGGAATTTTTTGTAGCAGGCCATGACCGCGGAGCCAGAGTGGCACATCGGATGGCGCTCGATCATCCTCTTAAAGTTAAAAAGGCATGTGTGATGGATATCGCCCCGACTCATCATATGTTTACAAATACTAATCAGGCTTTTGCGACAGGCTACTATCATTGGTTTTTTCTTATTCAGCCTAATGGGCTTCCTGAGCATATGATTGGTGCTGATCCTGCTTACTATCTAACTGAAAAAATGGAACGCTGGAGTGCCCCAGATGCCGTATTTGATAGTGAGGCAATGGCCGAATACATACGTTGTTTTAGTTCTCCAGAGTCTATTCATGCCAGTTGTGAAGATTACCGCGCTGCTGCGACTATCGACTTGCAGCATGACGAAGCTGATTTAGAGAATAAAGTTCCGTGCCCGCTGTTGGTCTTGTGGGGTACAAAAGGGTTTGTGCATCGTCATTATGATGTGCTGGGTGTATGGCGTGATAGAGCAGTGCAGGTTGAAGGTAGAGGTATCGAGTGCGGCCACTTTCTACCAGAAGAGGCCCCTGAACAAGTTACCACTGAGCTGCTTAGGTTTTTTGGTGGCTCACAATGATAAAAGCGCAAAGGTTATCTCATAATATGCGCTACACAATACTGGCACTTATCTCTGTTATTGCCGTTAGTGTGCTTGCTCTTGTAGGGCCTATTCCTCAAGACCCACATTATCATCTGTTTGCAGACTCGCAGCAGATTGCGGGCATTAATCATTTTTGGAATGTTGCCTCTAACTTACCTTTTCTGTTAGTTGGAATTCTTGGGCTGTACCGTTACCCGCAGCTACTACACAAAGAAAGTAGCCAAGGCTATTTACTGATATGCGTAGGAACCATTTTGGTGAGCTTAGGCTCCTCTTATTATCACTATGAACCGACAAACCAAACTTTGTTTTGGGATAGGCTCCCAATGACAGTGACTTTTATGGCGCTAATCTCTCTCTTGATAAATGAGCGAGTAAACAAAAAGCCACAACCGCATTTATTATGGTGGCTTATCGCAGTAGGTGTAGCATCGGTATTGTATTGGGCTTGGTCTGAATCCATAGGGCAGGGAGACCTTCGCCCTTACGCGTTAGTGCAGTTTTTGCCAATAGCCTTAATACCGCTCATTCTTATCATGTTTCCTCAGCGCTATCTTAATAATAAGCTGCTAGTCGCAACGCTGTGCCTGTACTTTATCGCTAAAGCGCTTGAACACTTTGATGCAGAAATACTGTCAGCTACAGGGTTTATGGGTGGACATGCTATTAAGCATGTTGCAGCAGCATTGGCTACTGGGTGTGTTGTTTATGCGAATCCCACAAAAGGTGAGTGATAATGTTGCGGGTAGGTGGCACATAGTAAATTCTGTAAACTATCCGTATTACTTAATCAAAGCGTTACATAACTAGGTTTAGATGATGGAAATCGCAATAGATATTCAACAAAAATTGGCACTGGATTTTGGATCAGAAATGCCTTTTGCTAAAGATGAGATTGAAGCCTTATACGCTGCCACTAATTGGCGCATCAGTGACAAAATGATTCGCTCTATTATTTACCTATCCAAAGGTAATATCACTTCACTGAAGAACAGCATACAGCTTGCAAGAACAGATTATAAAGACGTACTGTGGCAAGCGGAATACGACCGTGGTGACGATCAACTAAGAGATTTCAATAAAACTTTTGATGAGTTAGGGCTTCTATAGGTTTAGGTATAGATAGTTAAAAAAATAGCTTAAACAAT
Source organism: Neptunomonas japonica DSM 18939 (assembly GCF_000422765.1). Classification (GTDB taxonomy): domain Bacteria; phylum Pseudomonadota; class Gammaproteobacteria; order Pseudomonadales; family Balneatricaceae; genus Neptunomonas; species Neptunomonas japonica. Next base: position 174,968 of record NZ_AUGR01000009.1, on the reverse strand, counting down.
AAGATAATTACTAAATCGAGTTGATGAGATAGCACCGCTTATCAACTCTGCTTAACCACACTAAAAACATGACATTTCGTATAAATGGGTTATCAATAGCATTACTCATTCGTTCCCGTTAAAATTCCGCGTTAAACCCGCCTGTACGTAAGTATCCAGAATAAAGTGAGTTCGCCACAATGAGTAGAAAGATTGAATTATTAGCACCCGGTGGGGATGTTGAAGCCATTAAAGCCGCTGTTATTGCAGGCGCCAATGCCGTTTATTGCGGTTTGGATACCTTCAACGCTCGTAACCGTGCCACCAATCTATCTTATGAAGACTTAACCGGCATCTTACGTTTAGCGCACAAATACGATTGCGAAGTGTTTTTGACCTTAAATGTCGTCATTCTTGAACACGAAATCCCTGGGATGATCAAGCTACTTAATAAGCTAGTGAATTCCGGTATCGACGGCATCATTGTGCAGGACTTAGGTGTTTTTAATCTCGTTAAGAAACACTTCCCAACGCTTGATATCCACGCATCAACGCAGGTAACTACGCATAACGAAGGCCAAATTCTATTCTTGGCAAAAATCGGTGCATCACGCGTTAACTTATCACGCGAGCTAAACCTACCTGAAATCAAATCACTAACGGCGCTAGCACATGAACACGATGTACTGACAGAAGTGTTCGTACATGGCTCATTATGCATTGCCTTTTCTGGCCAGTGTTATTCCAGCTCGGTGAGCGTGGGTAACTCGGGTAACCGTGGACGCTGCAGCCAAGCATGTCGTGATGAATATGAGATAACGGCTGCTGGTAATCGCTTCCCACTTAATCTGAAAGATAACTCTGCTTATTTTGATTTGCCACAATTAGTCGATGCGCAAGTGGATTCATTGAAAATAGAAGGGCGCATCAAAGGTGCTCACTATGTTTATACCGTCGTTGATACGTGGCGTAAGCAGGTTGATCAGTTTGTTGAAACAGGAAAGCTGTTAGCTGATGATTCTAACTTACACCGTGTATTTAACCGCGACTTTACGAATTCGTTCTTAAAGGGCAATCTCACTAAGGATATGTTTATCGACAATCCACGTGATTACAGTGTTCACCATGCGGTTGAAAAAAGTAATGCTATTTCTGTGGTACAGGTCCAGGAAGCAAGAGAAGAGCTATATGCTCAGAGAAATGATCTTGGGGTAGAGCTTGCCGATAAAATAAAATACCTTAGCATTGCTAAGCAACCTTTAGCGCTGGCCTTTTCTGGTAAGTTGGATGAGCCTTTATGCTTAACCATGATTATTGGCGATAATGACAAGGTCTATACGCTACAAACCACATCATCACTTAGCCCAGCAACAAAGCTAACTATTGACCAAGCGGCGCTAGAAAAGCGCTTTAAAAACTTCGCAATTAGTGATTATACGGTTGAGTCTTTTGATTGTGATGGGTTAGGCGAAGCGCTTAGTCTGCCGTTTAAAGAGCTTACTGAGCTCAAAAACCAAGCTGCCTTATTACTAAATAATTCCGTAAAAATTATTCCTCAGGTCGAAGTAGCACCATTAGAGAAGCACAAAAAAGCACCCGGTAAGCCGACTATGTCGATCTTAATTGCTGATGAAAAAGACCTTCACCTGTGCGACCTGACAACTGCTGATGTATATTTCAAGCTACCCGAAAGCTGGAAAAAAGACTGTAATAAACATATTGATATTTTTAAGCGCAACCCGCACCTGATCCCGTGGTTCCCTGCCGTGTTAATCGGTAAAGATTACGACGAATCAGTAAGGCTACTTGAAGAAATTCGTCCGGCGCGTATCGTTAGTAACAATACAGGCGTGGCGTACAAAGCGTTTGAGATGGATATCGAGTGGATTGCGGGGCCGTTTTTGAATACGACCAATTCCTACGCATTGTTAACATTTAAAGAAGAGTTAAACTGCGCGGGAGCATTTATCTCGAATGAAATTAACCGCATGCAAATTAAGAATATTGCACGTCCGGATAACTTCAAAATGCTCTACAGTATTTATCACCCAATCCTGATGATGACCAGCCGCCAGTGTTTCTTCCAGCAAACCGTGGGCTGTAAAAAACCAAGTATCGAAGATGGCTGTATGCTCAAGTGCGAGAAAGCGACCACCATTACTAATGTTAAAGGTGTTTCTTTCGCTATTGATAAACAGAAGGGCGGCTACCCAAGCATTTACAACGATGAGCAGTTCTTGAACTTCGACGTTGTAAATGACCTTGCTGACCTATTCGATGAATTCTTTATTGATCTCACTAACATTGGTGCAGGCTCAAAAGCAGAGCAAGACAAAGCGCAATTGGTAACGCATTTTGATAACTTCTTAAAAGGTGATGAGCTAGCCCAGCAACAGTTGAGCAATATGATTACTGTATCTACTAATGCTCAATACAGCCAAGGCTTGTGAGGCATTTAATAAATGATGACACTGCCAATTTTGTACTCATTACAAAACTGCCCATACGCGATGCGTGCAAGGTTGGCGATATTATTAGCGCAACAGTCTGTTAGGCTACGGCCTATTGTGATGAAGAATAAACCTGCAGAGATGCTAGCAGTCTCACCAAAAGGCACCGTGCCTGTTTTAGTGCTCAAAAACAGTAAAGATAGCTTAGAATTAAACCATAATAATCAAAGCATTATCGATGAAAGTTTAGATATCATGTTATGGGCACTTAATCGAAACGATCCGCACGATTTACTCTATTCTAACAATGAATTAGCACTGCCTGAGATGCTAAAAATCATTGAAGAAAACGACAAGCAATTTAAGCCAAGCTTAGAGCTGTACAAACACGCCAAGCGTTTTCATGAAGATACGCAAGAGCAGTATCGCTTAGCATGTGAGCCTTTTGTTCAGGTGCTAGAGCGGCGCTTAAGTCGACACAAGTTCTTAATGGGAGACACGCCCAGCTTGCTTGATTATGCGTTACTTCCTTTTGTTCGGCAGTTTTCCAAAGTGAATCGGCAACTCTATTTGCAAGGCCCTTATACGCATTTACAGCGCTGGCTCAACAGCCATCTACAAGGTAGGCTATATGCACAAGCCATGTTCAAGCATCCGCTATGGTTAGATAATCACGAAGAGTCTTTATTTGGCGGATGACATATTTATGTCAGCACAACTAGCATGGAATATGTGGAAGGGTGCAGGGGCTTTTGCATTAGATGATAGTAAGCGTACAGAGAGTATGCTGAAGGTTAGTATTAAAGGTTTTTTAATTAATATTTTAAACCCAAAACTATCACTGTTCTTTTTAGCATTTCTACCTCAATTTATCCCACAAAATACAAACACCCCATTACTCGGTATGCTATTACTAGGTGGAGTGTTTATGGCATTAACGTTATTGGTCTTTATTGGGTATGGATTGCTAGCAAATAAAGTCAGTCGATATGTGGTTAGCTCACCTGAAGCTATGAAGTATATCCAACGCACTTTTTCAGCCAGTTTTGCCATGCAGGGTACTAGGCTGGCATTTTCAGAACATTAAATACATGCCTGTATAGGGCTTAGTTAGAGTGGTTACTCATTAAGTCTGAAAATTATGCGCTAATAAGAGAAAGAGCGAGCTTTAGAGCGCCACTCTTTATGGCGTGGAAAATTGTTATATATAAATCAGTAGCCTTTTATTCCATGTTTATAATAATTTTACCTACGGCTCGGTTACTCTCGCTTTTGAGTACTGCATCGTTTGCCTCAACCAAGGGGTAAACTGAGTCAATTTTCACTATGATTTTTTTATTATCAATCAATTCGCAAATTTCCTCTAAATGGCTGCTATTAGGTTGGACCCACATACGGCTGAAGTTCACAGCAGACGCCTCAGCAACACTGCTATCAATATCATCTAGTGTTGATACTACGTAACCTCCTTTTTTAGTGATCTGTAGCGATCGCGCTACTACATCATTACCATTGGTTGTGACAAAAACCACATCAATATTTTTTACAACATCATCAAACTCTACGCTTTTATAGTCGATAACCTCATCAGCACCTAAGCTCTTAACATATTCCTCATTTTTAGCTGAAGCGGTAGTGATTATATGAGCCCCAATGGATTTGGCAATTTGAATCGCAAAACCACCCACCCCCCCAGAGCCACCTAAAATCAGAACGCTTTGGTCTTTTTTGAGCTGCCCAGCCATAAGTCCTTGCAGTGCTGTCAGCGCTGCCAACGGCACACCAGCGCTTTCAGTCATACTTAACGCGGTTGGTTTTATAGCTACCAAGTTGGCATCAACAGCCAAAAACTCAGCGTATGTACCTTGTTGATCAATAGGAGAAAAGACAAACACTTCGTCACCTACCTTTAGATGATCAACATCGTCACCTACATGAGCAATTATGCCGGCAGCATCCCAACCTAAAATCAATGGAAGGGTATGAGTATTTGAATTAGACAGCATGCCGTTGCGGACATGAAAATCAACAGGGTTAACACCTGCAGCGCTTACTTTGATTAACACTTGAGTAGATGAATAGGCAGGCGTAGGAAGATCGCCTAGCGTAACTTTTGCGTCGCTACCATATTGAGTAATAAATGCTGCTTTCATGATGCTTATCTCTTAATGAGTTATTAAATGTTGAGATAAAGTTTCACAGAATTTATTCATTCTTTCTAATTTATAGTTAATATGTTATTCATTGATTTATATGATGATTTAAAAAGAATGAACGGGAAGCAATTATGTCTAAAACCGATTTAAACTTAATTGTAATGTTTGATGCGATTATGACTGAGCAGTCTGTTACTGCAGCCGCTGAGCGTTTATCTATGACTCAGCCTTCGGTGTCGAATGCTATCGCTAGAATGCGCCATTATTGGAAAGATCCGCTCTTTGTTAAACACGGCCGTGGAGTACGCCCCACACCTTATGCCGAAAAACTGTGGCAACAAGTATCACCACCACTTGCTGAAATTCAGCAAGCAGTTACTCCCGCTCACTTTGTTCCTCTTTATGCGAAACGGCAATTTAGAATTGCATTAACGGACGGTATGACAGGCATGTTATGGCTTCCTCTACGCAAACATATCGAAAAGCATGCTCCTGGTATCGATATACATGCAGTGCCCTATAAAGCGGATGGAGAGCAGCTCTTGCTCGATGCGGATGTAGACTTAGTATTAGATTACTACCCAGGCTCAAGCCCTTTGATTCATAGTAAGTGGATACTTGATAACCACTTTGTTTGTTTAATGCGTCCTGAGCATGAGTTAGCTAGCTCTGTGTTAACGCTCGGTCGCTTTATTAGCCACGACCATCTATTTGTATCCTTATCGGGGGATGCAAAAGGTATCGTTGACTCTGAGTTAGAGAAACAAGGTTTGCAGCGGCGTATAGCGATGACCGTTAACAGTTTCTCTGGTGCTGTAGAAATAATACGTGGATCAAATTTGATTACTGTTTTGCCTTACCCAGTTATTGCAAATGCAGCCATAAGGGGAGAGGTCATTGTAAAACCTGTACCGCTAGCAATCCCACCAGCGTCTATATCCATAGCGTGGCACACTCGTAACGATCGAGATGTAGGGTTAGAATGGCTAAGAGGCGTATTGGGTGAGCTAATATCAGAACTGAGCATTAGTTATGGAGAAGCCAATAGCTAGTCTTCTCCAAAGAATAATAGTATTTTAATATGTCAGCCTTCAATAATTAGCATAAAATAATTATATATTTATACTGAAAATTCAATGAGTTATTTAGATTTCTAAATCCTCATTCTGCTCACGATCAAGCTGGCCAATATCTAATACGGGTGCAGCATTTAAGTGCTGCGCATTTAACATGAAAGCTACTCTCTCAAGACTAGCCACGACCATTGATTGCTCCCAGTCTTGGATGTCATCAAAGTGCCGCAAAAAGATATCCTGCTGTGTTGTGGGAGCCCCTTTCATTAAGTCGGCTCCTTCATCGGTAAGGCTCACCCAAACTTTTCGTTTGTCGTTTGTACCGCGCTCCCGGGCGACCAATTCCTTTTTCTCAAGACGGTCCAAAATACTAGTGACAGTAGCCTGAGTAAGCACTATCTCTTTGGCAAGTTCTCCCGAAGTGAGTTGACCACTTTCACGCAATGTTTGCATTACCATAAGTTGCGGCGGGGTGAGTCCGGTTCGGCTACTGATTTCTTTTACCTGCATATCGGTAGAGCGAATGATCTGGCGTAGCAGTACTAGTGCTTTCTGGCTGTTTTCCATCAATTTCTCTGTACTTATATTTGTTGGGCAATTCTACGTATACCCTCGTCTTTTATCTATTGATTAATAGTATTTGTTTGCATTACAAATTAAATAATATGCCCGTTTGCTCAAAATATAACCATCTTTAGGGTTGTATAGCGAGTTTTAGTATGTACATAATATATAAGTAATTCGTAACACTAAATATATCAAATACTAAATATTCGGAACTCAATGGACTTTTCAAGCGTTATTTTACGCCAACCTACAGCCGAAGATGGCGCTTCTGTTCACCAATTAATTACACGCACACCCGAATTGGATAGTAACTCATGCTATTGCAATCTCCTTCAGTGTAGTCATTTTTCAGAGACTTCCATCATTGCTAAAAGAGATGAAGAAACACTAGGGTTTATAAGTGGCTACATTAAGCCGCAGTCTCCAGAAACACTCTTTGTTTGGCAGGTCGCAGTAAGCGCTAAGGCTCGTGGTAATGGGCTTGGAGTGAAAATGCTGCAGAATTTACTGGAGCGAGAAGAAAACGTTTCGGTTACCCATATTGAAACAACAATTACTGAAAGCAATGACGCATCTTGGGCGCTGTTTAACAGTTTAGCTGGCCGCTTTGGTGCCCCTATCAAACACTCTATCATGTTCGATCGAGCTACACACTTTCATGGTGAGCACGACTCTGAGCTACTGGCTCGTATCGGGCCTTTGTCGCGTTAATACTTAGCTTTTCTAATAAAAATCACACTTATTATCAACTAATTATCAAGAGCACTTTTATGAAAATTTTTGAAGAGATTGAATCTGAGGTTCAATCCTATGCCCGATCTTTCCCGCGAATCTTTAACAAAGCTCAAGGCGAATTCCTTTACGACGAGGATGGCACCCAATATCTGGATTTTCTAGCAGGTGCTGGCACACTAAACTATGGCCATAACAATCCAATATTTAAAGAAAAACTACTGGACTACATCCATAGCGACGGCATCACTCACGGACTTGATTTGCACACCAAAGCAAAAGGTGAGTTTATGGAGGCCTTCAATGAAAAAATCCTTAAGCCGCGCGAGCTCAATTATGTAATGCAATTCACTGGGCCTACGGGTACCAATGCAGTTGAAGCAGCCTTAAAACTAGCTCGTAACATTACTGGACGTGAAAACGTAATTAGCTTCACCAACGGGTTCCATGGTGTCAGCATGGGAGCGCTAGCAGCTACCGGCAACTCACACCACCGTGGTGCTGCTGGCGTAAGTTTGAGTGGTGTTAGCCGCATGCCTTATGACGGATATCTAGGCGATGATATTGATACAACCGTTTATTTAGATAAAGTACTTTGTGATTCAAGCAGCGGTATTGATCTTCCAGCAGCGGTTATTGTAGAAACAGTTCAGGGCGAGGGCGGTATCAATGCTGCCGACCTTGAATGGCTTAAGAGTCTTGACCAAGTCTGTAAAAAGCACAAGGTTCTATTAATAGTTGATGATATCCAAGCGGGCTGTGGCCGTACAGGCACTTACTTTAGTTTTGAGCAAGCTGGAATCAAGCCAGATATTGTGACGCTGTCTAAATCACTAGGCGGATACGGGTTGCCGTTTGCAGTTGTTTTATTTAAACCTGAATTAGATCTATGGAAACCAGGTGAGCATAACGGTACTTTCCGTGGTAATAACTTTGCTTTTGTTACAGCAAAAGCCGCTATTGATCACTACTGGTCTGATGATACGTTTGCCAAGGAAGTTCAAACCAAAGGGCGCTATGTTGCGGATCGCTTGGCAGCAATTATTAACAAATACGGTAACGATAACTTCAGTACACGCGGTCGCGGTATGTTCCAGGGAATTAACTGCGTTAACGGCGAGCTTGCTGGGAAAATCACTAAAAAAGCATTCCAAAAAGGCATGATGATCGAAACCAGTGGCGCAGATGACCATGTTGTTAAGCTGCTTTGTCCTCTAACTATTGAAATGAAAAACCTAGTTAAAGGCATTGATATTCTTGAAGAAGCTATTCAAGAAGTATGCGCTAAAGAAGATTCAATTCCGGAACAGAAGAAGTATTTTGATCCGGTCGATCTTGCTAGCTAAGCAAGCCACTAGCAGAGATGGAATAGAATAATTTAAAAGGAAAAAAAATGATCGTACGCGACCTAATATCGGCAGAGCAGAGTAATCGTAGAATTGTATCCCCAGACGGTAACTGGGAGAGTACTCGAATGCTGCTCAAAGATGATAATATGGGCTTCTCCTTTCATATCACCACTATTTATAAGCATGCAGATTTTCAGATGCATTATCAGAACCATCTGGAATCTGTTTACTGCATATCGGGTGAAGGCGAGGTAGAAACCTTGGCTGATGGAAAGAAGTTCCCAATTAAGCCGGGTACGCTCTACATACTTGATAAACACGACAAGCATATTTTGCGTGCTTTTGAAGAGATGAAGATGGCCTGTGTATTTAACCCACCACTCAGTGGTAAAGAGGTTCATAACGCAGAAGGCGCATACGAATTAGAAGCCGAAGCAATATCAGCTTAAGTGGAGCATTTGTATGAGCAGTCTAAAGAAAACGACTGATATTTATCCTTCTCGTCAGGGAGGCGCTCAATTTATTGAGCGCCAGGACTCTACCGTTTATGCCCCACAAGATAAGGAGCGACCGGTTTCTGCGCAGCAGATTACACACTACGCAGAGAAGGGGTTCATGCTATTGGAAGGCGTGTTTTCAGAAACTGAAATACAAACGTTTCAAGATGAACTGGAGCGTTTGCGTCGTAGTTCTGCCGCGGTAGCGCCCGGAGAAACAATCACCGAACCAGAAAGCGGTGATGTACGCTCAATTTTTCGTATACATGAAAGCAGTCCCACTTTTAAAGCTCTAGCCGCTGATAAGCGGCTAGCTGATCTGGCTCGCTATATTCTCGATGATGAAGTTTATATTCATCAATCCCGGCTGAACTATAAACCTGGCTTTCGGGGAAAAGAATTCTATTGGCATTCAGACTTTGAAACTTGGCATGTCGAAGATGGAATGCCTCGAATGCGAGCATTGAGTATGTCGATTACGCTAACCGAGAACTTTGAGTATAACGGCCCATTGATGCTGATCCCAGGCTCTCATCTACAGTATGCCGCTTGCGAAGGGGAGACGCCGGATAACCATTATGAAGCATCACTCAAGAAGCAAGAGTACGGTGTGCCTTCAGATACGCAGCTAGAGGATATGACTAATAAGGGTGGTATTGTATCGGCCAAGTGCAAACCAGGCAGCGTCATTATATTTGATTGCAATACTATGCACGGATCCAATGGCAACATCTCACCAGAACCCCGCTCAAACGTATTCTTTGTCTATAACGCTGTCAGTAACCAGGTAACTTCGCCTTTTTGTGAGCAGCCACCAAGACCTGAATACATCTGTAGCCGTGAGCATATAAAGCCTCTGTAATAAACAAAAATGGAGTACATAAGGGCGATACAATTGCCTTGATATACTCCATTTATTTAACTCGACGACTGGATTACCTAAGTCTTAAAAAGCTCTGCATGAAAGCGTAAATGCTCTTCAATAAAACTAGCGATAAAGTAATAGCTGTGGTCATAGCCTTCATGGTGGCGAAGCTGTAACGGGTAGCCACTTACTTGGCTTGCAGCTATCAAAGCTTCAGGCTTTAGCTGTGTCGCTAAAAAGTCATCTGCTTCACCCTGATCAACCAGCGCTGGCACTAGCTGTGTTGCTGACTTCATCAGCTCACTAGCATCGTGCTGGCGCCATGTCTCTTTGTCCTTCCCTAGGTAAGCAGAGAATGCTTTCTCACCCCACGGGCAGTTCATCGGATTGTTGATTGGACTAAATGCAGATACAGAGCTGTATCTGTCTGGGTTGCGCATAGCGATAGTCAGTGCGCCGTGCCCACCCATAGAGTGCCCGGAGATGGCTCGCTGCGCAGTAACCGGGAAAGTCTTTTCAATAAGAGCCGGAAGCTCTGATACGACATAGTCGTACATCTGATAATGGCTCTTCCAAGGCTCTTGTGTGGCATTAACATAGAAACCAGCACCTTTACCTAGATCGTAGCTATCTTCATCTGCAACATCATCACCGCGAGGGCTAGTGTCCGGCGCCACAATAGCAATACCCAATTCAGCAGCAATACGCTGAGCATTGGCTTTTTGCATAAAGTTTTCATCACTACAGGTGAGGCCAGACAACCAGTACAGCACAGGTACCTTGGCCCCCGTTAGTGTTTGAGGTGGTAAGTAAATAGCAAAGCGCATCTGGCAATTCAAGCTTATTGAGTGGTGGCTATACTGTTTGTTCCAGCCACCAAAGCTTTTATTGCGACTAAGATTTTCTATTGTCATACAGGACTCCGTACGGCCTTTTGTGTAGTTTCATTTGTTATAAAAAAAGCGTTACAAAAAGGCCGCCGCATTAGCTCAGTTATTTATCAAAGTGAATTACAGTACGAATACTTTTACCTTCATGCATCAGATCAAAAGCTTCGTTGATACCTTCCAAGCCCATCGTATGAGTGATGAAATGATCCAGTTTGAATTCACCCTTCAAATAACGCTCAACGTATTCAGGCAGTTCTGTGCGGCCTTTAACACCACCAAAGGCGGTACCACGCCAGACTCGCCCAGTGACCAACTGGAAAGGACGAGTAGAAATTTCTTGGCCCGCACCGGCCACACCAATAATGACCGACTCTCCCCAGCCTTTATGACAGCACTCTAAAGCAGAGCGCATCACGTCAACATTACCGATACATTCGAATGAGTAATCAACGCCGCCATCCGTAAGGTCTACGATCACTTCTTGAATAGGTTTGTCGTAATCTTTTGGGTTAATGCAGTCAGTAGCACCGAGCTGACGTGCTAAATCGAATTTACTTTCATTAATATCAACAGCAATGATACGGCTGGCTTTTGCCATGGTCGCACCGATAACTGCAGATAAGCCAATGCCGCCAATACCGAAGATAGCAACCGTTGCGCCTTCCTCTACCTTGGCGGTATTCATTACCGCACCCATGCCAGTAGTGACACCACAACCCAGCAAGCATACTTCTTCTAGCGGTGCTGTTTTGTTTACTTTCGCTAACGATATTTCTGGCAGCACTGTGTACTCAGAAAAAGTAGAGCAGCCCATATAATGGTAAATAGGCTGTCCATTTATTGAGAAGCGTGTCGTACCGTCAGGCATTAAGCCTTTGCCCTGTGTTTCGCGAATTTTTTGGCAAAGGTTAGTTTTACCGGATTTACAAAATTTACATTCACCGCACTCTGGCGTGTAAAGAGGGATGACATGATCACCAACAGCGACACTGGTCACACCTTCGCCAATTGATTCAACAATACCGCCACCTTCGTGACCCAAAATGGCAGGGAAAATTCCTTCTGGATCTTCACCTGAAAGCGTAAAGGCATCGGTATGACATACACCAGATGCAAGTATGCGTACGCGTACTTCACCCTTTTGAGGAGGCATAACATCGACTTCTTCAATAGAAAGAGGCTGGCCTGCAGCCCAAGCAACTGCCGCTTTTGATTTAATAATATTTCCGCTCATGACTTACTCTCTTATCTGGTTGTCTATTAAAAACTGATAAGTAGATTCTAGTTGTTTCCTAATAAATGATAATCTATTGTTTTATCAAATCACTTTTACGAGCTGGTAATAATGTTTAATTGGGAAGGCGTATCGGAGTTTGTTGCTGTAGCCGAAAAAGAAAGCTTTACCGCTGCGGCTAAACAGCTCGGAATCTCGACGGCTCAGGTAAGCAGGCAGGTGAGCGCTCTAGAGAGTAGACTAGCGACCAAGTTATTTTACCGCACTACCCGCAAGGTCGCGGTAACAGAAGCAGGAGAGATCTATTATCAACACTGTCGCCAAGTATTGGATGGATTAGAAAATGCTGAACGCGCCTTAAGTAATCTTCAAAGCGCGCCGCGGGGAAATCTAAAAGTCACAGCGCCAACCACTTATGGTGAAAGCAAAATAGCGCCCTTGATTAATGATTTTGTGAACCAGTATTCTGATCTTGCTGTTCATTGTACGTTTACCAATCAAAAAGTTGACCTGATTGAAAGTGGCTTTGACTTGGCAATACGTCTAGGGAAGCTTGAAGACTCTAGCATGATGGCAAAACGACTCTCGTCTCGTCGCTTATATGTGTGCGCATCACATGATTACCTTTCTACTCATGGTGAGCCTCATCTCATATCAGAGTTAGAACATCATAACTGCTTACAAGGCACTCTGGAGTACTGGCGCTTTCAGGATAATCGACAAGAGCGAAACGTTAAAATACATGGTCGCCTTAACTACAACAGCGGTGTCGCTTTACTGGATGCAGCTTTAAAAGGCTTAGGCATTGTTCAGCTGCCTGATTACTATGTGCAAGAGCATCTTCAAAGTGGTGAGCTAATAGCGCTACTAACGAACCACCAGCCATCAGATGAAGGCGTTTGGGCGCTGTACCCGCATAACAGACACCTTTCACCAAAGGTAAGGGGCTTAGTAGATTATTTAAGTGAACACTTAGATTGATAAATCTGTAGGAGTTATTAGTATTCCCAATCATAATTAACAGATTGTTTACTATTGCCGGAATACGCTAGAAATGAACGCAGAAATAGAAGAGAAAAAGAAGTACCTACTTCATTGGATGTACGATTTCATCGAAGATGACGATGAGCCTGCATATTTGAAAAAAGATGTTGATGAGTGTGATGAAATTCTAACTGCTTTTATTAATACGATTGATAGCAGCGAGCAAAAATCTGATTTCTCGTGGATCTCCACTCAAGTAGAGCGATTAGTAAAAACGCTTAATATGATTAATGAAAAGCACGAAAAGCAACTACTCGAAACGCATCAGCAAGAAGACTTTTGTGCATTAGTCAGCTTGGTAATTCAGCATGCAGGGCATGACTACGAAGACGATTTAACAGAGCAGTGGCGCGACTGGTAAGGTGAATACCGATCAGCTAAAAAGCTACTGCCAATCTTTTGCGGGTGCAGCTGAGAATGAAAGCATGCACCCCTCTAATATCTTGTCATTTTCGATTGGCCAAAAGAAGTTCGCCTATTTTAAAACAAGCGAGCCTGAAATATGGCGCTTCAGTATTAGAGTGACACACGAAAGGTTTCTTGAGCTAACAGATCAAGCAGGTATAAAGCCCGCCAGATACATGCACCGTTTTCACTGGATTACTATCATCAATGTACAAGCAATGAATGAAGAGTACCTCAAGCAGCTGGTGTTATGGTCTTATCAAAAAGCAATGAGCAGCCTGTCTAAGAAGCTACAAAATCAATGGACTGAAAATGAATGAATACATACTTAGAAGTAAGCGAGCATATCGACTGGCGAGCGCCAGCGGTTTTTTCTAAAGCGAGAAATTTAGCAGAAGGGCTTAGTGACCCTGAGGAAATTGCCAGAGCATGCTTTGAATTTGTTAGGGATGAAATTAAGCACAGCTGGGATTATAAAATGAATCCCGTGACCTGCAAGGCCTCTGATGCACTTGCACACAAAACAGGTTATTGCTATGCCAAGAGCCATTTGTTGGCGGCCTTGCTGCGTGCTAATAATATTCCCGCAGGTTTGTGCTACCAGCGTTTGACCATTACTAATGATAAATCACCATTTTGTTTGCACGGCCTTAATGCCGTCTACCTTGAGAAATTCGGCTGGTATCGTCTGGATGCCAGAGGTAACAAAGAAGGTGTATCTGCACAGTTTTGCCCGCCGATAGAGAAGCTCGCGTATTCCATTTCCACTCAAGGTGAAGCTGATCTGCCTGAAATATGGGCCCAGCCCCATCCTGCTATTATCAAAGCGCTCTCATTAAAAAGCTACCAAGAGGTAGCAGACAACCTACCTGATATAGAGATATTACCTATATATAAGTAACGCGAGAGCATATGTCTACTTATCTGCGCGGCTGGTTCTTTATTTGTGGCGTTTTTTAGGTATCGCTTATAGTTCGGCTAATATGGCTCTAAACGATTAAAATGCTGGAATGGAATTATTAAAGCTAGTTCAGGGATGTTATTCAATAATGGAACGTAGATCAGGAAGACCAAAAGAAGTTACTTTGCCGTATGAAAGCGAAGAGGATAAGTCGACTCGACATTGGCGAAGGGAAAACTTTGGTTGGACGTCTTTAATTTTATCTATTTCGTTGATTTCTTGGTACGTGGTTTTTGGTTGGGGTAATCTTAGTCTTGAAGGTCGAGTAAATTATGTTCTTATTGGGGGGGATTAATATTATTTGTAGACCGATTGGTTCTACGCCATTTTATAAGACTAAGTACGGCAGGTGCTTTTGCTTCCCTACATCGTTATCTTTTTTTTATTTATGAATTTATCTTTATCAACATTGTGGTAGTGGTAGTGGTAGTGGCTTACATTGTCTGGGCTATTTGGCCAATCCTAACAAGAAATTACACTTAAACAGGTACGCGTATTTTCTTCCAAAGAAAGGAGCACTCATGAGCATGAATACTACCGCTTTTGCGAGCAGCGATAGCTAACAAGGCTTTTACATAGGGTAAAACGTTTGAAACAGCATAATTGCGGGCCAGCAATGTACTAAATAGTGAAAATGGCACGCTAGGAGGTTTAATTGGCATGGAAGGGGGTCTTCTAGTCACGTTGTTTCTCGTATGTTGTACTTACTTCCTCAACGCAGGAAGCAGGGGTCATGCTGTTAGGCATTTGCCATGCAGCTTTTAGTTCGTATTTTGTACGACTAAGATGACTTCACGCAACTCCCTTACGGGAATATAACGATAAGAAGGATTACCATGTCTCTTAAAAGTAAACTCGCTACTACGCTTCTGTCCTCAGCTGTAGGCCTCTCCGCTTCTTTTGGTGCAGTGGCTGCAGAACAAACCTACGTAACTATCGGTACCGGTGGTCAGACGGGGGTTTATTACGTTGTTGGTCAGTCTATCTGTCGTCTGGTTAACCGTGGAACTGACGAGCACGGCGTTAAATGTACAGCGCCATCTACTGGCGGCTCTGTTGCCAACATCAATGCTATCCGTCAGGGCCAGCAAGATATGGGTATGGCGCAGTCTGACTGGCAGAACTATGCACTAAAAGGCACAACTCATAAGTCATTTGAAGAGCAAGGCGAATTTAAAGACCTACGTGCACTATTCGCTGTTCATAACGAGCCTTTCACTGTTGTAGCGCGTGCTGATTCAGGCGTTGAATCTTTCGATGACCTAGTAGGCAAGCGTGTTAACCTGCAAAACCCAGGTTCTGGTACGCGTGGCACAATGGAAGTTCTGATGGATAAAAAAGGCTGGACGCGTGAGTCGTTCAAGCTGGCTGCAGAACTAAAAGCATCAGAGCAGGCTCAGGCACTTTGTGATAACAAAATTGATGTCATGATTTATTCTGTTGGTCACCCATCAGGCGCAATCAAAGAAGCAACGACGTCTTGTAACGCTAAAGTGATCCCTGTCACTGGCGCTATCATCGATAAGCTTATTTCAGAAAACGCTTACTATGCTCCTGCAACTATTAAAGGTGGCATGTATAAAGGCTCTGAAGCTGACGTACTAACTTTCGGTAATGCTGCCACTATGGTGACATCTGCGAAGGTTGATGCTGATACTGTTTATCTCGTAGTTAAGTCTGTATTTGATAACTTTACACGCTTTAAAAAGCTACACCCAGCTTTTGCTAACCTTAACCCTAAAGATATGATCGCTAACGGTCTATCTGCTCCTTTGCATGAAGGTGCAGTTCGTTACTACAAAGAAAAAGGCTGGATGTAATTTACCACTAGCCATATGAAGAGGTGCTTAGCACCTCTTTTTTCTTATTTCTGATTCCAATTTTGGGAGCTGAATATGACGAGCTCGAACAGTAAGCAAACTGAACTCGATGAAAAAGAACTGCAGGAAATGGTCGCCGCCAGTGATACCGGCGCACGTATTCCGCACGGCTGGCAAGGTAAGCTACTTTTAGGTACCGCATTGTTTTGGTCACTTTTTCAGCTATGGATAGCATCTCCACTACCTTTTTATGACTGGCCTATCATTGGCAGTTTTGGCATATTTAACGACACCGAAGTCCGCGCCATCCATTTGGGCTTTGCGATGTTTCTTGCATTTACGGCTTATCCAGCCTTAGCTAATTCGCCACATCACCGTGTACCCATTAATGACATGGTACTCAGCGTTATCGCTGCTTTTTGTGCCTCTTATATCTTCCTATTTTATGAGCAGCTAGTTAGCCGTCCCGGTCTTCCTAACACTCAAGATCTAGTCGTCTCTATTGTCGGCCTATTACTCTTACTGGAAGCAGCACGAAGAACTCTTGGTCCACCGTTGATGATTGTGGCCATTGTGTTTTTAACGTATTCGCTGGCCGGTCCTTATATGCCGGATATCATTGCCCACAAAGGCGTTACACTTAAAGAGCTTGTTAATCACCAGTGGCTAACAACTGAAGGCGTTTTTGGTATTGCGCTTGGGGTGTCATCTGGTTTTGTATTCCTGTTTGTTTTATTTGGCGCATTGCTAGATAAAGCCGGTGCAGGTAACTACTTCATCCAGGTTGCGTTCTCCCTGCTAGGGCATATGCGTGGCGGCCCTGCAAAAGCAGCCGTGGTTGCATCAGGCCTTACGGGTCTTATCTCAGGATCCTCCATTGCTAACGTAGTCACTACCGGCACGTTCACCATTCCGATGATGAAACGTGTTGGCTTTTCATCTGAAAAAGCCGGTGCCGTAGAAGTCGCTTCTTCTGTTAATGGGCAAATTATGCCACCGGTCATGGGCGCAGCTGCGTTCTTGATGGTGGAGTATGTTGGCATCTCTTATGTTGAAGTTATTACGCATGCATTTTTGCCTGCGCTGATCTCTTATATTGCGCTTGTTTATATTGTGCATTTAGAAGCACTTAAGCTTGATATGCAGGGTTTACCACGTCGTGGGGCTATTAAACCTTGGCACCTTCGTATCATCGGATTGCTTACCGGATTTATGGTAACAGCGGTGATTGCAGCAGTTGTGTATTACGGTATTGGCTGGATTAAACCAACCTTTGGTGCATCCGCTGGGTGGGTCATTGCAGTATTACTGACTATCGTTTATCTCTACCTCGTACGCTTTGCCTCTTCAGTGCCTGACCTTAAACTGGATGACCCTCAGTCACCGATGATTCAGCTTCCTGAAGTTGGTCCTACGGTAAAGTCTGGGCTGCATTTCTTACTGCCTGTGGTTGTACTCGTGTGGTGTTTGATGATCGAGCGTTTATCACCTGGCCTGTCTGCATTTTGGGCAACAGTATTGATGGTGGTGATCTTAGTGACACAGCGTCCACTCATGGCTTTTTTCCGCCAGCAAGACAATGTAGCTACTCAGTTGCGCAAAGGCGCTAACGAGCTAGTCGATGGCCTTATTGTCGGTGCGCGCAACATGATAGGGATCGGTATTGCGACAGCAACCGCCGGTATTATTGTGGGTGCAGTATCGCAAACAGGTGTTGGTTCTGTACTGGCTGATCTGGTTGAGATTCTCTCGATGGGTAACTTGTTACTCATGCTCATGCTTACAGCTGTGCTGAGTTTAATACTGGGTATGGGCTTACCAACCACCGCTAACTATATTGTAGTGTCATCATTGTTAGCGCCTGTGGTTGTCTCATTAGGGCAAGACTCTGGTTTAATCGTTCCATTAATCGCTGTTCACCTGTTTGTGTTTTACTTCGGTATTATGGCCGATGTGACACCACCCGTTGGATTAGCATCATTTGCTGCGGCCGCCGTATCAGGTGGAGATCCTATCCGTACTGGCTTTGTTGCGTTTAACTACAGCTTACGTACTGCCGTTCTGCCGTTCTTATTCATTTTCAACACAGATCTATTGTTGATCGATGTCACTTGGTTACAAGGCATACAAACCTTCATTGTTGCTACCATTGCGATACTGATCTTTACCGCTGCGACGCAAGGCTTCTTTATCGTGCGCAACCGCTGGTATGAATCAGCTCTGTTGATCTTGGTCGCTTTCTCTTTGTTTCGTCCGGGTTTTTGGATGGATCAAATAGTGCCGCCTCATCAACAAATTGCACCGACCGAGTTGGTACAAGCCGCCGGTTCAATTGAGTCAGGTACACCATTACGCCTCTGGGTAGATGGTGAAGATGATGTAGGTAATCAACGATCCTTTATGGCTCGTGTATCACTTGGTGACGGCGATGATGGTACATCACGCTTAGATTCAGCAGGTTTAGCCTTAATAAGCAGTAAAGGTAAAACTGTGATTGATTATGTAGGCTACGACAGCCCTGCAGAAAAAGCCGGATTGGTTTTTGATCAGGTGATTACTGGAGTAGAAATACCACAGGCACAACCAGCTAAACAGTGGATCTATATACCCGCACTCGCTTTATTTGCAGTGATTGTTTTATTACAGCGTCGCCGTAAAAAACCTTCTGCTGCGAGCCCTAGTCCGGTACATGCTAACTAAACTGTAAACACAGAAGTACTCTCGCTGTTACAGCGAGGGCCACTGTTTTGTAAGAGGTATGAGCGATGTTTAAAAAAGTACTCGTCCCCATCGATTTAAATGAACCAGCTTTTGCTGATCAAGCACTAAAATTGGCTTTACGCGAAGCACAAAAAGAGGGATCAGAATTACACATGATCACCGTTGTTCCTGGTTTCACCAATGCGTTTGTAGCGTCTTATTTTAGTGAGAAAGACCACAAGAAAGCAGTAAAAGAAGTAGCGCGTAAACTACAAGAATATGCACAGAAAGTGGTGCCTTCTGAAATACAGCCTACACTACGTGTATATGAAGGTTCGCCGGCAGAAGTTATTGTCAATTATATCTCTTCAAAAGAGATTAATTTGGTTATCATGCCCGCTCACCATCGTTCTAAAATTGATGAATTTTTATTGGGTTCAGTATCTGCACGTGTAGCTGAGCGCGCTAAATGTTCTGTATTTTTATTAAAAGACTAATCATGAGCTTTGCGGCAACTACAAAACGAGTTGTCGCAGAGCTAAATCAATCATCCTAACTGGGTTAAAAAATAAACAAACATGTCTGAACTAGCATCCAACAATAATCCTTTGCTGGCTCCACTGATCGACCTTCTGAACTCAAAACTCCCCACCGATAGCATTGATGCTGTTAGGGATTTTGCACAACAGTATTATCAAGCGACGACAAAAGAAGAACTGAGTGAACGTTCGCTAGATAACTTGTATGGTTCAACATTATCTTGCTGGCAGTTTTTACAAAGTTTTAATGCTGAGCAACCTAAAGTACAAGTACACAACCCTGATTTAGAACAACATGGTTGGCGTGCTCAGCACACTGTTATTGAGATTCTGCAGTCAGACATGCCGTTCCTTGTCGATTCAGTTCGCATGGAACTTAATCGCCGCGGCTTAGTTATTCATACCATCCATAACGAAGTTATTTTTACTCAGCGTGACGGCGATAAATTAGTAAAATTAAGCAGTGCTACCGATAAAGCGGCCCGTGCCGAAGCATTAATTTATCTTGAAGTAGACCGTACCAGCGATGCATCAGAACTCAAAGCAATCCTCGCTTCGTTACAACAGGTGCTTGATCAAGTTAATGTCGTTGTAGATGATTTCCCTCAAATGCAAACGTGTGCGAATGCCTTGCTAGATGAGTTATCTTCGCAGAAGGGAGATCAAGCAGAAGATGCACAAGCATTTCTAAAATGGATGCTTAATGATCGTTTCACCTTTTTGGGCTACGACGAAATCAGCATTGAGAATGGTACAGTAGGCTGTATTCCAGACAGTGAGTTGGGCATACTAAAAATCAAGCAATCAGTTGATTCCAATGAGCGAGCCTTTGATGAGCTACGAGCAGCTGAACAAGCTTTCTTACTAGAACCAAGCATCATCATGTTTGCAAAAGATGCGCATTATTCGCGTGTACACCGCCCAGCATACATGGATCGCGTTATTATTAAGCGTTTTGATGAGCAAGGTAACGTAACCGGAAAATGTCGTTTCTTTGGCCTATATACATCACCTGTTTACTCAGAATCGATCGCTATTATTCCTGTTATGCAGCGCAAAGCGGAAAACGTACTTAAGCGTTCTGGTTTTGATCGTCGTAGCCATAATGGTAAAGAGTTAATGCAGATCATGAACGACCTTCCGCGTGATGAGCTGATGCTTTCAAGTGAAGAAGAGCTTCTTGCACTATCGATGGGTGTCTTTAGTTTGCATGATCGACGTCGTATTCGCTTACTGCATCGTCAAGATCGTTGTAACCAGTTTGCTACATTTTTATACTACGTACCACGTGATATTTTTAATACCGCACTTCGAGTGCAGGTACAGGAAATTCTTTCTAAAGCCTGCGCCTCAAGCGATGCTGAATTCACCACAACTTTTAGCGAATCAATCCTTGCAAGAGTGCAATTTGTACTGCGCCTAGACCCAGACAAGCCCGTTGAAGTTAACCTAGCTGAACTTGAAGCTGAGATCATTAATGTTTCTCGTGATTGGGGAGACGAGCTGCATACAGCACTGATGGACTCATGCGGGGAAGAGCAGGGCAACTATTTACAAAATAGTTACCGTAACGCTTTTAACAGCGCTTATCGCGAGCACTTCAAAGTGACTAGTGCTGTGTTTGATATCCAGCGTATCGAAGAACTTAACGATAGCACGCCTGTAACGATGAGCTTTTACCGTGTGCTAGAGCAAAGCCAAGATATTCTGCGCTTTAAACTGTTTAATGCAGGACAGCCTTTAATACTCTCCGATGTCATTCCTGTACTAGAAAACCTAGGCATGCAAGTTGTAGGTGAGCACCCCTACGCAGTACAAAGAAGTGATGGAGACGTCTTTTGGATTCATGATTTCACTCTCATTTATCAAGGTTCAGAAACAGTCGTACTGGATGAAGTGAAAGATGTTTTTCACAATGCATTTGCTAACATCTGGAGTGGCAATGCAGAAAATGACGAATTTAACCATCTCGTCATTGGTGCAAACCTTAGCTGGCGTGAAGTATCTATGCTGCGTGCTTATGCGAAATACAGTAAACAGATACGCTTTGGTTTTTCACAGCCTTATATTGCGGGCACACTGGCACGCCATATACAGGTTACTAAACTTCTCGTTGCTCTATTTAGAGCAAGATTAGAACCTGGCCGCCAAGGCAGCGCTAAAGTAAGTGCTTTGGCTGATCGTATTGAAAGCAGCATTATCGATGCACTCGATAAAGTAGCCAATATCAACGAAGACCAGATCCTACGCCGCTTCCTTGAATTAATAAAAGCAACGCTTCGCACCAGCTACTTTAAGCAAGACGAAAATGGTGAGTTTAAAGACTACTTTGCTTTTAAGCTGAATCCACATGCCATTAATGACATGCCACTACCACGCCCAATGTTCGAAGTTTTTGTCTACTCCGCTAGGGTAGAAGGTGTGCACTTGCGTGGTGGAAAAGTTGCCCGTGGAGGTTTACGTTGGTCGGATCGTTTAGAAGATTACCGTACCGAAGTACTTGGGCTAGTCAAAGCACAGCAAGTTAAAAATTCCGTCATTGTACCCGTGGGTGCTAAGGGCGGGTTTGTTGCTAAGAAACTGCCTACCAATGGTGACCGCGAAGCATGGATGGCAGAAGGCATTGCTAGCTACCAGATCTTTATCAGTGCTTTGCTAGATATTACTGACAATCTAGTAGGCGGCGCAGTTGTGCCTCCTATTGATGTGGTTCGTCACGATGAAGATGACCCATACTTTGTAGTCGCTGCCGATAAAGGCACAGCAACCTTCTCTGATATTGCCAATGAGATCGCAGAAGAACGTGGCTTTTGGCTAGGAGATGCCTTTGCTTCAGGTGGATCACAAGGTTACGACCACAAAGGCATGGGCATTACCGCACGTGGTGCATGGGAATCCGTCAAATTACATTTCCGTGAACTCGGCCTAGATACTCAAACCGAAGAGTTTAGCGTTGTAGCGGTAGGGGATATGGCGGGAGATGTTTTTGGTAATGGCATGCTGTTATCTGAGACAATCCAACTTTGCGCAGCATTCAACCATCTACATATCTTTATCGACCCAACACCTGATGCAGCCAGCAGCTTTGTTGAAAGAGAACGGCTCTTTGCGTTACCTCGCTCAAGCTGGGAAGACTATAACGCCGATCTCATTTCAAACGGTGGCGGGTTATTCTCGCGTGCATCCAAATGGATTGATATCACACCACAAATGAAAACCCGCTTTGATATCAGCGAAGACCGCCTATCACCAAATGATTTGTTAACTGCGCTACTAAAAGCGCCTGTTGATCTGATTTGGAACGGTGGTATAGGCACGTATGTTAAAGCAACCCATGAAACGCATGCTGAAGTGGGCGACAAAGCCAATGACAGCTTACGTATTAATGGCAACCAACTACGTTGCAAAGTATTGGGCGAAGGTGGAAACCTTGGGTTTACACAGCTAGGGCGTATCGAGTTCTGCTTGCATGGAGGTAAATCAAATACTGACTTTATCGACAATGCCGGTGGTGTAGACTGTTCTGACCATGAAGTGAATATCAAAATTCTACTCAATGAAGTCGTTGTTAATGGTGATATGACTGTTAAGCAGCGTAACGCGTTACTACGAGAAATGACTGACGAAGTTGGTATTCTGGTATTAAAGAACAACTATAAACAAGCACAAGCCATTAGTGTTGCGCATACTCATGCACGTCGCTCTATGGATGAATACATATTACTTATCAATCGCTTAGAGTCAGAAGGTAAACTAGATCGTGATCTTGAGTTTATCCCATCAGATGAAGTGTTACAGGCACGTAAAGCATCTGGGGAAGGTTTAACACGCCCTGAACTTTCAGTACTGATTTCATACACTAAGGGTGAGCTAAAAGAGAAACTCAATGTTTCTTCTATTACCCAAGATGAGTACTTAAGCCGTGCAATCTTAACGGCGTTCCCACAACGCTTAGTGAACGACTTTGGCCAAGAAATTGAAGATCATCGCCTACGTGGTGAAATTATCGCCACACAAGTAGCAAACAATATGGTCAACAGTATGGGTATTACCTTTACTGAACGTCTTTGCCAGATCAGTGGTGCGAGCTTAGCCGATGTCGCAGCAGCCTTTGTTATCGCTCGCGATGTATTTGGTATTGATCAGCTATGGGAAGAGATTGAAGCACTCGATAATCAAGTGTCTTCGGCGTTACAGCAGCAAATGATGGGTGACCTAATACGCTTGATTCGTCGTGCGACTTATTGGTTCTTGCGCCATCAGCGACCAAAAATTGATGTTAGCGCAGCCGTATCTCAATTCCGTCCTGGTAGTTTACAGATTAGTAAGCAGCTGTCTGACTTATTAAAAGGAGAGCCACGTGCACGCTGGCAGCAAAAACATGACGACCTTGTTACTGCCGGTGTTCCATCTTCTTTAGCAGCGGTGGTTGCTGGAGCTGATAATCTCTACTCATTGCTTAGTATCATTCAAGCGACTGAGCAAACAGGGCAGTCGCTGGAGCGTGTCGCTCAAATCCACTTTGCTTTGGGTGATAACTTAGAACTGCATTGGTTTGATCATCAGATTAAAGAGATCGACACAAATAGCCATTGGGAATCTATGTCCCGTGACGGCTTCCGTGAAGACTTAACAAACCATCAGCAAGCAATTACCGTTAACGTATTAAAAAGCGGTACAGATGAAGAAGAGGGCGATGCACTGGTCAAACAGTGGTTGCAGAACCGCCATCAGTTAATGCAGCGCTGGCAGCATTTGCTGGGCGAAATCCGCAGCTCATCACAACCCAACTCTGCAATCTTCGCTGTTGCTATTCGTGAGCTACAAGAACTAGCTCAAGCACGCTAAACAACACTCAAGGCACAACGACAGCAGTGCAAGACTGCTGTCGTTTCTTCATTTTAAAACCCCCTCATTCTTCTGCAAACCTCTTAACAACTAAAGCTAATAATACTCTTGTAATATTAACGCTAATGAGTATGATTATCATTTATATAATGATATATCCTAAATCACAGTAACGTTAATAGAATATATAAAGAGGCTTTCATGCAGTTTATTTGTCCAAAACATCGAAGCCAGTACGCTAGTGCTACTGAGAACGAACTCATTAACTACTGCTTCCACTGGATGCAAGAATCAGAAAAACATTATAAAAATAGAGAATGGGCAAAAGTCCTTCCCTATGTTGGAAGCGCTTATGACATAGCAAACATGCTGATGGAAAGGGGCGGTTTCAATCGTATGCCACCCTCATTAATGATGTTATCCGCTATGTACCTGTCCAATGTTTTTCATCACATGGATAGGGAAGAAGATGCAGATATGGTGCTGATTCTTGCCTATAACCGTTTGGCAAAAAGTAAACTTGCTGAGCAGATTAAAACCGATAAAGCACTTGATTATGCCGAGCACCTTATGGATGAACCATCTCATGGGCACATACTGCAAAGCCAGCTAAATATGAAAATGCTTCAGCGCTCATATGATAGCCAGCTATTACATTAATAACGCCTACTCATGCAAAACACTGATAGTTTAATAAGGGATCATGCAATGAATAGCGCCGTTCTCATCTCTTTCTAAAAGGTCACCTAGTAACTCATCACATAAACGTTGAAGATATTGTTGTAGTAAGTTGGACCATTGCGTAGCGGGAAAAACAGGTAAACCGCTACTCTGTTCGACACTCAGTAAAATATGCCCGGTTTGCTTTGCTCGTTGCAGGGTTATTTTTAAATCATTGCCATCAGCTGAAAGAATCGCCAACTCAACGGCGCTTATCAACAGTTGCTTAAAGCGAACAGCATCCGACTTTATTTGGCTAGGTAAAGCGTCTTCTGAACCATTGCTCAGCCGATAATCTAGCAGCCAGCCTTCACGTCGGCTTTGTGGCAAGAATATCTGCAGCACTTCATTGAGCAAATCCACAAGCTCTATAAACTCTGGTTGAAAAGAACAATCTTCTTGATCAAGCAAGTTAATACTATTATTAAGCCGTTGATGCTGCGCATGTAGATTAGCCGTAATATCCTGTGCAACAGGATTAAGATCAAACTTCTGTAAACGCAGGCTATGTTTGAGAATGGGCAGCATTTGTTTTTGGAGCTGCTCTGCTGCAACTTGGCTACTCGAAAACCCCGCATCATTGATGCTCACAGGCTGTACCCGAGCACTTTTAATATCTCTGTATGAACGCAGCCCGACAACGACAGATGTTAATAATCGAGAAGCCGACAGTTCTGCTTTGCTGAGGTAATCATTAATATCGTAATTAACAATGACCTGTGCTTCGGGAGCGTAGCCTGGATGCCCCGTTCGTAAAATAATCCGAATATCACGGTTATTAAGCTCATTACGAATATGCTCAACTAGCTGTAAACCTTCACTGTCGGTTTCCATCACAACATCTAGCAACGCCAATGCAATATCCGAATGCTGATGAAGAAGATCGCGAGCCTGGGCGCCACTCATAGCGCTGATTAATTCAATAGGGCGTTGCTCAAACTCGTAACCACGAAATACCATGCGGGTAATACCGTGAATACCTTCTTCGTCATCTACAACCAGAACTTTCCATGGAACCATAATCGATTAATCACTATTTTTTAGGTATGAGGGCTGCTGCAATATCTGCTCTATATTGCCAGTAAAGCGTGTGTCTGTCTTAGTTGTTTTACTTTTTCGACTGCTCCCCAGCATTGATATAAGTAACAGGCTTCATTTAGACAGAAGCGTGCCAGTCGCGTTTGCTCTTGAGCATATAAGTAGTCTGCATAACGTTCATAACAGAGTGCTTTATGATATCCAAATTCGTGCGCTTCTGTTGCTTTAATAGCTTTCTCAAATAAAACAGCAGGAGCCTCTTTTTTACTATTTTCATCTGAAGAATCTTGCTTAACAAGACGCGCTTTTTCAGCTTGAAGTAAGAGCCATTGCCCTTTGAAATTATCAGGACAGCGACGCGCCCAAAGCTCCATCCTAGATTCAATTTGTTCAATTTCTACTCGCCGCCTACGACCCAGGGTATGTTGTTGCTGTGATTGTATTAAGCGCATCATTGCCGTGCAAAAAAGCGCTTCAGTTACACAAAAGTACCCGGCAAGCTCATTCTCTAACAAGGCCTCCCAAGAGTATAATTCAGGCCAAATAGACTGTCGGTCTAATAATAGAGCACCGATAATAGTGCTTACAGCCTGCCAACCGTGTTTGTATTTTACGGTAGCGGGAAATGCTTTTTCAGAACACAATTGTTCAAGTAATAACTGAGTAGACTCACCTAAATATGTTGCTTTAAATGTCTGCCCCTGATTGATCATTGTATTGTGATTGTCTTGGCAACGTACTAGCTGCTCACTCAATGGCATTGCTGAAAAAAACAATAATTGGTGACGCAGTAATCGACAGTCACTCTGTATTAGCCACTGATTGTGTGTCGTTGCCTGCTCATCAACGCTCAGCAATTGTGAAATAGCGGTTTCTAGCGGGGTAAACCAGTGCAACACTTGGCTACTTTGTAATAACACTGCATTCAGTGATACGTCTTTTTGATCAACTTTTTCGGAACCTGGAAGGCAACCCGCCTGACCATATTGATTAGCTAGGTGCATACCTTGTGCAGAGAACGTCTGAGCTAATGCATAATCAGCACAAAACCAACTGGCTACCCAAGCATAACTAACAAAAGCAAATGCCGTGAAAGGGCTGCGGCCATATTGAATGCTGAGCAAAGTCATACGACTAATGGCACAAGCAGCCAACAAAGGCAGGCCCAGGTGTCGTGCTAACAAGCTGACCTGCTCTAGTAGTTGTAGTCTTAGTAAATGTTTTTGATCATATATTTCAGGCATGCTCGCCATAAACACTGCATCAAAGCGCTCGCTGATCTCATATAATTGAGTTAATAACAAAGACAATTGCTGAACTTCATCAGGCGGGAGTGGCTCCTCAAGTAGCAACATGATATTTAGTAAGTGTGTTAATGACTCCGAATGTAAGCCATTGTGCTGGTATATTTGGGCCTGCATCAAAGCAGCATTTATCGTTTCTTCTAGGTTTATATTTGAAGAGAGTTCTTGTAAGGTTTTTTGAGCGCTTTCGATTTTCCCACCCAATAAAAGTAACCGAGTACGCTGTAGCAACAACGGGGCGCTATTGACGCTTTCTGCATCTGACAACAAATGCTTAGCATGCTGTAAAAATCCATCTGCGCCCAAGTAATCTTGTTGAGCTTCGGCAAGTGACGCTGCCTGAATATTTAATGCTACCAGATTGTTCGGTATGGTATTGCTTTCCATACCGGCTTGCACTGTTAAGCGAGCACCTTGGTTAAGGTGAAACAAAACGGGGGATATCTGCTCAAGTAAAAAAGGCAGAGATAACGTATTAAGCATCGCCTCACCAATGCACAAATGGCGTTGAGCTTGGTTTCTCTCTGTCATACGCTCATAGAGTGCCGAACGAATATCTGCATGTGTAAAAGCGAAACCTGCTTTATCCTCTACCTCAGCATTTTTACTCAGAGGAGGTATTAGTACAGGTTGAATCAACCCTAATTGCTCTGCTCGCCATAGATGTATGGCTACACGTGCTACCGGGTTATTTGTTGCTTCTCCTAACTCGGTAAGATCAAACTTATCGCCGAGTAAAGCAGCATATTCTAGAAGCTCCACACTAAAACCATTGAGCGCTGCAATGCGGTGTTGAATCTCATCATTAATACTGTCGGATTCAAGCCATGCGGTATTGGTAGGTTTTGGCGCAGAGGATGTAACCTGACTTGAGAAAATAACAGGGTTTATTTGCTGACGGTACGCACTAGGAGCAACACCCATCCAGCGCTTGAAGGCTTTTTGAAATGCCGACTGATTAGAAAAGCCAAGCTGAAATGCTATCTCACCAAAACTTAGTTGCCCACGCTGTATGAGCTGCAAACTAACTTCACGGCGAGTGTGGTCATAAACATCTTGAAAACTAGTCCCTAAAACACCTAACTTTCGCTGAAGAGTACGCAAGCTAAGGCCCACACTTGCAGCGACTTGATCACGGCGAACAGTACCGCCACCTTCGTTAAGCTGCTGGCGTATTAAATGACGGGTTTGTGCAATCAACGCGCTTTGTTGGTTGGATTTACTGAGCAGAGAATCAGCAAATTCACGATGTAATTGATGCATTTCTTCATTAGCATCTAAACAGTTATGTGCAAGATAATAACTAGGCAACAATATTTGGTTAGAAGCTGAATCAAACTCTACTTCGGCTGCAAAAAAGCGTTGATAATCTTGTGGATTTTCTGGTTCTGAGAAGGTAAAACTAACAAAGCTTACCGGCACCTGCTGGCCGGTTAATGAGCGGGGCCAATTGACTAAACAGGCAAGAAAGTACTCTATAGGTTGTAACTCAGGAGAGTTCATTTCAACGGTAAGCAACGTTCCTTCGAGCGTTTGCTCCATGTGCAGCACTGCGCCCTCAAACAAAAGAGGAAAGTAATCCACGAGTGTTTGATACGCCTTATCTAAAGTTGGCGCTGTAGACATAAGAAAGCCGATAGAACCGAGTAAACGCGGCTGAGTAGCTTCGCCTAAAGTGAGGGCAATCAACGGATTATTAGATGCTTGTGCTAGCGCTTGTAAAACATCGTTAAAATGTAGAGCAGGAAAACGAGACCCTGGCTTTGTAAATTCATCCGCAGAGAGTTGAGCACTGCTAAAAACCTGCGACGGTTCCATGCGATAGTGTTGAGCCAACTGTAATACAGGCTCCAAGAGCTTTGCAGAAGCCGTTATAACCGACATATAGATGCTACTGGCATGAAAAGAGTCTTTTAATTAGACAGAGTAAGATATTATTGCTTCAAGATTAACATAGAGTGCTTGATAAATATGTCCTTGCGCGCCATTTTTAGAGTAATAGATGATTCAGTGATAGCGAGCCTACTACAACGCTATAAACAATTGTGCATGACAACAGCAAGCTTATGTTTCATCGTTCTCAGCAACACGTCCATAGCGGGTACATTACGTGTTGGTGTTCCTACACCCGGACAAATTCCTTTTTTTTGGCAAGATGAGGCAGGGGAGTATCAAGGGATTTATCCTGATACCTTGCGCTTGATAGCTAAAGATTTGGATCTGACGCTATCGTTCGAGCCTTTGTCACAAGCGCGCTTAAGAAGGCATTTTGAAATAGGTGAGATTGATATAGAAATGGGTGTGTCCGCTAACGTTGACGATAGGTTAGAGCTCAAAAAAGTCTCGCTGTTTACGCGCCCCTTTAGTGTTGTTAATGAAGTGATCATCTATAGGCCTGAGCTTTCATTCCCCGTGTTTATTCTTAAAGACCTCGCAGGGCAGCGGGTAGCAACTGTACGAGGCAATACCGTTCCTGATAATCTAATACGCGAAGACTTCACCAACGAATGGCAGATAGCCCAGCGAGTACACCGTGGCTGGAATAACATTGGGTTAATGAAAGAGGCGGTTGCTCTGTATTATCAGCGCGAGGAAAATCTAGACTATGAAACATCTCTTCCTTACGCCAGTAACCCTGTGTCTTTTCGCATAAATACTCGCATTAAAGAGAAGCTGTCGGATATGAACTCAAGCATTGATCAACTAGATGAGCAGGGGGTCTTAGAACAACTGGTTTGTAAGTATCTTTGCGGGCCCACGATCAATACACAATGATGATGCTAATAGTAGATCGTTAGTAAATGAGTATCTAATTTAAGCATCATTAACTTCATCAAGAGTTGCATCGAATTCACTGCAGGTAATATAAAATACTTATAAGATACATTTTTAACTAGATGTACTT
This sequence comes from Neptunomonas japonica DSM 18939, assembly GCF_000422765.1. Lineage (GTDB taxonomy): Bacteria > Pseudomonadota > Gammaproteobacteria > Pseudomonadales > Balneatricaceae > Neptunomonas > Neptunomonas japonica. The sequence goes on along the minus strand of NZ_AUGR01000009.1, from coordinate 144,892 downwards.
GGAAGTAGTATGAACTTCGACCGCAAAGAGGCAGATCCAACATTGGTATGTACTTGTAATGACTTATATTTGAACGACATACAAGAATCTATTGATTACGGAGAAACAGAGTATCGTGAAATTTTTGCCGTTCATGGTTTACAACCGCGCTGCGGTGAATGTGTTGATCATGTTAACGAAATACTAAATCACAAAGCTGATATCGTCACATAATGCCGATAATGCTATTTATCGGCATTCGCATATAACACATTGTTTTTGCTATACTAGTTGAAATTATTCCAACGTGAAATCAATGCAAAATCTACCTCCTGCGTTACCTTTGTTTGACTCCATTAGCCATCTCGAAGATGGAAACCCAAGCGTTAACCAATTCATTGCAAACATCACAATGCACCGGGTTAACGATGCTGCTTTGATATACGAACACACAGTAGATTGGCTGCTAGAACAAAGACATAGCGAGAATAACTACAAAACGTATCGAAGCGAATTAACCAGCTTTCTATATTGGAGCTTTATAGAGGAAGGCGTATCTGTCTGTGATATTACACGGCGTGTATTGTTACGTTATATCGACTATTGCACAAAACCACCACAGCACCTGATTGCCTACCGTAATGTAGCTCAATTTGTAGTAGATAAAGAGTTAGAAGAACGTGTACCTAACCTTCATTGGCGCCCGTTTCTAGGCAAAAAACAGGAGGGCATTGAGCAACCTTACAAGATTACAGACAAGGCATTAAAAACGAAATTAGCCATACTTTCATCGTTTTTTAGCTACCTTATTAATGAGGAATATACTGAACGTAATCCAGCTATGATGTTGATGAAAAATGGACGATTTAAGTCAAACTCTCAAAATCTAGTGATGAACGAAGATAATGAAGAAGTTCGCTCGTTTACCCAATTACAGTGGTCTTACGTTATCTCGACATCTCTTAAACTGGCTGAATCAGAACCAGAAAGACACGAACGTACACTGTTTTTAATGAGCTTAATGTACAGCTGCTATCTACGTATTTCAGAAGCTGCAGCACGCCCTGGGTTTTCACCAATGATGGGCCAATTTAGGCGCGACACAAAAACATCAGTATGGGGGTTCCATATTCCACGCAGTAAAGGCGGCAAAAAAAGAACCGTTGCGGTCTCTGGCCAGCTACTAAAAGCGTTACAAAGATATCGATGCTTTCTTGGTTTGAGCCCATTGCCAGCACCTAATGAAAATACGCCACTGTTTATTCGACATCGCGCAGCAGGACGTGGCCGTGACGTTGGTTTATTAAATGCTAACTTGGGTATTCGCCAGCTACGCGAACTGATAAGTTTAGTTTTTGACCTAGCCGCTAATGCAGCACACAAAGAAGGTTTTGAACAAGACGCCGTCGAAATGCGGCAAATGACACCACACAGTATTCGCCATACCGGAATATCACATGACATAAATATTAATAACCGGCCACTGTCACATGTTCAAGCAGATGCTGGCCATGACAGCATCAACACCACATCACAATATCTACACACCACGAGAGTAGAACGACACGAATCTGCAGCTAAAAAACCGATCGATCATCTAGCAGACTCGTACTAATTTTGGTGCTGTACGTGCTGCTCAGTGATACTTGGTCCACACAAAATAAATCTTGGCGACTCTCCATACGAAGGCATTTCCCTAGAATTCCAGTGAAGGGTAAAGCAGCTTTTTATCAAACCTCATAATTTATAAGTAAGCACTAACCGCATTTTATAGTACCAATTAACGGGTTCCGTACTTATATATATAACTTCGCATAATGTATATTATGTTAAATTGTATGTTATTCTATTCTAGAGCTCTCCTGATCCTATTGATTTTAGCTAAGCCATAAATTTGAGATTATCTTAGTTAAAACGACCACATCTATCTATTGCAACCACTACACTCTATTCATGGCGTTAACGAGTTTTGATGCTGATAGTTTTAGACAAGCTTTGTTGGATTTATAGTTTCGTGCGGAGAGCGCCGAAGAATACTTTTTCGTGGGTAAAGTGACGCTGTGTGCAACGTACGTGCATGCTTATTTTGTTTAGATATCGGTCTAGATTATTAGTACTAATTCGAGAGCAACAAAATAATATGTATTATGTATCGCTTTAATTGTATTTTTAATACAGATAAACCGATACATAAGCTTCTTAGTATTAAAGCCTGATCTAGCAGTTTTGAATCAAACGCCACATGCTCTTTGCCGCATGCAGACCTAACTCTGACGGTCATCGCCTTGTTTATTTCACTCAGGTAGTTAGCTTTGCCTACGTATTTCCAGTATTTCTCATCCTCCTTGTCAGCTGTCACATCAAATAATTTTGCTTTGAATAAGACTGTTAATCCTTTCTTTATATCGTTGGCCGTTGTTCCAATCATTAGCTTGCTCTTATGCTTAACAGAAACAAGTTGAAACAAATTTTCCTTTAAGTCAGAAACCTCTATTGGTTGTGTGTTGAGCAATGCATCATGAATGTTAATGATTAAACTACGAGGTACAAAAGGCCAATTCATTGTCCGTAATAGTTGTCTATAGGTTTCTGTATTGGCAGGCTGGAGATCTGAAAGGCTACCCTGCTTCACTGCTTTTCTTTTAAGCTGCCCAAGCCAATGTGTCTTGCCTTTCTCTTGAAACATTTCAACGGATTGAATATCACGAATGAAAGCAGTGAAATTTGTATAACCCCAATTGCGTTCATCAAAGGCGTTATCCATAGAGATAAGTTGATTCTTTAACGTACTTAGCCCCATTGGATCACCATACTCATTGAGCATGGTTTCAACCATTGCCACTGCTTCACTCAGTTCGTATTGCGCTTCTTGCTCCTCAGCTACATCGGTATAGATATAACGGGTGCAGGAGGATTTAACACACTCACTTAAAGGAGATCGAGGGCCAACACCGATGACCTCTTTTCCCATTTCGCGTAATCGTCGAAACAGTGGTGAAAAGTCAGAATCACCCGTGGCTAATACAATATGTTCAATATCGGTTGCGCGGATAGCGCTTTCCAGTACATCCATAGTTAGCTGGATATCAGCTGAGTTTTTACCACTAACAGGGTGAAAACTATGAACAAGATCAAACCCTAAGCGATTAAGTGGAGCCTGAAGATTTGATATGTGGTTGTTGCTCCACACGCCATAGGCTTTACGTGTAACGATTCGCCCTGCGGTACTACCCAAATCCGTGACTAGCTTTTCTAGCCCATCTTCTTTTACCCATTTAGTAAGGTTTTCGACATCTACAAATATTGCTATTTTTGACTTTTCCATACATCCTTGTCCTGCTTTCCCTAACTGTATTTATCAAATCTCACGACGGCTATTTATGATTTTTTAATCAGCATATTAAATAGGTGTTGTAAAAGTTTTGCTCGGTGGCCCTTAACACTAACTTCTCTGCTGCCTCTTCAGGCAGGCTCATGCCTTTAACCTTGTCGTTCGCATCCAGAACCGCTTGCTTGTCTGCTTCTAAAACACACTCAAGACGACGTAACAGCGTAAAAGGTAGAATCACTCGGCCATACTGGCTTTGCTTAAACCACCGCGAAGTAGATCAGCGACTGACCAGATAAATGCAGCCGTTTGCGAGAAGTTGTCCATTGATGCGTATGCCTTAAATGCTGATACGCAGGGGAATAACCAGATGAAGCGTCCCCTGCCTCAATTTTGTTTAAAAATCAGTGTACTACATGGCGCTATATGGACTACAGCTCTTGCACTCGGAGTAGATGATAGCGTTGAGAAAGGACGATACGTGGGATTTAAATCGATGATTATTTCTGAAAATACATATAGGCAATCACTGCTGCATCCAAGACTACAAAAATTATCGCTACAGTGATTATTAGACCTATTTTCCCCTTTAATTTCATCACTACTCCGTACTATTTTCCACGAAAGATTAACGATCTTATTAGTCGTAACCAAAACTGCATTATTCCCACTCCATCTCTTCGAATACACGCTGTGCGTTTCGGTTTTTAATCTGCTCGTACACTTTTAAGTAGCTGAATTGGGATTGGTCGATGGCGCTGGCTGAGCTAATGTCTTCATCTGCTTGTAGTAATTTGCTTACTTCATTTCTCAAAAATGTGAGGTAGTTATAGGTATCTTGAGTTGCTATTGCTAACGTGGTCGGGTGCCCATGCCCTGGGACTATTATCTCTGGCTGCAATTCCACAATTTTTTCAAATGCTTTAATCCATTCGTGATGATGAGACTGCGAACCAATGCCCAACATGCGCTCTACATAAACAACATCACCACTAAAAAGTACTTTTTGTTTAGGCAGCCAAACGAGGGTTTCCCCTCCTGTATGGGCTGGCCCCACAGGGATTATTTTCAGTGTGATGCCTGAGATTTCTAATCTTGTGCTATCGGAGAGCGCTTTTTGAGCGGCGTGAGGCTCTGTGCCCGTCCAGCTTGGGCCTGTTAACCTTGCAGTGTTGTCGGCCTGCGATGAGCCGCGTTGTTGCTGGTCGGCTTGTGTCATTGTCGAGGTGATCGTGACCGCCCCTTTTTCCGTAAAATAGTGATTACCAAACCAACGGTGATCTTGCCCACCGGTGTTGATTATATGAGTGATAGGCTTGGGCGTTATTGTGTGAATTACTCTCTCTAATGCTTTAGCACCCTCAAGGGTTCCGCCACTATCAATCAAGATAACTCCCTCGTCTGAAACGATAAAACCAAACGTCGCATTATTGGCTAGGTTTAGTTCAGAACGCTGCTCCAGTGGGCCAATAATTGCGTAGATATTCGGTGCTACTTGTTCAATATCTAAGCTTGCGGCCCTTGCTATGGATGCATAGCTGCTGAGTATAGAAGCTACTAAAATGTATGCGCATTTTAATATGAAGCTTTTATTTGTATTCATAGGAACGCCTTATAGTTTAGATGAGGTCCTAGCCGCTTCGATTCATTGACAACGTACTGTAACTCTATATAGTGGTGGCAGCTTAGAAAAAGCGTATTTTAACCCCTTGTTATGGTTGTATTACTCGTTAGTATCCTCGTTTCACCGTTTTAAATTCCAGTCTTATTTTTCGCTAACGTTATCATTAATGATCAGAACCGTATTCTGGCTGTGATTTGCTACTCCCGTTTGGCTGTCCCCCTTCTGAATACTAATTATTTTTTCACTCACAATATTGAGTGATAACCGCCTATGTATTGCCCCGTTATAACTGTGCTCTCTCTACACTAAAGATCGAGCCGCTACGAAAAATACAAGGCTGTCTTTATTTGAGAGATATATGAGCAAAGATTTACAAAAGGCTATTAATGCCGCCGATTATGAAAAATACAGTAGTCCCATCCCTAGCCGAGAATACATTATGGGGCTACTCGATGAACCAGGAAAAGCCTTGGATCGAGATCAACTCGGCCAACTATTACAGCTTGTCAGCAGTGATGATAAAGAAGCCCTAAGACGACGCCTTAGGGCGATGGAGCGTGACGGACAATTAACTTTTGACCGTAAAAAGGGTTACAGCTTACTACGTGAAGACGACTTTATTGAAGGGTTAGTTATCGGCCACCCCGACGGTTTTGGATTTCTGGCACAGGAAGGTACGGGTAACGATATTTTCTTGCATGATAGCCAGATGCTTAAAGTGTTTAACGGTGACAAGGTTCGCATCGTTATGAGCGGTGTTAATCAGCGTGGCCGCCAGCAAGGACAGATTGTTGGCATTATTGAGAAGAATACCTCTCTGATTGTTGGCCGTTTGATGCAGGAAGAAGGTGATTATTTTCTACAGCCTGAAAACAGCCGCATTCGTAATGAGATCGATATTGCAGGTGATCAGCTAAACGGTGCCAAAGCAGGCCAATACGTCAATGTAGAGATCACTGAATATCCGTGTAATCGCTTTAATGCTGAAGGGAAAGTTGTTGAAATCCTTGGAGATTCAATGGCGCCTGGTATGGAAATTGATGTGGCTATTCGTAGCCATGATATTCCTCATAAGTGGCCGCAAACGGTATTAGATGAAGCCGCAGCGATGCCTGATGAGGTTAAAGACGCCGATAAACTTCATCGGTCTGACCTAAGACACTTACCCTTTGTCACTATTGATGGTGAAGATGCTCGGGATTTTGATGACGCTGTCTACTGTGAAAAAAGAAAATCCGGTGGCTGGCGCTTATATGTCGCTATCGCTGATGTTTCGCATTACGTTGTACCCGGTAGCGCACTGGATCAGGAAGCAGAAGAACGTGGCACCTCAGTCTACTTCCCAGGTCACGTGGTGCCGATGCTGCCAGAAGCACTGTCTAATGGTTTGTGTTCGCTCAACCCCCATGTAGATCGACTGGTCATGATCTGTGAAATGGCGATTAGCCGTGGTGGGAAAATATCCGCCTATAAATTTTCTGAAGGCATCATCAACTCGCATGCCCGCCTGACCTATAACCAAGTTGGTGCTTTATTAGCCTCTTCTGATCAGGGGTTGGGTAAGCAGGTTGCTAAGAATCATCATGCTGTCGTGCCACATATCCATGCCCTGCACCAATTGTATGCGGCGTTAAGAACGGCCCGCACCAAGCGCGGATCGATTGATTTTGAAAAACAGGAAGTGCAGTTCAAATTCACAAAAGGCAGAAAAATTGATCAGATAGTGCCGGTTATCCGTAACGATGCCCATAAGATGATCGAAGAGTTTATGCTCTGTGCTAACGTGGCTACCGCTCAATTTTTAGAAAAGTTAAACTTGCCAGCACTCTATCGCGTGCATGAAGGTCCTGGCGAAAAGAAGCTCACAAATTTGCGTGAATTTCTCAGTGAGAGAGGCCTTAATCTGGCGGGTGGCGATAAGCCAACACCCGCGCATTATGATCTTTTGCTGCGCAACATTAACGAGCGTAGCGATGCTCAGGTCATCCGTATGATGATGCTTCGCTCGCTTAGCCAAGCGGAGTATAGCGCCGATAACCAAGGGCACTTTGGCCTTGCCTATTCTGCTTACGCTCACTTTACCTCACCGATTCGCCGCTACCCTGACTTATTAGTTCACCGTGCTATTCGTTCGGTTATCCGTCGTAGTGAGAGTGGGAGTAAACTGCACCGAGTACTTAAAAAGTTTACCGGCATGGGCTCCGATCCAGTACACAGGATTAAAAGTGCTAGCCCTCTGGAGGTAGGCAAGAGCTACCCGTACGATCTGGATAAAATGAAGACGATGGCGGATCATTGCTCGCGTGTATCCCGCCGAGCCGACAAAGCAGGCTGGGATGTAGAAGCTTGGCTAAAGTGTGAATATATGCAGGATCAAGTGGGGGATACTTTCAGCGGCGTAATAAGTAGTGTCACTAATTTCGGTTTGTTTATTGAGCTTGACGATACGCTGATTGAAGGCCTAGTACATGTCACCGCCCTAAACAATGATTATTATCAGTTTGATACGGCACAACAACGTTTAGTAGGTGAGCGAACCCGAACCAGTTTTGGCATCGGTGATGACATTACTATTCGTGTTGTGCGGGTCGATATGGATCAACGCAAAATTGAATTCGAACTGGCCTAGATACCCTGCTGAGCTAAGCACTGCTTCAGCTCAGAAATCTATGTAACCGGATAAGAGTGGGCGGTTAGTTTAGCTAATCGTCTTTTCTTTATGGCTACACAGTGGGTAATGCGTGCATCCAAAGAAAGCCCCGTACGGCCCTTTCCTCTTTACGAGTGTTCCTGTGTTGCAGGATGGACACTCATGCTCTGGCGCTGTTCGCTGGGAATCTTCACTATTGAATTCATTGAGTTCAATAGCGTAATTATCGGTTAACAACTCTTTTACAAAATCCGACGTTTTGTTCATGTCTGTTAGTAGGTAGCATCGATGCTTGGCACGTGTCATAGCCACATAGAACAAGCGCCTTTCTTCAGCATCAGGAAAAGGCTCTGCTATGGGTAATAAAATTTCTAAAAGCGGATCGGTCAACTTTCGTGAAGGAAATCCATTTTTAGTGTTATCTAACCCCAAGATAACAACGTAATCAGCTTCTTTACCCTTGGATGCGTGGAATGAATGCTGCTCGATATCAAGCGTCGGAACTGAACGCTTTAGCTGCACCAGTTGGTGAGGTTCTAACAACCTGAAGTGATACCTGGCTAATAAGTAGACACAAGCCCCCTGCTTGGCTATACCTGCAATTTTCTTGAGTATCTCTAAAGTTGCTTTGAATATGTCGTTATCTGAAAGAGGCTTCATAACCAACGAAACAGCAGGCTCTTGCACAACGCTATGTGTTGTAATCTGCTTCTTCACCTGAGATGGATTTCGCATCACAAACTGTGAAGCCACCTCATTAATACTGTTGTTAAATCGGAAGGTTTTATCTAACGATGTTATTTGTGTAGGGCCAAACAATGACTCAAAACCTGTGGTGAGGCTTACATCACTGCCAGTAAAACGATAAATTGCCTGCCAATCATCACCAACACAAAACACGGATGTATTCTTTTTGGAGTCTCTTAATGCCTTGACTAATCGCGCACGGGGTTTGGAGATATCCTGAAACTCATCGACCAGAATATACGACCACGGCGATGTGAACGATCCCTCTTCAATGTACCCAATGGCTTTAGCGATCATATCTTCAAAATCGATTTCTTTATTCGATTTTAATAGGGCTTGGTAACGCTCAATAATGGGCCTTAATAAATCCATTGCTGCTTTTAGCTGGCCCGTACTTTCTACGTGGTTTGCTAACCGCTCTAACTCACCGGGTATGTAACAATTAGCGCGATAACGCTTTAAAAGGCTCGACAGCAGTAGGGAAAACTTACTAATAGCGCCAAATTCACGCAATGTATGTAAAACCGAATCCGCCGGTAAAGGCTCGAATACAACACCCTGACTCGCTAGTTTTAATTCCAGATTAGATAACAAGCAGCCTTCGCGTTGCTCATAGTGGTATGTCTCAATGAGTTGTGTAGCGTGTTTACTATGCAGTTGTCGTTTCCACTGTATGCCTGCGTTATAGCGTGCTGCATCGACATAAGGCGCTGTGTTTCCCTCTCTGTCTATACCAAAGTGCTCAATATAGATGCCGAACTCGGTGAGGTAAAAGTCAGGCTGGTACTGCTTGTAATCAGGCGTTCTGGTATTGCTTTCAAGGTACGATAACTCGTATTGATACTCAATTCCCATAGCAAACAACCAATTCGCAATGAGGCACTCTTCAAAGCTCTTAACGGCTTCGCCTTTTAGTGTTCTTATTTCATTCGCTCGGATATATTCGAAGTACTCTCCCTGCGTTTTAAAATCGAAAGGGTTGGCTTCTGGGAAGAGATGATTTTCAAAATACTTCAGGGTTGCTTCTTTGTAAGGCTGGATCTCCAGTAAGTCTGAAAACCATTGCTCTATGTGGTTATTTAAGAGCTTTTCATCACTTGCTAACGGCGAAATCGACGGTTTCTCACCTTCCACACTTGTGATAACCATTTGGCCTAGAACATGAAACGTCCATGCGCTTACGGTGGTACTTCCCAGTTTATCAGTGACTCGGTCACGCATCTCAAGGGCAGCTTTTTTACCAAAAGCGAGCATTAATATTTCTTGCCCTACGGCCTGCTTACTTTCTAATAAGTAAGCCACTCTACCCACCATAGTACTCGTTTTTCCCGTACCTGCACCGGCTAAAACAAGGTTGTTATCATCATCGATGATGCAGGCTTCGCGCTGTTTTTCTGTTAATAGATTAGATTCAATAGTGTCAAAAAGCCTTTGATAATTTTGCTTTTGTTTACAAATATATCTCGTTCTTATTTCATCGATCGCTGATGCATCTAACTCAGCCCAACGCTTAAGTTGGGATAAAGTGTCATTGCTACCTGCTAGCAAATTTAAATCGTCAGAGGGCACTGGTATCTTTACCAATGTTTTGCTGATGAAGTCACTAATGGCCTTACAGTGGCTACTTCTTAGATAACCCGTTTTTTGTAGGTAAGCCGATATTTTGACGAGAACTTTTTCGGCAGATGTGCAGTGATAGCTGTAATATTTTTCTGTAAATAAGTTCGTTAACGATGATGCGTTATTTTTATATAGCCACCCAATTGAAACTGTCATTTCTGCCGACTCAAAGACAACCTTGTCAAAAATAATGCCTGGGGTATGTTTAGCAAGACTACTAATACCCTTCCAAGCCAATTCTGTAGGCTCTTGGTCACTGTTAACCAGCACAAGACCTGATTCGTCTAAATGCACTTCTTCAAATTGATTACCAAAATACCTTCCTAACCAATGGGGTTTATAAGACAATTTTTTTACCACTGAGCAACGCCCATAACGTGTATTAACAAGGCAATACCTACCGCGACAACAGCCATATTTACGATTAACAAATAGCGAAAGACTTTGCGGCGTATTTTCCGTCTATTTTTATAAAATGTAAATCTAGCTTGCTGATTAAGTGACTCATGAGAAATCCAGACTTTACGCTCATTAATGTTATGTTATGTTATAACATAATAGAATTGAAATTTAATGGAGCCCCTTCTCATGACCCAACTACCTGTAACAGTGCTTTCAGGATTTCTTGGCGCAGGTAAGACAACAGTGCTCAGCCATATTCTCAATAATCGTCAAGGTAAGAAAGTGGCGGTTATTGTCAATGATATGAGTGAGATCAATATCGACGCAGCCATGATTCAAAGCGAGGTATCGCTGAGCCATAAGGAAGAGAAATTAATTGAAATGAGTAATGGGTGCATTTGCTGCACCTTACGAGAAGACCTGTTATTAGAGGTCAACAAGTTAGCACAGGACGGAAAGTTCGATTATCTAGTGATTGAGTCGACAGGTATTTCCGAACCGTTACCGGTTGCAGAAACCTTTACGTTTGCCGACGAAAACGGTGTATCGCTGTCAGATGTGGCAATGCTGGATACTATGGTCACTGTGGTCGACGCTGTAAATTTTCTTAAAGATTATGACGAAGCAAAATATTTGCAAGAGTCTGGTGAATCTCTAGGTGAAGAAGATGAGCGTAGCGTCGCCGACTTATTGGTTGATCAAATCGAGTTTTCTGATGTACTTCTCATCAGTAAAACCGATTTGGTAAAGGAGCCTGAAGTCGAGAGGCTAAAAGCTATTCTCAAGACCCTCAATACTCACGCGAGAATAGTCCCTATAGCTCATGGCCAGGTGGCTATCGAAGAGGTACTCAACACAGGGTTGTTCGACTTTGAGCGCGCTCAGCAAGCACCGGGCTGGCTTAAAGAGATGCGCGGGGAGCATGTGCCTGAAACTGAGGAATACGGCATTAGCAGTTTCAGCTATGCCGCACACCGCCCGTTTCACCCAGAGAAGTTCTATCAGTTTCTTCATGACACTCAGAAGTTCGGTAAATTAATTCGATCAAAAGGCTACTTTTGGCTGGCCTCTCGACCTGAGTTTGCCGGGCAGTGGAGCCAGGCTGGGGGAATCGCACGCTATGGCTTTGCAGGGATGTTTTGGAAGTCCGTTCCAAAAGAAAGCTGGCCCACAGATGAAGAGTCTCTAGCCGCAATATTTAAGCAATGGGAGGAACCTTTTGGCGACATGCGCCAAGAACTAGTATTCATTGGCCAAGAGCTTGACCAGCAAGCCATGATCAATGCCCTTAACGACTGTCTATTGTCAGAGAATGATGTACTCAAAGGAAAAGAGTATTGGACAACACTGAAGGACCCTTTTCCAGAGTGGAACGAAAGCGCATAAATATTATTCCACCACCATAGTGGTTTCTTCATTGAATGAGTGAAAACCATATATTTACACATAGCACTCAATAAGCAACACGTTTGGCAGCCGGAGATTATGCATAACCATGTCAGCAACACTTATAAAACATGCCCTCGTCGTGAACGAAGGACAGATCACAGAAACTGACTTACTTATAGTGGGTGATAAAATTGAAAAGATAGCCACCGATATACCTGCGCGACAAACCGACCGTATCATTGAAGCCAACGGTTGCTATCTACTTCCCGGCATGATTGATGACCAAGTGCATTTTCGAGAACCGGGTTTAACCAATAAAGGCACTATTGCTAGTGAGTCTCGCGCAGCTGTGGCTGGTGGTATTACCAGTTATATGGAAATGCCTAACGTTAATCCGGCCACGACAAACATTGAAGCACTCGAACAAAAATATGCCATTGCTGCTGAAAAATCTTATGCTAACTATGCGTTTTACTTAGGAGCAACTGAAGATAATATTGAGCAAATAAAAAGCCTTGATCCTAAAATTCACTGCGGTGTAAAGGTATTTATGGGAGCATCAACCGGGGATTTATTGGTTGAAGCGCCTCAGGCTCTTGATGCTATTTTTCGTGAATCACCAGTACTGATCGTTACTCATTGCGAGAGTAGCCCTGTCATTCGTAAAAATAGAGAAGCACTCCTTCGCTCAAAAGCCGTGCTGACCATTGAGGACCACCCTAAGCTTCGTGACGTAAATGCTTGCTATGCATCCTCTTCATACGCTGTGGACTTGGCTAAAAAATACCAAAGCCAATTGCACGTATTGCATATCACTACAGAAAAAGAACTTAGTTTGTTTGAACCTGGCCCCATTAAGAATAAGCATATTACTGCCGAAGCCTGTGTTCACCATTTATGGTTTAGTGATCGTGACTACGCATCTTTGGGGAATCTAATTAAGTGCAACCCATCGATAAAAAGCGCGAATGATCGTGATGCATTAATTCATGCGCTACACACCAATCAAATTGACATTGTTGCGACAGATCATGCGCCGCATACCTTGGCAGAAAAGAGAGTTGGTTATGAACAGGCCCCCGCTGGACTGCCACTTGTGCAGCACGCACTATTAAGTTTATTGGAGCATGTAAAGCATGGTCGCCTCAGTTTAACCCAGGTCGTCGAGAAAACCGCACACAATCCAGCACTTCGATACGCTATCGCTAAACGAGGGTTTGTGCGTGAAGGTTACTACGCAGATTTGGTCCTTATAGACAGCCAATCATTCACCGCGGTTACGCACGAAAACAGTTTATACCACTGCGCTTGGTCACCTTTTTCTGGGATTGAGTTTTCTTCAAAAATTAAATCTACTTGGGTAAATGGCCGACAGATCTTTTGCAGCGATAACACTGCCATAGATAAACCGTTAGCCATGCCTCTTGTGTTTGATCGTTAATCAACAGAGTTGTCATGCTTTTTTAGGCTCAATATAAGTGCAAACACTAGGTGCTATTGGTTGATAGATGGCATGGCAGAAAGGGCTAGCTCAGCCACTTCCGTTAACTCTTCAGAAGTTGCACCATTATTAGCTTGGATCGCCATACCTTGAATAACGGTTCCAAGATAACGTGCCAACGTCACTACATTAGTGGTAGCCGGGATATCGCCTTCGGCTTGGGCGCGTAATAAGCGGTCACGTACCTTTTGCTCCCCTTCTTGTCGGCGAGCAATGAGGGCCTCTTTTACGGCACTGGCTGTTTCGCTGCACGATAAAGCACCTTGTATAATAACGCAGCCTTGCGGGTGACTTTTATCTGCAAAATTTGTGGCAGCACCATACAGCATTTTTTTAACCACTTGGTGGGCTGTCGGCTCATCAAGTGCTGGCCCAAAAAAAGCACAAGGCCTCTTTTCATATACTTCGATGGCTTTTAAAAATAACTGATCTTTATTACCAAAAGTAGAATATAAGCTTGGTTTATTAATGCCCATTGCTTCCGTCAAATCTGCTAGCGAAGCGCCGTCATAACCCTTACGCCAAAAGACGTCCAAGGCTTTCTCCAGTGCAATTTCTGGATCAAAAGCACGCGGCCTGCCGACCGAAGCTGTACAACGTGATTCCGACATGACTATTCCCCTAATGACATTTATTTGTATTGCTAATCTTTTGTAGTCTAAGTGTAACGCATAGCCATACAAACTACAGGTATATACGTACAGGCAGGCTAAATTACATAGCCATATACCCCTGATTAAAAGCATTGTTGCAATCTTAAGATACTGTGTTCGAAAAATAAAATACCGATCAGTACAAAATAGATTGTACATAGCATATGCAAATTATATTCTTACCGGTCGGTACAAAACTAGTGCAAGCGTCAAGAAAATATAACTTTTCTGCAACCGCTGTACTCAGACACCCGCGGCAAAACGGTTTTACTAAAAATCACATGACTCAGGATAGTAGCACTATGAGCACAACAAAAATGATCAGGAACCTTACGCTTGGAGGCATTGCTGCCATGGTGTTAACTGCGTGTGGTGGTAAAGAAACAAACGCCCCTAGTGCTAGCGCACCTCCCCCACCCGTAGTCTCCGTTGCACAAGTCATTCATGAACACATTACCGAGTGGGATGAGTTCACAGGTCGTTTAGAAGCGCCACAAACAGTGAGCCTTGTCCCACGAGTCTCTGGCTATATCAAAAGAGTTATGTTTCAAGAAGGTGCGTTGGTAAAAAAAGGGGATGTGCTTTTTCTTATCGATTCACAACCGTTTAATACTGAGGTAAAACGCTTAAAAGCAGAGTTGAGTAAGGCTAAAGCAGCGGCACAACTGGCAAGTCATGATTACGACCGAGCAAAGAAACTGGGTAAACAGCGCGCAATTTCTAACGAGGCTGTCGATAACCGACTCGCTCAGCAACGACAAACAGCCGCACAAGTGGCTTCTGTTCAAGCAGCATTAACAAGAGCGCAATTAGACGTCGCATATACTAAGGTTACCGCCCCGATTGATGGACGTGCATCCTATGCACTGGTGACTGAAGGGAATTTTGTTAATGCGGGCCAAAGTGAGCTAACCAGCTTGGTGTCGACTGATACCATGTACGCCTACTTTAATCTGGATGAGCAAACTTACCTTAAATACAACAAGCTAGCTCATGCCGGTAAACGTGTTGATACACGTGATACTAATACCAACAATCCTGTGTATATGGGACTTGCTAACGATACTGGCTATTCCCACATCGGTCATATCGATTTTGTTGATAACCGTATGAACCAACAAACCGGCACCATTCGCGTTCGTGCCCGCTTTGCAAACCAAGATAACAACTTAATTCCAGGTTTATTTACACGCCTTAAGCTCATCGGGAGCGATACCTATAAAGGCATTCTTATCGATAATAAAGCCATCGGTACAGACCTTAACAACAAATTTGTTTTAGTTGTAAATGCCGAGAACACACTGGAATACCGCCCTGTTACCCTTGGCGAAACGATCAACGGCCTTCGCATTGTGACTCAAGGGTTGTCACCTGAAGATGTCATTGTTGTTAATGGTTTACAGCGTGTTCGCCCCGCTATGCAGGTCAACCCGAACTCTGTTTCCATGGCGAGCGATGAAGAGTTAGCAGCACTGCTCTCAGAGCAACAAACCTTAGATCGAGCCAGTGCAGCACTTGGCAGCGCTGTAGAACCAACAGAAAACCGCGGTTAAGCCAACGCTCTAGGTTCAGTAAGGAGCCACTATGTTATCCCAATTTTTTATCAAGCGACCGATATTTGCGGCCGTGCTTTCTTTGTTATTTTTTATTGGCGGGGCAATAGCTGTATGGCAATTACCCATTACCGAATATCCCGATGTTGTACCGCCTACGGTTGTCGTCACGGCTAACTATCCAGGCGCCAACCCAAAAGTTATTGCTGAAACGGTCGCCTCACCGCTTGAACAAGAGATCAACGGTGTAGAAGACATGTTGTATATGTCGTCTCAGGCCACGTCAGATGGACGCATGACACTGACCATCACGTTTGCGATTGGTACCGATATTGACTTGGCACAAACCCAAGTGCAAAGCCGTGTAGAGCGTGCGAAACCGCGTTTACCACAAGAGGTACAGCGCCTTGGCGTAGTCACAGAAAAATCTTCTCCTAGTCTCACTATGGTGGTGCATTTAACATCGCCTGATGACAGATACGACATGCTCTATCTTTCTAACTACGCAGCACTCAACGTTAAAGATGAGCTAGCGCGCATTGAAGGTGTGGGTGCTGTACGTTTGTTTGGTGCGGGTGAATACAGCATGCGTGTTTGGCTTGACCCCAATAAAATCGCAGCTCTTAGCTTATCTCCTTCAGACGTTATTGCCGCTATTCGCGAACAGAATCAGCAAGCTGCTGCCGGAAGCTTAGGTGCTCAACCGAGTGGTAAAGCAGACTTTCAACTCCTGATTAATGTTAAAGGACGTCTTTCAAAAGTAGAAGAATTTGAAGATATCATTGTGAATGTGGGTGCTCAGGGAGAGATCACACGTTTAAAAGAT
Organism: Neptunomonas japonica DSM 18939; assembly: GCF_000422765.1. Classification (GTDB taxonomy): domain Bacteria; phylum Pseudomonadota; class Gammaproteobacteria; order Pseudomonadales; family Balneatricaceae; genus Neptunomonas; species Neptunomonas japonica. Next base: position 128,620 of record NZ_AUGR01000009.1, on the reverse strand, counting down.
GTTGCACGAGTAGAGCTGGGTTCTTCTGCTTACGCCCTTCGTTCTTTATTAGATAACCAAGACGCCGTTGCTATTCCGGTCTTCCAAGCTTCGGGCTCAAATGCTATTCAGATCTCTGATGATGTTCGCTCAAAAATGGCAGAGCTCTCACAAACCTTTCCGGAAGGTTTGAACTATGACATTGTCTACGATCCCACCGTGTTTGTACGGGGCTCTATTGAAGCGGTGGTTAAAACCTTACTCGAAGCCATCTTATTGGTGGTTATTGTTGTGGTACTCTTCTTGCAAACATGGCGCGCCTCTATCATTCCATTGGTAGCAGTGCCTGTCTCCTTAGTTGGTACCTTTGCGTTTATGCATTTTTTAGGTTTTTCATTAAACGCGCTCTCTTTGTTCGGGTTAGTGTTAGCGATCGGTATCGTCGTGGACGATGCTATTGTTGTCGTTGAAAACGTTGAGCGAAATATCGAAGACGGCTTATCGCCTATCGCCGCAACACAAAAAGCCATGAAGGAAGTAACAGGCCCTATCGTAGCAACCACCTTAGTGTTAGCCGCAGTCTTTATCCCTACGGCCTTTATGTCGGGCTTAACGGGCCAGTTCTATAAACAGTTTGCCCTCACTATTACTATCTCTACCTTTATTTCTGCAATCAATTCGCTAACACTCAGCCCTGCTTTGTCTGCTTTACTACTAAAAGGCCGCCACGAAAAAAAGGATTGGTTAACACGGAGCATGGACACCTTGCTAGGTGGCTGGTTGTTTAAACCATTTAACCTATTTTTTGCAAAGTTATCTCATGGTTACGGCTGGCTGGTTAAAAAAGTAATCCATTTTGGTGCAGTGATGGGCATACTCTATATTGGTTTAATTGGTCTAACCGGTTACCAGTTTAACACGACACCAACGGGTTATGTGCCAGGTCAAGATAAGCAATACCTGATTGCTTTTGCACAGTTACCTGATGCAGCATCATTGGAGCGTACCGAGGCTGTCATTAAAGAGATGTCACGTATTGCTCTTGAGCAACCCGGTGTTTCTCACTCCGTCGCGTTTCCTGGCCTTAACATCAATGGCTTTACCAACAGTCCAAATAGCGGTGTTGTATTCACGCCATTAACGGACTTTGATCAGCGTACAGATCCTTCACTTTCAGCTAAAGCGATAGCCGGTGCACTCAACCAAAAGTTTGCTGGAATCGAGGATGCATTTATTGCCATTTTCCCGCCTCCACCGGTCATGGGTTTAGGCACCATTGGGGGATTTCGTCTGCAAATACAAGACCGAGCAAACTACGGTTATGACGAACTCTATAAGGTCACAATGCAAGTCATGCAAAAAGCATGGGCTACACCAGAGTTGGCTGGTGTTTTCTCAAGCTATCAGGTAAATGTTCCCCAGCTGGATCTGGATATAGACCGGACTAAGGCTAAGCAGCAATCCGTGTCATTAAATGAGCTATTTGACACACTGCAAGCCTACATGGGTTCGGCTTATGTTAATGACTTCAATCAGTTTGGGCGCACCTATCAGGTTAACGTACAAGCCGATGAACAATTCAGGCAAACACCTAAGCAAATAAATCAATTAAAAGTCCGTAACCAAAACGGTGAAATGATTCCTCTAGGCTCATTTATTAACGTAAGTAATACCGCAGGCCCTGACCGTGTTATGCATTACAACGGCTTTACTACTGCAGAGCTAAATGGTGGCCCAGCACCTGGTTTTAGTAGCGGCGAAGCACAAGCGGCTATAGAAAAAATTCTTGCAGAAACTTTGCCTAACGGCATGACCTATGAGTGGACGGAGTTAACCTATCAGCAAATTTTGGCAGGTAACGCCGGCATGTTTATTTACCCATTAGTCATATTATTGGTGTTCATGGTATTGGCCGCGCAGTACGAAAGCTTGAGTTTACCAATGGCTATCATCCTCATCATTCCAATGACGCTGTTATCAGCGCTAACAGGAGTACTTATTTACGGCGGAGATAATAATATCTTCACACAAATAGGCCTAGTGGTGTTGGTGGGCTTAGCAACCAAGAACGCGATACTGATTGTTGAGTTTGCGCGAGAGCTGCAAGATCACGGCATGAATCGACTTGATGCCATTTTAGAAGCAGGACGACTACGTTTACGCCCTATTTTGATGACCTCTATTGCCTTCATCATGGGTGTAGTGCCTATGGTTTTCTCCAGCGGTGCTGGTTCTGAAATGCGCCAAGCGATGGGCGTAGCCGTGTTCTCTGGCATGATTGGTGTCACTATTTTTGGTCTAATTTTAACGCCACTGTTCTATTACGTACTGGCAAAACGCGAACCAAAAACCAATGTTATTGCCGATGAAACCAAGCACAAGGTAGGAGTGTAAGTCATGAAAACAGCCGTCCTTGCCTTGATTGTCGGCACACTCACAGCGTGTGCTGTTGGTCCAAACTACCAAGCACCTTTAGAAGTTAAAGATGTGCCTTTTAGCAGCCCTTATCAGCACTCGAATCTAGCGATTAACTGGTGGAAAGCCTTTGATGATCCAGTACTCAATCAACTAATAGAAAAAGCGTTAGTGGAAAACAGCACAATTACTAAAGCGCGCGCCAATGTAGGACGTGCTTATTTAGTCTTTAAGGATACAGACAATAACAGCTTGCCAACGGGCACCTTGGATTCAGGTTATCAAGCTTATGAGAACAGCACTTTAGCCTCGAGTAATGATGGCGTCATTAGCCGTGGCTACACAACGGGGGCTAGCCTATCGTGGGATATAGATCTGTTTGGCAAGATCCAACGCGCCAGCGAAGCGGCTCAAGCCAATCTACAGCAAGCGAATATTTTATGGCACGATGCACAACTACAGATCATAAGCCAGGTAGCTGTCAGCTACGGTGACTATCGAGGCGCACAATTGCGTCTACAGGTCGCCCAAGAGAATCTTGATAACCTCGAACAGAGCAGAGCCATCGTTCTTGCTCGTTTACAGGTCGGCATGGCATCAGAGCTTGAACTAGCACGTATGGATGCTCAACTTTACGAAGTAAAAGCAAACATCCCCGCCTACGAAAGCCAACTACAATCAGCCGACGCGACACTTTCCTCGTTACTTGCACAAAGCCCTGGACAGCTCGCTTTAGACGAGAGTAAAAACTCACCTCAACTCATACAACTCCCGCAATTACAAAAACCTGTCACGATTGTACAAGGTGAAAACTACCTACGCTATCGTGCAGACGTTGCCAGTAGTGAGCGTGCGCTTGCTGCAAGTACTGCTCTAATAGGTGTCGCTACAGCAGATTTATATCCTAATTTATCTATTGGCGGTTTTCTGGGCTTCTTATCTGGCCCTGGGTTTTCGTTAAATAGTGCTAGTCAAAGTTGGTCGATAGCCCCAACACTTAGTTGGCAAGCAGCTGATTTAAGCTCGGTAAGAGCACGCATTAATTCAGCTAAAGCCAGTTCACGCATGGCTTTGGCTGATTTTGAACAAAGTGTATTTACTGCTCTTAATGAGATGTCGCTATCACTTAAAAATTACAATCTAAGCCGTCAACAAGAGATAATGACAATACAACAGCGTGAAGCGAGCCAGAAAGCCGTTCGTATTGCTCGCCAACGTTATAACGCCGGTAGTGGTGAGTTTCTTGATCTATTAGATGCTGAGCGCGAATTGCTACGCAGTCGTGATCAAAAAGCGCAACTAGAACAACAAACCTTTACTCGTTTAGTGGGTATTTATCAGGCATTTGGCGGAGGTGTAAATGTTCTATAATTCAGATGCCAAATAGAGCTAGCATTTTATAGTGACAGGGCTACCAAGACACCAGTAAGCACCATTTGGTTTACTGGCTTGGACTTACTGGAAAAACAAGCACGAGAACAGCTTATACCATTGTGCTTGGTCGCCTTTTTCTGGGATTGAGTTTTCGTCAAAAATTAAATCGACCTGGGTGGGTCAGGAGAAATGAGCCCACCTCTGCAGTATACAATCTCTGTTCAAGAATCGTGCATCAATACTATTCATACAAAACACCTTAGATATCTTCATCTTTCGTTTATTCTTCTGTAAAGCCTTGACTCAGGTCCAACTTATGATTTATAAATAATAATCATTATCATTATCATTATCATTATCATTACTGTTAGCATTAAAATGAATATTTGGCTATTTCTCTTATCTTATCTAGAACTAAATGTCCGCCATGATAGGTGTCTGGATAACCCTAAAATACTCCTGTACGGCCCCAAGAAAATCATAGAGCGGACCGGCTCTACTCATACAAGAGCACGACGCTCCACTCACAATTTAAAAACTTACTTTTTAGGCGTCCTCGATTCTCTAGTGCAAAGAACACAGTTATCAGTGTGGCATAAAAAGTTTGGTAAAAAATAACTTGCAGAGTCTAGATAGTAGTCAACAGGCATCAGTTGTGAGAAACAAGAGAGCCCAAAAATGAAACAATGGAAAAAGAACATATTAGCTGGGAATCAGCTCTTCGATCTACAACAGTATAGCGAAGCAACTAACTACTACCTACAAGCTAAAACATGTGCGAGAGACCTACTCAATAATTGGAATAATGCTGAAGAAGCTATAGCAGCCATCGTTGTAAGCCAACTAAACATGGCTGATTTGCATTCTCACAGGCAACATTTTCAACAAGCAGAACACGAATTACAAAACCTTCACACATACTTACTTCAAGCGTTAAAAGAAAATGCCGACGGTGACCGTGAACCAGCAATTCGTAACGGTCTGCGACGCAGCTACACAGCCTTACTTCAATTTATAGCAGTACATTATTCACAAGAGAACCCCCCTATTCCCACCGCGCAACCCTGGTTCACTGAACCTACTACAAAAACCAGCTCCATTAACTAAGGATAATTATGAAGCATAACAATATATTACTCACTTTCTGCCTACTACTTGCCAGTAGTAGTGCATCAGCTCACGTAGGGCATGATCATAACCACTGGAGTAGCGAGCCAATTCACATGTTGTTTTACTGCGTGATAGCTTTAACTGCTGTCACAGCCACGATATGGACAGTAAAAGTTAAACGTAAAAAAAATGCGAAGGAGTACCAACAATGATCTACTCCATATTTAAATCCCTTGATCTAGTAATGGATTTTACTCCTGCAGATGCCCACTGCGATATTCCATGTAAAATATACGACCCTCAAGTTGCTCAAATAGCAACATTAAGTGTTATTCGCTTCATTGATTTAATTCAGGAGTTGGAAAAAAAAGATAAACTAACACTAGCAGAACAAGCCACTTTAAGTCGCTTAGTACAGGAAAAAGAGAGTCACGCAACCAAGGTGAAAGAAGAAATTCGCGTTATTTGGGGCGACTATTTTAAACAGCCTCAGTTTACGCAATTTCCAGACACCAACGCATTAGTGCACAACATTATGCTAACCGCTTCTAGCTGCAAGCAACATATCAGTCGTGATCATGGTGAAAAATTACTTAAACTAGTAAATGAATTTTCAGCCAACTTTTGGGCCACGAAGGGAATTTCAACCTTCTCAGCTGACTGCCCATACCCCCCATCAATGCCAGTAATCTATCCAAAATTGGGGTAACCAAATGGGCGTACGTATCCACTCTGTTCGTGGTCGTAGTATGGATCCCATTTTTCGGGACGGCGATTATATTGTGAGCTTCAGCTGGCGCTTTAGTCGATATCGTGTCAATGATGTGGTAATCGTACGCCACCCCATATATGGCTCCATTATCAAGCGAATTATTGATATCGATAATGCAGGAGCCGTGTTGTTAGCCGGTGATAATCCGGCTAGTACTTCCAGCGAAAAGATAGGGAGGCAACCCAAACAACTAATAATAGGTAAATTGCTGTGGCATATACCTTATAAAGAAGAGCAACCTGTTCAGCACATCGATTTCAGATAGTACGAGAAATAGACCTTGTAATTACCTATAAAATGATTACAAGGTTTATAGAATTTTTATCATTTTATAAATCATGCTCGTGAAGACAGCGTGTCGTAAAAGTAAATACAAGAAGCTATTGGAATCAGTAAATGCTCAGCATAAATATAAACAAAGGGATATTTTTCACGTGTTTAATATTTGGGCCTATGATTAGCGCAATTTCATTTGTATTCAGTAGCTTAATAATAGTTCTTCTTTCAGGAGATTCTGTTCTTATTACAAGATGGCTAGACAGTGGGCAAACGTTAATATACTGGACAGTGTTTTTTTCATATTTTTTTGTTATAGCCTCCATCTTCAATAACTTTACTGCCACACTACCAATATTAATATATTCATTGCTTTTATCTATCTCTATCAAGCCATATTTAAGTTGCATTTCAAATTATGGATTAAATAATAATATAAAAGTTATCAGTATTATATGTCTTAGCATTTTATACGGAGTGTCTATTTATGGATTTTTTATATGCACTGGATCTGCATTTTTCATAAAAAACGCTTTGAATATATTGTATTCTGTTGTTATTCCTACGTCATCAATACTTGGACTATGGTTTGGCTTCCTTGAGGTGGATAAAAAACCTTAAGAGTATTTACTGATGATGAGTGAATACACAGCCAGCCCTTACTCCTACCCGTATTTTAACCTATTTATGTATTTCACTCTTAAGTTCTTTTAGTAATTTCAAGCCTTTCTTTCGCTGTGCTTTAATAACTCTTAGCTTTTCTTCAAGCCTTTTTTTAGTTTTTTTATTACTCTCCTTCTTAACCTTATCTTTAAGTAGATTTTGTTTTATCTTTAGCTTTTTCAGAAGGCGTTTTAGTGACTCATACTTTGTAATTTGTTCGCGCCTATCCGTACCGAGAAAGCTCTTCACTTTTTTTAACAAATCATTAGTATTCATTTACTTGTATCCTCAACATACCCATCTACAACCTCTTTGATCTCTACCTCATCAAGAGCAACACTATTTTCTGCCACCTCATCATCTTGATCTGAAGAGGTAAATAGAATTCCTCCCATATGAATAAGGTTTCGACAGATATCCTGATAGTAAGCACTATCATTCATAAGAGAGATTGCCATTGCTGCGCTGATACGGTGCTCGCGAATCAGTCGATCCAACCTCCCTGTTTTAATAATGTCTCCCTCTTTTATTTCTACTTTAAGCTGATCAAGTGATAAAATCGTTGCTGACTCATCGTCTCCGGCTCGTATAACTTCTAATTCCTGCAGCACGCAACATATTTGAATACGCATATTGTTATATTCTTGGCGAATATCCGAGTTCGCCGAAATACTATAAAGCTTCAGGTTTTTTTGCAGATGTTTGATACCTTTAATGGTCTCAACTAGGTCGCGACCAACTTCTCTCAGTAACAAGAGTCTATCCAAGTGGCCTGCTGCCCCTACTGAGTTTTGAGACTGACTAATAAATGCCACGATGTCTGCATAAATAGACTTGATGCGTCTTTCGTATACATCATCAATATCTTGCTGCAAAATAATTTTACCCGAGCTATTAATGATATCTTCAATTTCATTTTCTGGAGCAAGCACACTTCTATTTAAACTTAGACCTTGAATGATGATATCTACCGACAAATCATAAAGGCGTACTGTCTCTTTTCTAACCGCTTCTATAGCAGCGGCAGGGATCTCTGCTGATGCAGAAGAGAGATAGCGAGATTTTTCAATTTGTGGGGCCTGAACTGGCAGCACACGCTCAAGAAGTGAGACTAACCTCTCTGTAAATGGCACCATAATAATGACACCGGTGATATTAAAAATGGTGTGGAATACGGCTAGCTTGAGTGTGTAATCATCTTCAGCAATACCTATTGTGGTGGACACCATGTCTACCAAATCAGTAACAGGATTTATAGCCAGCATGAAAAAAACACCAGCTGCAACTTTGAAGAGCACATCAGATAACGCAAGCCGCTTTCCGTCAGTATTAGATGTCAGCGACCCTAACACAGCAGTGATAGTGGTACCCACATTGGCACCAATCACTAAAGCAAGAGCATTCCCATAAGTGACCTGCTGTACCGAAAGCGCGGTAATGACCAGCACTAGCGTCGCATGGCTAGACTGCATAATAATAGTCGCCACAATGCCTATCAGCGTAAAGACCAGCACCCCAACAAAGCCTTCCATGGCATAATCAGTTAGGCTGATTTGATTTTGGAAGGCCTCAAAGCCCTCTTTCATATAGTGAATGCCGAGGAAAAGAAAACCTAACCCAGCTAGGATGTAGCCAAACCCCTTCAGGATTTTTGCTTTTTGAAAAATAAAAATGACACCAAACACCAGTATTGGCATTGCATAAGCAGAAATTTTCACCTTCAAGCCAAAGCCTGCAATCAGCCAAGCTCCAGTGGTACTACCAACATTGGCGCCAAAAATAATACCCATACCCTCAACCAGCCCGATAAGGCCTGCACTGAGAAACGAGATAGTAATAACAGACACCAATGAACTGGATTGCATCACAGTTGCCGCGGTAAAACCAAACGTCAGGCTTTTCCACATTTTGTTGGTACTTTTACGCAGGCTCCTTTCAAGAGCCCCGCCTGCGAATGCATTAAAGCCTTGCTCAAGGGCTAGCATTCCAAACAGGAAAATGGCCACGCCCGCAGTAATGACCTTAAAGTCAGGGCTAAGCCAAAACCCGTAAGTTAATAATAAAAAAATTGTAGGTAAAAATATTTTTTTAACCATACAAACCTATCAGTCAAATTTTCTATATTACATTCAACATATCTTATTACTAATAATAGACTCTGAAAGCCATCACTGTGGCAGCATCATCCCTCTGATAGTAAAGTAAATTATGGCCGCCATCACACCCGATGCAGGTACTGTAATAACCCAAGCAGCGGCAATTTTCAGCAGTGCTGAGCGCTTTACTAACTCTGTTTTATAGACTTTACGCAGCTCCTTGCGTTCTTTTTTAGATAAATGCTCTTTATTAGAGCTTTTCTTAAGCTGTTGTAACATTTCCCCTTTTGTCTTAATGGATGCTTGTCCAAACTCAGCTAGATAGGCTTCTACTTCTACAGGGTTATCATTTTCATGATGGTGCATAATCTCTATGGTCATTTCAGTGTAGCTTGCCTTTAAAAATTCTCGCAAAAAACCAACACCGAAAACACCGCCTACAGCAATATGCGTAGAGCTAACGGGTAAGCCTAGTTGCGAAGCAATAATCACCGTAATGGCTGCAGCCATAGCAATGCAAAAAGCGCGCATCTTATCCAGTTCAGTGATTTCACTTCCTACAGTACGAATGAGCTTTGGTCCATAGAGCGCCAACCCTATAGCAATACCTACGGCCCCAATCAACATAACCCAGAGTGGTATAGACGCTTTTGTTGCAAGCCCGCCACTTAAAACCGCATCATTGATTGCCGCTAATGGACCTACGGCGTTGGCAACATCATTTCCGCCGTGGGCAAAACTTAGGAGTGCAGCCGCAAAAATCAAAGGCACTGTAAATAAACTGTTAACGCTCTCTTTATCGTTGCTGAGAAGATCGGCAGCGCGCTGAATAAGTGGTCTTACCAAAAAATAAACAACGCCAGCAACAGCCGCACCTATCAATAAAGCGGTTACCAAGTCGACCTTCCAGATCTTTTTAAAGCCTTTCATCATTAAGTAAGTGCTAAACGCCCATGACATAAAGAGAACCAATAATGGCACCATACGCTTAGCTGCCGCAATCATATCGTCTTGATAGGTAATCGTTCGCTTAATTAATAAGAGAAATGCAGCGGCAATCATTCCGCCAAAAACAGGAGATATAACCCAGCTTGCCGCAATGCTGCCAAGCTGTGGCCAATTGGCTATTTCCCATCCGCCAGCAGCAATACCCGCGCCCAATATACCGCCGACTATTGAGTGTGTAGTTGAAACCGGAGCACCTGCAATAGTGGCTAAGTTTAACCAAATAGCACCGGCCAACAACGCCGCCATCATTAACCAAATAAACGTTTGGCTGCTGGGTATAAGAGAGGGATCAATAATCCCCTTCTTGATGGTACTCACCACATCACCGCCAGCAATTAAAGCGCCGCTGGCTTCAAATATGATCGCTATTAAAATAGCACCGGTCATTGTTAATGCTTTTGAGCCTACAGCAGGCCCTACATTGTTAGCCACATCATTGGCACCAATGTTCATCGCCATGTACCCGCCGATCATAGCGGCAACCACGAGCATTACATGGTCTGTGCTATCCATTCCTATCCGGCTTGTATACAGCATGATGCCCACAATAAAAAGCAACGCCGTTCCACTTCGAAAAAGCTCTTTACGCCCATGGCCAGAGGCTGCTTCTAAATGATGAAGGTTGTTAATATCCATAAAACCATTACCTGCTTAAAAGTTACTATTGTTACAAGTTAATAATGCCTAACCGACCCAAACTTTGTCGGTTCAAACACGCTTAAAATTCATACTGACATTGCTTTTTAGGCATAACCGGAACGGTAACGGCATTCAGGGCTTCTATCAATGATTTGTGTCGTTTTTTTGTCATTATTATGTAATATAAAGTACATTTTTCACGAATCATTAATCTGGTCTTTGCTGTGTAGCGCTAAACGCTTTAAGCACTGTTTCTTTCAAATATATAACGGGCATCTATACACGGAGGGATTTACTCGCACAACCTAAGTGATATGATCAACACTCATACCTTCCGACTAGGCAGCAGCACTCTCATGAAGAAAAAAGGCTTTCTACAAAAAACCTCTCTGGTCGCAGGTATTATCAGCGAATTACTTTGCGTGTTCTGTCTTGTAATGCTTGTTATTAAAGCGCAAGAGCTAGGTATGGAAGATGTCATTTCTGCCAGCTATATGGCCTCTGCTTTTTTCTTTTTCACAACGGGTTTTGTGTTAATTATTATCGCTAAAGCGAATGTGCCAAGTTTTAGTTTTGATGAGTCTGTTGAAGATTAATAATGTCTAACCACCTTCTAGCCCTTTAGCCAGTGCTTTAATATTCATCTTCAGCCAAGCCTCTATACCTGATTTTAGCGGTTTTTCAGCAGCATCAAGACTCCATTGGCTATTAGTGTTTTCAGAGTTATTATTTTCATACTTAAGCAACTGTAATGCCCCATCACTACAGCCACCTTTCTCTTCTATAGGCAAGAACAAAGCTTGAGCCAGTGGATTAAGTTCGGGGCTCATTACACAGATAGCCATCGGACCTTCACTCATCAAATACTGATCCAGCTGCGATGAGTAATTTAAAACCTGTAGGCGTAACTGTTGTTGGTTACTATGTATCATTTCGGATTTTTCTGGCCAGAGACGACTCAAGTCATGTGCAAGAATACGCGACATAACCAGCAAGTTATCAGGGGCTAACCAAAAATAATCCTGCTGTCGTACCGGATCGGCACTAAGACTTATCTGGCTTCCAGGTATATCAAGCTCTCTCGCAATATCAATTGGCACTATGCGTATATTCTGGCTACGTAATTTGCCGTACACGCGATAACGAGGCCAAATTGATTCCACAGTAATCACAGCCTGATACGGACTACTGTGCTCAATACGTTGACCACTCTTATGCTGTAACCAGTTAGCAATACGCTTAACCGGTAATCGAGACGGAGGAAGATAAACTGGCGTAATACCGGTACCTATCAAAAGGCTCTCAGCTAGCGCTTGAGAGATAGGCAATGTAGTAGCGATCCTAGTTTTGTCAGCGGCCTGTAAAGGTTGAAAAACGAATAAAAACACAAGAGTTAGCGTTGGCCACAATAGCTTCATTTATAAACACTCATCAACTACATCACTTTAAAAAATAAATTTAAATCATTGTTTTTAATCTATTTACCAGTACCGCAACAATAAACCCAACGCTTGCAAGCAACACAATTGAGGCACCCGATGGAAGCGGCAGATCAAAAGCCATTGGCAATAAAATGCCTGCGATACAACAAAGGGTTGAAAGTAGAATATTGGTCCAAAAAAATTGCATCACATTACGGGTAACAAGGCGCGCTGTGGTCGCTGGTATCAGCAACATAGCTCCCACTAAAATGGCTCCAGCAATCTTTACTGCGGCTACGGTAATCAATGCAATTAACACGACAAACACATAGTCATAAACTCGTACATTAATACCACTAACACGAGCAAGCTCAGGGTTAAGTGTAGCTACTAGCGCCCTATTACCAAACACTAACATAGCCAAAATACAAAGCGCTGCGATCAAGGCTAGAATGGCCAGATCAATATCTTGAACCGTTAAGATGGAACCAAACAATACGTTTTCTAGGATATGAATATTCACCTTACGGGCAACATAGAGTAATAACGCGGCTCCCATAGCAATAGCGACGGCTAAGAAAACGCCGACCAGTGCATCATAAGGCACAGCAGTTCGACTCTTAACCCAGTGCAATAACAAGGCAAATATAAGACAAAAACTAAACAATGCCGCAAAAGGATGTGACGCAGGCTCTCCTAATAGAATACCTATCGAAATACCTGTTAATGCAGCATGGCCTACTGCCTCAGAAAAAAAAGCTAATCGTTTAATCACGACCAGACTGCCCATCCCGCCCAGTAAGGGGCCAATCATAAGTGCTGCGATTAAGGCATTAATTAAAAAACCATATTGAAACATCTCAGGTAAATACCCACTGGCTTGTAATTCAAATAAATAACTACGTATGAATTCCATCAAGCAACCTCAGCGGTCAGATTAGTGCGACCTAACACTTGCTCTGCACTACCCGTGGCCTTCAGGCCACCATCGATCAGCAATAAGTTATCGGCATAACGTCGTACATAATCCATATCGTGATGCACCATAACTAAGGTGCGCCCCTCTGCTCGAAGACGGTTTATCAACGCCATAATGATTTCCTGCCCTTCTCCATCCAAGCCCGACAGAGGTTCATCCATAAACCATAAAGGTGAGTCCCAATGTAATGCCTGTGCAAACATCAGGCGCTGTCGTTCGCCACCGGACAATTCGCCCAACTGCAATTGCTGCTTATCATCCATTCCCACTTGCTGTAACAACGCATGTACACGCTCAAATACTGTCGAAGACTGTCTAAAAAATAAGGGCCTTTTACTGATACTTGCCATTAAATAATCTGCCACAGTAACGGGAAGCACTGCATCAAATAGCGGTTGTTGAGGTATATATGCAGGCTTGTTAGTAGCATTTTTCTTATCAGGCCAGCACCTTATGACCTCTCCACGATGCGGTTGTAAGCCCAGCATTGTTTTTAGCAATGAGGTTTTTCCAGCACCGTTAGGGCCAATCAATAGGTGTAAGTTTCCTGCCGCAAGCTCTGCATTGATGGGTGCAAGTATGCAGTTGCCATTTAAGGTCAGGCCAACATCTTTAAGCATAATTGAGGGGCCGATCACTGAGAGCCTCCCGCTATACTTGCTGAGTTTCCAGCATATTGTCGAAATGCCAACACTAGTGTTCTTAAATTCTGCTCCATCTCACGACTGAACTGGTCACGGTCGTATGCGCCATAGGTCATATGAGAAAAGTGATAGATACGGATACCCGTTGCCTGCTCAATAATCTTCACATATCGGTTATCCATATTAAGCTCAGTAAACAAAACCTGAACATCCGCCTTACGGATCCTATCGATGGTTTTTTGCAACTGACTAGCACTGGGCTCTACTCCATGAGCAGGCTCAATAACGGTATCAATAGAAATACCAAACTCCTGAAGTAAATAGCCATAGGCATTATGAGTGCTAGCAATACGGATACCCTTAAGATCCAGACCGAATAATTGTTCTGCGTAACGTTTTTTCATATTGCGCATATCACGGGCAAACTGAACGGCATTTTTTTTATAATAACGGCCGTTATCTGGGTCCAGCTTGGCAAGCTCACGTGCAATCGAATAAACCTGTCGGACGGCCGCACTGATAGAAACAAAAGTATGCGGGTTCCAAGCTCCCTGGCTATTAGCGGATGCTAACAATGGTACGTCAGCATTAGCTTTAATGACTGTGAGGTTGCTTCCTTCACCGAGCTGGCTTTGCAGAGTGTCTAACGCACGAAAAGCAAACTCATCATGACCAATACCATTAACAACCAAGGCATCCATAGTCATTAGTCGCTTTAGATCTGCTGGCTGCATCTCATAGCTATGGGGATTAAAACCCGCGTCCACTAAAGGTACGATCTCTGCTCGATCACCGATTACGTGACTGACATAGCTATAGTAGGGATGCAAAGTAATACCCACGCGTAATTTATCGGCAACAGCCGGCATACTCGCTAGCAGCACCAAGAGAAGTGTAAAATTACGCATTGTTAAATACCTGCCAACTTGCATCGGGGTGACAATTTTTTGTTTCTAGTGTGTGCTCAACAGCAGTGACTAAAGAAGACCAGTAGACATTGATCCCTCCATCAAACGTCAACATAAACTGAGCTGACGACTCAGCACGTTCTGGTATGCCCAAATAACAACCCTTTAACTGTTGCCAGCGGTAGCTCGCAACATCTTGTATTTGTGATGAAAAAGGAGGCAGGTCAGAGGCTATTAGTTCATCTATTTGAGGAAGAGAATCTCCGTTTTCTGCCATAAATAGAATCTCGTCTCCGGCATTTATTAGCGCAACCAGAACAGCTTTCTCTATCACACTTAAACTCAGATGCTTGGGTGGCGGCGTAACATCTACTTGATTTTGAGAACCCCAAAAACCACCCAACAACAAGATCACGACAATTGCTAAAAATACCCCCGTAGTTTCCTTGCGACCATTATCTGGCGTAACACGCTCGCTATAGCCTTCAGAGTTCACCAACATCTACCTCCACAGGAAACTCATGCCCAGAATCAAACTGCAGGTAGTACTCCCCTGAGGGGCGTGAAAACTCTACTTTAGAAAACTTATCTGACTTCTTTTCTTGTAGCAGGTTTTCATCATAATCAAATAGGCGTACGACTTTACCAATGGCTTTACTGCCATCGGTAAAACCTACTTCACAACTAATCACCTCTAGATTTGATTCACAAAACATCAACGGATAGTGCGCATACACAGTTGTGCTTTGTAGTAACCCGGTGAGTAATATCGCGGGCAACCACTTGCTCAAGATCATTCTAAAATCACTTCAAAAGTCAGATAGCGCCCAGACCACACTTCATCAGCCAACGGAGAGTCAGACGGAGCAGCAAGTGCTGCGTACATTAGCCAAGGGCCCGCTTGCTTTGGTGTGAAATTAACCTCACCGCTAGCATCCGTGGTTAATTTAATACTATTACGATCATTACGGTAACGGGTGCCCCCTGGTGTGATCTCTACTTCTACCCCTGCTACTGGCTCACCATGTAGGCTTAATATAAAGCTAGCTTCTTCACCCCGAACGATATCGTTAGGATGCGTTACCGGTGTCAGTTCTAAGCCTTTTCCCTTTGGTTTAAATACAGTATCGGTTGGAGCATTACGGCTGACATAAACGACCGTTGACATATCAATGAGTTCGGTTTTAATATCACGCGCATCAGCAGGTAATTTGTCTTTTGCGTTAATCTTATCTGCCATCATGCGCTTTGGTGTATCACGCTTACCCGATTTATAACTTGTGAAGTAGAATGGTGGGCGCTGCCCTTGAACCCTGTAGGTTCCTTCTTGAGTTAACTCCACATCAAATACGCTGCGGCGATGCCCCTTAAAAAAGCTCCCCAGTCGGTTCTGGTCGCCATCAGGAGAGGTTACTTCAATGTTATCGGCAGACACGCCTTTATCAAACCCGAAGACGGCATGCGACGCAGTCACATCAAAGGTTAGCCACTGGCTAGCGTCCCCAGAAATAGAAAACTCACTGGGCAATATCCACATCGGGTGTGCCTGAACAGAAGCAGACGCTCCTGCCAACAAAACACTACTCGCTAACGCCAAGTAACCCAGTCGCTGTTTGATCATTCTCATTGTTACTCTCCAACCTTAATTTGAACCGGCCCTAACTCCGTGCCCGCTGTTATTTCATATTGATGTGGTCTATCACCCAAGTGCACTTCCTGTTTCAACAGCGTGCGGTTCCCATGCTCACGTACTGATTCCATATAAATAAGGTGTGCACCGCTGAGTAGCTCACCGTCTTTGTTACGCCCATCCCACTTGATGGTGTATTTACCCGGTGCTCGAGTCGCCGCAGTAACACCATCAAAACTCACGCTATCTTTTGCAATCTCGTAACGACCAGCTTTACGCCACCATCGACGGACATCCTTAAGCCACTTCTTATCGTCATACCATAGCGCTAGCGTTTGTAAGGCCTTACGCTCCCCTTTACGTTCAACCCATACGGCAACAAAGGGCCGTTTATATTGGCCCGAACCAATAACTGGAAGTTGCAGCTCAACACTAACTGGCTCAGCTTGAGCCGTGCTGATAGACAAACACCCAACCAGCA
Organism: Neptunomonas japonica DSM 18939; assembly: GCF_000422765.1. Taxonomy (GTDB): domain Bacteria; phylum Pseudomonadota; class Gammaproteobacteria; order Pseudomonadales; family Balneatricaceae; genus Neptunomonas; species Neptunomonas japonica. The sequence continues at coordinate 112,225 of NZ_AUGR01000009.1, read as the reverse complement.
ATGGCAATAAAATAATGCGCTTCATACATACCTCATTCAAAAGACCAGCACCGCCCTATAACCAAGAAACATGACAAAAGCCCCAACAGCTGCAAGCGAAAACAGACGCATCCGGCGTTTTTTCTGCGGTATCACCAACCAAAAGCCCGTCAAGGTAAATAGCAGCATTAGCAAGGCTGAAATATCAATAAACACACTCCATATAGCACCGCTATTACGCCCCATATGTAGATCATTCAATACCGAAGTGGCACCATAGTACTGATGCTCCAATAGCACTATCCCTTCTGCTGGAAGCACTTCAACTAGGCTATAACCACCCGGACGCTTCACATCGATTAACATTAGTTGTTCATCTTCCTGCCAGTCATAGCTAACCTGATTGCCGTAAAGGTTATGCTCTTCAACCAACCAGCGGCGTACCTGTTCAGCATGATCTATCGGAGAGCGCCTCCAGACACTTGAATCACTTAACATTGAAGGTAATACCAGCTCAACTCGCTCTGGTGTCGGCGCATCGGGTAACCAGTCACGATGATTTAAGGTCAATCCGGTTAGAGTAAAAAACAGCATAATGATTAACATCAGCAGCGAGGTGTACACATGCAACATGCGAGCAACACGCTGACCATACCTAGCCTTTGATTGCTTTTTCCCACTTGATATAAAGCGCTGCTTCATCTCTCGTCACGCCATGTAAATTGATGGCACTCTCCACAACGCTGCCCACTACCACTTCGTCGAAGGGGAAAAAAATCAGTGCCCATAATCAAAGAACATAAGAAGCTGAAGGACGATTATTGCTAGGTGATTGACCGCGATTCAAACCACCTTCTTTTTTCAATGCAAGATCTACATCATTCAGGAAAAACGATGGACTGGTAATTGTAGTAATCCATGGTAAATTTTTTTTGCTCATCGAACTCTCGCAACTCAATCTAAATGACAATCGTTATCATTTTAATTATCGCTGTTAGAGTATCGATTTAATTTACATTCTTTACACGCTGCTAAGCTAAAAACCAGAGCATGGAAACTCCAGCACCACTCGCAGCCCCTTAGGATTATTATTTGAGGCGTACACACTCCCTCCCACTGCCTCAACTTGCCGCCTTACCAATGCTAAACCAAGACCTACGCCTCCTTGTTCTCGAGTACGTGCTTTATCTGTACGGAAAAAAGGTTCAAAGATTTTTTCCAGCTGCTCTTCTGCAACACCTTCTCCTTGATCTAGAATTTCTACACGAAAAAACTGTTCAGCCCTTAGCTGGCAACGCAAAGTAATCTCTGTATTAGGTGGCGAATACCTTAGAGCATTACGCAACACATTCTCGATCGCCTGCGCTAATGCACGCTGGTTACTGAGCTCTACAGGACAATCCATCTCATAGTCACGTACAACCTTGTGATTTGGGTACTCAAAGCTGGCGTCCTCACATAACAGATCTAATAGTGTGGCTAAATTAAAGCTATCAACACACTCGATTTGAGGCTTACCATCTAACCAGGCTAGCGTTAAAGCATCACTAACCAACTGTTGCATCAATTCTGTTTCACGGCCGATTCTGGGCAGTAATATTAATGCTTTTTGCTCATCAACTCGGCACAGATCCAAAGCGAGTTCAATCCGCGTTAGCGGTGTTCTCAGTTCATGAGAAAGATCACCCAATAATTGGCGCTGCGAGTTAATTAAACGCTGTAAACGCTCCGCCATGCTGTCGAATGAGGAAGCTAATTGTGTAATTTCATCACGACGCCGCTTGGGCATTTGCGGCCCTACGCGCGCATCAAGACAACCTCCCGCCAATTTCAAGGTCGCCTGGTTCAACGCCTCAAGAGGCCGCATTAGGTAGCGATAGAGTAAACAGCAAAAGAACATCAGCATGAGTGAAGGTGCAACCATTGCCAGCAGCGTATGAACGACAGAGGTATTGGGTCTGGGGTGCATAGCCTTCGGGAGCTCGATAATAAACGACTTCTTTTGCGACAAAGGAAAACCAATCAACACTTTGTCCATAAAGGTATGTACAGGCCAATCAACCTGACGTTGAAACCCCAATTTGTCAGCTAAGCTTTCAGGCAAGGGCTTATTAGAGTGCAAGGTTCCATCTGCATCTCTTACAGCAGACCATACCCCAAGACTACTCTCCACCTCTTCTGTTAACTCCAAAAACGCTTCTGAGTCACCCTTAATATAAGCCTGCTCCGCCCTTTCTGAATAATTAATAAGGGATTGGCGGTGCTGCGGTTTAATCTCAGTCATCCATGACGTTACTTGGTAAGAAACCTCATGCGCTACAGAGAACAACATGAGTGATACCGCTAACAAACCCAATACCATTTTCCAAAAAAAACGACGGCTCATTGGTAACAGTACCCTTTACCGTGAACTGTTTTAATGAGCTTTTTCTCAGGAATCACTTTAACCAATTTAGCTCGCAAGTTACTGATATGCATATCTAAACTACGATCATAGCGACTAAAAGGCTTGCTAAGTACCAACTGATATAAATAAGGTTTAGATAGCACTTCATCTCGCTGGCGTAAAAACACTTCTAGTAAGCAGTATTCAATCGGCGTTAAATTAATCTCTTTTCCTGCACAGCAAGCGGTTTGAGACACAGCGTCGAGCTGTAAAACACCATCTCTAAGCAGTTCAGGTGCCAACGGGTCGTCTTCCATCAGGCGCATGCTTCGTCGCAGGAGCGCTTCGATGCGTAATTGCAGTTCGGTCATATTAAAAGGCTTGGGCAGGTAGTCATCAGCGCCACTACTAAAGCCATCAATCCTATCTTGCTCCGCACCACATGCTGTTAACATAATAACCGGCGTATCACGGTATTGACGCAATCTTAGTAATACCTCTAGCCCATCAATCACTGGCAGTAATTTATCCAGCAATATCAAATGAAACGACTGGTTAATAGCGGTTAAAAGACCGTCACGACCATCAAAACATTGTCGTACTTGATAGCCCCGACTTTGCAAGGCATCTGCTAGGCTATCATTTACGGTTTTATCATCCTCAATCAACAGGATGCGCGCTGGTTGAAACGGCTTATTGGCTGATGCTTCAGCATTCATAATGTGCACGATTTATTCACTTAATTAACTCATTCCCATCATTTGCGGAGGCTGAATCTGCTCAAGGTAGCGCATCCAACTTTCTGCGGCTGGTTGCTGTCGCTTACTCTTTGCTGCCAGCAATAATGCTTGTCGCGCTTTGTGAAAGCGCTTCAATTTTATTCTTACAATACCCAGTAACAATTGAGCTTCAGACTGTTCCGCCTTGGATCGTTTTGTTAACTGTTGCAGTGTTAATTCAGCAGAACGCCAGTCGCGTAACTGCATTTGCATATGTGCTTGCTGTTGCAAGCTTTTATTAGACGGAGAAGCGCGATTTAAACGCACCAATACAGCAACGGCTTTTTTTGCCTCACGTGCTTTTACCCAACAATCACTGAGCAGCTGTAGTGTTTTTCTATTAGCTTTTAGTGTGCCGCTTTTCACACCTTGCTCGAGCACTTGGCCAGCATAAAAAGGGATATTCGCCTGTACCAACATCTGTGCTAACAAGCGGTAGTCGGCAGCGTCTACTAAAACACCACGCTCATACCCCATTCGCTGACTCGCCAACGCCGCTTTATGCCTACCCGCCTGTAACTGTAAGGACACCAGTTGTCTCCAGTTATCACCTTTTGCGGCATAGTGTTTAAGCAGTCGCTGCTGGGCTTTTATCGCACGTGACCACTGTTTTAATTGAATATAAGCGACCACTTTCAGCTGAAACCAACTCTGAGGAGCAACAGAGCGACTATTGATTGCAGTAGTAATCGGTTGAATTACTTTTTTCCACTGGTTTAGCTGACTATAAGCCTGCGCCAGCATCAAATAATCTTGGCCTGTAACTTTGTTGGCACTCACGGGGATCCACTGATTCATATAGCGAATGCAAGAGCGCCATTTCTCTTTGACACAGTGCACTTGAGCTAGCGTGTGGCCTAGACCGACCTGTTGCTCGGCCGGTAAAGCTTTTAATTGATAAGCCTGAGTAAGATAGGGTAGTGCCTTACTATAGCGCTGCCATTGCAATTCAAGTTGACCTAAGTTTGATAACAGTAGCGCCTTAGCATAGCTGCTACGGACCTGTTTTTTTGCCTTAAGAAACTGCTGCTGAGCGACTTTAAGCTTACCCTCATCAATCGCTTCAAACGCAGGTTTGAGCAATGCAAAATCACGCTGAGACAGCTGCTCTTGAGCATTTGAAAACAACGGTAACAATAACAAAAAAAGCATTATCTGAAGGTTACGCATATTACTTCTCCAGTTTGAATTCCAATTCCTGACGAGCCCGATACTCAGACGGCTGCCCATTTGCTAAACGGGTTTTAAAGCGCCATCGCTGCATTGAACGCAACACTGTTTTATCGAACACCCCTTTAGGGATAGATTCGATAACTTTCATTGATCCTGGTTTCACCGTACCTGTCGCAGTAATGACAAATTCCACTAATACCCGTCCTTCTTGTCGTCGACGAAGCGCACGCTGCGGATAACGTGGCGGCACTTGGCTCATAACCGTTGGATTCGTATCTATGGTCATCATCGGTGTGGGCATCGCTAAACTGGTGACATTGGTATTCACTGATACCGCCGGAGCCGGAAAAGACAAGCTACTAAACGATGGTGACAACTTCACACCTACGTCGATATCCGGAATGCTAATATCAGGTAACGACGCATTAAGTGTTGATGCCATCTCAGTTTTAACCTGCGGCATTGCGGGTTGTTGCTGCACTAACTCTTCAGGCTCATCCGGTAAACGTCGCTCACGAAGTGCTATTTCCGACTCCTGAACGTGCATTGAAAAATCTAGGTTGGGGTTAACCTGCCGCTCATCAGCCAGGCCATCTCCCATACGAGTGATCAGTGCCAAGGTATAAAACAGCAGTAATGACAATAAGAACGCCAAAGGGACCGAGACCAAAGTCCGAGTAATCATTACTCCCCACCTGTAGTAGCAACCGTGTATTGCACTTTTGCCAGACGTAATTGATCAATGACGCTGACCAACTGGCCTGTACTGGATTGCTCATCCGCCTGAATTACCACATTAACTTCTGATTGCTCGCTGCGTAGCCGCTCAATCGCGGGCCTCACCATGCGTATATCTAATGGTTTACGGTCAAGCCAGATATCATCATCAGAGGAGATCGCTATCAGCACCGCCGCTTTATTTTGAGCATCACTGCTATCAGCGGTTGGGCGATTCACATCGATACCTGACTCGCGAACAAAGGAGGTAGAAACAATGAAAAAGATCAACATGATAAATACCACATCTAGCATGGGCGTCATGTTGATTTCAGCATCGTCCTGCTGTTGAGATAAATTAAATCGTTGACGCATTACAGTATTCTCTGGTTCCGACTCAACGCCAATCGCAGTTGCTGTCGCTCAGCCTCTGACCAACGAGATAATCGGTTATGAAACAACAAGCCAGACACGGCAACAGCCATACCAGTCATCGTAGGAAAAGTAGCACTGGCGACACCCGCCGCCATTAACCGTGGGTTACCAGTGCCATATAGCGCTAGACTGTCAAATACCTGAATCATCCCAGTGACTGTCCCCAACAAACCAATTAGGGGGCACAAAGCAATGAGGGTTTTAATAAGTGAAAACTGGCTTTTCAGTGCTAAATCCAAGTCACAGGCCAAACTTAAACGCCTTTGCGCCAGCGGCTCAGCCGCTAACGCCAACAGTGTGTCACGACGCTCTACCGGATAACTAAAACCACGATAGATCAGGCGCTCTATGATCAATACAAACATCAGCATGCTGACCAATAAGATCGGATATAAAACCCAACCACCCGTCTGAAAAAACTGCCCCAAAGCGAACAGCCAGTCATGCATCCTGGGCAGCTCAGGCAGCACGGTCAAAAGCGCCTATGTTTGAATCAGACGTTGTTGTTTCTGCCAGCAAGCCTAAGCTTTTTTCTTGCAAAACTTGTGTAAGACGGCGCCCCCTTGTGGCCAAGTAGCTATGGCAAAACAATAACGGGATCGCTACAACCAAGCCTAATACAGTGGTCATCAATGCCTGAGAAATCCCTCCAGCCATCAGTTTAGGATCACTCGTTCCAAACAAAGTAATGCTTTGGAATGTCGCAATCATACCGATAACAGTCCCTAGCAACCCTAGTAAAGGTGCAACTGCTGCCAATAATTTAATAAAGCTCTGGCCTCGTTCCAGCCTAGGCAGCTCTTGCAAAATTGCTTCATCGACCTTCAGCTCACGCTGCTCATTTGATAGATCCTGCCCTTGCAAAGACAATAAAACTCGCCCTAACGCATTATTCGAATTCAACTCAGAACCATGGCGCAGCTGGGTACGAATCTGAAATTCATTACGCAGCATTAATATCATCTGTAGAAAGGCCACCAGCAGCCCTAACGCTCCGAGCACTAGAATGAGATAACCAACTTCCCCCCCTTGCTGAATACGCTCCAGCAGTTTGGGCTCGCGGTCCAACAGCATAAATAACCCCCCTCGGGTCGGATCAACAGTCACTTCATCTGAATTACCGGCTAAATAATCCAGCAGTGAAGATCGAGCGCCAGCGGGCTGAGTAGGTAACACCGAAAGCACTTGCTGTGAAACATTCCAATTAAGGAATTCACCATCTTTGCTGGCGGCACCAAACAAACCAAAACGTACCACTTCCTGTATTTTAGAATGACCATCAACGGCTACAACAGGCGCCTGAAAACGACTAATACGCCCGGACTCTGTCATTTCTAACTGCAATTGATACCAGAGTGTTTCTAGTTCTTTCAGCGTAGGCACTCTATTCAGCTCGGCAAAAGCAAGCTGCTCTGCCCGACCTGGACGCTCGGCACTCACTAACGAGTCCTCAAGTAAGGAGCGCAACTTGCCCGCCTCCTCTTTAGCTACGCCAAATACCTCACCCAATTGGCCAGAACGCTGCTCAATAAGCGCAGCGATTTCAGCCAGCTTCACATCGTTGGCGTCAAAGGATGTCTTTAACTTCTCTTGTTCAGCTTCCGCACTCTTCAATCTTTGCTGACTTTGAAGCAGCAAACTCTTTTGCTGCTTCAGGTCACTATTAAATAACTGCTCTCGCTTCTTATTAAGGCTACGATCTGTGGCTGTAAACTCACGCACTTCCTGCAGCAGTCCATCGAGAGTGACAGAGGCATTGGCAGCCGCTACTGCCATATTTGCATTGAGGGACAAAGCAATGGTTAGTAGAACTTTCTTGATCATGACCGAGCCTCCGGCGATGGTAACGCAAGGTCGATAAGGCTAGGAACTTGCTGCTGTAATGCAATTTGTATAGCTTTGCGCAGGGAGAGGTTTTGCTCCTCTGTTAATAACTGCCAACGCTCTTCACCTTGCAACCACAGGCCACTTTCTTGACCTCCTAATGTCTGATAGTAAAGTGCCGTACGCCCCAACCGTAAGAAATTAACCTGACGTCGCTTACCGCCTTCATCAAGCCCGCCACTGTAAGCTTCAAAGGTCTGCCCGTACTGAACCTCAACCATATAAGCCTCAACAATCTGACGATACTTCTCAGCTACACTTACGTCAGCACGCAGCAATAAACCTTCAAGTTTATTGAGCCGTTTACTACGCTCTTCTGGTAAAAAAGGTAAATCGATACGGGTAAAACGCTGCACGGTATCCAGCATCCGATTCAACATCGGTAGCACCGCTTGATCGGTCTCTTCTATCGACTTCAACTGCTCTTGAAGGTCAGTCAGTTCACGCTGTTGAGATTCAACCAACAAGCTTATCTGACGATTATAAGCATCGGTCACATCCGCCATGCGCTCATTATCAAGATATTCAGCACGAGCTTCTTGTATCGCAACATCAATGTTATCAATACGATGCTGGGACTGTTGCGCTCCCGCATGGCCTTTAGTTGTTTTTACTTCACCGCTGGTAAGCTGGCCTGCTTGCAATGCCTGCGAAGCAAGTATCAACAGCCCTAACAAATGACAGAATTTCATAAAAGACATCATTGAATCAAATCCGAATAGTAATGCAAATGAGAATGATTATTATATCATGACAATACTGAATCAAACATCTTTACATTTATTACAAACCCTAGATCAATGACAAAACATCCAAAGAAGGCTGGATAGCACTCAAACTAAACTAAACTATTTAAACGGCTTTGCTATAGAGCGATGCATAATAACCATCAGCTCCAATTAATGCCTCATGACTGCCCTGCTCAGCAATATAACCACCGTCAAAAACATACACATGGTCGGCTTGCTTCACCGCACTTAAGCGATGTGCCACAATCAGCGTGGTTCGCCCGCAAAGAAACGTAGATAATGCACTATGAAGCTTTTGCTCTGTTTCCATATCCAGGGCAGAGGTTGCTTCATCTAAAATCACAACTTTTGGGTCAGATAACACCATGCGAGCAATAGCCAAACGCTGCCGCTGACCACCTGATAAACGCACACCACTGCGCCCTACAGCAGTATCTAATTGCTGTTCCAACCCTTGCACAAACTCTTTTAGTTGAGCAATGTCCAAAGCCTTCCACAATTTATCTTCCTCAAACTCGCGCCCCATACCCAGATTGCTACGAATGCTGCCATTAAATAAAGCAGGGTGTTGCAACACTGTGACAACGTTTTCGCGAACCTGCTGGTAACCAATTTCTTGAACCGGGACACCCGCATAAGCAACCTGCCCCAGACTGACTGGATATAGGCCCAACAACACCTGAACCAAGGTAGACTTTCCGCCACCACTGGCCCCGACTAGCGCTACTGTTTGGCCTTCAGGGATTTTGAGAGATATACCGTTAAGAATTGGCTTATCTGCTTGGTAAGCAAAATGAATGTCTCTTAGTTCTATACTCACTGTATTGCGATCGCGAAAAGGATCTTTATACGGCGGATAATAAGGCTCTTGTGTCAACGACATCAGGCGATTAATACGTGCCAATGCAGCTTTGGCACCATACCAACTGTACTGAATTCCTAAAATTTCTTGCACCGGCCCCATCATGAACCAGAGATAACCAAATACAGCCATCATCTCTCCCACACTGAGGTCGGAAAATACCACCATCAACATAGCAACAGCACGAAACAACTCAAAACCCAGCAAGAACAAACTAAAGCTAAACCGCCCTGCCGCATCGCTTTTCCAGGCAAAGGCAGCTGCATTATCCCGCACTTGTTTAGCACTGCCTCGCAGCTCATCAATGTAGTGTTTTTCACGGTTGGCAGCCCGCAGCTGCTGAATACCATCTAGTGTTTCTGTCAGCAACCCCTGGAACAGTTCATAAGCTTTATTCTCTTTCGTCTTTAAGTGCTTAACTCGCTTGCCTACCAAGCGAGTCGCATAAATAACCAAAGGATTCATTAGCAAAATAAATAAAGCTAACTGCCAATGTATCCATAACAGAATAAATGCAGTACCTAGCACCGACAATATGGCCACGAGTAGCCTACTGACAGTTGATCCTATAAACTTATCAACTGTATCTAAATCTGTGACAAAATGAGCATTTACACTGCCGCTTCCTAGGTTTTCATACTCCGCCATTGAAATTCGCTGTAGCTGCTGCAACATTGCGCTGCGCATACGATAAGTAACTTCTTTGGCTATCAGCGTAAATTTTCGTGCCTGCCAGACGTTCAATAGCAACGCCACTAAACGCAATGACAACGTCAGCAGTAATATAGCCCCCACATAAAGCAACGGGCCGTGCCAGTTTTGTGGTGTTGATCCATTAACAAGAGCCACCATCTTTGCAGGTTGATTAAGTAGCACTTCATCAACAAGCAATGGCATAAGCAAGGGCAAAGGCACTAGCGCCGCTGCTGCAAAAACAGCAATCAGATTTGCCACCACTAGATCACGCTTATGCTCTAATGCAATACTGCGAATATACTGCCAATTATAAACGGGAACTTCTCTGTTAGATTCAGCATTTGATGAAAATGCGTTCATTCTGCCGCCTTGATTAACAAAGCTACGGTACGCTTCTCTGGTCCAGAGAACTGCAATACTGAACTTAAGCTGTAAGTATCTTCGGGGCCTGTTTCATGAACATCACTGCTAGAAGACACCTTAGCGGTCACAACCAATTCTTTGTGACCTTTCATGGTCATATTAGGCAAGACATACATCGCTTCAGTGAGCACAAGCGTTGCCGGCAACTCACTCAGCTTTACTCGAGTAGAGCTCAATGGCAATTTACTGCCCGGTGCTGACGCATAGACAAATACCGGCCAATCTTGGCTAAACGCCACCCCTTCTTGAACACTCAGATTTACTTTAATCACGCGCCCGCTATTGGCATAACTCAGCGAGACCAATAAGACAGAGCTGATTGCGGTGAGCAGCAATACAAAAATAAAGCGGTTAAGGCGCCCGCTAATTAGAAGAGCGCCACCGATAGCGGATCCTGCACAAGCTCCCACCACAAGCCAAACTGGCAAGTTATCTAATGCAACCCCGATACTCGCGCCTATACCAATACTGGTAGAGCAGATAAGTGCAGTAACAACGCCAGGAGAAACTTTATTTGCATATGACATATCAACATTTCCTTTTGATATTTTTTAGAGCATTACAACCATAGGTCGTTGTGAAGTTGGATGCGGCATGATCGATACATCAATAGAAAACAGCTGGCGAATCAATTCTGGGGCAAGCACCTCTTCCACTGCGCCTTGTGCAGCAATTTCGCCTTGCTGCAGCATAACAATACGGTCACCATACTGAGCCGCGAGATTTAGGTCATGCAAAATTGCCATCACACCAATCCCCTGTTCAGTTAATTCACGCGCCAGCTGCAAGGTGAGTTGCTGGTGAGCGACATCAAGTGCCGAAGTGGGTTCGTCCAACAATAAATAACGTGGACCGAATACAGACCTTTCCCAAATTTGAGCCAAAACACGAGCCAACTGCACTCGCTGCTTTTCGCCACCCGACAAAGAGGGATAAGAAGCATCCATTAAGTGAGTCATATCTACTTTATCTATCACTTGTTTCACTATTTCCACATCTCGTGCTCGCCCAGAACTATGCGGCAAGCGCCCCAGCATCACGACTTCTGAGACTGAAAATGGAAACACAAGCTGCGACGATTGTGGCAATACCCCCACCATGCGGGCTATATCACCAATCGGTAAACGTGAATACCTAGCACCATTAAGTTGTAGGTCACCTTCATAGAAGCTGTACTCACCAGACATCACTTTTAGCAAGGATGATTTGCCCGCACCATTAGGTCCCAATACCACGACCAGCTCGCCTGGGCTAATACTAAAATCCACGTTATTCAGTAGCGTTTTACGCCCTACACTAAGGCTAAGATGACTTACAGAAAAACTCATAAGCCCCCCTTTCGCGCTTGCAGAATAATCAGCCCAATAAAGAATGGGCCACCGATTATGGCTGTTATTAATCCGATAGGCAGCTCAGCCGGTGCTATCACGATGCGTGATAACATATCAGCCAACAACAGAAATAAAGCACCGAGTAGCGCCGAAGCAGGTAACAAGTAACGATGATCAGGCCCCAGGCTCATTCGCACAATGTGCGGCACCACCAGCCCAACAAAACCAATCATTCCAGAGACAGAAACTGCCGCCCCTACAGCCAGTGCAGACAACAAAACCACACGCACCTTAATACGGCTGACATCAACACCCAGATGGCGCGCTTCTGATTCACCCAACAACAGTGCATTCAAGCTTTTTGCATAACGTAGAATAAGCACCACGGCCACAGCAATCATTGTTGCGGCGGCGGTTACATTGTCCCACGTTGCTCCACCCAAACTGCCCATTTGCCAAAACGTAAGAGTGCGCAACATGGCATCGTCTGCCATATAAGTAAAAATACCAATACCTGAACCCGTAACGATATTAATCGCAATCCCCGCCAACAGCATGGTAGTGATAGAGGTACCAAAACGACTATTAGCTATCCAAGCCACTAACAAAGTCGTTATAAATCCACCCAAAAATGCCATCATCGGCAGGCTATAAATTCCCAACAGATCATGTAAGGGCTTTAAGACGCTGCCTCCCAGTACAATACTGGCCACTGCAGCAAAAGCCGCACCGCCAGACACACCAATCAACCCAGGATCGGCCAAGGGGTTACGAAACAAACCTTGAATAGCTGCACCACTAACCGCTAATGCGGCGCCAACCAACATACCAAGAATAGTACGCGGCATGCGGATCGACTCAACAACCATCACAACATGCTGAGGAACACTCAGCTCATTCAACCCCAAACGAGCAATGGCAACTTGCAAGGACTCCGACATCGACAAAGACATAGGACCCACGCCCACGGATATGATTAACGTGGATAGCAGTAAGATACCAAGTAACCCAAGCGTCCATTGCCCCCGAATTTCATGCTGCAAATTCATCGCACAACCTGAACACTAGAGTCACCGTATAGCGCCTCAGTTAACTCGCTAATGGCTTCACCGATACGCGGGCCGAAACCCAGCAGCTTAAGGCCATTCATAGTGATCAATCGCTTACCTTTTGCGGCGGGAGTCATTGCGAAACCGGCCTGTGAAAAGAGCTGATCAGCACTCACGGTATGACCTTGCCTTGCCATCATTAAAATCACATCGGGGCGCGCTGCTACCAACGCTTCTGCCGGCATAGGTTTGTAGCCATCAAAACCTGCAACGGCATTCAGCCCTCCTGCCAAATGAATCATGGTATCTGCACCGGTATTACCACCGGCCACCAAAGGCGAACGATCTCCCGCACTGAGCACAAACAAGACACGTAATGGCTGCTCTGCTTTAACCGCCTGTGCTTTGGCATCTTCAACTTTACGCTTAACCTCTGCCCATAACTGGCTACCTTCCACCTGTTTATCCAGCAGCGCAGCGACATGCATGATTTTTTCTTCTACAGCAACCAGTGAAGGTGCTTCGCTATATACACGAAAATCAACCCCCGCCGCTTTTAACTGCTCCACCACTTTATCCGGCCCCGAGTCCTGAGTAGCAATGATCACATCAGGTGACAATGACAGTACACCCTCTGCTGAGATTGCACGTTTATAACCAATTTGCGGTAACTTAGTGGCAGCTGCTGGATAAGACGACGTTGTATCCACCCCAACTAAGCGCCGCTCTTCGCCTAATGCATATACGATTTCGGTCAGAGCACCATCGGCGGACACAATACGCTCTGGTGCCGCCTGCACACCAGAGACAGAAAGAGCACTACACAACACTGCCGAAGTTATGGCCGCGCTCAGCACGGACTGCAACGTAATGTGTCTCATCAGGCGGCTTGCTCTTCACTCAGCATGCTTTCTGCCAGTTTTCGCCACTGCTGATTCTCAGGGCTACCTTCTTCACGAACACCAAAGAACTGAGCAATGGTTTCACCACCGGCATCATAGAGTTCAAGCGACGTCACCATGCCATCTTCCGTTAGCTTACGGATTAACCAACCACTCGTAATGCCCTCACGCTGCAGGTGTAAATTAAATTCAGGATCCAACACGTTTAACCAAGGACCCATGACTTTAATATTCTCTACGGGGCCGGTATGAATCTGAATATTCCCGTGATTGCCGACAAAACACATAATTGGCAACTTTTGACCCGCCGCTGTGTTCAACAACACTTCCAGTTGAGAGGTATCAAATGGAAACGCCCATGGCCCGCCAACAATTCGAAATGCCTGTTCACGGCTTATCTTGTGGCGACGCAACATGCCAAAAAACTGATGAATATCGGTCATAGCAGCCCACTCATCTACTAACTGATCACGATCGACTTCTCTATCTTCAACATAAACAGGGACATCTGTCAGCGCCTCATACGCTAAAGCTGTGCTCTGATCTTCTGCCCGGTATTTATCCACCAATTCAGCGTAAGCCTCTTCATTACTATCGGGCTGTAAAAATATCTTTTGGATTGCAACACCGGCTTTATCAAAAAACTGAAAACTGAAACGCGCGCCACGAGGCGTATCTTCACGTACGGCAAAACCCAATGCCCAACGACTTAGAATGATTCTCAGATCCACCTTGCGATCCTTAGCAATCACTAGACCCATTGGACCTGTAATCCGCACGTTCTCATAAACACCCTTACGTTCATGTACACAATGCTCATTGCGGGTCAGGGTCATGATGTAGCCTAGATCTGGCAACTGACGAATTAACTCAGCAAACTGGTTATTCAAACGTACGCGCTGAATACCACACTGCTGATCAACCATTGCGGCTTCACTTACACCCAGTACGGCGGCTTGATCGCGACGACGCAACTTAGGATCCGTCGCTAGTAAGCCCTTATATCGAATATATAGCGGCGACTCGTCTGCATCATGCTGAAATAGATTGTCCAGATTGCTCATAGTTTTCTCGCTTTTTACTTACTTTTAGGAAGGCTTTTGGAAGCTGCACCAATGCCTTATATCACCACGGCGCAGCTTTCTTGTGATTATGCTTACTAACAAATTTTTATTTAGAAGGTACCCGTCAAGCTCAGGCCAAATTGACGGCTCACCTCAGTGTGAGAACCGTTGTCATCACTGTCTGCTGCTAGGTCATCAAATAGGTTGTAGACACCTGCACGAGCAGTGAAGTGTTTGTTAAACTCTTTGCGTAAGGTCACATCAACAACGGTGTGACCTGGACGCTCATCCGTGTTGGCAGCATCGGTGTATTGCTTACCGACATAACGCACCGCAAGCTGGCTACTCGCATCGATTGAAGATACATGCTGGGTCAATTTAAGCGCCGCCTCATGACGAGAACGATTAGTCAGCCAATTACCAGAGTCTTCGTCTTCGTGATCAAGGAAGGTGTAGTTAAAGCCGACATCTAAACCGCTAGCAAAGCTATACCCTAGCTCTGCTTCAAGGCCCGTAATCAGTGCATTTTCAACATTTTCATAACGGCTTGTTACCGTAGTAGTACCTCCTGACGTAACACTGGAAATCTGTTGAGCCTCAATCAGGTTATCTACATCATTGCGGAACACTGTTAGCCCCGCGGTCAGCGCGTCTTTACTATAAACAGCACCCAGCTCTATTGATTTATTAGTTTCTGGCTCTAAGTCGCTATTGCCCAAAAAGTTATTCATACGGAACATACCGGGGCCTGTTGGGTAACCGTAGGTAAAGCTATAGGCATCAGACGCTTCTCGCACTGCCGGTGCTTTAAAACCTTCTCCATACCCTGCCTTCAATCGCAGCTCATTTGATACGTCCCAACCCAAATATATTTTAGGGCTAAACTTGCTACCAAAGCGCTGGTGATCGTCGTAACGCCCACCGAACGTTAGTGTGAAATCATCTCCCAGATCGACTGCATCTTGCGCAAATAGAGACCATGCTTGGAAGTCACCTGCAAAGTCATTGTTAGAGCTTGCAACATAGTCTTTTTCATACTCTTCAGAGGAGTACTCAACACCTGCGATTAGCTGATGGCCACTAGTCAACTCTCCGGTTACATCGACAGACACCACATCTTCAGTCAAATTATGAAAGTAATTACTGGCCACATAACGGTTTTGTGAATCCGATCGATAAACACGAGCCTTCACATCGAACTCACCTACCTTTGTGTAAAAATCAACAGCAGCTTGATAACGTTCAATATCGTAGTAAAGCGTATCAGGGAAGCTTTTTCGTTCCTCTTCACCAGTAATCAAACTCAAATTTATATGGCTTTCTTCTCCAACATAAATACCTAGGTCTGCGGTAAGGTTAGTGATCTCTTTACCTTCTTGAGTGGCTGTTGAATTACCACCAAGAAACGTTTTTCGAAAAGCATCTTCATTGCGCTGCTCTATACTGAATGCCAAATCTGCCCTTTCTCCCAACGGGCCTGCAGCGGTAACAATAAGGGCTTTCTCATCTCCGCCCTCTCCTGACGAAGTTGAGCGCCCTTGTGCCGTTACCGAAGTGCTCCATTTCCCACCGGCTTTTTTAGTCACTATATTGATGACGCCACCCAGAGCAGACGAGCCATAGAGGTTAGACATCGGCCCACGAATCACTTCGATGCGCTCGATCATCTGCACGGGCACCCAATTGAATTGATAATCAGAGAATGGCACGTTGGTGTCGGTATCACTTACACGACGACCATCAACAAGAATCAGCGTATGGTTAGTTTCCATACCACGCATACTGATCCCATTACGGCCGCCACCCACATTACTGGCAGACACACCGGGCAAACCCTCAATCGCTTCTAGTAGGTTATTAGCCCCACTTAGCTCAATATCTGCAGCCGTTACGATGTTAACGGAACCGGCAAAGTTTTTAGCGGTAACCGGGGCTTTGGCGGCAATTACAACCGTGTTTTGTATAGCTGGGGTGTCGGCTTGAGCGTGCGCAGAAATCATTGCAGCAATGATCAGCGGGAGTGTTTTTTTCATGTCAGTCTACTTCGGCTATTGGTTAATGAACGACTATTAGTTTTGTGTAAAATAATCGTGGTCAAAATCAATCGGCGGTAGCTGGCTGCCTGTATCTAAACGAAGGTGGCTTGCAAAAGGCCTTTGAGGGTAAAGCTATTTTGTGAGTATCAATTTTCCGTTACGTGTTTCCCGTAAGTGGTAGAGTTGTCCATTATGTATAATCAATAATTCTTTTTGATTTTTTAACAATTCTTGGCTAGAAACTTGACGTAAATTGATCACCTCATTCCTAGACTGCAGAGCATCTATCTGTTCCATGTGATTACTTCATAATCATAAAAGATAATGCGAATCATACTCATTTATATTTAAATGTCAAAAAAACTTCCTTGTGAATTGACTATTTCTAACCATGGTCTAGTCAAGCATATAAAAAATATGTACCTCGCTTAGCTTTTTGAAACACTCACCCTTGACCCTATAAGTAATTAATATTGCCACCTTGTTTACCTAGAAGCTGGTGAAATAAAGCACACAATGACAATACTCCTTCCTGCTTGGTTGAAGGCATTACCAATGCTACATCGGCTAATCATTAAGCCATATCCTCTAGCATAAATTTTAAGCCATCACCCAGTGTAACTTCTGCTGCAAAGCCGTAGCGCCTATTGGCTCTTTGCGGCTCCCCCAACGACTCAACAATATCCCCTTGCCTGCAGGTCATTTTGTTTAGCTGTGGATCACAACCCGATAATATCGATAAGGTTTTTGCCAACTGCAAGATTGATGTGGGTTGGCCTGTACAGACGTTGTAAACGGATGCTTCACCTTTTTGATTATGCATGGCTGCTATCAAAAACCGCACGACATCAGCCACATAAATAAAATCTCTGGTTTGCTTACCATCGCCATGAATTGATAACGGTTGGCCTTTCAAAAGACGGTCAATAAAAATTGAGATGACACCCGAATACGGAGATTTAGGATTCTGTCGTGGACCATACACATTAAAAAACCGCATACACACAGTTGAGACACCATGCGCCAACCAAGCAACACGCGCATGATGCTCACTGCCCAGCTTATCGGCGCCGTATGCGCTAATGGGCCTAGGGATCGACGATTCATTTAAAGGCACTGCTGCATTATCACCATATACTGCAGCTGATGACGCATAAACCACGGGTATTGTTGGCGTTTCGCCATTTCTTCTAGCAGCATCCAATAAATTCACTGTGCCCTGCTGATTATTGCAATGAGTACCTACCCAGTCGTTAATCGAACATGTAACAGAAGCCACGGCAGCTAAATGGAAGCAACCATCAACCCCCTTCATTGCTGTTTTGACCAGCTCCCTATCGATGACGCTACCCAATAAAAACTCTACTCCTGATGAAAGGTTATCCTGTACACCAGTAGACAGGTCATCAAGCACTCTGACTTGATGCCCCGCATCTACCAGTGCATCACACAGATGCGACCCTATAAAGCCACACCCTCCTGTTACGAGATATTTCATTATGCGCTCCTTGTTTTAGTCTTTTATAAGAAAGAGCAAAACGTCTGCCAACTTTTATCTCTTTAAAATCAACGATCTATAAACATAGAATTCTCTACTTTTTCATATCGAGTCTCATATTGAGAGCCGCTTTGTTGTTTTTAGTAAAAAGTGAGTATTTAACAGAGAAGTGGATTATTTTATTAATATTTTAGATTATATAACTTATTTAATTGCCTGTTTTAAAAAGAAATTATATTTAGTGGCTGCATATTTGCTCCCTTATAAGAATAAAAGAGCACATAGAGGCCAAGTATGAAATTACAACAAAGAAACATTTATCAACTTATCGATAGTCGCGGCAGTGGGGGAATTGAAACACACGTATTTCTATTATCTTGCTGGCTGGAGCGTAATGGTTTTAATAACGAAGTACTGTTCTTAAAGCGCTACGCAGACAACCTTCTGGCAGAACAGTTATCTTTATTAGGGTTACGATGGCGCTACTTAGAAAAGCCTTCTGATTTGCTACCTATCATTAAACAACAACCTTCACTGGTCACCACTCATGGCTATAAAGCAGGCGTACTCGGTCGCAGCTTGTCATATTTTGCGGGAGTGCCGGTTGTATCTACTTTTCATGCTGGTGACCTGGGTAATGGCAAGGTACGTATTTATAGCTGGTTAGATCTACAAACCTCAAGACTTGCCAATCAAAATTTAAGCGTTAGTGCTGAAATAGATAAACGGATCCCCTCCCCTTCAACTCAAGTAAACAACTTTGTAAAAGAGCAGCCGCTGACAGCTAAACACGGAAAACAGATTGCTTTTGTTGGTCGTCTTTCGCAAGAAAAAGGTCCTGAGAGCTTTGCTCGTATTACACAAGGGATATCAAGCCTACATGGTTTTCATATCTACGGCGACGGACCTTTACGCAGCAAATTCACTCAATACCCGCATATTAAATGCCATGGTTTAGTCAATATGGATGCCTTTTGGAAAGATATTGGTTTGCTTTGCATTACCAGCGAATCCGAAGGACTTCCGTTAGTCGCACTAGAAGCCATGTCCCGAGGTATTCCTGTTATTAGCTATGCCATTGGTGGGCTGCCTCAACTTATTACTCACCACAAAAATGGCTGGTTAATCTCGCCGGGAGATGAGGATGCGTACCAGCAAGCCATTGCTGAGTGGTTATTGCTTAATACCACACAGCAAACAACGCTCTCTGTTGCGGCGAGTGACCATATAAAACAACACTATACTGATGATGTCGTTTGCCCACGCATCGTGGACATTTACCAAAGAGCCCTCCCAAAAGTAAACAAACAATCGCCACACACAAGGCATCACTCATTATGATGATGCCGCAAGCTAATCCAAAGCGCTTGCTACTGCCCGTTCTCACATTAATGGCAGTCATCAACGCTCTTTTGCCTGCCATTATGCAAAGCTTAAACGAACCGTTGTTGGTGGCGGCAAGTAGCGGGTTTGGCCAAAGTTATGTTTTATGGTTTAGCCTGTTTCTATCAGCATTCTTGTTATCTAACACTCAAATAAAGTACAGAGCACAACCGCGCGGGTTCTTGCTATATGCAACACTTATTAGCACCTTAATGGTGTTACCTAACGCAACACTCA
Organism: Neptunomonas japonica DSM 18939; assembly: GCF_000422765.1. Lineage (GTDB taxonomy): Bacteria > Pseudomonadota > Gammaproteobacteria > Pseudomonadales > Balneatricaceae > Neptunomonas > Neptunomonas japonica. Next base: position 92,642 of record NZ_AUGR01000009.1, on the reverse strand, counting down.
GTTGGGTTTTGTGCTCACTTTGTTGCGGCATTTGGCTTAAGCAGATTTGTGGGCAAGATGGTAAGCACACTATCTTAGAAAGGTCTGCCGTTCTCATTTTATTTGCGATATCAATTCGCAGCCCTGTTTGCCAGCTACTGCTCAGTTTATTTTCGAATGAGATTCTTAACTTTGATGCTTGGTTTAGCGGTATTTTTCTACAAATATTAACGCCTGACGCCATTGTAGAAAATAACCTTATCACCCAAGAAAGTGGTCATAGCTTACTCATACTGACGGGCTGCTCAGCCTTAGGGAACCTGTCTTGGGCAATGTTGCTTTGGTTTAGTTTAACGACTTACTTACATCACACAATCACGACTCGTGCTTACCTTCGCATTGTTTGTGTTGTTGTTCTGATATTAAGCATTAACAGTATTAGACTTTCATTAATGGCACTTGATGAACAGTGGTATCTGCAGCTGCATGAAGGTGACGGAGCTGACTTTATCGAAGCCATTACATTGCTACTGACACTGACTTGTGTGAAATGGAAAAAGTCATGAAAAAATACCTCCCCGTGTTTTTTATATTAGTACCTGCCGTATTGCTAGCACCGGCTAGCCGTATCTATAAACATCAATCCACCGTCAGGCCAGCAGTAGAGCAGCCATTATCTATATCAGCTATTAGTTATCCTGACTTGATCGACATTGGTTCAATACAAGCGGCTAACCAAGGCCCCTATAAGATTCGCGGTTACCAACACCGCCTTTGTGCAGGTAGTATCGCGCTGCTTACTTTGTACCGAAACGCAGAAGGTAGCCATATTTTAAAAGCCATCATTAATGACGATGAAATGTCATACGGTGTGATTTTTAATGGCAGGATTTATTCACGCTTCCCACAGTGGGAGTTCACTGTGCAACGCGTCATTGATAAGTTTCAGTTATTGCTATCGTCCTCTTCGCGTGAGTCAAACGCTACGCCACATCCCCAAGCATTTGCCGAAAAAGGCACCTGCAACATCGCAGCCTCTCTCGTTGCTGATGCTTCTCAAAATGCGAAAACATCTGATTAAACCCAAGGTTTTTCTCATTATGAGAGTGACCATTATTCATATAACTTATTAAATTCAATAACTTATATATTGGTTCGTTTCTTGCTTTTACCTATGTGTAATGAATGGGAGATTACTATGAAAACACCAATTAATAAAAAAACACTCATGAGTTTAAGCTTGTTGCTCAGTGCCGACCTACTGCATGCCGCTACCGATGCAACTGACACACTGGTCAATGTTGATCTTGACCCCGCATTACTGCAAGAGGTTCAGCAAGCATTACCAGAGAGCGTTGTTGCCAACAAAGAGTATTTAAGCTTGGAATATAACCCCAATATAACACTGCAAAGCGATGCTCATATGAGCGTCACTTTTCTTGATGAGGGGGCCGGTTACAGAAACTCGTTAGGTTATTTCACCTTTACTGATAATGCCTTTGATGGATCAACTTTCGGTGATCTTGATCTGAATGGTTCAGGACACATCGGCATTAACGAGCTACAAGCCATCGATGGAATTGAAACAGGCATGGTTTTTAATAATGTATCAGAACTTGGAGGTGGCGGCTCATTAATTGCGGGAGATACGGTAGGTTTACTAGGTACTGAAATCACCGATATTAATGGCACTGACTATAACATGACAGGTGGTTCAGTATTTACGGAAGGCACCAATGTTGGCTTCTTCTTACTACAAAACGCATGGACAGGTAGAGAAGTTAAAGGCTGGGATAACAATGCTGATCCACTTGCTATGTACACTATTGATCTCCTTAATCCTGAAAACAATGCATCAGCTACCATGGATAATGTTGATATCAACTCACGTCATGTGGCCATGATGACCTCTCTTTCGGGTGAAAATGAACTCATTCTCGGCTTCGAAGATCTAGTAAGGCCACAAGGTGATAATGATTTTAATGATGCTGTATTTCGTATAAGAACCGACCCAGTAGAGGCATTGTTTGCAGATGTACCTACGTCTGGATCAGTTATTAGCTTACAAGCCGCTCCTGCTCCTAGCATGGGTACTGGACTACCTGGTGGCATCATGCTGACATTGGGTGCACTGGTATTTTTACGCCGCCAGCAGTCTCGCTCAGACAAAGGAGATTGCTTGTCATGATTAACCGTATTGCAAAGCTTCCACAAGCGGTGCAACACAGCCTTATATATGCTTCTGCGCTAGCATTATCTAAAGGCTTTGCACTGGTGATGGTGCCCGTAGCTACACACTTTCTTACGCCAGAAGATTATGGACGGCTAGATGTACTTCAAACGCTTGCAGACTTACTCAGCATTGTTATCGGCATGGGTTTGGCTGAAACCCTCTTCCGCTTTGCTGGCAGCGCAGATAATGAACAAGAACAGAAGCAAGCCGTGGCAAATATATTCGGTATGGCCATTGTTGTGGGGACAACTGCACTCATCATTGGTCAGTTGATTGCCCCCCAAGTCAGCCAGTGGTTACCCGGCAATATACAAGAAACCGAAGCACGCTTAATTCTTGCTAGCCTGTCGCTTGTCGGAACTATTCTTGTACCACTGGCTTGGTTACGCATGCAGGGCAGCCCATGGACTTATTTTGCCGGCACCGCAGGACGAGTTGCCTTGCAAGTGGCTATTGCCATCCCTCTCCTATTTTTAGGATTTGGGGTCATGGGCGTTCTTTGTGCCACACTACTCTCGGCTATCGTTCTATGCGCATGGCTGATAAAAAAGCAGATCCACACTACCGGCATTCGCTTTGAGTTTGCTCGTTTTAAAATGTATTCGATCTATGGCGGTCCGCTTATTTTTGTGGGTATCGCGGGGTTCGTATTAGGTAGTTTTGATCGTTGGATTCTGGCGAGCGTGGTTGGCACAGCCGAAATGGCCCAATACGCCATTGCGGCCAAGTTCGGCTTAATTACCGCTGTTCTTGTACAGCCATTTGATCTTTGGTGGCATGCAAAGCGCTTTAGCTGTTTAAAAGAAGTAAATGGCCTTAAACGCTGTGCAGATATCGCCACCATAGGTGTCATTATTGCGATGGCGTCAGCATTAATCATCACAGCAATCGGGCCAACATTAGTACGCTTGCTAACGCCCTCCTCTTACCATGGTGCTATTCAATACATACCTTGGTTGGCTGGCCTTGCCGCTTTACACAATGCCACATCAACACTTGGCTTTGGGTCAATGAGCAAAGACTCAACCATTCGCCCCGCGCTAGTTGATGGCACAGCGGCGGGTATCGCATTAGTCGGCTACCTTGTCCTGATTCCACTCTTTTACGCATGGGGTGCAATTTTGGCAACAAGCATAGCGCTCAGTCTGCGTTTAGCGGCCATCTACTATATTAGCCAACACGCCTTAAAACTCCCTTATCAACTAAGATCACTTCTACTGCTAACGGCATGCATGCTTGTTTGCATTTATCTATTACCTTCAGCGCCTATCAGCATAGATACGGCTATTCAAATACTGGTTATCATGCTCAGCTTTGCCGGTGTAGCCGCGTTGCTCAACCCTTTACCCTTGCCTTGGTTACAACGTTTTTACCGGGCTCACCCTAGTAAGCATTGAGCAAGATACTGATGAATAATATCCTTATCATCAACCGCTGGCAGCAAGTACTGATTGCACTCATATCTGTGTTGATGATCGGGCTTACTTGGTACCAACTGCCACACCCTGCGCTTGCAGCCATTGCGTTACTGCCTTTACTGCTCATTGCTGGGTTACAAATGCCCTTTTTGCTTTGCCTTGCTTTTATTGCCTTCTCATTTTTCCGTTTGCATGAAGTATTTCCAACGCTTTATTCCCTTAAAATCCCTCAGCTACTCGCAGTGGGAACTCTCGGCTCTTTACTGGTTAACTTAATCACACAACGCATTAATGTTTTTTGGTGTCGTGAAATGTCTGTATTTAGCTGCTTCTTTTTGCTCGTTGTTATTGGCGCATTGTTTGCGACAAATCGCGGAGCAGCAATGAGTTCGTTAAATGGAACCTATATAAAAATAGCCACTATGGTGCTGGCTATTAGCTGGTTACTGCAAAAAGAGCGTCAATTTAAAGGGCTTTTAGTCAGTATGGCGGTCTGCGGTATTAGCCTTGCGGTTGTAGCGCTTTACAATAAAAATGCTGGTATTGGCTTAGTTGAAGGAACCCGCGTTACTATTGGCCGCAATATTGGCTCAATGCTCGGTGATCCTAATGATCTATCGTTAGTACTGCTGTTTCCTGCCAGCTTCACATTAGCGATGTTTCTAACGCCTGGTTTAAGTAAATTTTGGAAATTGTTTGGGTTAGTCGGCTTTATTACGATCGTATGCGCAATTATTGCAACACAGAGCCGTGGAGGCTTGTTAGGTAGTTGTGCTGTCACCGGAATTTTTGCATGGCGTCGAGTCAAAAATAAAGCACTATTAATCAGCTTAGGACTAGTGGCGCTCATGGTGCTTTTTGCCTTAGCCGGCGTTAGTGATCGTGCTTCAGGCGGCGCTCAAGAAGCAGGCATTGATGAATCAGCCATGGGCCGTATTTATGCTTGGCAGGCCGCGATGGGAATGGCTCTACACCATCCGTTGCTGGGCGTTGGCATCAACAATTTTATCTCGAACTATTTTGAATATAGCCCGCACTGGGACGGTCAAAATCACGCCGTACATAGCACCTGGTTTGGAGTATTAGCCGAAACCGGTATTCTAGGCCTGATGTTATTTACCACCATGATTATTATGATTGCCCGTATTAGCTACACCAGTATTAACCGCTTAAGACCACAAATACCTATACAGCAGCACTACTCACCTACGCTATACGCATGCGCACAAGCGGTTCAGGCTGGTCTCGCTGGCTTTTGTGTGTCGGCGACTTTTCTCACAATGGGCTTTACCTGGCCGATCTACATTCTATTGGCGCTTGCTATCGCGTTATCTCAACAGACAAAAATAATCAGGCTATAAAGTAGCTAGACTCGATACCAATAGAGGGTGTTAAACAGGATCCGCTATTAAACAAGATAGATAACCAAAGACATAAGAAACACGCTTACAACCCTATATCCGGATTGGATAATAAGAAGTTTACTTCCCCAGCCACAAAACAAATTATCTGATAGTAATGCGGGAAATATAACCAAGAACCCCAAAATAGCCCCAATACTAATAGCGGTTACAAAATTAGAAACATTAAGTAAAGAAAACAACAATGAAACACCAACGGCTGTCAGCAAGCTCGAAATAATACTGCCAACCAATGGAGCAGTTTGCTTACCGAGTGTTTCGGGTGTTTTACCAACGCACTTCATCCATGCTCCACCAAATGCGATAGATGAATACCATAAAGCACCAAGAAGCATACCCACAAGGGTTGCAGCTATGACTCCTAACAGGTTTACCTCAAGCATATTCAATCCTCTACTCTAAAGATAAGTTGAAAGGCATAAACCAGCAAAACAGAATATCCATGATATTTCTACCATAGCACTCATCTCCATTATTGTGGAATTGATTCAGAGTAGGGCCACGGCAGCGGCATAAGCTCGGGCGACATTACCGATCTCATTCTATTTTTAGAAAAAGACTTTAAATAATATAAATTAAATTTATTAGCCACCACAGCGTGCTTGACTGTATTTAGCATAATGTTATTTTAAAAAATGCCTTAAATATATTTAAGGAGAACATCATAATTAAATCACTAGTTACTTATAGGTCATCACACCCTAAGTGATGAATTAAGAGTGTAACCAAATGAACAAAATCTCAAAATCGCGTCGCTCTATTTTATCTGGGTTAGCAGTCACCATTGGCGGTCTCATTTTTTTGAGAGGCGCTAAAGCATCAAATTCAACACCACGTGCCACCGAAGGGCCATTCTACCCAACAGAATCAATGCGGACACAAGACATTGATAATGACCTTGTCAAAGTTCAGGGGAATAACCACAAGGCAATTGGCGAGGTAATCACGCTGGAAGGTACCATCAAGGATCAAAACGGCGCGCCGCTCAATGGGCTGCGCATCGAGATCTGGCAATGCGACCTCAACGGAAAGTATCTACATACTGAAGATACACGCACTGTTATGTATGATCAGAGTTTTCAGGGTTTTGGGCACGATATCACTGGGCCAGATGGGCGCTACAGCTTTCGGACTATCAAACCAGGAAAGTACCCCGGCCGCACACCACATATCCATGTCAAAGTGCTTGATAGCAAGCGGGAACTCCTGACAACACAATTCTACGAGGCCAACAATCCCGAGAACATTAAGGACTCTTTGTTTCGCCGTATGTCTGACGATCAGGCTGAATTTGTTTTGATGAGATACCTCCCCGCAGATCATGGAGAAGTGGCAACCGTTAATATTGTTCTTTGAATATTTCCCAATAAAACCAAGGGTGCTAACGCAAAAAAATAAGAATCAGCTTACTTCAACCAGCAACCCGCTTGCGCGTTAGCGCTATCCCTAAAATTATTAATAACAACGCCGCTAAGCTGTGCCATTCAATGGCTTCGCCCAAAATAAGCGCGCCAGTAAAGTACGCAACTACAGGAATCACGTAATTAATGTACGAAAGAAACGTAGGACCTGCCGTGGCGATAACTGCAAACAAAGTAATGGTGGCAAACGCAGTCGGGCCGATACCTAACCACAACACAGATAACGTGGCCTTTAAAGAGTAGCTTTGTTGCCACGGTAGATCTTGCCACAGCCACAATGGCACTATAGCGATGCTGGAAACAATCATCACACCAGCTGCCGTTACAACAGGGTTATAGGAGGGCAACCGTCTCACCAAAATGGCATTTATTGCATAACTAAAAGTGGCTAACAAAATCAGTAGACCACTCAGTAAGTTGCTGTGAGTCCCTACTAACGACGGCCAAAGCACAATCGCCACACCAGTAATACCCAACACAAAACCGAGTATTTTAAAGCGGTTGAGGCTTTCACCTAACACAAAATAATGTGCCAAAATCATTGTCACCAGCGGCATAAATGCCATCAACAACCCCGCAATGCCCGAGCTAACATCCTTCTGACCTGTTGAGATCAGAAGAAATGGCAACAGGTTACCCATAATGCCCAGCAGCAAAAACACTGCCCAAGCCAACGGGTCGACAGGCAAACGTAAACCCTTGGCATACATAAAAAGAGTTAGAATAACAGCAGCAATCAACACCCTAAGAGCGACTATACCTACAGGACTAAAGCTATCCAGTGATACAGCGGTAAACATAAATGACGTACCCCACAGCAGAATAAGTAGCAGCAGAGAAAGCCAGTCTTTAGCAATAGGTATGTAGTTGTGAGTCATGTGTTTGAGTCGATTAGAATTATTACCGGAGAGTTTAAACAACAACCTACCACTTTTTTGATGCTTTTAAAGTTTAATTAAATGCCTTCTAACGCTCCGAATAAGCGACATCCTTAGACCGTAGAGAGTGTACTTGATTGGTTAGGCGATTTCTGGCTCTTCTCTTTCGGAAAACCTGCTACGTGCGAAATATACGATAGCGTAAAAAACTAAGCCAACTATTGAACCTATTAATGTATATAAAGCAAACTGAATGGCCTCATCTTTTTCCTGTTTTCGTTCTGCATATAATTCTTCGTAGGTAAATATAGATGTGTCATTAATAGATAGCTCCCATGCATACAACTCTGCATCAGAGTTTCTTTGAACAAGTGCATTTATTGTTTTAGAGCCATCGAAAGCTTTGTAACCCCATCCGTAATCGCAAATGCATGGAAATCTTAGTTTTTCAGGATTGCCCTCGAATGATACTAATCCAGAGTTATTTTTAAGATCTGTAATGTTGCTAACTATAGGTATCAACTCTAACTTCTCTGGAAGGGCTTTTTGTACAGCTGTATACATGGAAATCACCCCAAAAACTAGAAATATAGGTACTATCGAAAGGAGCCTATAAAGCTCATCTGACTGAGCAATTTTTCTGGTAATGTTTTCAATCATAATCTGTAGTTTTTCCTTCGCCTAACGACTAAAGCTCTGCCGCATCGCGTAAGAGTTACTTCGACTTATTTACTTGAGAAGGCTCATATGTGTTAAATGCCTTACTCTTCGAATTTGTGCCCACAATTTCGACACGCTCCGCGATACCAAGTGAAATAGTATTTACTCCCTTTAATTTTAAAAATACATTCCCAACAGATGGGGCACTTAAACAAAACTGCTTGAGCTAATAATAGTAATACGACCAAAACTATAAAAATTATAGTTGCTTGTAGTTCTCCGAGCCAGATATTAACTGGAATTATTACTGCTGGTATTGAGAGTAGTGTAGCAATTGAGAAATATTGAACTCGGCTTCGCATGTTTGGCATTTAACGCTCGCAACACGGGCTAAATTGGAGTGGAGCCTTTTTGCATATAATGGCGAAGCCATGCCAAAAGGTGCAACGGGAATTTAGTCCTTTGTGATTGCGCTTGTTATGCATTTTGTTTGAACCAACTTTGAGGCATGTAATATAAAAACGTGAACTTGAGTGCCTCTTTACTGGATAGGCGACCTGAAAATACAAAATAAAAGCTACATAAGCCAAAGACAAAAAATTGGACTAGTGAAACTGATAGCAGAAATACGAATGGAAATACTACCCAAAAAACTACCTGATTTTGTTGTAGATAAGAACAAGCATCTTGCCATAAACAATATCTAGATAGAGCTGTGAGAGAAAAATACGCTATGACAACGCATAAGAAGCCGAGTATATCTAAAAATACTCTATAGCCTTTAGATAGTTGCTTGCGCTCTCTATTTATTCGCTTGATGTAATTCAACATAATTTGTGCATAACAGTTTATTCAAGAGCCTATGGCTTACTATCACTTTGGCGCACTAATTGGGTTCCAAGTAAAAACACCATAAGCATTAATTTATTGTAATTCAAAGAGATAGGATGATTGAGACGAACGTGGTTTTTGTAAAAAAGAGCCAATCCTTTGCCCAATACATTCAATCCCTATTCTAGAATCATAGTTTGTTAGTTATAAAGATCAATAACTTAGCCATTTATTTCTTAGTCAAAAGAACATTGGCGCGTTATTATTGGTGATAATGTACGTATTTTTTCCAACCGAGACCTTGCCCTTCAATACCAGCACCTTCTGGCTCTGCACCGACAGAAAACAACCAACTCAACCGGTAAATTACCTGTTTGTAATTGACACCATCTGTACAAGCCGACACTATGCGCACCTAATAACAGCTTACGCATTCTCGCGTAACAATTCTCACAACGGTGCCCTATGAGCGAGCAAGCTTACGAAGCAAATTATCAACAATTTCTGCAACAAGTTTGCAGCCAGCAGGAGATCTGGATTCTGACCGACACTCATGGTTGCGTCATGCTCAATACCGACGATGAAGATTGTGTTCCAGTTTGGGCGAGTGAAGCTGACGCGAGCAACTGGGCTAATGGCGAATGGAAATCATGCGAAGCAGAAGCCATCACATTAAAAACGTGGCAGCATCGTTGGACAGCAGGCCTTGTAGAAGATGAATTCTATGTGGTAATTGCTCCTCAAGAAGATCAGCTAGGTCTAGTTGTACATCCAGAAGATTTAGATCGGGATATCCGTAAAGCAAGAAAATGATGGGCACCTCGATTCAGCATTTTTTTGTAGCATTTCTATTTATATAAGCCCGCAGAAACATGCTGCATACCTACTGTGCTTACAGGGTGATCGTTTTAGATTCGGCACACAAACTTTGTCGCAAAATGCGAAGTAACAAATACGTACACAAGCAATACAACTAACTATTTGATTTTATTAGTTAAATAATCTGGCACAGCTTCTGCAAGCTCATCATAAACCCAACTTTTTTTAATAAGGTAGGTGTACTGATGAATACGTTACAAACACTCAAACGATGGGTAAAAACCTCTAGCCACCCACTAGCTAAGTTGATAAAACAACTGCACCTTAGGGCTAAAAATTTCGAAGTTCCTTCTGTTAAGCTTATTTACAAGCCTATTCTGATTTTACATACGCTTATCTGCCATCTATTGAGCTCGCTAACACGCGTGCTCTATTGGACACCTCTTTTTAAAACACGCCTAAGCAACCACAGTAAGCATCTGTATCTTTATGGCGGCATGCCTCTTGTTCAAGGTAACCTTGATATAGAGGTAGGTAATGATTGTCGCATCTCGGGACAAACCACTTTTTCGGGGCGTTGGAGCAGCAAACAAACACCCCAACTAACAATAGGAAACAACGTCGGTATCGGCTGGCAAACCACCATTGCTGTTGGGCAACACGTTATTATTGGCGATAATGTACGTATTGCCGGACGTGGTTTTTTAGCGGGTTACCCCGGCCACCCACTTGACCCTGTTGCACGTGCTAAAGGGTTACCTGAAAGCGATGACCAGGTGGGCGATATTATTCTTGAAAAGGATGTATGGCTCGGTTCAGGCGTTTCGGTTATGAAAGGTGTCACCATTGGCACAGGCACCATTGTTGCTGCCGGTAGTGTTGTAACACATAACCTCCCTGCTTTTGTTTTGGCCGCGGGCGTACCCGCAAAAATTATTAAACCCCTCGATACGTCCACCAGCACTTCGCCTAATACTCCTCAAAGCAGTTCACATGCGAGTACTCATAGCACGGAGAACGCCGCATGAATATTGATATGTTGGTTTTTGGCGAAGACTGGGGCGGGCACCCTAGCAGTACGCAACACTTAATTAAGCATCTAATCCCGGAGCAGGAGATCCTCTGGGTGAACTCCCTAGGGCTACGTAAGCCTAGATTCACTCAACGGGATATGCATAGAGTATGGAATAAATTAACCGCTCTTTTACATACCCCGTTTTCTTCTGAATCTACTCAAGATAACCGACAAGGGCCACAGCCTTCAATTTTACAGCCCTGCACCATACCTTGGCCTGCAAGCCAAATAGCACGTCGTATTAATCAGACAATTCTTACGCAGCAATTAAAACCCTTGCTCAAACAAAACAAGCAGCGCCCATTACTCTGGACATCATTACCGTCAGCGGTTGATGTTGTCGGCAGATTAGGTGAACGCGCTACTATCTACTACTGCGGTGATGATTTCTCGGCATTGGATGGCGTTGACCACCAGCCAATTCAACAGATGGAGCAAGAGCTCGTCATTAAGAGCACCTTGATCATTACTGCCAGTAACAAGCTCGCTGAGAAATTCCCTTCACAAAAAACAATCGTTCTTCCCCACGGTGTTGATACCGAACTCTTTTCAACACCTACGGAACGTGCAACTGACCTACCTATTGGCCCTGTCGCTGGTTTTTATGGATCAATCGCCAGATGGTTTGATCAAGCCCTAATGATTGATACAGCCCGCCACTTGCCGCACTGGACGTTTGTACTTATAGGCCCTGCAAGCTGCAACATAGAAGGGTTATTGAAAGAACCTAACATTCAATGGTTAGGGCCAAAGCCCCATCATGAACTGCCTCGGTATAGCCAACATTGGGATGTCGGTTTGCTGCCGTTTTTGCACAATCGCCAAATTGAGGCATGCAACCCTTTAAAACTAAGGGAGTATTTAGCCGCAGGCTCTGCAGTTGTTAGTAGCGATTTTCCTGCATTGGATGGTTACAGGGATCTTATCGACATTCGCAATGATGCGGGGGGCTTTGCACAAGCGATTGAACATTCTTACCAGTCAAACAGCCAGCAATTCATACGCATGAGGCAACAGCGCCTCAGCAAAGAAAGTTGGAGCAAACAAGCTAGGTTACTCAAAGATATACTGCAATCTTTATGACATGATTCTGTCATATTCTGCCGCTATGGTGCTGTGATTACGTTGAAACAATGCTTGTGAGGCAGAAATGAAAAAACAGTTTGCAGGAATGATGACGGTCGCAGCACTACTGAGCTTGTATGGTTGCCAATCGACTAGCGTGAAGGATAACGTCGCTACAGCTCCAGAGATTAATAACCAAGATCTTTATGAAGTATCTCATGAAGGCCGTTACTATGTTTTTGATGATTTTAAGGTCTATCAAGAGTTCCTGACTGTCGGTGAAACATCGTACCGTAAAGTGCTCATTGGCGGTGGTCCAAATGGACAAACACTGGTTTACGGCCTGCGCGGCGTTGATAAGAAGAAGCTAAGCGGCGTAGCAGCAGAAGAGATGTTTAAAGGATCATTACAAGCAGCCGATCCATTTTACGGTGAAATCCGTGCTGAGGATGGCCGTTTATATGTTTTCGATAGCTTAGAAGATATGAAAGCCATGCGTATGATTGGTGAGGCACCCTACCGTTATACGGATATCGGTACAGGCCCTGACAAGCAAACCGTGGTTTATGTACTGAACAAGCAAAATAAAAAGTATAAGCCTGAAGCGCTAATGATGAAATTCAAGCAGCATTACAACTTATAACGAGAACACGCCAAGGCCGCCCGTCATTCGAATAACGTTGAGTGACGGGTAGCTTACTTGCTACAACCCTCCTTAATCCCTCAATTGCCTCGCCTGGCGCTCTTCTCTCAAATTGCGACTCTTTCTGATAACGAGCTACTTCAATAGTGTTTCAAACACATATTAGCAACATATAACACTTCACTAAATATCTGCAACTATATGATTTATAATAATTTAAATTAATTAGAAGATCTTGGCCCAATCCCTGCTTTATCTCTATTACACACTTTAAAAGTATTGGAGATAGATAATGAAAAGGGCCTGGATAAGTTACTCAATCATTTTAAGCTCACTCGGACTGCTATCAGGTTGCGCCACATCTTTAAGCAACATAAACCTGTCCTCACTAGGTATAAATCAACCCCAAGCAGTAACTAACAATGGCCATAAGCCAATGAGTGTTGAGCAGCTTCTTGCCCAAGCTCGAAACGGTAAGACTACTCAACAGTCGTCTTCTCAAAGCGACCAAAACGAATTAACACTCTCATTTTCTGGAAAAATTTCTCGCCTAACACCAACACAAGAAGACCAGCTACATCGTTTTGCCAACCTCGCTAATACACCCGTCAGTGTTGCTTGTGCTCCCGGTGGGTTAAGTGATCCTTTTACTGCAGCATCTCTTGCCATTTCTCGTTGCAAACATGTCAGTGACTTTCTTAGCAAACGTACACGTAAAACAAATATCTCTATGCAGCCTGAATTGCAGGCTGACCGTGTACAGATCTCACAGTAACAACACAGCGCAAGAGAGAAACTTATGATTAGAAGCCTATTGATAAAGAACATTGCTTCCATTTTATGGGCAGCATGGCGTCGTCGTTATCTAATCATGCTTCCGATTTTATTGATGCCTTTTGTCGGGCTTACTGTTGGTGCTTTATCACCTAAAAAATACGAAACAACCACAACTATTTTGTTTCAAGAAGCATCAGAGCATAACCCTTTTCTTGAAGACCTATCCATTGCAACGAACCTGCGTAACCGCATGGAAGCACTCAATGCATTACTCCATAGCCGACATATCCTTGCCAGTGTTGCCTGGAAAATGAATTTGCTCAATGACGAGATGGATGAGCAGAGCAAAGCCAATGTCATTGCCGACCTTTCAAAAGCACTTAATGCAAAACTTGTCGGCGATAACCTTATAAAGATCACTTATCGCGCAGGATCTTCCCTAAAAATCAAAGAAACCCTTTCTATGATTAGCATGCACTTTGTGGAGCGCGTACTTGCACCACAGCGCTCATCTGTATTGCAGTCTGAAAACTTTCTTGCAGGTGAAATGGAAGCAAGACGCTCCAACTTACAAGATGCCGAACAAACACTGGCTGAGTATAAAAATAAATATGCGAGTGAACTCCCCGCGCTACATGGAGCCAATGTTGCGCGCTTATCCGTGCTTAAAGCCTACTTAGCTGAACGTAGCATTGAGCTGGAAGGTGCAAAGGCGGCTCAGGCCAGTCTCGCGTTACGCTTATCACAAACCAATCCTGTGGTAGGGAAAATTGAAGAGTCCATTATCAATGAAATGGCGCAACTCACCCAGCTTCGGGCCCGCTATACCGATGAACATAGCCAAGTTCAAAGTATTCGTGCTCGCTTAGGCTCGTTGGAAAAAGAGCGCAGCCGCATTCTTATGGAAATGAACTCTCTTAATAGCGGTAGCCTAGATAACGTGAAACTAGAACGCTTATGGGCTATTGCCACTATGAGCCAAGAAACACACCAAAGTAATAACAAGCACCCACTGCTCATCTCTCAATTAGAACGCCTACAAAAAGCGAATGATCATATCGAGCGCCTTATGAACGAGGTGAAGTCACTGCAAGCCGAAATTGATCGTATGCAGCAGCAAGTTAATGGCTATGGGCAACATGAGCGCCGCTTAAAAGAGTTAGAGCGCGATATTCAAGTACGCCAAAAAGTATTTGAGAACCTTGCGGAGCGTCATGAAATGGCACGAGTAACACGCTCGCTAGGCAAGAATGAAGAACACGAACGCGTAAAGTTGATCGACCCACCTTTTGATCCACTTGGCCCCATCAATATGCCACTTATTATTTTCGTGATAGCCGGAAGTATTGCAGGCATTGGTTTAGGCATAGGTCTGGCGACCATTGCTGAACTGCTCGATACCAGTATTCGTCGTAAAGACACCGTTGTCGCGATGCTTAATGTACCCGTTTTAGCACGCATCCCCCCTTTTTCTCATCATTCTCTCAATACTACAGAGAAGGAGCCAACCTATGAATAAAGTGATTGTACAAGTCGTACAACATCTACGCCCTGGTGGCATTGAAACCATGGCATTAGACTTACTTAAGCAGCTAGACTCACAAGCAGAAGTGCATATTTTCAGCCTTGAAGGAGATAAAGCATCTGCCATCAAGCAGTGGCCAAGATTAGCCGAAACAGCACACCGACTGCACTTTTTTGACAAATCCGCCGGCCTAGACCTAACACTAGTACAACGGCTAATTCGCAGACTAATACACCTTAAAGCAAGCTCAGTACATAGCCATCACATAGGCCCTTTTTTATACGCAGGTATGGCGGCTAAATACCTTAAACTTAAACATGTTCATACTGAACATGATGCATGGCACTTGAATAAGAAAAGTAATAAAAGGCTTCAACGCACCCTGATCTACTTGTTAAAGCCGATGTTAGTCGCTGATTGTTCAGAAGTAGCAACAGCACTGAATAAACATTTTCCTGCCACAACCCCCAAAATCATTCTCAATGGTGTTGATACTCAGCATTTCTTACCGCCAACTAAGCAACAAAAAGCGTCTGCTAAAGCACGTTTAAAAATACCTAAGCAAACATTACTCGTCGGTTGCGCTGCACGCCTTGAAACAGTTAAAGGCCATAAGTTTCTCCTCAAGGCTTTAAGTAGAACTCACCTTGATGTGCATCTAGTACTGGCAGGTGATGGAAGCTTACGTAGTTCACTAGAAGATCTTGCAGAAAAATTAGGCATTGCTGAGCGAGTTACATTTCTTGGAAACATAAATGATATGGTGCCTTTTTATCATGCCATTGACCTCTTCTGCTTGCCTTCGTTGAACGAAGGTTTACCGCTATCTCCCCTAGAAGCCCAAGCCTGCGGTGTGCCCGTCATTGTTACTAATGTTGGCGGTTGCAAAAATATTGTTTGCCCTAAAACCGGGATAACAGTCTCTGCTGGAAATATAAAAGAGCTACAAGAAGCACTACTGCACCACAGTCTATCTTCACGACGAACAAGCCCACGCCAGTTTGTTTTAAGCAAAGGCGATTTGACTAAAACGGCACAAGCTTACTTTCAACTTTTAGAGCCCAATTTATCTTCACAACCCACCTTGGAGGTGTGATATGTCATTTTCTTTACTGCTATTAATTGTCCTGTGTTGGTTGCTGATTATTTATCATCATGTGATCTACCCTTTGATTCTTAAAAAAATACAAAAGCGCAACGCTCATACTCCAGTAAGCAACCTAGAAGCAGATATCGATTTTAAAAGCATAACGATTCTCGTACCCGCTTATAACGAAGCCGATGTTATCGCCGACAAGGTTCGTAATGTAGCGGCACTGGATTACCCTGCTGATTTAGTAAAACTGATCATTGCCTGTGATGGCTGCCAAGATGATACTGCCGATATTGCTCGCCAAGTTGCTCAAGAGCCTGAAAATAGCTGGCTCAATATAGAGATTCTAGATTTAGATAAAAACCAAGGCAAGGTTGCAATATTAAACCAAGTGATAGAACAGCTTGATACAGACATTGTTGCGCTAAGTGATGCCTCTGCCTTGATATCGATAGATGGTCTTAAAATTGCCAATCAACATTTCTCAAACTCTGATGTTGCGGTGGTAGCTGCAACCTATCGTTTATTGAACCCTGGTAGTGCCGGTGAAAATAAATACTGGAAATATCAGATTGAAGTTAAACAAGGTGAAGCAGCTATTGGCAGCCCAATTGGCGTTCATGGTGCGTTGTACTTCTTTTCACGTCCTCTCTTTAAAGCACTTGAGCCCGACACGATTAATGATGATTTTATCCTACCAATGCAAATGGTTGCTGCCGGTTATGCTGCAGTTTACGACTGTAGCATTATAGCTTTAGAGCTGGAGCAAGCGGATTTAGAAATGGACCAGCGCCGCAGGATTCGAATAGCGGCAGGCAATATGCAGCAATTATTACGCCTGCCTGCATTATTATCTCCGCGCCAAGGGGGAACCGCCTTTGCATTTTTATCAGGTAAAGCCCTGCGCACACTCATGCCCTTTATCATACTGCTACAGCTATTCTTGTGTGCAATGTTAGCAAATGGATCAAGCCTGTTTTTGTTCTTACTCTTAGCCGAAGTGAGTGGCATAACGCTGGCTAGACTGAGTTTGTTTTTACCAGAAAAGTTACTCTCAAAGAGTAAATTCACAC
Source organism: Neptunomonas japonica DSM 18939 (assembly GCF_000422765.1). Taxonomy (GTDB): domain Bacteria; phylum Pseudomonadota; class Gammaproteobacteria; order Pseudomonadales; family Balneatricaceae; genus Neptunomonas; species Neptunomonas japonica. The sequence goes on along the minus strand of NZ_AUGR01000009.1, from coordinate 75,731 downwards.
GCCCACTCAATTTGATTTTTTATCTCGTCAATGGCTATTTCAGTAGTTTAATAGGTATTACGCGTTACTTACTGGGCTTAGAACGCGGCTGCTGGAAACCCGTTTCTAGTAAGGAGGTGTCATCATGAATGCTTTTAACTTTTCTTTTATAAGAAGTTATAAATACACGGATAATTACATTCCTATTAAAGTATTTGTTTTGAAAAGGATCATGGACATTAGCCTCTCTTTCATAGCGCTGTGTGTATGTTTACCACTGTTTCCAATCATTGCTGGTCTGATCTTTCTTACTTCTCCAGGCCCCGTTATCTTTCAACAATTAAGAATCGGACAAGCCGATAAAAATAAGACAGACATATTTTGGATGTATAAATTCCGTACCATGCGGTTAGATGCAGAGGTTGCATCTGGCGCTGTATGGGCGACAAAGAATGACCCTCGAGTGACTATGTTCGGCCGGTTTTTGCGTAAAACCCGCTTGGATGAACTTCCACAGTTGTTCAATGTATTAGTTGGCGACATGTCATTAATTGGCCCTCGCCCTGAGCGCCCCGGCTTTTATCAAAAACTAGAGGCAGCAATCCCCTACTTTGCGGAGCGCACTTGGGGGCTTAAGCCAGGTATCACAGGTCTGGCTCAGGTAAACCAAGGCTATGACCGTGATCTTAACGATGTTCGTAATAAAGTGGCATTTGATCATGCTTACGCACTGCAATTAGGCAACCTAAGGTCATGGATATTCTCTGATCTACAAATCATTTTTCAAACAGTTATTGTAATGGTCACTGGCCGAGGGCAATAGTGAGTATTCATAAAATGGGCTCACTCCTTCTCTTTCATTCTGTCTCTCAAAATGAGAAGGCTCTTATTAATAGTTTTGAATATTTTTTAAGCAATAAAAAAACCTAATAAAATCAACAGATTAATTAGTGGCACGCACCTTGCTCTTTCTTTAGTAACTAAAAAGAGCAAGGAGTATGACCATGACAAATTTAGCGACCACCACCGAAAACGCAAATAGCACACTTCACTTTGTGATCAATGACTCATTCGATGCCTTAGCCGTTGAAATTCTTCGCCCTCAACTAGATGAGTTAGTACAAGGTAAAACGGATGTTGTGTTAAACATCGAAAATGTGCATTTCATCGACTCATCCGGTATTGGTGCCATTGTCTTTCTTTTCAAACGCCTCCGAACGCTTGAGCAGTCCTTGAGCATTATAGGTGCCCACGGACAACCTCTAGAGTTAATGAAGCACTTACGTGTTGAGCAAACCATTTCAGTATCTGAGTCCGCATCATGAACGCCCTCGCAAGTACATTACTGGTGCTTTCTTTAAGCCAATGCAGTGGTTGTTTCTATTGGGTTACCGAAGGCCAAGGAGGCGTTGCTGAGCGTTTCCCTATTACAGAAGATGAGCACCCTCTTGCCTCTCGTCTATTGATGTGTGAGCAAAAAATGCAACAACACACATCAACTCAGCATCGCACCGAACGATATCAAATTGCTCAGCAACTACTGATTCAAAGCCGCCGTCTCTATGACGCTGAGTTATTACAAGCAGTCGATAGCCCACTGCAACAGGCCGAGACTTTAATACGCCAAATTGAACAGGAAAAACCATTGGTGATGGTTCAACAAGGATCTGGGCAGAATAGCAACGGGGAGATATGTTTATGAAAGCGCTAATTAAATACCTATTAATATTTGTGGTCAGCTTCAGTGTGAGTGCGCAAACCCTGCGCCCTGGTGATGTACTGCAAATCAAGCTACCTGGTGAGACTGCCTTTGAAAGCAATTTTCAGATAAATAATGAAGGTCAGATCAACCTACCTGAAATAGGTTCTATCACACTGAAAGGGCTTTCTTTAAATGAATCGAAAACACTCCTGCAAGAACAGCTAAGTTCGGTATACCGTGATTTAAGCCGCTTCAATCTTATTCTTAAAGAGAGACGTCTGTCGGTGATGGTACTGGGCTATGTTAAAAAACCAGGCTCTGTTGATCTGCCAGTGCGCTCTAATGTGCAAATGGCTATCAACCGTGCCGGAGGACTAGCTCAAGGTGCACAGCTTGATAAGCTACAGATCCGACGTAACAGCGGCCTTATTGAGTTCAACTACAAAGAATACCTAGATAGTGGCGACCCAAGTAGCCTACCTCCACTAGAGCCTATGGATGAAATTTTTGTACCGGCCTCCCCTCTCATTGGTAACGTACAAGTTGAGTTTGATGCCAAAACACTAACTGCATCCGGTGATGCGGGCACAGGAGGAGACTCTATCAAGGTTTTTGGTGAAGTGCATCGTCCCGGTACTTTTGCGTTTAAAAATGATGCTTCAGTAATGGATATGATTATGCGTGCCGGTGGTGTTACCCGTTACGCAGGTATTGAACAAATTCGCATTATCCATAACGGCCAACCCTTCCCATTTAACATGCGTGAATACCTTGATACAGGCAACCCTAAGCTAATGCCAGGCATTCGCCAAGGTGATGTAATTTTTATTCCCCAAGCCACAGAGCAAGTAAAGAATGGATCTCGTACGGTTTATGTTATGGGTGAAGTGTTCAAACCTGGCGCTATGGAAATGGGCGATGGCAGTGGTTTTTATGACTTATTAGCGACCGCTGGTGGGCCAACCCGTTTCGCCGAAACACGACAAATCAAAATAATACGTGCAAACGGTCAAGTCACTCCTTTTGATCTACAAGGCTATGTTGATGGACAAAAGCGCGGTCGTTTACCGCAAATTATGCCAGGTGATGCGATTCTCGTCCCTGAAAAAACGGATATGAATGAAAAGAGCTGGTTAAAAGTTCATCCCAATCGCGCGGTACGTATCATTGGTGCTGTTAACCGCCCAGGGCGCTACGAGTGGGCGACGGAAATGACCTTAATGGACCTTATTGCTCATGCAGGCGGCCCGGTCGCTGGCGCTGACACTTCTCACTTACAAGTACTTAAAGCAAGCGCAGATGGCATTACCCGCTCTGTCAGTTTTGATCTTAAGAAATTTCTCGATAAAGGTGGCGATATTCGTACGGTCCCAGTAGTGCGTGCAGGTGATACCGTGGTTATTCCTGAGCTTCCTAAAGACCCTAACGACAACCGCTCTCAATGGGTAAGGCAATCAAGCGACCGTTCAATCTACATTTTTGGACAAGTCGGTGCTCCCGGCCGTTACGCCTTTAACAATGAACTTAACTTTCTTGATATTTTATCCGCAGCACAGGGGCCAACGGGTAATGCAGACTTAGCAAATGTTCGTATTACGCATCGCCGTGACGGAAAAACCAATGTATCCCAGCTCAACCTTCATCGTTATTTCCAAACAGGCGATGACAGCATGTTACCCACCGTACAAAACGAAGATGTCATCTTTATCCCTAAACGTGACCGAGCATGGTTAGAAAAACCCAAAGAAACCGTTATTCGTGTATTAGGTGCCGTTGCTCGCCCTGGCCGTTACACCTTCGATGACAACATGACAGTCCTTGATCTGCTTGCTGAAGCTGGTGGACCAATGAATAGCGCCTTGCAGGACCGCATTATGGTAGTCAACCGTGTTGATGGTGAAGCGCACTCACGACTGTTTGATTTGGTAGATTTTGCTAAAACAGGCGACTTCAGCAAACTGCCCGCAATCCGTGCCGGAGATACCTTATATGTTCCAAGCAAAGAGCAAAGCGGCTGGTATCGATTTGTGAGCACACTGCAAGAGTCCATCACTGTGTTCTCTTTTGCTCACCTTATCGGTTTATAAAATACTTACCTTTTCGTGGAGCGATGCAAATGGATAAGCTACATAACACTCAAGCACTAGAAACCGTGTACTCACGTATGTTGCGCCTTAACTTGCGACAAATAACACTATGCGGAACCAACAGAAAAAGCGGTAACAGTGAGCTGGCTTTAGCCATAGCAAAACGCGCAGCTGAGTCTGGCAAGCATGTATTATTAGTTGAGCTTAGCCATTACTCTCCGTGCTTGCACGAACGACTAAACTTAGTACGCAACGAGTGGTTACCCTTAACAGGCCATTGGGAGCATGCCGCACAAGCAACACAATACTCAGGTTTAGTGTTGCTCTCTTGCCCCGAGAAGTCTATCCATTGTGTTGAGTTCAAAGATCAGGAAACCCTGAAAGCATTTTTTGATAGCTGTGAGCAACGTTTTGATTTAGTCATTTGCGATGCAGCGCCATTGCTCGCCAGCAAAAAAACATTTGAAGATGACTTAATTATTCGTGAAGAAGCTATCTGTGTCGATTCACTGTGCGCTGCTAGCAAAGCGACCTTGCTGACCATCATTAGTGGTGTAACGACAGAAACACAGATTAATGAAAGCAATGAGATACTTAAACAAACAGGAGCGGTATTAGCAGGCGTCATTATGAATGACTGCTTCACACCCAGCTTACAACAAGAGCTCATACGTGAAAGCCATCGGCTAGACCGCTTCTTTCCTAACTGGATGGAAAAGATCCGCCAACGCCTCAGCCGTATGGTGTTACTTAATCAAGAGCTATAGCTGCCTCATCTATTTCTAATAATATGAGCGTTAGGTCATCGGCCACTATTCCATGATTTAAACGCCACTGCAGCAAGTAATCTCCTGCAGCAGAGATAGGTAACGTCATACTGTGTTTGAGTATCTTAGATAACTCATTCGAGATGGGCTCTCCTGCATCCAAAAAACCATCAGAGAACACCAGCAATCGCTCTTTATCGTGCAACGTGAAGCAGTGCTCTTCATAGTTTGCCAGCCCTAATCCCGGTAGAGGCCCATCAACGGATATCTGTTTAACATTATTGCGAGTCATCAAAATCGGAAAAGGATGGCCTGCGTTGGCAATACAAATTTCACCCTTGGATGAAAACGATAAGAGCATCAGGGTTGCCAGCGTCTCTTTTAAGACTGGGTCAGAATCAAAGCTGTTAGATAAGAGTTCAAGTAAACCACAAATATTACTGTGAAGGTCAGCTCTGGCAGAGCACAAACCTTTAAGGTACCCCGCTAACGCATAAGCAAACCCTTTTGGGGTAACGCCATGGCCCATCAGATCTGCGAACACCAGTAATGCAGCATTCGGGGTTTCATTAAGTTGTAAAAGATCACCACCACCGGGCTCTGGGCAGATACTACGTAAAGTACTGCGAAAACCAGAAAACTCCTCAGGCAAACTAGGCTGTAACCCCAGTGTTATTTTCTCATCCTGAACTCTCATTAGCTGAGTCGTTAGGTAAGAGCGGCGCATCAAGACACGCTTGATAGTCGCAAGAAGAAGCGCCTTATCGACAGGTTTTGATAAATAATCATCGATAGGTCGGCTCACCGCACGTTCTATTAGTGCAGCTTCTGTGCAACCCGAAAGATAAACAAACGCCGTATTAGAAACATCCGGTATATAACTTATCTGGTCAAATAATGCCGTACCATCTTGCCCCGGCATGCGGATATCGCAGATAACCAATATGGGTTTGTATTTTAAAATCTGCTCGCGCGCTTGAGGCACACTGTCCGCTTGAATAACGACATAGTGAGCGGATAAATAAGCGGATAACACAGCGCGGTACGTAGGGTCATCATCAACAATTAATATACGGTTTAGTGGCTGCCCTTGTGCTGTTAAGGGTTTACACAGCAACATAAGATTGCAGGCATCATCCCGATAACATGCGGGAACATAGTTAAAGTCAGCAAAATAATGCGCGAGCAACTTAAGACCCATGCCGTTTTCAGCAGCGATGGCAGGATCGGTGTCATTGAGCAGTTGGCTAAACTGAGTAAAAGTCGGGCCATTATCGAGTACCTCAAAGCACCAATGAAAATCATCTTTACCAAATCGCACAATGACATTGCTTGGCTTAGGGTCAGGGTAACGATAAAGGTTAATAATTAGCTCAGCACAGGCCAATAAAAAATGATCCGCATCAGGCACTTTATGCAGAGCTAATACCTCGGATAGCGCTTCTCGAATACGCCGTGCTTCAAGGAGTGTGGGTTGTAAATGCCATTGTGCTAATAGTTGCTTCATATATTTCACCGCAATCACTCAATTAAACGCGTAGATTCAATGCGTTGTCAGTTGCGCCTCGCCTACCTGTAGCCTAGTCTAAAGTTAGCAATTTGGCTGGAGAGGATGTCCAATGCCCGTTCCTGATATAACCAGAGTTCTATTAATAGAAGATGATATTTCCATGGCTGCCGTTTACCGCAGCTACCTGACAGGTAATGCCTACCAGGTACAGCATGAGAAAACAGGGCAAGATGCCCTATCGGCTATAGCAACAAATAACTTCGACGCCATTCTATTGGATCTCACCCTTCCCGATATGAACGGTCTAGAAATCCTTAAGCATATTAAAGCCCAAGAGCTGCTCGTTGAAGTCATTGTCACTACTGGCGACTGCTCTATGAACACCGCCATTGAAGCAATGCAGTTGGGTGCAAAAGACTATCTAGTCAAGCCATTCACTAAAGACAGGCTATTAACAACGTTAGATAATACTCTTGAAAATCATAAACTTAAACAGATAGTCGAGACTTACCGTGAAGAGATAGATCGTAATAATTTTTGTGGTTTTATTGGCTCTTCTCTATCAATGCAGCGGGTCTATCAAGTTATCGATAGTGCTGCAAGCTCACGCGCTACCATCTTTATTACTGGCGAAAGCGGCACGGGTAAAGAGGTCTGTGCTGAGGCTGTCCATCAACGTAGTGATCGAAACAAAGCTGCGTTTATTGCACTGAATTGTAGCGCCATTCCTAAAGACTTAATTGAGAGCGAAATATTTGGTCATGTTAAAGGTGCTTTCACCGGTGCGGTCAGTGACAGAGACGGAGCGGCGAGTGCAGCTAAAGGCGGTACTTTATTTCTTGATGAAATTTGCGAAATGGAGCTCTCACTCCAATCAAAATTATTACGTTTCCTGCAAACCGGCACCTTGCAAAAAGTGGGTAGTAATAAAACCGAAAAAGTTGATGTAAGAATTCTCTGCGCCAGTAATAAAGACCCTATGGCAGAAGTCCAAGCCGGTAACTTTCGAGAAGATCTTTATTACAGGCTTCATGTGCTTCCGATTCACCTTCCACCGCTTAGAGAACGGGAAAACGATATTATTGAAATTTCCCGTAGCTTTCTTGAACAATACACAAAAGAAGAAGGTAAGGATTTTTGCAGTTTTGATACAGAAACAGAACTCATTCTTAGCAATTACGACTGGCCAGGCAATGTAAGACAGCTACAAAACGTCATCCGTAATATCGTCGTGCTTAATAATGGTGAGAGTGTCACCCCTCATATGTTGCCAGCGCCGTTAGATAACTACACTCCTGCTATTCAAGTACGCCCTACTCACGTTATCAACCAGGAACATACAGGTTTTTCGACTCCTCGCTCGACTTCAATGCATGAACGTCACTCGCCTGTTGAAGTGCAACAAAGGATGCAAGATAAACTCGCAACTATCATTCGCCCTATTGCTGATATCGAACGAGAAGCCATAGAGCATGCAATCGACTTATGTGGAGGCAATATTCCCACTGCTGCTCACTACCTGCAAATTAGTGCAGCAACAATTTATCGAAAACGTAATAGCTGGAAAGATAGCTAACTATAGAGAACAGCTGACTTTAATTTTTCTTAAACGAGAAGCAAGACAACATGTTTAGGCGACTGCAATCACATGAAGCGCTTGCAGAAGAACCTTTTAACCGTAACAATTAGCTATTCTTAATTGAGAAGACTAATAATGCGCAAGTTTGAAGACTCGATCCCGTTACAATTGCTCAAAGCTCGCGAAGCATCCATGCAGTTTTTCCGCCCGCTATTACAGAAAAACAACCTAACCGAGCAGCAATGGCGTGTTCTTCGAGCACTAAAAGCTTACGACGAACTTGAGTCCAAACAACTCGCAGACATTTGTTGCATCCTTAGTCCGAGTTTAACAGGCATTATTAAGCGGCTTGAACAACAAGGTTACATAGAGAGGCGTAAATCAGCTGAAGACCAGCGCCGTACACTGATAAAATTAACTGAGCAGGCTTTACAACTGTTCGAACAAATTAGCCCAGAAGTCGACGCTCACTATCAATTATTTGCAGAACGTTTTGGTCCAGAAAAGCTAGATCAGCTTTCAAAACTGTTACAAGAGCTCGCCTCAATCAAGCCGTAAAGAAACTTACTTTTACAAACCCGCATATAACCATATCGGGTTTTAAAGTATCATTCGCAACACCACCTATATTACCTTTCATACGATAATCAGCACATTTGATTTTTACCTTGCCTATTGACAATAGATAACATGTTAACTAATCTCTGAGCATGTACTTAATATATTAACTAATAATCACATTAGCCATCCATATTGGTTAGGTGTAAAGCACACAGTCAGATGGCTTATACTGATAACAATACTAAGTGAGGTAACACAATGGGCGAAATTGTACTGGCGGCGAAGATAACTCACGTGCCAACGATGCTGTTATCGGAGCAGCCCGGACGTTTGGAGGGCTGTCGCAAGCAAGCTATCGATGGACATAAAGAGATTGCTCGCCGTGCTCGCGAAGCGGGCGCTGATACCGTTGTTGTTATAGACACCCACTGGCTTGTGAACAACGGTTACCATATAAATTCTAATAGCCGTTTTAAAGGCAATTACACCAGCCACGAGTTTCCTCACTTTATTCAGAACATGGAATACGATTACCAAGGTAACCCTGAACTTGGCGATTTAATAGCAAAGAAAGCGACAGATAAAGGCGTTTATACCCTCTCCCATCAAGTTGATTCGCTTACACTTGAATATGGCACCTTAGTGCCTATGTATTATATGAATGAGGAAGCTGACCTAAAAATCGTCTCTATTTCCGGTTGGTGTAGCGTCCATAGTCTTGAATCATCACGTATCCTTGGCGAAGCTATTCGTGAAGCGATTGAAGCCAGTGATAGTAAAGTAATGGTACTGGCTTCAGGGTCGTTATCTCACCAGATTTGGGCTAATGACGATTACGAAGCAAATAACGGCACCTTTACTATCTCCAAAGAATTTAACCGCCAGGTTGACCTTCGCGTATTAGATCTTTGGCAACAAGGCGATAACGCCACCTTCTTAAAGATGCTGCCTGACTATGCAAACCTTTGTTCTGGCGAAGGCGGTATGCATGATACAGCCATGCTATTTGGCGCACTGGGGTGGGATGAGTATCAGGGTAAAGGTGAGATAATTGGTGAATATTTCCCTAGCTCAGGAACAGGACAAGTAAACGTTGTTTTCAGTCTTTAAGAATAAAGCGCCGTCTACAACACCAGTTTCATTACTCGCGGGCATGGCGATAGCCAGCCCTGTTGCGCTTAATATCTTTGCTCCGGTCATGCCGGAGCTAGCCGTTACATTTAACACCAGTACTTTCACTATCCAGCTGGGCTTTACCCTATACCTTTTTACACTCGCGATCGGCCAGCTGATAAGCGGGCCTCTGGCCGATCGTTATGGCCGTAGGCCGGTGTTGCTGTGGGGCTTTATCCTGCATATCGCGGGGTGTTTACTCGGTGTTATGGCTACTGAAGTCTGGCAATTATTGTTAGCACGTGTGCTACAAGCCGCCGGAGGTTGTACTGGAATGCTACTAGCACGAAGTATTGTTTTGGACCAACACGGAAAAGACCAAGCTGCCGGTATGCTCGGCTATATCACCTTGGGGATCGCTAGCGCACAAGCAATTGCCCCCACTATGGGTGGTTATCTTAACCTACTCGCAGGTTGGCAAAGCGTATTTTGGCTTTCGATGATTCTGGGATCAGTCGTGTGGCTGGGAGCACTTTTTTACCTGCCAGAGTCAAATCAGATCGATCAGCAAAACAGAAGTTTCCTTGAAAGCTTTAAACGCTATAACAGCGTTTTGTCTTCACCCGGTTACCTCTGGTACGCCCTATCCTGCACCATGATAGCGTGTGGTTTCTTTATCTTTATTACCAGCGCTCCCTTTGTTGTAGCTAAGCATATGCAAGGCAGCCCAGTGGATTATGGTAACTGGTTCATACTGGTTGCTGGCGGTTTCTGGTTAGGGAGCCTGACCGCAGGAAAAGTATCTGCAAAAGTGGGTACCGACCGAATGATCAAACTAGGAAACTATATTTCTGGTATAGGCAGCCTACTAATGCTGGGCCTGTTCATAGCAGGTTCCCCCAGCTACTTGAGCTTGTTCCTACCGATGGCCCTGTTCACTTTTGGCAGAGGCTTAAGTCAACCGAATGCCCAAGCCAGTGCCATATCCGCTACCAGCGGAGCCAAAGCTACTGCTACCGGCATGCTCGGCTTTCTTCAACTGTTGATAGGCTCACTCATGGCTCAGCTAACACCGCTACTAATGAAGACGGGCCTGGTTGTACTGCCTCTTGTTCTGCTAAGCATGGTGCTACTGGCAGCCTACTGTTATTACCGAGGCGTAAAGGCCAGCATAGCGTTATAAACGTCGAGTCCCCAAAAACCCTTGTCCAGCCACCTAAATCCATTAAAGCAAATGTTGAATGGGCGAAAGACAATGGCAGGTGTCGGCCCAAAGCGATCTTTTTTTCTTGAGGTATTCAACATACTTTTTCTGTCAGCTAATTACTGAGCCTTAGAACTGTCTGTTTGATTAATGCGACAGGTGATCTCTTGTAATCGGGTTAACCCTTGCAGGGTTATAGGGAGTACCAGTGCTGCCTGCACAAACTCCCATGAATAAGTAACGATAGTAAAAATAGTACCTGCAGAGATCTCAGGCATTGCTGTTGCAGCCCATAGATTAGCAACAATAAATCCCGTTACCACCAGAAAAATCAGACCATAAAGAATGGCTTCCCGATCAGACAGTTTCACTTCCCAGCGAAACAGTAAACTCAAATGCTTGTGCAAGCTTGTTTTAAACCCTAGTGCCAGCAACGCTACCTGACGTTCAGTTTGGTTATTCAGTGCCTGGTTCAATCGTAAGAATGAGTGATGAAAAAAACCATAGAGTATTACCATTATCAGAATCATACCGGCGGCGTTTGCAGCAAGTATGGAGCTAAAAGATGCCAGTATGACCAGCGAAATAATAATCTGAGTAAGCCCGGTGATTAGTTCCGGCACACCATCTTCTAAAAAACAGACGAGTTCCCGGGACATGTCGAGCCTAGCACTACGAATCGAAATATTAAGCATTGTATTGCGTTGATCGAGTTCAAGCCCAAGCGCTACTTTGATTGCTCCATACATACGGGTGTCATATATACGTCGCAGTACAGCAATGATTGTCAGCAGTACCATTACCATAAAGAGAACCATCAACTGATCCGTCACTCCCGCCAGAAGATCATCAATTGAAAAGCCGATGAATAACGGAATGAGAGCTAATAGGCAATTTTCTAGCAGCACTAATCCCCAAGTAACAGCTATACCGGACGAATATTTTCTTAACAGTAATTTTAGATTCAACGTACCAGACAGCATAGCATTACCTTTATTCTATAAAAATTTATTGTCACAATTGACAATAAATAATCTGCATTATATATTGTCATTATTGATAATAAAAGACAGTTATAAAGCAGAGTAAAAACTATGGGACGTCCGAGTAAAAAAGCAGAGAGAACCGAGCAGATATTACAAGCCCTGCAGCGCTGTGTGGCGCGCTATGGCCTTGAAGGCAGCACATTGGAACGCATTTCTGAAGAAGCTGGATTACAACGAAGCTTAGTACGACACTTTGCTGGTAATCGTACAGAGCTAGTAACACAGCTTGCCGACCGGGTAATTGAGCGATCAGACAAACAGTGGTCTGAATTCATCAGCTACCTACCTGAACAAGATATTACCTCTGCGTTGCTCAATGGCCTGTTTACCGAGGATCACAGTGATGCTGAGTTTGTCTTGGTTATCGAGTCTTTGATCTTTGCTGCTGGTCAGGATGAGCCATTACGTAAACAGATGCAGGCATGGATGAGCCGCTTCACCAACGATATGAAATTTATCTTATTACGTGACAACCCATCAGCCGATGATGAACACCTTAATGCAATTGCCTTTGGCTTGGTGTCGATCTATTTCAACCTTGATTCACTGGCTCCGCTGAATATGAGCGCACAATACCGTCCCTCTGCACGCAGGGCAGCGGAGCTGTTAGTTAATACGTTAATTCCTGCGACAAAATAAGGAGACTGATCATGGCGTGGACATCTATTCTAGGTATTGCACTTCTACTTTGGGTTGCGTGGGATCTGTATGCAGGCTCCGTCTGGTTACACCGTGAGTATTTCCGAAATCAAGATCCTTGGAGCTATTGGATTCTAATTCTCGTTTGGATACTGGTCGCAGTATCTTGTTTCTACTGGTAGGAGATTGAACAATGGCACTGCCAAAGCACAATGGATTTATTCGACTTATTTACTTTGTAGCAATACTGATAATGTTTGGTTTTTTCGGTTGGCTGATTCAGGCATCGCTAACCTCTGAGCAGCCATATACAAGCGCAGGTACCAATACATCACAGCAACCCACCACAAAATCACTCACACCCAAAACAGCCTATGTGAGTGACGGTGCGGTGATAGTAGGTATTGAAAGTCGCATTGACCTTTCAGCTGATGTGCAGCATCAGCTGGATCAAAGTTGGCAAGAATTTGCGCAACAAGACCTTGCTTCTGCTTTAACAGCAAAGGACCCACTTAGAGTCTTTGCCGTTTACCACAGCTATAACCAGAAAAAGAACCAAATCAGTGTCACGCTAGGATATCCAGCACCGAAAAACTTCAAGTTAAATGGCCGTATTCATGCCGTCAGTGTAGACCCAGGTCAGTATATAGTCCTGCCACATAGATACGTTCTAGATAGTTGGGCAAAGGCCAACCAATTTGTAAATCAGCTTAAGTTTAAAGGTGACTATGAAATCTACCTTCTAACACCAGACTATCAGATTGACCAATTTACAGCCTACATGGCTATTCAGTAAGGGGATTAAAATGAACGAACAACTCTGGCTGGAATTTTTTGAGTTCATATCTTTTGACATCTATGACTGGACCTTGGTGTTCGCAGTCTTCTTTATCGCTCTAGAGCTAACTGATGATCTGATAACTAAACGATTCAGTGGTGAACGCTTTCTGGAAACGCTTTCCAGCATACTTACTCAAGTACCTTATTATTTGGCTGAGATCTTTATATTCGGCGCCGGGGTTTATCTGTACTTCATGATCCATGAAATGATCCCTTGGAAGCTTCCGGTCAACGGTCACACCGGTTTACTGGTGCTTATGCTCGCTGACCTAACCTATTACATCGAACACTATGTTATTCACAAAGTCCGACTGTTCTGGCTGGCACATTCAGTACATCACAGTTCATCTATGATGAACACTGCCACCGCTTTTCGTTTCAGTTTGTTCGATCCGATGGTTTCGGTGATGTTCCACCTGCCACTGGTGCTGATGGGCTTCAACCCTATCTTGATATTTGCCGGTGAAGTACTCGTACAGGCTTATCAGTTCTGGCTCCATAATGAGGTGATCGGAAAGCTTGGGCCGATCGAATGGCTGTTTAATACGCCGTCCCATCACCGTGTACACCATGGCTCTGATAAGAAGTATATCGATAAGAACTTCGGCGGAATTTTGATCATTTGGGATCGCCTGTTCGGCACCTTTCAAAAAGAGGAAGAATTGCCAAACTATGGTCTGACAACGCCTATGACCAGTAAAAACCCGATCACTGTTCAATTTTTTGAATTTCCAAAACTGTATCGCGATCTAGTTAAAGCAAAAGGTGCCGGTGAGTTTTTCGGTTATCTCTTTCATGGCCCTGGCTGGCAACCAAAGCGTAAGCCCGTTGTTTCGTGCAGTGAAACCGTTAAGCAGGATTAAGACAGATGGATGATTTACAAAAAGTAAACCGTTTTCTTGAACAAGCAACTATGGGAGCTAACAAAGCCACTCAGCGTAAAGTAGCAGAACAAGGAATTGAGCGCTGGTTACAAGATGAGCTGAACTCTAAGCCAATCAAAAATAATACTTTTGAATCCTCGACTCGAGAGATCTGGCAGTATTTCCGTTTAAAATTAATTAGAAAGTATGGTGAGAAAGCCATTAATGGTGAGAGTAATAATCCTGCGTTGCCTTATAAATGGTATTTTCATATGGCTTGGTGGCACCAGACGCTGACAAGCCAGAAAAATCTTCTGCGTCATCGGGTCGCGCAGGCGCTAAGTGAAATTCTAGTTATATCTGACAACTCATCATTAGAGCTTGATGCGGTAGGCATGGGGAGTTACTACGACCTATTGTATAACCACGCGTTCGATGACTACAGTGAACTACTTTATAAAGTTTCAATGCATCCCTGTATGGGTGTGTATTTATCGCCTATGAATAACCGTAAAGCTGATCCCTCGCTAAATACTCATCCAGATGAAAACTTTGCCCGAGAAGTAATGCAGCTATTCAGTATCGGTCTTTATCAATTGCACCCGGATGGTAGTCATGTCTTGGATCGTTTAGGGCGCTCGATAGAAACATATAAAAATCAAGATATTAAAGAGATGGCTAGAGTGTTTACTGGGCTTAAGGCTGATAGTTATCAGTATGAATGGAATACTAGCTTTTGGCGTGCAGAAAATAATGGTTATGCCGTAGACTTTGAAGATGGAATTGATAAAAGCTATAAAACAGTTCCTTACGTCAACATGACTCGGCCAATGAAGGCTGATGCAGCGTTTCATGATAAAGGAACGAAGCAATTACTAAATGGCCATATCCAACTACCGGGAAACGAGTCGGCACAAACAGAAATACGTGCTGTCATAACACGCCTGATAGAACATCCGAGTGCCGCTCCTTTTATAGCTCGTCACCTTATTAAGCAATTAGTAACGTCTAACCCTGCGCCTGAATATGTAAGAGCTGTAGCCAGTAAATTTGGGGGAACGGGAAATCTCAAAGCCGTTGTTGAAGAGGTACTTCGTTATCCGTTGCATAAGTCAGTCGCTAAAGTAACCTTTTCTTCACGCTATGAAGAGCAGGGAAAGAGCGTACAGTCACAAAAGCTGAAGTCTCCGTTGTTACGTGCAACTCAGCTATTGCGCACATTTAATGCTCATAACAAGTCGGGCAAGCTTTGGTGTATTGGTGATGACATGCAAAATATGTTGCAGCAGCATCCGATGTCATCTCCAACAGTGTTTAATTTTTATAAACCAAGTTTTGTCCCTCATGGCCCACTAGAAAAAAACAATCTGGTTGCTCCTGAGTTTGAACTGCATACTTCTGCAAACTCAATTGGTTACGTAAACCTGATGTATTACTGGTTTTTTGGAGACTATCTACCAGCAGTTAGTACTCAGGTTAATAGTGACCTTAGTGTCAAGAACATACCTGAGTTAGATCCTGAAAAACTACAAAACATAAATCAGGACCGTATTCGCTTGGATTTTAGCGATGAGATCATATTGGCACAAGACCTAGCGAAGCATGACTTTCTGATTGATCAGCTGAGTTTGCAGTTGACCGGAAAATCAGACCTATCGATTAAACCGCGGATTAAACATGCATTCAGAAATTATCGCGACAAACCCGAATGGGTCGTGCAAACAATCGCCTTTATGTTGGCAATTTCCCCCGAATTTACTGTTCAGGAGGCATGAGCATGATTAATAAAATGATATCGCGTCGTGGGTTTGTGAAGAGTGGAGCCTCATTAGCGACAGGAGCAGGTTTGTTACTGTCTGGAATAGCACCTAGTTTTGCTTTACCGAAAATACCAATTAAGGTTACCCCAAGCCCTAAGGCATTAGTGTTTATTATGCTCGACGGTGGTAATGATAGTTTTAATATGTTGGTTCCTAAAACAGAACCGCATTACTCAGACTATCGAGTCAGCCGTAGTAATTTAGCTTTGGCAAAGGACCAGTTACTGCCTTTATCAGGTTTTATCGATAAGAATATGCAAAGCTTTGGTGTGCATCATAGTATGCCAGAGGTTCAGCAACTGTTTAATGATGAAAAACTGGCGTTTATTGCCAATATTGCACCTATGATCGAACCGGTTAATAAGTTAGCGATGGCTGAAGGTAGTGCCAATCTTCCATTGGGTTTATTGTCACATGCTGACCAATACAACCATTGGCAAACTGCTCGTGCAGATCAACGAGTAAGTAACGGTTGGTTTGGTGCTATAGCTGATAGTTTACGAGCGGATCGACTGCCCCACCAAATCCCTATGAATATATCTCTTGCTGGCAGTAATATTATGCAAAATGGCCAGGTATCAGCGCACTATTCAATTACTCAGAGAGGTAGTGTCGGCTTGGTCGTTAACAAAGAGAAAACTCCTCTAAATAATGAACTGCTCAATAGTTTCGAACAGCTTCTTAATGAGAATTTTGAGGGTGATCCTTTTAAACAAAGCTACCTAGCACTTACTCGTGAAGCTCAGTCACAGCATCAGATCTTCTTCGATGCGACGGATAAAGTATCTTTACCAACAAGTTTTTCTGATACAGACCTTTCACAGCAATTGCAAAAAGTTGCTCAAACCATTAAGGCTGCGGATGATCTTAACCTTGAGCAACAAACATACTTTTTAAGGTATATAGGTTGGGACCATCATGATGAGTTACTGAATAACCATGCGACTATGTTACGGGTTCTTAGTAAAGGACTGGGTGAGTTCCAAAATGCCTTGAGTGAAATGAGATTGGCTGATCAGGTTGTCACTTTTACTGGTTCAGACTTCGGCCGGACGCTGACTTCCAATGGCAATGGTACCGATCATGGTTGGGGAGGCAATACATTGGTGATGGGTAATGCTGTCGATGGAGGAAAGATTTTTGGTCAATACCCTGAACTCAGTTTAGGCGATGCAAATTCGTTGGATGCAGGTGATGGTGTGATCATTCCAACGACTGCAACTGAGCAGTTATATGCAGACTTAGCTATCTGGTTCGGAGTGGATAGATCAAGCTTGAATGATCTTTTCCCCAACCTGAAAAATTTTAGTCCTAAACATGCAGACGGAACGCATTTGGGAATTATTAAAGGTTGAGTAGGAAAACGATTAATTTTAGCCTTCAAGTAAGAGTACAAACAATGAATATTTACATCATTAAAGCATCTGCAGCAGGCGCATTTAAAGACTATAAGCAGTTTATGGGGGCGCCTCCTCAGAGTATTTATGCATTAGCCGCAGCAACACCTGATTGGGTTGAAGTTGACCTTGTCGATGAAACATCCCAGGGGGCAGCTGATTTGGCAGTCACTGCCGATTTAATTGCAATATTTATGTCCACACCCGATGCATACCGGGGCTATCAGTTGGCAGATGAATACAGAAGACAAGGAAAAACAGTCATCTTTGGCGGCTTACATGCTTCCTTCATGCCTGATGAAGTGCTTGAGCATAGCGATGCGGTTATTATTGGGGAAGCCGAACCAATTTGGCCTGAATTACTCAATGACTTTACCAAAGGGCAACTGAAAGCCCGCTATCAAGGAAAGCAGCTTTCAGACCTGTCAGCCTTACGCGCTTTTCCGCATGAATATATGGACCTAACTCCCTACGATGGATTAGGGTCTGTGGTCGTTTCGCGTGGTTGCAAGTTTAAATGCTCGTATTGCACTGTACACCGTTTCTTTGAGGGTATGCGTAATCGACCAGTTGGCCAGGTTGTCGATGAAATTCGTAAGTCTGGACTTGAATACATTGAGCTCCATGCTGACAACCTTATTGCTGATCGAGAGTACGCATTTGAGCTATTTGAAGCGCTGAAACCACTGAATATTAAATGGTTAGCCGAAGCGACCATTAACATTGCAGAGCATGATGACCTTCTTGAAGCGGCAGCTAACAGCGGCCTATTTTATCTGTTATCGGGGTTAGAAACACCTTCCCGTGCAGCTTTGAAAGCGGCAGGGAAAGGGTTTATAAAAATTGATAAATCTAAAGAGTATATTCGCAAACTGCACGAACATAATATTGCCGTCGATTCCGCAATGCTATTTGGTTTCGACGAACATAGCACCGATATATTCGAGGAGACCCTCGCCTTCGTTGAAGATATCGAGCTAGATGTTTGCCATTCGGTCATTATCACGCCGTATCCAGGCACTACCTTTTATCAGCAGTTAGAAAATGAACAGCGATTGCTGACGAAAGATTGGGCTCTTTACGATGGTACCCATGCCGTTTTCCAACCAAAACAGATGACACCTCAAGAGTTAGAAGAGGGACAAGCGTGGTTTCATGAGAAATATAATAGCCTTGGGCGCAGCCTTAAACGAAGCTTTGTAAAAGCAAGAAACATAGAGTGGATTAACTCTAGTTATTTCTAGACTATAGCCCTTACCATATCGAAGTAAGGTGAAGTGATCATGGAAAGCACAAAATGGAAAGCGATTCTCGGGCTGGTATTGATCTATTTGGCTGTTGGGTTGCAGCTAATGTGGTTATGGGGTGTAATTATTATATGCTGGATTATACCCGATCTTAGAAGCGGAAGCACTCATTTATTTGAGCAGGTAAGTAAGCGTCATAATCCATGGATATATTGGTTTATTTGTATCACCTGGATCATAATGGCAGTCACTCTTTTACTTAGTCCGTTACTCGGATCATTGGGAGCTGATTAAGACGGTTTCTGCTTTCGGGGGATAATTACATACTGATTGCAGTGTAAGTATCACCTGTGAAACGGTAAAGCTCTAGCCTTGACGAACAACTAATGTCCGCTTCACGCCCTGAGCCATTCAACAAGTCTTTTATACTGCTAACAAGTCCTTTTTACTATTCTACAAACCGCATAGATAAGGTAGTAGGATTTTAAATATTGGACTTATCCGCCTTTTCCCTAAATGCAGAGATTTTCCTGATTAGGTTCGTAACATCTTCATTCGGCTTGGCGATAATATTCAATACTCTCAGAGCTTCTTTTTTCCGACCATGGGCCAGTAAAGCCATTCCATACACTAAGGACACCTCAGCGCTATCCGGCTGCAACGTATAGGCCGTGGAAGAAAATTCAAACGCCTTCAATTTTTCATCACTTCGAAGGTAAAGCTAGGCAAGGTTATTTGCCACCTGCCAATTATTGTCAAGCAGGTATCGAGTATCAGGTACCGCAAGGAAAGCGATAGCTTCCTGTGCTTTTTCTCTGGCCAACCATTGAGCCAGCATCACCCGGGCTACTAGATCTGAGGAATTCCCTACAAGATAAGATTCACCAACTCCCACCAACTCGTCGTGTAACTCAGCCTTTTGTATATTACCAGCCACCGCATCTCTATGAGCAAGGTAAATAAGAGAAGGAATATTCCCACCATCAATTTCAAATGCCTTCTGATACCAGCGCACTGCTTCAGCTAAACCTCTTTGCTTTTGATAAACAAGTGCCAAAGCATTGAGTGCATTGACATCGCTAGGTGATTGCCGGTACGCAAGCTTGCGTCTCTTGCAAGGCACTTTCCATAGCATTCGTTTCAATTAGCAACATAATATTGGCCAACCTCGACACAGCACTCTCATTCTCCGCCCAATCAGTAATACTTGACAGAGCCTCTACGGATCCCCTTTCCAACTGTATTTTCAGAGCCTCACGCTGCATTTTTATAACAGGATTAATCACTGTCGTCCCTTGCAGTCGAGATAAAACCTTTGCCGCTGACGTAATGTCTCTACCTTCAAGCAGACGAGTACCTAACATATGACCAAACAACACGTCCTGATCATTACCCACCATTAGTTCATTGAAGCCTTTTACTGCGTCTTGTAACTGACCCAGCTTCAGTTGCAGCAAAACAAGAATCTTTCGTACCCTGTGATCCGGAGGAAGCTGCCTTGATAGCTTTAAGCGCTATAACAGCGTTCTGTCTTCACCTGGTTACCTCTGGTACGCTCTATCCTGCACCATGATAGCGTGTGTTTTTTTTATCTTTATAACCAGCGCCCCCTTTGTTGTAGCAGAGCATATGCAAGGCAGCGCAGTGGATTATGGTAACTGGTTCATACTAGTTGCTGGCGGTTTCTGGTTAGGGAGCCTGACCGCAGGAAAAGTATCTACAAAAGTGGGTACCGACCGAATGATCACACTAGGAAACTATATTTCTGCTATAGGCAGCCTACTAATGCTGGGCCTGTTCATAGCAGGCTCCCCCAGCTACTTGAGCTTGTTCCTACCGATGGCTCTATTCACTTATGGCAGAGGCTTAAGCCAGCCGAATGCCCAAGCCAGTGCTATATCCTCTACCAGCGGAGCCAAAGCTACGGCTACCGGCATGCTCGGCTTTCTTCAGCTTTTGATAAACTCACTCATGGCTCAGCTAACACCGCTACTCATGAAGATGGGGCTGGTTGTACTGCCTCTCGTTCTAATGAGTATGGTACTACTGGCAACCTACTGCTATTACCGAGGCGTTAAAGCCACTATGGGGTTATTACGACAAGCCCAAAGCAGATATTAACGCATGCACGGGAAGCCAAATACAACTCTTTAATTTTTACCGCCCCTCTTTTATTTTCCATTCAAAAAACAAGAATAACTTACTTTGTACATATTATAGCCGGGTTGTTTTTGCCCCAGCTCCGCTCACTAGTAATCCTTTATTATTCTTAAAAAGATCAAGCAGTTGTGGTTATTTATTGAGAGTGGCGGGTGTATTTTGACCCAGATGAGAGGAGAGACGAAGAGATTACATTGAATATTTCCTTTTATTTCAAACCATTAGGTAATGAAGACTGCTGGCGCGGAACTTGCCTTATTGTAAGTAGTTGCAATTGACGGTTGGAGGCTACGCCTAAGCCCGCATCTGATCTAGGTGTTAGCCACACAAAGTATTACCGAGTCAGTTGATTGACCTATTCCGTGTGTTGAATGGTTTTACGAAATAGGAGAAAGAGGATGACTGCAAAACAAATATCTCGACGCTGGTTTGTCTGCTTGGTGGTTGGATCGGTTGCTGGTTTAACATTACCGAATATCAGCACAGCCGGTGATTACCGTTACCAAAGAGAATCACGAAATGACTGGCCAAGGAATTTGGTTCGGGTCGTTCAGCTAAAACTCAAAGAACTTGGTTATGAGCCCGGTCCAGCCGATGGCATGTCCGGCCCTAAGACCCGTTACGGTATCAAGCAGTTTCAGAGCGCCAACAATATGACGGTGAATGGACAGATTTCCGATGAGTTACTCAAGGAGCTCGGGCTTGAATGAAACTAAAACGCGTTGCAAGGTCTGCGCCAAGCTGATACCGGAAGGCGCAAAGAAATGTACTGAATGCAATGAATATCAGTCTACTTTATTTCGTGTACTGGCAGGCTTTGACCTGAAAGGAATAATTGCACTGATACCGATTGCTACCCTAGCATTCGCATTTATACAAGATCGTGTTGAGACAAAGACCTCGGATCTTAAAATTGCGCTGGTTACTTGTGAGCAAAACAAAGTCAGCTTGTTCGCAAGCAATATAGGCAACCGAGCGGCCATAATCAGTGGGGCTAGCTTTGTAACTAACGGCCTGCCCTCCATGCCACTGAGTGTCATTCTGCCGCCGTCAAAGAAGCTGATCGATGGCGGCGAGACCAGAGCGATCGATTTGCTGACAGATGCTCGCCTCAGTCCTGGTGGACTCGTGCCATTCGAGCAACGCAATGCAAATATTTGTGAGGTAACAATCACGATAGAAACTATCGCTTTTGATCACGAAATGAAAACACAGGATATCGTATGCGATTGTCCACGATAGTCGGAGTCTTATTAAGCTTCACATGGGCGTTTTCCTCATTGGCTAAAGAGCGTACCGAGGTACACCTTTTTCAGTATGGGCGTACCAACACACCTGTGTTGCAGGCAGCTTTTCAGGACTTTCATGACATGCTGGTAGAGAAGCTACCTAAGCTAGCAGCCGAAATGTTAAAAACAGATGTTGGTCTACAGGCAGGCTCAAAATTAAGCTTGGAAAAGCTAAGCTTACAATCAGTACGCGATACAGAGGGTGTGTTGCTACGTCCTGAGTTCATGGTAGCAAGTCTCGATGAGAAGCGGCAATACTGGTTGCAAACCGGAGCTCTGGGAGTGCTGACCGGACATATTCGCCAACAGGAGCAAACACTCTATGCGAATACGACATTTTATTGGGGGCGATTGAAAGGCCCTTTCCCTGATGAAATGATCACTCTCAAGTTGCCGTTAGCGGGAGAAACCTTCGACAATACTTTAGACAGCCATTCGATAGCTGTGTTGTATGCACTGGCACAGGAAACACGGCATGGATGTACCAATATTGCGGATGCAGTGAAACTGCTCAGCGAAGCACAGAAACGCGCCAAGGCGATCACAAAAGATTTCCATGTGCTAGGAGCTGAACTGGAAACCGTAGTCGTTGATGCGATCGAGGCCATAAAGGATGAGTGCAGTGATGGTTAAAGTCAGATTTATACAAACAGTACTGGCGCTTTATTTACTGCTTGCATCCGCTATCAGTCATGCCGTTAACAATCCGGATCAGATAACGGTGTATTTTCCTGCATTCCAAGGACCGGAACATCTGGGGCTCAATGTCAGCACAGTATTGTCGTTACAACTCGCGCAAACAACGCGTCGGATGCCATGGCCAAATAACCCAGACAAACACGATTTCGGAGAAGGCATCATACGATGGAGTGCGGAACCTCTCGACAGTTACGCTGTACAAGGATTGGTCGAAGCAGCACAACGGAAAAATTTGCTTGCGCAGATCGTGGTTGCCGGGACGGTTAGACGTTTCGCCGGAAACTTCGTCGTAGAACTTGATGTGGTCCTTCCTGAATACAAGGTTGCGCCATCAATGAACTGTGCCAGCCTAGCAGATACGAAATGTGACTACCGGACGAAGAACTTCGAGGTCTGGAAAATTGGAACGGGTTCTGAAAAAATCGAGGTAGGCTTGCCGAAACGTTATTTCAGCATTTCCTCTATTGTCTTGAAGCCCGACGTAGTTAACCGCTACAAGGCGGCATCTGGGCTGACTATCAGGGAATCACTGAATGGCGGCAAAGTACTGGGAGAAACCGGTGATCGTCTTCGTTTCGTTGAGTTTAACAAGAGCATGCCCGGCGCGCCGACAAAGGTCATCAGCGGAAACATCCAAGGTTACGTCACCCTACCCGAGCTATCGGACGCAGTGTCTGAATTCTCAGATATGGTTGGCGGTATCCTGCAGTTATTTCGTGGTGACTGGCAATGGGCAATTTCTAGTTTTACTCAGGTACTAGAAAATCCTAATACACGTATACCACTCAGGGTTGACGCCCTACTCTACCGAGGTATGGCAAGGTTCCAAAACGGTGGGAACGGACTGGATGATATCACCACGGCAGCAAGTCTTGCGCCTTATGATGTCACTGTTACAAAATACTTGGCCATGGCACTTATCGCAAATGGAATTAACAGCGATCAGATCAAGCAGATGTTGCACGATAAAGCATTGTTATTTGCGCGTGACGACGACTGGTATAACAAGGTGCATCGATACTTAAATCACCTTTTGTGAGACTGTAAATTTATTTTTATTTTACTTCCCAAGGGGAATGGGGAGTCGTTGATTCAATCACATGATCGATAAAGGTTCTGACATTTCGGGCTAAATATTTGTGGGAAGGATAAATAATATAAATGCTTTGCTCAGGGGGCGAGTAATCGGCTAAGACCTGAATTAATTTTCCTTCTATTAATGACTCAAGAACCAATGGGTGAGGCACTTGGGCGATCCCCATACCGTTATGAGCGGCTTCAACGACTAATTGCATATTATCAGCTGCATAGCGTCCTTTAACTGGAACCGTAATTTCTCCTTCTTCAGTCAGAAATCGCCAGTGTTGATTTTTTAAGCCCCTTCCCATGATGACACAGTCATGCTGACTCAAATCATCAGGAAAAATTGGCCTACCGGATTTTTCGAGATAATCAGGGCTAGCACAAAATATACTCTGCTTAGGGCCAATACGGCGGGCAATAAGACTGGAGTCCTTCAGATCGCCGCTACGAAACGCAATATCTATGCGCTCCTCTATAAGATCCACATAACGGTCTGTTACTTCTAATTCTATCTGAACATCAGGGTAGCGCCGTAGAAAGTCATTAATCCAGGGTTGCAAATAGTTCACGGCAAAATCCGTTGGCGAGGTTACCCTTAAGAGACCTGTTGGCATCGACCTGGACTCACTCGCCAGCGTCGTTGCTTCTTCAATACTTGCTAAGCTCTGCTGGCAACTTTCAAAATACTGCTGGCCAATGTCGGTCAAGTGCAGTTTTCGCGTAGACCTTTGCAGTAGCCTCACTCCAAGAGCATCTTCAAGCTTCTGTACTTTTCGGCTCACCGTCGTTGAAGGCATGTTCAGTTGCCAGCTTGCTCCGACAAAGCTTCCCGCCTCTACAACTTTTACAAAGACATAGACCTCATTGAAATCAATCATTCGCCAACTACTCACAATTATGGGATAGACAAAACCAACTATACCATCTAATCAAGTAGTCAAATATTAAATACCATGGAGACATCGTTAATGCTTAGGAGGATCAACAAATGAGCCGCTCAATAATAGAAACCAGAAACGGTCACCAGCATGGTCCTATTACCAGCTTTATTAACCAGAAGAATGTTAAACAACTCAACCCTTTTGTGCTTTGGGATCACTTCCAGACAGAAGGTCTGACAGGCACCACAGGGTTTGGCTTTCATGGTCACTCAGGGGTAGCCACTATTTCTTACCCCGTGATCGGGGACATCGTCCACGAAGATACCGATGGCAACCAAGGTAAACTAGAAGCCGGCGGTGTGCAGTTGATGGCATCTGGTGCCGGTGTTTTACATAAAGAAACCGTCTATCCCAATCAGGGTGTAACCGATGCTTTCCAACTATGGACTCTATTACCCCAAGACGAGGTCGAAATGGGGCCGGTGTCCTATTCATTGGCACAGAAAGAGCAGGCTCCGGTGGTGACAACACCTGTCAGTAAGACGAAAGTCCTTGTCGGACAACATTCTGGTGCTTTTAGCCCTGCCAAACACAGTGTCGATATTACCTATCTTGAAGTCGAGATTACGCCCAATGGCACATGGAAACATACTGTTGAGGCGGGCCAGACCAGCGGTTTTATTTATGTTCGTTCAGGCGAAATATCCCTCAACAATAGTTTGCTTAAAGCAACCCATCTAGGGGTACTCAACCAATCAGACGCTGATCTTAGCCTAACCGCTGGTGACTCAGGTGCCATCATTATGGTTGCTTTAGGACAGCCACTTGAGCAACCCATTATCAGCTCTGGTTCATCGATGCATTCGAGTCAGGAACGCCTAAACGTAGGCACCCTTAACATTCAGCGTTTAACCCAAGCGCTTGATGCAACACCCAAAAGAGCAATTTAAGTCTGACAAAGCCTAAAAATGGCTGAGTACTTAATCAACTATCGAGGTCTATTATGGAATCACCATTATTCACACCTAAAAATTCCGCCATGTTATTAGTCGACCATCAGGTAGGCACTATGGGCTGGGTCGGCTCCGCAAGCTTGGAAGAGATTAAAATGAATACAATTGCGCTGGCACGTGCTGCTGATGCGGTCGGTATGCCTTTAATCCTAACTTCCAGTATGGAAGATCAAGCACAGGGGCCTCTGTTTGAGGAGCTACAACTGGCAGTGCCAAATGCTTACGCGAATCGCGTATTGCGAGGAGGCGTTGTCGACTCAATGAAAGATGAAGGGTTTGCCAAAGCAGTCGCAGATACCGAACGTAAAAACCTTATTATCGCCGGTATTACTACCGATGTTTGCGTGGTGTATCCCGCCATCACTGCCGTATCAGAGGGCTACAATGTACAGGTTGTAGTTGATGGTTCAGGCTCACCAACTCAGATCGCCGATGAGACAGCGTTGCGCCGTATGGAAAGCAATGGCGTAACATTAACAACAACTAACCAGTTGATAGCAGAGCTTGCTCAAGACTGGAGTACCGAAGATGGCCAAAAACTGATGCAGGTATTATTTGAAGAGATTTTGTCGAAACAACAATAATCGTTGTTCAGTATGAAATAACTCCCAAGCACTTTTTCAGTTACATAGCTTTGAAAAGGTGCTTGGCCAAACATTAGAAAGATTGGCTTTATACGATATACCGTTAAATTTCTCTATAAAGGCATCATAAATCCCTTCTTGTAGCAATAGGCGGTTAGCATACAGCTTCATCAGCAGCTTGCCGACGGGCATTGATCCGGCGAAAGACTATAGCTGATACGAAGGCTGTACTTCCTTGCTCCAGTTGCTTAGCTACCACATATTCTTCGTTGGCCCTGTAAACATCATCTGTATTTTAGAGCGTTATTTTTTGTTGTTGTGCCTTAATCTGTTTTTCTATCGCCATTACTGTAGGAATCAATTTCTCTTTTTTAATTTTATCAAAAACTTTTTCCATCACCCTACTTATGCCATTTTTACGGTCTTCAACAGGATCATGGTAAAGAGATAATGCCGTTTCAACTTCCTCTGTAAACTCAAAAGCTTCAACAATATTTTTCCCTGAAACAATTCTTACTTTGAGAGTATGGTTCTCTGTCAGTACTGCAGGTATAAGTAAAAGGGTTGAAGCAGAAACCATCGTTTTAGCAAAACCTTTCCCCGTATTTATCTCTGGTTGCTCCCATGAATACTTTACTTGGACTGTAACTGGCCACCTTCTAAAACTTGTTTCTACATCCGAAAAAAGACCGGATTGCTCAAAGCTATCGTAAATATGTTCAACAACATTAGCTTCGTGCATAGCTACATATCTACCGGCATCAACATCTAAATTAATAGCAATGTATTTATCTTTTTGATCAACCAAATAGTTCTTTGTAACAGCTTTGGGACTTGCGCAACCAGATACAAAAATGGCCACTAAAAGAGTTAAAATTAGCTTTTTCATCATACGCCTTATGTTGATGTTGTTTACTCATATATTGATTTTTACCAACCACTAAAGACTACCCAATACACACTACAAGTCAGTAGAGGCTATACCAAGCGGGTGGCGGACTGCATATGCGGTTTACACACAGACTACTTAAAATGCACTGCTTTAAAGATCATTTATAATGCGGGCTGCATCTGTCATTTTCCTCCGTTGAAAATAAGCATGCGCGTTTTGATGATATTAGCTTGCGCAGTATCTTATCTGCGCTTTTCCTTATTGAGTGATAATGCATAACTTTCTTCTCAAATACCAGAGCAAACCACTCGCAGAAGAGAAACCATAAACACAAAATACGCACGCCATTAAAGAAAGTGAAAACAGAGGGTATGAATGCCCATAAAATCGCTCCTACTTATAGGCAAGAAGGCTAACCCCGTTGACAAAAAGCAAGCTTGCTATCTATTTAAAGCGGCTCGGCGCAGGTATCGTACTAAACAGGAGTGCTAGCTTTAGCTAGCAAACGTAATGAAGCGACAAGGGTCGGCATAATGAGACATAACATGAAACCTCTTAACGCTTTGTTGGCAGTGCTTATTGCCGCTCTCGTTCTTGTGGGTTGTGACAATACTAAAGAGCCTAAGCAAGTGTCTTTAGCAACGCTAGCAGAGAGTGCTGCTAGTTTTGATAATAGCCAAGTCATCACCCGGGGCATAGTTCGCCGCTTTGAGGCACCTTTACACTACTGGATAGAGGACGAGGGTTTGAACCGTGTCGAGATATTTCCTCAAGAGAGAGTGGCTTTATTTTTGGGCGACACGGTATTAGTGGAAGGCCACTTCCGTTTCTCAGAAACTGACGGGCGGCGGCTAACGCTGACTAAGATCATACGAGAGTAAAGATAAAACAGGCACATAACTCACAGCTAGTTTCATTCAGCATTTCGAATAGTCCCGGAATACCCAAGTCAGTATTACGAATAGGCGGGTATCTTCTCTCGCTCAAACTAGAGAACATTGGTAACTTTTAACGTATTGACTTAAGTTCATCTGAAGAACTATGCTTGTACACAAGTAAATTACAGGTAAGTTATCTCGTGAACATTGATGAGTGCATCTTTTTTTCTCTTAACAGTACGGCCCGAAAAGCTAGCAAATTTTGGAAGCAAAGTGTTTCCGAATTGGGTGTGACGGGTGTGCAAGGATTAGTGCTCCATGCCCTTTTAGAAGAAGATCAAATCACCTCAGTGCAGCTGGGAAAGAGAGTGCAATTGGACAGCGCCACGATGACAGGGGTTCTTGATCGACTCGAACAATCAGATCTTATTAGGCGAATGGCCGATATTCAAGACAGGCGGGCTGTTCAAATAACCCTAACCGCTGCAGGTAAAGAGGTGACAGAGAAACTGCAGCATAGATTAGTTGAAGCGAACCAGAACTATACACGAAACCTCAACGACCAAGAGTTAAAGACACTCAAAGATTTACTGGCTAAGTTATAGACCAGAAATTTTATTTAACTGTATTGCTCGCATGCAAGTAGCTTGCACACAATTTAAAGGAAATTGATCAATGCATATCGATGAATTATTAAGCTCCATTCGAGCAGATCAAGAAACCCTAATTCCCGATTCGTGGGCACAGGGAAGAACCACATTTGGCGGTCTGACGGCGGCTATTCTGTGTGAAAGTACTAAAAGAGATACCGACCCCGCTCGTTATCTGAGAAATTTTGAAATAGGCTTTGTGCGCCCTCTGGAAGCACTCAAACCTTTTGAAGTTCAAGTTGAAACCCTAGCTAATGGAAAAACCGTAACCATTAAATCTGCACGGATTATTCAGGATGGCAAAGTGAGAGCAACCGCACGAGCGGATTATGTTTTACCACTTGATTCGAACATCATCATAGACGCATTCTCCTCGCCTAAACTTCTGGATAAAAAGATGTCGGCGCCCTTAAAAGGAGACCATTTTCCTTCGTTTTTCCAGCATTTTGACAATTATGTAGCAACAGAAGGAATTCCCTTTAGCGGACAAGCAGTGCCCGAACTGGGAGGTTGGATGAAGTTCAAAGAGACCCCTGAGAAATTAACAGACTCCCACCTAATTTGTGTAATTGACTCTTGGCCGCCCGCCGCTTCACCTTACTATGACGGATTCAAACCGCTCTCAACGCTGAGTTGGAGCATTCACTTTGCAAACCCCACCTATGAAGTTTCACCGGCAGAGCACTTGGGGTATTTGGCAAAAGTAAACTTTGGTGAAAATGGCCTCAGTTCTTCGCAGGCAGAGGTGTGGGGGCCTGAGGGGCAACTGTTAGCAAGAAGCTTTCAGACCAATATTATTTACGGATAATTAGAATACCCTATTTTGAAAGTACGTATGCCCGTTTTAAGCGGGCTAGGAGAAACCATGAAAGACCTTCAATACTTCAATGAAATCTGTAAAGACACGCTCCCTGGATTGCTGGGAATAGTTATGACTAAAGTAACCTCTACTGCAATTCGTGCCGAAATGAATGTTACGCAATCACATTTAGCCCCTAATGGCTTTCTACATGCTGGAAGCGTGGTCACACTCGCAGATACTTCATGCGGTATTGGATGTATCGCAAATTTACCAGAAGGCGCATCAGGCTTTACAACTATTGAGCTTAAGTCTAATCACCTAGGCACTGTACGTGATGGCTTTATTGAATGTGTTGCTACACCCACTCATATGGGGCGGACTACACAGGTTTGGGATGCGGTTGTTACTAATAAGGAATCGGGAAAAACCATTGCGTTATTTCGTTGTACGCAAATGGTTTTGTATTGAAGTATCAAATACTTAATCAGGCCATCGAAGGCCTATAGCCCTCAGCCCCACAGCATCTTTCACTGGCTTTGACCGTCTTTAAGGTAGGGATATCAAAGAACTTACTTCTTATCAGCTAGTTTTTTATGGATGTTGTTCATCCGATAGTTTCGCTCTGGGTGCAGCTCGATCATTTCAAAACCGATACTCATCCAGCGCTTATCGAAAACAGGCTTAAGGTAGGCAGTAAAGGTTTCAAACACCTTATCGGATGCTGCCTTAAGTACTTCAGGCTCACGCCCTGCTCCCACTTTTGCCGTTAAGTGCACAAAGGTATTTTCTGGATCACCTTCACCAATACGAAAATGTTCACAACGAACAGCCCGTGTGCGTATGCCTCCAATAGGGAATACACCGGTAGATATGGCTGTTTCATTCAGCTTTTCGAATAACCCCGGAATGTCCAAATCATCATCAAGATTAGCTGAGTATTCCATAATAAAATGCGGCATTGTGTCTCCTGCACACCTAAGATTAGGTGCCAATTATCATCGTGTAACATCAAAAAAACGCGCAATTACCTATAGTAGGCAAGAGCACGCTTGATAACTAAACAATATTTTAACGGTTTAAACCACCGATACAGATATACTTGGTTTCAAGGTAGTCTTCCAGACCGTACTTGGAACCTTCACGACCCTGCCCAGACTCTTTTACACCACCGAACGGAATCATCTCTGAGCTAATGGCTGTTTCATTCACGCCCACCATACCGTAGTCGATACTTTCTGACACACGCCAGATACGCCCCATGTTTTCTGTATAAACATAGGCGGCCAGACCAAATTCAGTATCATTGGCCATACGGATCGCGTCCTCTTCAGAGGAGAACTTAAACACCGGTGCAACAGGGCCAAATATTTCTTCACGGAACACCCGCATTTGATCGTTTACATTGGTCAGGATGGTCGGCTGATAAAAACATGCCCCCTGCGTACCCGGCTGGCCGCCGATGACAACATGAGCACCCTCTTCTACTGCTTGCTGTACCTTCGCGTGTATATCATTCGCCGCTTTTGCCGTGATCACAGGCCCGTGAGTTGTTTCACTATCAACCCCGTTACCAATTCGGAACTGGCTCACTGCCGCTGAAAATTTCTCTATAAAGGCATCATAAATCCCTTCTTGTACCAACAAGCGGTTAGCACAGATACAGGTTTGGCCTGAGTTGCGGTATTTAGCCGCCAGCGCACCCGCTACCGCCAAATCAAGATCAGCATCATCAAAGATGATAACCGGTGCATTACCGCCTAATTCCATGGAGGTACGCTTCACGGTGTCGGCGCACTGCTTCATCAGTAGCTTACCGACGGGCGTTGAGCCGGTAAACGTAAGCTTCTTAACTGTCGTGTTAGAGGTCATCTCTCCACCGATAGCCGGTGCATCCAACCCAGGAAGCACATTCAGCAGGCCTGCTGGCAGCCCGGCACGCTTAGCCAGTTCAGCCAGTGCTAGTGCAGATAGCGGCGTTTCAGCCGCGGGTTTTAGTACCATAGCGCAACCCACTGCAAGTGCGGGTGCTGCTTTGCGGGTGATCATCGCATTAGGGAAGTTCCACGGCGTAATCGCGGCCACCACACCGATGGGTTGCTTAATAACAACACCACGACGATCTGATGTAGATGGGATTATATCGCCGTAAACGCGCTTACCCTCTTCAGCAAACCACTTTATATAGGATGCTCCGTAAGCTATTTCACTACGGGATTCAGCCAGTGTCTTGCCCTGCTCAGCTGTCATTATGATTGCTAGATCTTCAGTGTTAGCAAGAATCAGGCGATGCCACTCTTCCAGCACCTCGCTACGCTGCTTTGGTGCTAACGCTTGCCAACCGGCTAATGCCTTGTCGGCCGCCTCTATTGCACGCGTTGTTTCAGCAGCACCCACACTCACTACATCTGCTAGTTTCTCACCAGTGGCCGGATTGGTTACAGCAAAAGTCTCGCCCTTATCACCGTTTACCCACTCGCCATTAATAAAAGCCTGAGCTTTTAACAAAGAGGAATCTTTAAGTTCAAATGTCATAGCAATCTCTTCTAACATTATTGGGCAATACCGACCCTGTGAAAGTTATAAGATATACAGTAATTCAATTTACTTAATAAGTTAAGTAAATTTTTAGTTGGACTGACTGATACATTCATTAACGCCCTATCAATTGGTGAAGTACGTGGTAAAGGACTAGGTACTGATGGAGTAAATAAAATTGTTCATATCTTAAAACAAGTCTTTAGTGAGATTGATAAGTAATCTGGTCAAAACTAGGTAAATGTAAAAGCCTGGAATGGCAGTAAACTGATCAGCAAGAGGGCCTAAATGAAGTCCCGAATTCTTATACGTTTTCCGGATTTTTTATGTTTAAACTGGTTCTTATGCGAGATTCAACGCTTTAGCTACAACAACAAGCCCCTTTCTCAGTTTCTGCGTAGCAGCGAGGGCCCTGCACACAGGCCCTTTATGTGGGTGATCATTGATGAATTAGTTATCTGGTGTTATCCGATGTTTGCTGCAATGTTAGTTCGGGAGCTTCATTCTCGCTGGTCTCTTTTCGAAGAAAGAGTTCAGCAATTATGAATGCAAAGGGAACGATAGAAGCAAAGAAAACAAGTAGCCAAACGAGAACAGACCAATTTTGTCTATGTGAAACATTAAGAGATAACAGCATATATCCAATGAATAGAACACCATGAACTACACCTAAAGGAAAAACATAATCTCGACTAATTATACCTAGCGTCACACTAAGGATAAGCAGATAAGAGATACCCTCCGACAAACTCACCAACCTAAATAATTTCAACTTATATCCCTTCTAAAAATTCAATTTTAAAGTACGAGCCTATCTCAGGAGAATACCCTTAGTCAGAGCAGATCATGTATGTAATAAAATATCAGATAAATCGCTAGCAATACCGCCACCCAAACGACCATAGTTTCGGTTGGCCATAGCCTTGCGAAGTAGCCCTTTGGTTTGCCTGACTCTGCATCATATGAATTCTGAACCATCTGACCAATCGAACTCACTAAAGCCTTTTCAAAGCTGACATAAGCACCATAGATTGTACTCGCAACCCTGGTTACAACGGCCGGCGCAAGCCTGCGATATAACCAATCAGTATCGAGATTGGTCGATGGTAGTTCAGGTGGATACATATTACGCAGGTTCAGCCATACAAAAGCGAGCGCTGAGAAAAACAGCAACTGAAGCTGAGTTAACACGTGAGTAACATCATAGGGCTGATAGCTATGCTCCCAAGGTAACAGGGCATAAACCGTCTGGGCTGGGAAAGTACCTAAAACAACACATGCGATGGCTGCTAATGTCATCGCAACAAGCATATTTTTAGGTGGCTCTGTTGTACGAATACCCGAATCATGAGCAAAGAAAGCAAAGTAAGGGATCTTGATTCCTGCGTGGTGGAATACACCTGCAGCAGCAAACAACAATAACAGCCAAACCACATCATAGCCTTCAGCAACAGCAGCAGCCATGATCATCGACTTTGATACGAAACCGCTGAACAGCGGAAAAGCTGAGATAGAGGCTGCTCCGACAATACAGAGCACGGTGGTTTTGGGCATACTTTTATATAAACCGCCCAGCTCAGAGCCATTGATTTTACCAGTCATATGCAAGACTGCACCCATGGTCATCATCAACAGGCCTTTAAAGATAACGTCATTAAAGGCGTGAGCTACAGCACCATTTAAGGCGATAGCAGTACCGATACCAATGCCCACTATCATAAAGCCGATCTGGTTGATCAGGCTATAAGCCAATACACGCCTCAAATCATTTTCGATTACGGCAAAGAATATTGGAAAACACGCCATGGTGACGCCGATCCAAACAAGGATTTCCTCACCTGGATAACCCCGGGCGAAGGCGTACACGGCAACCTTTGTCGTAAATGAAGCTAAGAAAACAGTACCGCTTGGAGTAGCCTCAGGATAAGCATCGGTTAGCCAGTTATGCATAAACGGGAACGCACACTTGATACCAAAGGCAAAGAAAATTAACCAGGCTCCGACCTGGGCTATGCCTTCATGTTGCAAGCCGATATGAGTGAACAACAAACTGTTATTTACCTGGGCGAAAATCAAAAGGCCCACGAGTAACAAGACGCCAGACAATACCTGAATGATCAGGTAGCGAATGCCAGAAGAGTAAGCACGATCCGTCCGGCGAGCCCAGATAAGGAATACCGAGGTCAGCGCGAGCAGTTCCCAGAATATAAACAGCGTAAGCAGATCGCCAGCAAATACGGCCCCTACTGCACTTGCAGCGTAAGCCAGGCCAGCCACATGCTGGACTGTATCTTTAACATGAAGCGCATAGATAACAGCTATCAATGAGGCGAGATGGAAGAGATAGCCAAACATCATGCTGAGTTTGTCTACTTTTACCGGCTCCAGGGCATAACCCATAAACTCAACGGACCAGAATACACCATGGTCCATGCCCATAAGATTGATAGCGCCCAAGATGGGTGCCACTATCATTATCAGATTACGCAACCAGCCCCGCAGCACAATTGCCGCCAGGGCACCCAACATCAGGGGAATAAACGGTATCACACTATTCATCGTAGTAATCTTCCCCACGCATCAGGAACTTACGCATCTCTTTAGCGATCAGCACCAGAACCACACAACCAACAAAACCATAGATGGCATAAAATGCCGGGATGTTCTCCCAGTCATGGTAGATATGTCGGTGCACAACAAAATCAAAAAGAACTAACAGGCCGCAAATAACATAGAAAACTCTTAACAATTTTCTAACGTTTTCTGGCTTATCAAACCAGCCATCTGAATCATGATTTTCAGACATCTAGCCTTCCCCCCTATTCGTTGAAGCGCTCATATCGGTTGAGACTGTCATTTGGTTGAGACTCCCGGAATCAGATTAATGAGGTCAACCAAGGGCTGAAGATAGAAGAACATTGCCAGGCAACAGCCCGAAGTGACGATCAGGGCAATCAGAATCGGTAGCGGCGCTTCCTTAGTCTGCGACCAGCGCCATGGCTTTGCACCTTCAGCAGGTTTACTAAAGAAGGCCTTGATAGGAATCGGTAACAGGTAAGCTATGTTCAATAAAGAGCTCACCATCAGTACCGCCACAATAATGAATTTATCCGTTTCTAGTGCACCAATGGCGAGATACCATTTACTCCATGTGCCCGCCATAGGCGGTAAACCGATAATACTGATAGCACCGACAGTAAACGCAGCAAACGTAATGGGCATTTTGCGACCCAGACCAGCCATATCGCTTATGTTTTTCTTATGGCTGGCGACCATAATGGCACCGGCACAGAAGAACAGCGTGATCTTCCCAACCGCATGCGTAGCGATGTGCAAGGCAGCACCGGCACTGGCGATCGAAGAAGCGAGCAGCGCACCTACCACGATATAACTAAGCTGGCTCACAGTTGAATAGGCCAGCCGTGCCTTCAGATTATCCTTGCTCATGGCGATACAGGATGACAGCACTATTGTCGCTGCACCGATATACAACATGATATCGGTTGTCGCCAGATCCTTCAGACCTTCAATACCAAAGATATAGATAACGATTTTCAGAATACTGAATACGCCGGCTTTTACGACAGCAACGGCGTGTAATAAGGCACTTACCGGAGTAGGTGCAACCATCGCAGCGGGTAACCAGCGATGGAAAGGCATAATAGCCGCTTTACCAACACCGTAGCAGAACAAAACCAGCAGGACACTGAGAACGACCTTGTTATGTGAGTCATCAAAAATACCGCCAGCACGAAAATCCAGCGTTCCAGTCAGAGCATAAGTGCCAAGTATCGCGAATAGTAAGAATACGATTGAGGTACTCAGAAGAATACCCAGGTAGACACGCCCCCCCTGCTTCGCCGCATCGTTGCCTGCATGTGTTACCAAAGGATAAGTGGAGAGGGTTAGCACTTCATAGAAAATGAACAGCGTCAGCAGATTCCCTGAAAAGCAGATACCCATGACAGAACTGATTGACAGAGCAAAGCAGCAGAAGAAGCGTGTCTGATTTATTTCATTATGGCCCCGCATATATCCGATGGCGTATATGCTGGTGACAATCCACAGAAAACTAGCCACCAGAGCAAACAGAACACCTAATGGCTCAACATTAAAGCTGATGCCAAGCCCAGGAAACAGTTCAATCACATCCAGCTCAAGCGTTGTTCCCAGGAAAGTATAATCGGTAATTGCCAGAACAATACTGAACAGTATTGCCGCCGTTATCAGTGTCACAGCTTCACGCAGGTTCGGTATTTTCCCCGTTACGATTACAAGCAGCGCACCAACAAATGGGACACAGATAGATAATGTAATTAACTGTGCAGGTTCCAGCGCTTGCCAGAGATTCATGAAGAAACCTCCTGCGCCTTTTCTTCTATAGCATGGCCTTCCAACACTTCACCTTCCATCACCTTGTTTTCTAACATATTGTTAGTTTGAAAAAGCCATTCTGAAGCGCTGTTCGCCGCTTCGGTTGTCAGGCTGGTATCAATACCGAAGTAGATGTTGGCAATAACAAGAACCCACATAGGAACCAGCATCAGCCATGAAACCTCTTTAATATCTTCTGAACTCCGTGATTCAGGAAGCTTTTGAAAGTAAGCAGCTTCAATAACCCGGCCAATATACATAACCGCAAAGAGTGAACCGACCAAAACAAACGCAGCCACAAGCCATTGATCCTGTTCTAGCGCTGCTGAAACTAGGTACCATTTACTGACAAAGCCTACGGTAAGCGGCACACCAATAATACTCAGACCTGCAATGGTAAACGCCGCCATCGTCAAAGGCATTTTCCGGCCTAATCCGGCAAAGTCTTTGATCTCGACAGAGCCAACGCGATAAAACACTGCACCCACAGCCATAAACAGAGCACCCTTCATCAGCGCATGGTTAAAGATATGGATCATACTGGCCATGAGACCGGATACACTGACCAGGCTAAGCCCAAGAATCATATAGCCAATCTGCGCAACACTACTGTAGGCAAGAACGGTTTTAACGTTGCTTTGTACGGTTGCCATATAGGAGCATTTGAAGATAGCAACAACGGCAAGCACCATCAGGATAATGCCCATCCCCATATCAACAAACACATGGTCAATGCCGAACACCGTAAAGATAAAACGGATCATCACATAGACAGCAACCTTTGTAGCGGTACTGGCCAGGAAAGCTGACACGGCCGAAGGCGCATGGGTATATGCCGGTGGTAACCACATATGCAGTGGAAATAGTGCAAGCTTGATGCTGACACCTACCATAATAAACGCGAGCCCGGTGTTAATCGTACGACTGCTATCGTAAAGGTCGATTCTTTCTGCCAGGTCCAGCATATTCAGGGTGCCGGTTTTCATATACAGCAAGCCAACACCGATCAGAATAAAGGTCGCACCGATTGTACCCATTACCAGATAACGGAATGCTGCGGTAAGACAACGCCTGTCTGAAGCCAGACTCACTAAGGTGTAGGTTGCCAGGGAAGAGATTTCCAGGAATACAAACAAGTTAAACGCATCACCTGTTATCAGTATGCCTGAAAGGCCCGCCAGGCATAATAAGTGTGCGGTGTAGAAAAGAGTATGATTGGTAGCTTTCACCTCTTTTTCGATGCTGTGTTTCGAATAAACCAGCACCAGAGTGGAGATAGCAGTTACCGCCAACAGGACAAAGGCATTGGCAGCATCGACTCTTAACTCAATACCCCAAGGAGGCGCCCAACCGCCGACTGCGTAGCTGATTACACCTTCAGACAGTGCCGCTGACAACAGTTGCCAGGACAGCAGAAATGCCAGGCCACTGACCAGGGTTGCAAAGCCCCAGGAAAGCACTGAACGCCCCAGGATAAGTGCTATTGGCGCAGCAATCAGGGGCAGAATAATAGGAAGCGCTGCTAAATGTTGTTCAAGCATCAGATAACATCATCCTTATTATCAAATTCGTTCTCCTCAACAGTGCCATAAGCTCGTTTGATTCGGACAACCAGTGCTAGACCCACCGCTGTCGTGGCAACACCCACAACAATGGCTGTAAGAATAAGCACGTGAGGTAGAGGGTTAGAGTATTGAGTGACCCCTTCCGCCACGATAGGTGCCGTGCCCCCGGTAACCTTGCCCATCGATATATAGAGCATGAAAACAGAGGTTTGAAAAATATTCAGACCTACAATCTTCTTAACCAGGTTGTTAGCGGAGATAACAATATAAAAACCGGCCATCATCAGAAAGACGACGATCCAGTAGTTGTAGTAATCGAGAATAAAGCTCATTGGACGTTTGACCTCTCAGCCTGACTGCCAAAGGCATAGAAAATATTCAGCATGACCGCAAACACTGTAATACCGACACCCAGCTCAATAATGATGATGCCGTAGTGCTGACCAGCTATCGGGTCTGCGGCGAGTTGGTTGTAATCAAGGAATTGACCGCCCTTGTACATGCTATACAGACCAACACTGGCATAGAGCAATACACCTGCAGCGGCCATCCACTGTAAGAATCTGGGCCCTACCACGGCAAACGCCTTAGGTAGTCCGAGGACGAGGGCATATAGAATAAATGCAGCAGCTGCAATTACACCGGCCTGGAAACCTCCGCCCGGGCCGAAATCTCCATGGAACTGTACGTATAAGGCAAAGAGGATCACCAGAGGAATAATGTTTTTAGCAACCACATGCAGAACCCTGTGAGTTTCCAAACCCGATTCAAGGTCTTTTTTCTTCTTACGTCTTACTCCCAACAGTGAGAGAACACCAATGACAGCAGAAAATACTACGACCGTTTCACCCAGCGTATCGAAGCCGCGGTAACTCGCTAACACCGATGTAACCATATTAGGTAAGCCAACTTCTTTCGGGGATTCCTCAATATAACGAGGTGCAACATGTTGATGCACTGGATTGTCGGGATGTCCGAAAGGAGGCATATCGAGGGTGCCATAAATTAACGCAGCACCCGTAACCAGAACAACAAATAGCGGCAATAGCGAGGAGTGCGTACTCTGTTTCTCTTTGCGGCCAGTCATCGCCAGGGTTACAAGCATCAGAACGGTAGAGATACCCGCACCAACTGAAGCTTCAGTAAAGGCAACGTCAACCGCATCAAGGTTCAGAAATATCAAAGCGGACAGGAAACTGTAGATACCGAACAACATTACCACGGCAAACAGGTCTTTTAAGAAGATGATCCGTAAGGCGGTGAGTGCCAGCATTGCCAGCATTGCCAGCAACACCAAATCAATAAACTCAGCCATTACTTAGCACTCTCCTGTTTATCTTGCGGGCTGGATTCTGCCAACGTCAGTAGTCCACCATGACGGGCAGATTTTGCCAGGGCATGAGAAGCCGTCGGGCTGGTAACCAGCAGAAACAGAAGAATAAACACGAGCTTAGCCGTATTCAGATCAAATGAGGTTTGTAACAACAAACCGCCGATAATCAGGATAGCGGCGATGGAATCAGTAACACTGGCTGCATGTATCCGGGTAAAAAAATCCGGGAACCGGAACAGCCCGACAGCGCCGCTCAATCCAAAAAACACCCCTGCGAGAAGCAGTATGCTGCTGACAATATCCAGGAAATCCATGGCTTATCACTTATACTCAGTTGTTATTCAATGGGTGAGGTATATTCGAAGAATCGAAGTACCGCGACCATCCCAATAAAATTAATCAACGCGTAGACTATGGCGATATCCAGAAAATCTGGTCGGCCCATCAGAAATCCGCTAGCGGCGATAAACAGAACGGTCTTGGTGCCGAACATATTTACGCCAAGTACCCGGTCGTAAACCGTAGGTGCCTTAAATGCTCTGGCCAGCGCGATTGCCATGACCACCAGAATAGCTATGCAGGCTGCTGCCAGAATATCCGTCATTTGTTTTCGCCCCAGATACCGGTAATTTTCTTTTCCATCTGACCTTCTTGCAGTTCTTCGATTGACGATCTGTGGAGAGCATGAACGGTCACTTCATTCTCATCCAGGTCCACACTCAATGTGCCTGGAGTCAGGGTTATTGAGTTTGCATAAAGCACACGGCTGCTTGCAGGAACGTCTTTTACGTTGATTTTAGCGATGGCAGGCGAAACCTTATCAGGTGAGCCCCAGATCAGTTTCGTGACATGGATAGCAGAACTGAAAACCTGCCCGATCAGCCAGGGGGTATACCGGATCAGTCGAATACTTGTACCGATCTGCCCGGGCTCGTTTTCGGCTCTATCCATACGCTTTAAGATGAACAGCACGATAACCACGGATATGACACCGAAACTCAGTAATAACGGTTCGATGAAGCCGGAAAGCAACAACCAGAATATTGAAAGTACTACCGCCCACTTAACAATATGCATGTAATATCGCTCCACTTTATTCCCGAAACTTTTCTTGTTTTGTCCAGTAAGGGTAACCGACCTTAAAGGCCTTCAGGCGCCCCTTTTTA
Organism: Neptunomonas japonica DSM 18939; assembly: GCF_000422765.1. GTDB lineage: Bacteria > Pseudomonadota > Gammaproteobacteria > Pseudomonadales > Balneatricaceae > Neptunomonas > Neptunomonas japonica. The sequence goes on along the minus strand of NZ_AUGR01000009.1, from coordinate 35,473 downwards.
ATGACAGTTCACTATCAGTGACTACCAGCGAAACAGGCTTTTATCATTCGTGAAAAATGCTCTCTGGAACTTCAGAAGGCCTTTAATCTTTTATCCATTGCGACTTTTTCATAATCCCAGAGCAAATATTGGGTTTAATATTGCGATGCTACAGCTGATAGCTCAATAGAGATTATTTAATTTTATTGATAGGATAATCCTATCAATGTGATATTTCACTCCTGAGGATTTACAATTATGGCTCTGGAAAAACCGACGATAAAACAGCTGGAATACTTTGTTCGCCTGGCCGAATCCACTACTTTCCGTAGCGCTGCAGAGCAACTGAAAATCAGTCAGCCAACTCTGACAGCTCAGATCTATAACCTGGAAAAATCCTTAAATCTGACCTTAATTGAACGTAGCCGCAGCGGGGCTACCCTAACCCCGGCAGGCAGAGATTTACTGGCAAACGCCCGTCAGGTTCTTGAGGAAATGAATGGCCTTCTGGATCAGGCTGCGATGATTAATCATGGACCTGGAGGTATCTTCCGTATGGGGGTATCACCCACCGTCGGCCCCTACCTCCTGCCGCATATTTTACCGGGATTACATCAAACCTATGCATCCCTTAAACTCTTTGTAAGGGAGAACACACCTAAAGCATTAGAGCTTGACCTGCTTGAGGGGCGACTGGACTTGGTACTGATTCCACGCCCATTTAGCAACCCTCGCCTGACCACTGAGGTACTATTCGATGAACCACTTAAACTGATTACACCAGAAGATCATCCACTGGCTAAGCTGGAAAGAGTCAGATCCCATCATCTGAATGGTCAGAACATACTGACACTGGAAAAACAGTACAGTAGCTACCAGCAGATGGAACTTCTGTGTTCCGAACTGGGTGCTACTATTGCCAGGGATTACGAGGGTAGTAGCCTGGATGCCCTGCGGCAAATGGTGATCATGCAGATGGGATTAACTTTCTTACCCTCGCTTTATATCTATTCTGAAATTCACCAACCCCAAGGGTTGATCGTCAGGGATATTGAAAACCTGAATCTGTACCGCACCCATGTACTGGCATGGCGACAGAACTCACCAAACCGTAGTTTTTACAGGGAATTAGCAGAGCTGATACGCTCATTAGTGAAAACCAATCTATCTGATGCCAAATTAAGTTTTTGAACAGACAGTGTTTATCAAAAAAACTATCGAACCGTTTATTACTCTTAGAGTGCCGCTTCTATTGCGCGCTTTGTTTCAACAGCACCCACACTGGCTACATCTGCTATTTCTCGCCAGTGGCCGGATCGGTTACCGCAAAAGTCTCGCCTTTATCACCGGTTACCCACTCGCCATTAATAAAAGCTTGAGCTTTTAACAAAGAAGAATCTTTAAGTTCAAATGTCATAGCAATCTCTTCTAACGTTATGGGCAATACCGACCCTGTGAAAATTATAAGATATACAGTAATTCAATTTACTTAACAAGCTAAGTAGTTTTTGAGTTGGGCTGATTGGCCGTTGCTTTTTGGCACCTTAAATAAGCTGTGGTACAAGCTCGATTTTATGGGCGTTTATACCGTGTATTTTCACTTGCTCTGATTACGTACCTGTTTTGCCACTAATGGCCTCTCATTTATGCAGGGTTTGTGCTGGCATTTTAGAAGGAAGTTGTGCACTATCAAATAGATAAGGAAGAGCGCAGGTAAGATACTACGCAAGCTAATATCATCAAAAGCACATGCTTATTTTCAACGGAGGAAAATGACAGATGCAGTCAAATAATCTTTATTTATCAATCCTCTCCACAGTAATGCGCTTTAAGCAGTCTGCGCGTTTACGTGCATAAAAATGTGAGGTATCAAAAGGAATTGCGATGACATATAAATTCATTACACCAATCTTGTTATTCCTGTTAAGTAATCAGTCGCTGGCGGTAGATTGGTATTCATGCGAGAGCGAGTTAACCAGAGTAAGCAGGCAAGCTAGGAGTGCAGGGAGTGTTGCGTCTGACATACAGTCAATTAAATCGTCTCTAGACAGCTTGAAAAATGACTATGAAAACTGCCTAAACTACCCGGAAATATATGACTTAATGCAAGACGGCTGTGAAAGTCGTAGAAATAATTACAACTGGAAAGTAGAAGAATACAATTCCAGAGTATCTAGTATGGATGACGAGATAAACAACCTTACCCGCCGCATGAAAAACTCATTGAATCACTGTGGTTATCAGTAACCCCCTAACAAAGCCGCCAACATTCAGCCCAACTATGTTGTGCTCGGACCTACTCAGCTTCGGCCCGTTACGGCGGCGGTAGAACACATTAAGAGAATAACTATGGAAGATTTGCTAAACAACGGATGGGTAATCGGAATTGGGGGCGGTGTTCTCAGTGGACTTATAGTAGCTTGGCTAACACGGGCGCTTTTTTCCAAGAAAGACCTTCGAGAACTAGCAATAAATATTTCGGCGGGAAACAAAGAGATTCTCTACGCAATTCGACCAGATATATCAGAAGATAGTCTCCCGTCTGCTGAAGTTATAGATGCTTTGAAGAATGCTACAGCTAGAAAATACAAATTAGAGCCAGAAAGGTTACACGGTACTACTCAAATAGTAGAAGAGCTAATAAAAGAAATCATGGATTCTAGCTTTATTTCCTCTATTGCAAAAAAGGAGTACTGCGAGTCGTTGAAAACACTGATTCCAGATGTGTTAGAAGAAACTAAACTTCAAGCAGAGGATAGAGAGGTGTTTGTCGCACGGGTTGAGTACAAAGAAAAGATGACGAGCTTATTGTCGATGACACTAGGTACTATCGCTGCATTTGCGACGATGTTTTCCTTCATAAAAAGTAGCTTTGAGCCCTCCTCACTATTTGGAAAAGTAACAGAAACTATTTTCCCTATGCTGCTTATTCTGGTCTCAGTAATGCTTGTAATGACAGCTATGCAGGTCGCATTGAAACTACGGCATAAAAGAATTAGGGCGGAGCATGGAATCTCAGGTCATGATAGCTCTAACAAGCACGTCAATTAGGATGCTCAAAAACTCGGCGTTAGCACCCTATCTAAATTTTCGTCAATTTCAAGTATAAGGATATTATATGAAACTTGTTTCCTTAAAAATAAACAATTTCCGAGCTATAAATGGTGAAGAAAATATAATCGAATTTAAAGATAATAATATAGTTTTTATATTCGGGAAAAATAATATTGGAAAGTCTAGCGTACTACATGCATACCGCTATTTTACAGCACCTACTCAAAAATCTCTAATAACTGATTTCAATGAACAAGATGTGACTAAGAAAATAGTAATTGAGGCTACTTTTCTTAAAGAAGCTACTGATGTGGATAATTTTGCTAGAAAAGGCTTGGACAAGTGGGTAGATCTCGATAGTTTAGTTAGATTTCGAAAAGTATGGTCTGGAGTTGATACAGTTGCTACCAAAATGACTTATAGTATTGAAGAGGGAGATTTCATTACAGGTGGTTTTGGTGGATTAGAACCCATACTCACAAATGCGACACCTAATATTATTTATATTGAAGCAATGCCGAGTGTTAAGTCTTTAACCGACTGGCTTGAGAAGGAAATAAAAAATAAGCTTCTGAAGGAACTAAGAAAAAATCATAAAGAAGAATACGGTAACGCACTTACAGCAATTAAATCACTTCAAGAGAAAGTTGAGAATGAAGGTTACCTCGGCGAAATAAGTCAAAAAGCTAACCGTTATTTTGGAGAGACCTTTCCTGATCTACAGTTAAATATCCAATCTACACCATACAAAGAAGCTGATTTAAGTAAAGCTTTTGAAAAAGACTTTAGCATCACCATTGGTGAAAAAAAAGATGATGAAGTTCGGTTAGCTGAAGCTGTTGCAGCAGCTGAAGAACTAATAGATGGAGATTCACCTCCATCTATAGTGGATAGACAATTTGATTTACATGGTCACGGATTAATTAGGCAAGCAATTATTAATATACTGTCATTATTCAAAGACACTAAAGATGGTGAAAAACATATTATTTTATTCGAAGAGCCTGAGTTATATCTGCATCCAAGTAATAAACGGAAGTTTAGAAATACGCTATATCAGATTGCTGAACAAGATGATTATCAAATAATTTGTGTATCTCATGATCCTCAACTAATAGACATGAGCAGAGAACATACTTCATTAGCTCGATTTGTTAAAAAAGAAAACGGTGAAACTATCATCTATCAAGCTGGTGATAATGTCTTTTCCAAAGATGAAGAAACCAAAGATAAAGTATTAATGCTTAACCGCTTTAATCCTCATATCTGTGAAACATTTTTCTCTGATGAAGTTATCTTGGTCGAAGGTGATACTGAAGCAATCGTTCTTAGAGGTTTAATTTATGAACATTATCCGGACAGTGATTTGTTTGTTTTAAATACAGGAACAAAGAACAATATTCCTTTTTTTATTGAAGTGCTCAGCCACTTTAGAATTAACCAACACGTAATACATGATTCAGATGAAAGGTATCTGTATACAGATGGTGAGCGCAGATTGAAGAAAAATGGTGATCCCAAAGCTAATAGTGCTTGGACATTAAACTCAAGAATCTGGGATGCAATGGTAACCGCAAAATTTACAGGTGCATCGGTCAAACGATACGTATCAGTGAGAAATTTTGAACACAGTCACGACTACTCTCACGATCCTGATAAAGGCAAGCCATTGTCAGCATATGAATTCGCGCAAACTTTAAATATTGATGATGAAGATAAGAGCATAGTTAACTTTTTGAAACAGGTTGCTGGCGATAAAGCATATGAAACTGATTTTACGCAAGAACACTTAGAAGAAATTGTCGAAGAACCGTTTTAAAGAGTACTAGCAAGTTGTTAAAAACAAAATAATTAATTTTGTAAGCTATCAAAAACAAAAACCACAGCAGGGTTACAAATACCCGCTGTGGTTATAAAGCTATCTTGCGATAGCTATTCAGAACTCAATATTCAGCTTTAACGCCCTAGTACAGGTACGCTGTGCAGATCATGTGCGATACACACGTTTTTGGTTTCCATGTAAAAGTCAAAACTCCAATCGCCACCATCTCGGCCAATACCCGACATTTTCACACCACCAAACGGTGATGGCAGGTTACGGTTGTTTTCAGAGTTAACCCACAACATACCCGCTTCGACTTTATCAGCCATACGCATTGCGCAGCCTGTGTTGCTTGTCCAAATATAACCGGCAAGGCCATAGATAGTGTCATTCGCTAAGGCAATAGCCTGCTCTTCGGTATCAAACTCAATCGCTGTTAGCACAGGGCCAAAAATCTCTTCTTGCGCAATACGCATGCTATTTTTGGCTTCTACAAACAAGGTTGGCGTCACATAGTTACCTGGGCCCATCTCATCGCGTAGAGACTTACCACCGACAGCAACCGTTGCTCCATCTTGTTTTGCGATATCAAAGTAGCTTGTTACTTTGTCGTAATGGCCGGTATGCACTAGAGGGCCAACTTCCGTTGCAGGGTCTAGTGAGTGGCCTACTTTAAGGTTGGCAACGCGTGCTTTAAGCGCCGTTAAGAACTTGTCTTTAATGCCACTTTGCACCAATAAACGACTTGAGCTGGTGCAGCGCTGGCCGTTTAGGCTGTAAATCATAAACACAACAGCATCTAGCGCACGGTCAAAATCAGCATCATCAAATACGATAACGGGGTTTTTTCCACCCAGCTCTAGGTGCAAACGTTTAAGCGTACTAGCCGTTTGCGCTTGGATTTTTTTACCTGTGGCAGAGTCACCTACTAGCGCTACTGCTTTAATAGCAGGATGCTCTGTTAGTGCTTTACCTACCACGGTGCCGAAACCATTCACCATGTTCCACACACCTTTTGGCAAGCCTGCCGCTTCTGCACATTCAGCCAAAATAGAAGCTGTTAGTGGGCTAAGCTCTGCCGGTTTATGTACCACGGTACAGCCTGCTGCAAGGGCTGGGGCAATCTTCCATGTCGATAACATGAAAGGCGTGTTCCACGGTGTGATAACCGCCACAGGGCCAATGGGGTTACGCACGGTATAGTTAGTGTGTTGGTCTTGATGAAGCGATAAACCATTACGTGCTTCCGGTGCTTTATCAGCAAAAAAGCGAAAGTTAGCAGCACCGCGTACCGCCGCTTGGCGCATAAAGCGTATGGGCTGGCCGCAATCCATAGACTCAACCATGGCTATCTCTTCTGAACGCTTTTCAAGCTCATCGCCTAGTTTGTGCAAGATTTTCTTACGTGCTGCGCCCGGCATCGCTGCCCAATCTGCTGCTGCCGCTGCTGCCGCTTCACATGCAGCGTTTACATCGGCTGCACTGCCCTGCACCACTTTACCTAAAAAGCTCTGGTCCGTTGGTGTGCTGTTATCAAACGTGTTGCTCTCTGTACCTAACGTCCATTCGCCGTTGATATAATGGCCCAGCGTATTCTCTTTAAAACGAGCTAAGTAGCCTTCAGCTTTAGCGATGTTTTGTTGCAGTTGTTCGCTCATTTCTTCTCTCCTAGCTCGTTTTAGTATTTGTCGCCGTAAAATTCTTGCTCAGAAACAATGTATGTTTCTAGTGCACCAATTTTTTCAATTTCACAAACCACTTTGTCGCCGGGCTGCATATCTTTTAGGCCTTCTGGAGTACCTGTTGCTATCATGTCGCCCGGTTTTAGGGTCATGATTTTGCTGAGGTATTCAACAAGGAATGGCACATCAAAAATAATATCCGCTGTGGTTCCATCCTGAGTTAACTCGCCATTAACATGGGTTGTTACTTTCAGGCTTGAGATATCACCTACGTCATCTTTATCAATGATCCATGGGCCAACCGGTAACAAAGAGTCACGGCTTTTTACACGTAGGTTAGGACGGTAATAGTTTTCTAGGTAATCTCGGATCGCAAAATCGTTACAGACGGTATAACCGGCGATGTAATCCATCGCATCTTCACGAGAGATGTTTTTACCTTCTTTACCGATCACGGCGACCAGCTCGCACTCATAGTGCTGGAATTTAATATTATCGGGGCGATATGCGTTCTGCTTATGCCCGGTCAGCGTATTAGCGCCCTTAAGGAACACTAGCGGCTCTTTTGGTGGCTCAAACGCTAGCTCGCGAGCATGGTCAGCATAGTTAAGCCCTAGCGCAAAAATAGTGCCCGGCTCTTTAATTGGGCTTAACCACTTTACATCTGATTCGTTAATCAACTGGCCATCAGTTTTTGATTTAAGCTGGCCTGTTGTTGCAAAAGAGTCTTCTACTGTTACGTCTAGTTCTTGGCCGTTAAGTGGCCCGGCACCTGTAAATAATACGCGTGCATGTTTCATCGTTCTCTCCCCTTAAGCTCGGCCGGCGACGTTGTTCAATTCGATTACACCTGCAATAGCAGAGCTTACTTTGTCACCTTGTTTGATTGGCGCACGCTGGCCAGGAAAGCCTACAGCGATCACATCGCCCGGTTGCAACGTCATGATGTAAGAGATCGTAGAGATAAGTTCTGCAACACTGCGAACCATATTAGACACAGGCATTTCGCTAACAGTCTCGCCATTAACTTGGGTTACAACTGTCAGGGCTTGCGGATCTGCCACATCACAAGCAGGTACAACAACAGAGCCGGTCGGTGCACTCCCATCAAGACACTTACCTTTAATATCAGGTCGGTAGTACGTCAGCTCAGGCAGAGAGAAATCATGAACAAGAGAGTAACCGCCTACATAGCTAAGCGCTTCTTCCTGGCTTACACGGCAACACTCTTTACCAAAGACAACCGCCAACGATGCACCAACAACCATACTATCAGCGGCCTGGCCTTCGCTCACTGCCCATTCGACAGTCGCGCCTTCTGTGCTCCAGGTGTTGTGAGGCTTAAAGTAAAGCACTGGCTGAGTTGGCGCACTTTTATAAGGTGCTTCATTAAATTCAGCCTGCATCGCTTCGAACTGACTCGCATCGTTCAGCGCAACACACACCAACTTACCTTTAACGATTGGATTGTTTGTCATGATTTAAAACCTATAAAAGTAATCTGTGAAAATACCGTTAGTAACCGCTAGATTGGCTTGAGTCTGCTTTATTAGCGCCCGACTTAAAGCTTTCAGCCAACTGTTTTGCAGCATTACCTAGCAATAGAGTGTCCACTCCAATGCCAACAAATTTAGCGCCCTTCTCAACATAGTCATGAGCTTTGGCTGGATTAATACACAGCAGACCACCCGCCTTACCCGCATCATTGATAATCTGTAAACCATTCTCGATAGCGGCAACCACTTCTGGATGATCGGGGTTACCGATATGCCCCATTGAAGCCGATAGATCAGAAGGCCCGATAAAAACAGCATCAACACCCTCAACCGCGGCAATCTCTTTCAAGTTTTTCATCGCGGTTACGGTTTCTACCTGCACAATCAGGCAGATCTCATCATTGGCTTTTTGAAGGTAGCCCGGAACACGGTTCCAATTAGCTCCCCGCGCTAAAGAGCTTCCTAAACCACGGATACCTTGTGGCGGATATTTCACGGCTTTGACCAACTCTTTGGCTTGTTCGGCGGTATCGCACATCGGAATAAGTAAGGTCTGCGCACCTATATCCAACAAGCGTTTTAGTAACGCTGTACGGCCCTCTTCTGGGCGCACAATGGCAGGCACGCCATAAGGTGCGATCGCTTGAAGATGACGCATGATTGAGTCCAGCTCAAAAGGCGCATGCTCACTGTCGATCAGCAACCAATCAAATCCAGAACCTGCCACTATCTCTGCACACGATGCATCCGGCAGCCCCAACCACAAGCCCCACTGAGTTTCATCGCCCTGTAATGCTTTTTTAAATTTGTTTACTGGAAGTTCCATCACGTTCATCTCTATCTATGCTTGGTTAATCAACACATGCAGTACATAGCGCACTTAAACAAACTTCACGGAGATACCGCCCAATGGGCCGTAATCTGCATGAATCGTATCTCCCGCTTTCACTGGAATCGGACGCGTAAACGAACCTGCCAATACAACCTGGCCTGGCTCTAGCGCTACACCGTGCGGTGCAAAACGCTTACATACCCAGCAGATACCATTTGCAGGATGACCCAATACGCCAGCCGCAATACCTGTCTCTTCAATCTGGCCGTTTAGATACAATAAGGCTCCCGCCCAACGCAGATCGATATCCATAGGTTTTACAGGGCGTCCGCCAAGAATAATGCCGGCATTAGCCGCATTGTCAGAAATGGTATCCAATACTTTACGGGTGTAACCCGTATCAGGGTCCGTACGGTGACAACGCGCAGCGATTAACTCGATGGCAGGAACCACATAATCAGTGGCATTGAGTACATCAAAAATCGTGACATTGTCGCCTTCTAAGCGATCTTTTAGGACAAAGGCTAATTCAACTTCGATGCGTGGATCTAAAAAGTCGGATGCTTTTATCTGCGCGCCATCTTCAAAGAACATATCGTCAAGCAGCACACCGTAATCAGGCTGGTCAATATTAACGGCCATTTGCATGGCACGTGATGTCAGGCCAATCTTGTAGCCTTTTATAGAGGCCCCTTCAGCGATCTTGCGATCCACCCATGCTTTTTGAATCTTATAAGAGTCATCCATTGTCATATCTGGATACTCTAGTGTGAGCGCGGGAATCTGTTGGCGCTGTTTCTCCGCGTTATAAAGACGATCTGCTGCATTCTGAATCTGTTGGGGAGTTAACATGACAGCCCTTCCATCATTGCAAAGCTCTATTAATTGAAGCTTTGTTCTTTTGTTGGTGTCTGTATTTCATCTACGTTCAACAATTAATACATAACATGTTAAGTTAATATAATTAATATATTAAGTAATTTCCAGTTATATTTTAACGAGCCGACTTAATTGAATGGCGGAAGACGTAACGAAGTAAGCATGAGCATGCTTATAAAATTGATATTTACCTAGCCAAGTCGCCTTGTAATTAAGTGGTAACCTCTGAAGCTATCTCGCTTGAATGTGCTTCTCTAGGAGTTCTAGACTTTCTCTTCCAAGCATTACAAATGCCGCTAGCTCTGCTGTCACTGAGCACTCTGCTAAGCATTGCTGCTCTAGCAAGCGCGCCTGTTCACTGAAGCGTATTAAGCCGTAGAGTGCGGCACTACTACCGAGGGTATGGAGTTGTCGCTCAACCATGTTCAGGTCAAGGTTTACATCAAGATTATCTTGTTGCAACTCATCTAAGCGCTCAGATGCATCATTAATAAAGATCTTGCAAAGCTCTGGCAAAATATCTTCAGAGGTATCTTTTACAAGCTGTTCTATTTTTTTTGGGTCGAACATAAGGCTGAGCAAATTATCAGGCTTACGTTCCCTTTTTGCTGCAAGTGCATTATTGGCTTCACTCACTTCTTGTATCGAACTGCGTGATGAAGGTAAGTAACGACCGCTGACCTGCAACAAGCGGTTTTTATCAAGCGGCTTCTCAACATAGTCAGACATGCCATTAGCCAAAAACCTCAGCTCATCTTCTGGCATAGCATAGGCGGTGACCGCAATCACCGGAGTGTTCATCCATTGTGGTAGTTGTTTAAGCTGAGCCGTCGCCTCTAGGCCATCGATACCCGGCATAGATATGTCCATCAGGATAAGGTCAAATTTAGCCGTTGGGTATAATTCAATCGCTTGATAACCATCTTCAGCTGTCGTGACGGTTACACCGGCTGATTCCAACATCGCTTTTGCAACTAAGCGGTTGGTGGCACTGTCATCCACCAATAACACATGGCCTTGCAGTTTATCGGCGTAGATTGCACGATCAGGTGATTGAATGGGAGCTGCACATTCTATTAGTGGTATTTCAAACCAAAATTGACTGCCTTTCTCCGGTTCGCTGCCAAACTCTAGCTCGCCTCCCATTAAGTTCACGAGTTTATAACTGATCGCCAGCCCTAAACCCGTACCTTCATAAACCTTGTCACTTTTCGTTTGCTTAACGGTACTAAACTCGGAGAATATTTTTTGCTGTTCACTGAGCGGAATACCAATGCCGGTATCGCTGACCGAAAAGTGAATTCGGTTTTGCTGAGTTAACGTTAAACTTAAGCGTACTTCACCATAGTCAGTAAATTTTATCGCATTACCCAATAAGTTGAGCAGCACTTGCCGTAAACGCTGAGCATCAACATTAACCCACTCAGGTAGTGTTACATCCATTTCACAGTGTAATTGTATTGATTTTTCTTCCACGCGTAGATGAAATAACTGCCCCAGCTCTTTCAGCAAACGGGGCAGCTCACAATCCACTGGTTGTAGTACTAGCTTGTCAGCTTCGATTTTTGAGAAATCTAAAATATCAGAAATAATAGTAAGTAGGCTTTGACCAGATTCTGCCGCTGTTTCTATATATAGCTTTTGCTTTGTTGTTAGTGAGGTATCTTGCATGAGCTGCAATAAACCCAAGACACCATTTAACGGGGTGCGGATCTCGTGGCTCATCATGGCAAGAAAGCGCCCTCTCGCTGCATTTGCGTGCTCCGCGCTTTTTACTGCACCTTCTAGTGAAAGCTGCGTTTGTTTTAAGGCCGTGATATCAAGATGAGTAACAATGACCGAGCCATTTTCGCTACGCGTTTCATGAATTTCAATCCATTTACCCGCCTCTAATTGCAGCTCTGTTACCATCGGCAAGTTATGGTGAGCAACCTCCCTCTCGGCTAACCATGCCGTAGGGTTTTCTTGAGCATCGGGAAACAGGCCATGCTTAATGCAGTTCTTAAAAAATTCTCGGTAAGTAACCCCCTCTTTAAGCACACCACTACACGATTGGTACAATGCTTTGAACTGCCTATTCCAACGAATTAATTTATCACCCGCACCAAATAATGCAAAACCATCTTGGCTGCTTTCTAGTGCCTCAATTAACAACTGGTTTTCTCTTTCTGCACTCACTCGACGGCTGATATCACGAATCATTCCCAAAAATTGGGTTTCGCCCTCTATCTGCATACGATTAACACTGAGCTCGATAGGAAAAACTTCACCATTTTTGCGAAGGCCAACAAGGCGGCGTCGATTGCCAACAATCCCCCCCTTCTCCTGCCCTTGATAGTGAGAAAGGTAGTGATCATGCTGACTTCGGTAAGGTTCAGGCATCAACTTTGAAATATTCTGCCCTAGCAACTCAACTGCCGAATAACCAAAAACGCTTTCAAGCGCTCGATTGACAGACAGAATGACTCCAGCACGGTTAATCGTAATCATGCCGTCTATCACTGTATCTAAAACAACATTGAGCTTCTTCTCGCTAACGCTTAAAGAGCCCTCATCGTCAATTAACGTACTCGAGCCTTCTTTGTCTGTTGCAAAATCGTTGGTTTGGTTGGATGCCTGCTGCCCTGTCTGTGCAAGTAGAGCCGATTGAATGTGCTCTAAGAACTCTTCATTTGACCAAGGTTTAGCTAAGAATTTATGTACAACACCACTATGTACTGCTTGGAGTACGGTATCAAAGTCAGCATGAGCGCTCAGGATAATTCGAGTAGTCGTAGGGAATTGAGCCTCGATCTTGGCAAGAAGTTCTGTCCCCGTCATGCCTGGCATTCTGTAGTCTGAAATCACGACAAGAATCTGATGTTGTTGAATTAACCCCAGTGCCTCCTCTCCTGATTGCGCAGAGACATAAGTAATACCAGCCTTGCGCAATATACGCCCTAAAGATGCGAGAACAGATGCTTCATCGTCAACCAGCAGTACTTGCTTATTCACTCGACTCTTTCCTTAGCGTGCAACAGCTATAGTGGCTTAGCTTTGACTAGAAACATAAATGGAGAACACTTCATTTAAGTTGAATTCCATTTCACGAATACGCTCAATTGCTGTCTCATCCAGCGCTTGCTCTGCACTCAACAAGAGAATTCCTGATTCACTAATTAAATCCCGGCTGAGCTTCATTCCCAATGTAAGCTCACCACTTTGAATACAGCTATCTGATATAGATTCGCCTTTTTTAGCTAATAGCTGAATCAGTTTTTGTAACGCCGCTACAATGTCCTGATTGTAACGCTCGGGTGCTTTTGTCTGCAGATAGGCAACAGCTTCGGCGGTACTGTAATGTCTCTCGTCATATAACCCTGTTGTTAATTCAACGTAGTCGTTCATTACGCATATAATTTGCGCGCTAATACTGATTTGCTCAGCAGCAATACCTTTTGGGTAGCCACTTCCATCTAAATACTCTTTGTATTGAAGAATTACTTTCCCCGATGGATAGAGCGGCTTAACCATCATACAAGCCGCTTGCGCCAATAAAGGGTGCCCGTGAAACTCTCGCTGCTGTTTAGGGCTCATTTGTAGGTAGGGTGTTTTAATCAGTTCATCAGAAAAACTGAGTTTTCCGATATTTCTTAATTGCCAAGCATAATAAAGTTGCTTTAAGTCTGCGCCTTCAATACCTGAGTGCTTAGCAATACCCACCAGCAACTGGTTAAGCTGTAAATTAAGGCTTGAAACCTTAACACCCATTCGGCGAGCCGTTAGTGTAGAAAACATTCTAACAACAGAACGGTAGCTGCCTTTGAGTTGATCATTGGTTAGTTTGAGCTGCTGTGTACGCTCTTGCACTTTAGCTTCGAGGGACTGGTTAAGCTTCGCAAGCTCGGCATTATTTTGTGCAGTTTCTGCTTGAAGACGTAAATTTTCGGCCTTCATGGCGGCTAGTTCAAAGCTATCGCTCACCACCTTTTTTACTTGTTCATCATCCCAAGGTTTCAGCATGAAACGACTAATTTTACCCTTATTAATCGCATCAATTGTCGCTTGAGTATCTGAATAGCCAGACATCACGACTCTTTCGATGTCAGGATGTCTTTCTGATACCTTCTCTAAAAAACACCCGCCTTCCATCTCTGGCATACGCATATCACTGATAACGATATCAACGGGTTGTTGCTTAAGCATATCTAACGCCTCAATAGGTGAGGTCGTTGACAGTACTGTGCAACGTAATGGCCGCAGCAACCGTTTTAATGCGTTTAATACCGCTTGCTCATCATCAACGAGAAGTACGCTATTACCTTTATACTCCATTATTCTCTCTCTTTATTCGCCTATCCGATGAACACGTCACATAGATAAAGCCATAAGAACGACTACGTTCAATGTAATCGATTTAGTTTAAAGATCAGTTTAGTTCAGCAGCAGCGTTTATGCGTGATATATAAGAGGTGTAATAGCAGAAGATAAAAAAATAGCGGATAAATAAAAAAGCCCGATATAAATATCAGGCTTTCATAAGCAACAGAGCAACCCGTTTATTTACACAAAGCCTTATAACGCTTTAAGCCATCACGCTCAGATATGCGAGTGCGCCACTGATTAATGTTGTTATAAGCACTCAAGTCAAACTTTATATCATCACAAATACCCACAACAAACGATACATTTAAATCGGCCAAGGTAAATCGATTAGCCACCAAAAAGTCGTTGCCTTCTAGCTCTGCATCTAAGCTTGCAAGCATCACAGGGAGTTTTTCAAAAGCTTTAGCGATCACATCTGCGTTACGATGTGGCTCTGGTACAAATACCAACTGAATAAAAGCATCGATCATTGGTACTTGTAAATCGGCTACAGACCAAATACCCCACTGGCTCACTAAACCACGCTCTTGTGCCGTTGTGCCTAGAAGCTCAGGCTTATATGCATCTGCAATATAGTTATTAATGGCAAGCGACTCCCAAATCGTGAAGTCGCCATCTTTAAGTGCCGGTACTTTGCCGTTGCGATTGATCTTCAAAAACGCTTCAGACTTATGCTCGCCCGCTTTAAAGTCGATAGTTTTTGTTTCGTAAGATACGCCAGACTCTTCTAGGCACCAGAAACAACGCCCTGCGCTAGATTTTGGGCTACCATAAATTGTTATCATTATTTGTTCCTGTCGGTGTTAATTTAGCCGGTATTTTACGGGACTAATCAGGTAGTTACCTACTAAAAACGGATGCACACTAATAAGCTGATCAGTCACATCGGACTGTACAATAAAAGCAATATCACTGACATCTTTCTCAGTCTTGGCGAGAACTTCATAGGCCAGTCCTTTACGTAATATCAACTTACCCTCTTCGTAATAATCGGCGTCTAAAACAATTTGGTCACCTTCAAGAAGGCTGTACCAAAAGAACTCTGAATCAACGAGTGGGTTAATATCTTCTTCTTTGATAATCACGGTAGAACTACGCCATGTCGTATTGCAAGATGCACAATTTCTGAATTATTGCTGAGTGATAGCTTACGCATAATATTAGATCGGTGTGCATGTACCGTTTTGTGACTCAAGTATATAGACTCAGCAATCTGTGTTGCTGTCTGCCCCTCTGCTAACAAGGTGAAAATTTCAAACTCTCGCTTGGTGAGTAACTTAACAGGGCTAATTTCTTCATCGTCACCATCATTAATGATCGCTTTGATGCTTTCAGAGAAATGTGTTCCGCCCAAGTACACATCCAAAACAGCCTTCACCAGCTCTTCAGGTGCACAGCGTTTTGTTAAGTAGCCTTTTACACCCACCTTCACCAAGCTTTTAGGATAAGGGTTAGACTCCCATACAGTCAGCACAATGACTTTTGCTAACGCATCATGCTCGATGATTCTCTGAATCGCTTCAATCCCCCCCTGAGCACCAGATGCAGCTGGAGAGTCTGCATCACTCGGCATCGAGAGGTCCATAATAACAACATCTGGTGAGGTCTTCTTATAAGTATTAAAGGCTTCTCGGCTATTGTTAGCCTGGGCTATAATTTCAATTTGCGGATGAGAGTCAAGCAACTGCTTAAATCCTGCACGCACAATATCATGATCATCAACGAGTAGTACTTTTGCTGTCTTCATAACGCCTATTTACATGTACTGATGGGTTGCTGATAGAAAATTAATATCGATATAGGGGAAACCCAGTATAGCACTGCTTAAATTTTCATCAATTCTGAATTCGAATCTGCGCCAGTATATGCTTCACTACTATCAATATCTAACGCATAAACTGACGCCTGATTTGGGTCTTTACAGCCGGCGGGATAAGCCACCAGCTCATCACTGTATCCAACCAATTTAACACCTTCTTGCTGGCAATGACGTAATACTTTCTCCAACGCTTTTATAACGGCAAGCTGACGGTCGTTAAACTCTCCCGCCCCTAGTTCACTTCTACGTTTGCCCGTTACTTGGCGAATAACATAACCATCATCTCCAAGTAACTGAATACTGACACCTGTAATCTTTTCTTTAACCAATAACAGCTTTGCTTGTGCGAACACTTCCTCAGATAAACAATTAACAGCGTCGCCCTCAGAGCACGATAAAAGAGCTGCTCTAATGGTTTCGTTATCCGCTTCTAACTGTAAATCAGTATCCATGCGTTTTCCTGGAAGTATTTATCCGACAAGATTCGTATATAAGAAATTGATTATTAAGACATACTTTTTGCCAGAGATAGCTCATTTTTGCAATCAGTTAGTGCTTTTAGTGCATCATCATAACGTGCATCTTGCTGGGCTACGACTAGCTCCAAGCGATGTTGTTGCTGCATTGCGGCCCTTTCTTTACTCAACAACTGATCTTTAAGATCAATACACTCTTCTTCTTTACTCTTAAGAGATGACTCTAGATTATTGATTTTTATCAAGTTAACTTTTATTTCAACTTTCGCATCAAGCAATGAATTACTATTATCCAAAGAAGTATTAGGCGCGAGAGAAGCATTATCACGCTGAATTATTTTTAGCTGTTTATTTTCTCGATTAATTTCGTCTCGCTCAGCAGTTGCTCGAATCAATAGAGTCTCAGACGCCAACAATTTTTGCTGAGCGTCCATACACTGCTCGTTAAGGGAGTCACTTTGAGCACGCAAGGTCATATTTTTTTGCTGTAGCTGGTCAATCGTAGCTCTTAACTGTTCTAGCTGTTCTAGGTTCTCAACTTTACGACTGTGTAGTATATCTGCGACCTCATCCCTCTCATTCTTAAAAGAATGATGAGCATAAGCTAGCGCTTGATCCCACAGCTTATTTGCTGCACTAATGACAGGTTCTGGCAGCTCTGGATGCTGATCTTTTCGGTTCATTCTGTCCGATAAGGTCGACCACCAAGTATTTAATGCAGAATTGATAGTTGTAATACTGCCGCTGCCAATACGGTCTCGTACATTTTGTTGTGTCGGGCGCGTACCTTCTTGTAACAGGAGATCAGCTGTGGCAAAAACTTTTTCTCGGGTATCTGACTTTTTTGGCATAAATAATACACAGTTCGTATTGTTTGATACGTATCATATCTGTATTAACTCTGTTTTTCATGCCAAAGAAACACTTTTTAATTATAAATCAGTGATCGGCAATGCTGCCACCGGCTTATTCAATGTACTGAGCAGCTTAAGTGCTGTGTAGGCATCATTCGCTGCATATAAAAGCTGATTATCCCTTAGTTCCCGCGCGGCCCAATTCGACATAGTTACCGATTTTGATTTTTGAAACTTGCGGTTAAAAACGATAGCGACGGCGGCCTTCACACCTAACTCTTTACGATAACCTTGCTGCCTAAAGACCCTATCCATATCCAAAATAGCCTTAGGCGTTATACCCAGCTTACGACGCAAGTGGCTTTTATCCGACTTCAACCCAAAGCCTACTTTTATCACGTTGGTCGATTCCATTAATTCAGTTACATGCCTATGACTCTCAACCTTATGCAATTGAAATATATAGGCAGTCTCTAAGGTTGTGAGCTGCACAATATGCGGCCCCAGAGAAGCCTCCCCTTTTTGGAACGTTGGCCGCGATTCCGTGTCAAACCCTATAAATTGACAGCGAGCGAGATCGCTAGCGGCAGCAGCAAATTCCTCTTTCGTATGAGGCACTATGATTTGTTCTAACGACAGCCCGGCAAAAGGCTCTAAAAGCGCCATTTCAGATTTTGTTGGTGCATCTATTTCATTTGCCATTTAGCTATCTCAAAATTGTTCTGATAATGATTTTATGCAAACAAGCATAGTAACTGATTAATACTAGAGGACTTATTCTTTTTGACTTCCTATTTACGCCTCTTTTAAATCTAGCCTATGCTTTAAACAGTGTTCACATATTTAAGGAGTATTGATATGACTATTCGAATAGCGATTAACGGCTATGGACGTATCGGCAGAAATATCATGCGCGCCTTATATGAAGGCGACCACAAGGAGCATTTATCCATCGTTGCTATTAATGATTTAGGCGATGCCGATGCGAGCGCTCTTTTAACTGAATACGACTCTGTACATGGACATTTTGAACACGCCGTTTCAGTTTCAGAAAACAAAATGTTTATCGATAACGATGAAATTATAATATTAAAAGAAAGCGACCCACATAACTTAAATTGGGGGGGCTTGGATATTGATATCGTTTTCGAGTGTACAGGCCGTTTTACTGCCCGAGAAAATGCTGCCATACACTTAAAACAAGGTGCTAAAAAAGTGCTCATTTCGGCACCAGGAAAAGATGCCGACGCTACCATTGTTTATGGTGTAAACCATGAAATATTAACCGCAGAGCATCTCATAGTATCCAATGCTTCTTGCACAACAAACTGCTTGGCACCGATGGCGCAAGTGCTTAATCAGCATATTGGTATCAAACAAGGGATCATGACCACAATCCACTCTTACACCAATGACCAGCACCTGTCTGACGTTTACACTAACGATATTTATCGCGCCAGAGCCGCAGCATTATCCATGATTCCGACACGCACCGGGGCAGCCGAAGCCGTCAGTTTGGTCTTACCTGAACTCAAAGGGAAGCTATCGGGCTTAGCGGTACGCGTCCCTACAGCTAATGTCTCCTTGATTGACCTCAGTTTTACTGCGAACCATAAAACCAGCCTTGAAGAGATCAATAACCTGATGCAGGATGCCAGCCAAGGGCAACTGCAAGGAATCCTTGCTTACAACGAGTTACCACTAGTTTCAGTAGACTTTAACCACAACCCAGCTTCGTGCATTTTTGATAGTACTCAATCCATTGTTAGCGATGGGCTCATTAAAGTATTTGCTTGGTACGATAACGAATGGGGATTCTCAAACCGCATGCTAGATACCGCACGCGCTATGAGTCTCGTTTAACTTTACCTAACGGGCATCAGCTAACCCGCATCACGCCAAACAATTTTGCTGCCTAACTCTGATGCCTTAATATCAATACGCGCAGGTATTTGTTCTTTAAGCTCAGCAACGTGGGAAATGATACCTATCATTCGCCCACTTTTTTGCAAATCAGTCAGTGTGCGAATGGCTAAATCCAACGATTCCGGATCAAGACTACCAAAGCCTTCATCAATAAAGAGTGTGTCTAAACGAATACCACCCGCATAAGCCTGCACTACATCAGATAACCCTAGCGCCAATGCTAATGCGGCCATAAAGCTCTCTCCACCAGAAAGCGTTGCTACTGCACGCACTCTCCCGCTGTAAGCATCCTCAACTTCTAGATCCAACCCTGATGCCTTATTTCCTTTGGCACGATCTTCTTTACGAAGTAATCGATAGCGGCCTTTACTCATCAGTGCCAAGCGATGGCTCGCTTCAATCAACACATCATCCAACAGCACGCTTAACACAAAGCGTTGTAAACTAACCTTGTTACCGGTCTGCCCGTTAGCTACATCACTCAAGGTGCCTACTACCGCATATTGCGCTTCAAGTGCAGAGCCCTCTTTATTTAATGTGGTTATTCGCTGTTGCGTATTTTGTAAAAGCGTTAGCTGATCGTGCATCAAACGCCACTGCTGCTCAGCTGCAAGTAATGCCTCTTCTTCAACCGAAATTTTATCTAAATACGGCTGTAAATCAGGACGGACGGACTCCCCTAATACCTGCTGCTGGCTTTGCAATGCACCTAGATTGTGTTGCACCGCTTTTTTATAGCCTTCAATACACTGCACAAGGCTGTCTTTTACTGCAGCATCAAGGAGTGATTCCTTGAACTCTTCTACACTCTCAAAGGCACTCCCCAATAAGCTTGCTAGCCATTGAGTTTTGGCTGCATCTAGTGTTTGCTGGCTTTGTCCTACATTCTCTTGAAGAACACCTAACGCAGCACCAGCAGAATCATGTTGCTCTTTTGCCGTGTCATAACGCATTTGTAGGCGGCTCAACTGCTGCTCACAACTATTAACGGTATCTCGTTGCTGTGTGATGCCCGCATCTAGCACATCTAGTGAGCGGTATGCTTCAGGCAGCTCTTGCTCTGCTATTTGGTAGGCTTTGAGCTCTTGCGCTACAAGCTGGCTGGCAGCATTCCAAGCGTTCTGCGCTTCATCCATTGAACTTAACAACGGCAACTGCGCATTTTTATGGCCGCTTAATGTTTGCTCCGCTTTTCTCAAAACATCTTGTTTAGCTTGCAAATCATCCCAGCGCTTCTTAAGCACAGAAAAGTGCGACTGCATCTCTTGTAACGATGCATGCGATGCTTCACCTAGCGCTTGATTCAGATCTTTATCGATGTCAGAAATTTCTAAAGACAAGCGGGATATTTCTGTTTTAATTGAGCGATAATTTTCTCGCTCAGCATTGAGTAAATCACTGGCTTCCTGAAACTGCTTTCTTACCTGTTCAACCATTGCTTGAGTGGGTGGTGGAACTTCTGAATGCGCAGGTGAAGGATGATCAATACTACCGCACACAGGACAAGGCGCTTCATCGTCCAATGTCATCGCCAAAATGGCAGCTTGCGCTAGATGCCAATCTCGCTCGATAGTGTTTGCTACTTTTTCCTTCTCATCAGCTAATGCTTTTAGTGCCCCGCCTTTTTGCCCAGAAGTATGAAGGGTTGTTTCAAGCGTGATTTTTTGGCGTTGTAGCTGCTCAACTTTCTTCTTTTTCTCTAACTGCCCAGAGTAACTTTGCAACGTAAGTGAAAGCCCATCAGATTGCTGTATAGACAATCTTAATTGCGCAATGGATTGCTCAGTTTCGTCAATATTCTTTTGATTAGCACCGTGTAGCTGCTTCGCAAGCCCCAGTGCAGCCTCTGTTTTTGACGAAGCATTAATAGCAGCAACATGGTTATTTTTTAAGCTTTGCAGTTTCTGAACGCGAGACTGATACCCCAATAAAACCTGCAGCTGCGCTTTATGATCATCCAGCTGCTGCTTTAACGCAGGTGACTGTGCATGCTCAATAGATATTGCGTGCAAAGACTGCTCAAATAGCTTGAGCTTTTCTGTTTCTGTTTTAAAGCGTTCAGCATGTTTTACATGTATCGCTGTAGAGGATTCATAGCGCTCAAAATCAGGAGCAATTTGTTGCGCCTCACTATGGCATTGCAACTGCGAAGATTGTTGATCAATAGCGTTTTGCTGCTTTGCCAACACTTGCTGCTCAGCAATCAAGCTATCCAACTGTGTAAAACGTGAAATTAACTCTACGGCCTGATCTTTCTCACGTAACGCTTTTACCCGCTCTTCAAGCTGCAGGTCGTAAACCTGTTTAAGTTTTTGCGTTTCATCCGAAGCATGCTGAAGCTTTTCAGTGAGTGCTTCAAGACTCTCTAATCCTGTTTGGCCCAACAGCGTAGCTTTTTGCTTATTGAGAGAATCAACTTCACGCCGCACTTCAGCAGAGCGGTTTTTCAATTCATCTTCTAGGCGTTTGTAAATTTGCGTCTGAAACAACTGACTAAAAATATGCTCTCTATCTTTTGAATCCGCCGTTAGTAACTGGCGAAACTTACCTTGAGGCAATACCATCACCTGGCGAAACTGATCGGCATTCATGCCTAGCAGCTGCTCAATTTCACGGGTGGCTTCCGTTACTTTATTGCTGACAATCAACTTTTCTGGCGTGCCATCATCTGCCAATGACCATAGCTGGGCTTCTGCTGACTGCTGAGTAAATCCATCTCCTCTCGCTTTTGGGCGCGCCTGTTCTGGAATACGTCGGATCCGATAACATTTACCGGTTAATTCAAAGGTAAATGTCACCTCCGTTAGCAGGCTTGGTTGCGCGAGATCTGAGCGCATCTGCGCTCCTTCGCGCTCATCACCCGTGGTTTTGCCATACAAGGCGAAGCAGATTGCGTCTAGTAAGGTGGTTTTTCCTGACCCCGTTGGACCATTGATCAAAAAAAGCGGTTTATCTCCTAAGCGCGAAAAATCGATATTTTCTTCTGCCGCAAAAGGACCAAAAGCACACATCTGTAACGTTAATGGATGCATCTGTTACAACACCTTTTGCAGTAGATCTTTATCATGCAGATCAGTGAGAGTTTGCGATACATAAGCTTGCTGCTCTTTAGTCAGTGACTCCCCATTAACCTGCTCAAAAAAATCACTAAACATGGAGAACTCGCCTTTTTTGAGCTGATCACGACGGGTACTTTGCTGCGGATTAGCAGCCATCAGGCCGGGGCGCTCAATATGCAGCACGTTAGGATAAACATCGCGCAATTTACCCATCACATCCAATATCGCTTGTTTATCGGTTAAGCGTATTTGCAAGTAGTCATCTTTTTTAGGGTCACTCTTGCCTTGCACAAGAATTTCACTCAATTCACCGGTAATAGTGCGCATGTCTCTTATTGGCTGCAAAGGAATCTGCGTGACTTCATCAACACCCTGACTCCCCATCTCAACCAGGGTTACCGACTTGATTTGTTTCTCTTCAGAAAAAGAATATTTAAGGATCGAGCCTGAATAACGAATGGTGTCGGCACCTTTGTATTGGCGGCCATGTAAATGCCCTAATGCGACATAACCAAAAGAGGCGAAATGTTTATAAGAGATTCGCTCAGCCCCACCTATCGACAAAGGGCGTTCTGATTCGGACTCCTCACCACCATCAATAAAGCAATGGCTCAGCAATACAGTGCGTGTATTGGCGGGAATACAGGACTGTATAGAAGCCACAACATGCGCCATCGCTTCATCATGCGTACTCGCTTCCACTCCAAGCACATGCCTTACTGAAACAGGGTCAGCATAGGGAACCCCAAAAAAAGCAACATCACCATGCTTATCTTGCAGCGTAACGGGCTGAGCAATTTGCTCAAGATCTGCCAATATATGCACACCAGTTTGCGCCAATTGAGAAGAAGCAAAACTCAAACGCGCCGCACCATCATGATTACCACTAATCATAATGACCGGAATTTTTAATTGATTAACTCGATCCAAAACATCATCTAGCAAAGCAACCGCTTGCGATGGAGGAACAGAACGGTCATATATATCGCCCGCGATCAGCAACACATCCACTTGCTGCTGGTCGGCAATATCAACTATTTGGTTTAGTACGTGGCGCTGATCTTCAAGCAGAGAAACGTTATGAAACTGTCGCCCAATATGCCAATCCGATGTATGCAGTATTTTCACAAGTCATCTCTTTAATACTCTGTTTTTAAAAGAGTTAATTTATTTTTAATTTGAACATTCACTATTAAACAAACGAGAGAACAACTCAAAGTCTTGCATATTAATAGTTTGCGGCGGCTTAACAAAATCAGCGACTAGAGCATCAAAACATTGCTGGTAAGGGTCCAGCGCTACACGCGTATTCTCTTTAATGAAATGCACCCAAGCGAAGCTTTCTTTATCGTTTAATAAGTCATAAGTTTTAGTGACAGTGCCGATACAGGTCGTTGGCCTATCATCTAGCTTGCTCTTTGGTTTAAGGCTTAAACTTTGGATGCTCGCATCCTTACTGACCTTTTGTGTGGTAGCTAAGTCGAGTGTAGAACCGAGCGTATCTAGTGCCATTAACGTTGCAGGATTAACGTTTATATCCACCTCTAAAATAGCTTCTGACACTAAGCGCGCCGACTGTATTCCACCATTACAACGGTCGCCACTTTCACCAATACTGGTGATAAAATCGCGCGTACCTGCCCCTATATGTGGCAAACGCCCAATGACATAAACGGAAGCATCTGTGCCTTTTTGACCTTGCCTATCATGTACCAGCAATAGCTCCATCGCTTTATCTAGCGTACCCACGGGCTGGTAAACTACATAACCTTGAGACTGGCCCAGCTCATCTACCGGGCGCCTTGCATAGTAGCCACCATCTGGAGTTTGCTTAACGGTGATGTCTTTATACTTTTCAGAGCATGCATCCATATCAAACGCACCGCCCTCTTCTTCCTGAGTTTTTAGCTCGTTCAAACACAACGGATGAAAAATAGGAACAGACTCAGGCCCTTCATACGATGCGCCCGCATGAACTGATACTGCAACAGGTAAAGAAAAGACCAACGAGGCTAAAGCCAGGGATGTAAAACGCATTAATGCTCCAGTATTCAACGGCTAAAATGGCGGCATGCGACTCCTTGAAACAGCAAGTAAATAAACACCTGCAAACATACCGTACGCTAGGATAGCAAAAACGAGATAAATAATATGCGTTTACAAGGTACTTCGCACACACCGTTATGCTAATGTTGACGGCTTTGTAATATAACGGTTTTTCTCTGTGAACAAGTCTATTTTTATTACGGGTTGCTCCACGGGTATTGGCTTAGACGTTGCTCTGGGCTTAAAAGCGCGTGGGTATCAGGTTTTTGCTTCAGCGCGTAAGCCTTCTGATGTTCTTCGCTTAAAAGAGCTAGGCTTACAAGCCTGCCAGCTTGACCTTGACGACAGCGAGTCAATTCAGCAAGGCGTTGAATGGCTATTGGAGCAAACCGACAACACTCTTTATGCTCTATTTAATAACGGAGCGTATGGGCAGCCCGGTGCAGTTGAGGATCTATCCCGTGAAGTACTTCGCCAACAGTTTGAAACCAACCTGTTTGGCTGGTTAGAACTCACTAACCTGCTAATCCCTGTTATGCGACGCCAAGGCCATGGCCGTATCATTCAAAACAGCTCGGTATTGGGGCTCATCACCATGAAGTATCGTGGTGCATACAATGCCAGCAAGTTCGCACTAGAAGGCCTTACCGATACATTAAGACAAGAGCTTCATGGCTCCGGTATACATGTATCACTGATTGAGCCTGGCCCGATCACCAGTGATTTTAGAAAAAATGCTTATATAAAATTTAAAGAAAACATCAACACACAAGGCAGTGCCCACCAAGCAACCTATGAGGTAGTCGAAAAGCGCTTAGCAGCCCAGCCTGACTCAAGAAAAAAAGACCCTTTCACACTCGGCCCAGAGGCCGTGTTAAAAAGAGTAGTTCACGCACTAGAAGCAAAAAGGCCAAAAGCACGCTATTACGTGACCTTTCCTACCTATCTTTTTGCTTATTTAAGAAGACTACTGTCAGCTAATATGCTGGATGCGGTACTGCGTAAAGCTTCTGAAGGAGAGAATAAATAAGCGATCACGGAATCTAAAAGCCCAAGCTAATGTTTCCTCCTGCTACAAGCGAAACGTTATTACGAAGACAACTGATACTTATAAAAAACAACAGAGCGGTCTTCATTAAGATACGTGGTGAAACCTAAGCCTTCTAATAATTTTGCAGATGCTACATTCTCTTTCTCTACACCTGCCATTAATACTTTTATGACAGCATCTGCTAAACACCAACCAATAAGCCCGCTCAAACACTCTTTCGCATAACCTTTACCCCAGTGTTGCTCACCTAAGAGGTATCCGATGTGCGCCGTATTATTTTCTATAGAAAGAAAAACAAACCCCAGCAACTCGTTAGTGTCCTTGCTACTGACAGTTAACAGCCTGCTGTCACTCGTCATTTTTTCATACCACGCTTCCGCTTGCGCCAGCGACGTAATGCCATGAAAATAAGACGGCAAAGCCTTCACAACCAAAGGTGAAAAAAGCGCAATTGCTTTACGTAGCAACACAGTTCGAGAGCCGCCAGCCAAGCTAGACGTTAGCTCATCAATCAATAGTCTCTTTGTTTCAAAAAGTTTTATGATTACTCTTCCGTCAATCGAATGTTCGAGTAGTAGCTCGTAGCAGAGCTCTTAGAATTATCAGTGTCTGTCATGATAGCAATGGCATCGATATAGCGGATCTCTTTACCAAAGAGTTTTTGTAGATCTTCTTTTATATTGCGCTTTTCTGTTACCCAGCCGTTACCGTCTTCACTGCCTCTTACCGCGAGCATCATAGCGCTGCCATTCGTAAACGGATTTGGCCACACATCATTTGTATGTGATTGTTTTGACCAAACATAGCTAATTGCTTTAGTGCTCAGGAATGTCCAGCCATCCTGCACAACAATATAGATGCGGGCTGCAAAATCATCACCGGCTTTTACTTTTTCATCGCTAACAGCAGGGAATTTTTCTACACGCCATGACCAATTTAAAAACGGTGTTTTATTGAGATCAATTTTCTTTTCGTAAAAAAGCCCCGACGCTGCTTGGCTACTTTTCGCTAGAATCACTTTTTGCTGAATTTGCTCGTCATAAACAACGCTATAATCGGTATCTCCCGAAAAGCTTTTATGCTTCCAGTCGATAATCTCCGTTGCGGGGTAACTAATATCCGCTGCATGAACCGGTGATAAGGCAATAGCTGCAGCTATCATTAACGCCCTACAAGACAGCTCTTTTATAGATAGCTGCTTTACAAACCCAAGATTCATAAGCGGATATTTAGTCATCACATTGCCTTTTTTGTTTACGCTTTTCGAGCCAAATAAACTGTATTTGTTGAGTCTTCTTGCAAATACGGGTTAGGGAAACTGACAACGTGAGATTCAGAAGATTCAAATATACGATCAAGTAACGCCATAAAATCTGCTGCGGGCGGCTCATCAGACCATAAACCAAAAATACCACCCGAAACAATTTTGTCAGACACGTCACGTAATCCCTGCTCTGTGTAAAAAGCACTGTTACCTGGGTTGAGCCAATAACTTGGCGAATGATCAATATCGAGCAATACAGCATCTACTTGCGGATGAGGTACACCTTCAGGGTAAGCGAGACCATCAAAACCTTTTGTCTTGGATGTTGCCACATCAAAAAAATCTGCATGTATTAACGTACACCGCGAGTCTGCTGTTAGCTCACTACCCAAAGGCACCAAACCACGCTGATGCCAGTCGATAACTGGTGCCATAACATCAACCACTTTAAGAGAGCGCACACTATCATGCTCAAGAGCTGCCTTAGCGGTATAACCTAGCCCCAGGCCTCCAACAACCACATCAAGCTCTTTGCCTTTTAATGCTCCTAGACAAATTTTGGAGAGCTGAATTTCTGCCTCCGTAAACAAACTAGACATCAAGAATTCATCATCCAGTTTTATTTCATAGAGAATTTTATTATTGAGCCTTGGCTCGGACCGACGTCTCAGGCTAATCACACCCAGTGGAGTTTCCTGATAGTCCAGCTCTTCAAATACAACGCTCATAGATGTTATCCGATTAAAAACAGAAAAGACTCATTATTCCCTGCCGCGAGTAGCTCCGCAAGCAAAGGGTAAAACCATTAGCGCCTCCTGCACGCAGCCTATTTGTAAACCTTCATGCAAAGCAGGCACGTAAAACACAAGCTTATGGCCTTGCTCAGTCTTAATTTCACAAATAAACGCTAATAATCATTAAAAATTCTCTCATATATCTATACCACGCTTAGTGTTATGTAGAGCTTTAACGCTATAATGCGCATCGTCCAAATATGCGGGGGTTTGTCATGAGAGTCTGTGGTGTTGAGTTAAAAAATAATGAAGCTATTATCTGTCTTTTATCATTATCTGACGGACTATTTGATATCCCTGATTGCAGAACAAGTCGCATTACATTATTGGATAGCAATGATCGACAGAATTTGAAAGACTTTCAGTTTAGCTTTAATAAACTGATGACCGACTATAAAGTGGAAAAAGTAATTATCAACCAGGCTCCTTTGAAAGGTAAGTTTTCTGGAGGCGGCCTCGCATTTAAGATGGAAGCGACACTTCAGCTGGTTGATGATCTTGATGTTATCATCTTGCCTGCTTCTGAAATCAAAGAAGTTTTGAAGCGCAACCCTCTGGGTATTCCATTTAAGGAAACCGGTTTGAAAGAATTCCAACAAGTGGCTTTTAATACAGCGTATGCGTATCAGCAACGAGAAATGTTCGCCTGATCGAGCACCAACACTTTTCACTTCAGATACAAAAACGCCTCAAGAGACAAAGCTCACTTGAGGCGTTATTCTTTAAACGCTTACACGTTATTTATATTTTTGCAGGCAACACAGTACTTCTCACTTCACCAAAACCGATACGTGCAGCACCTTCTTTTTTGCACCAACCTTTAAGCACAACGGTATCGCCATCGTTTAGGAAAGTACGGCTTTCACCATTACCCAAGTCGATAGATTCTTTACCACCACGAGATAACTCAAGCAGTGAACCTGACTCTTCATAATCAGGGCCTGACTGTGTGCCGCTTCCCAAGAAGTCACCCGGTTTTAGATTACAACCATTCACTGTATGGTGAGCAACCATTTGCGCAACAGTCCAATACGAATACGAGAAATTAGATAAGGAAACTGACTTATCTTGTTGATTTTCAACACGCATTTTTTCTGTTTGAATCAATACTTCTAATTTAATATCAAACGCACCCTGCTCACGGTTTGCACCAGATTCAAGGTATGGAAGTGGTTGAGGATCAGCAGCATCACGCGTCCAAGGAGTTCTAAACGGTGCCATCGCTTCTAGTGTAACGATCCATGGAGAAACCGTTGATGCAAAATTTTTCGCTAAGAATGGACCTAATGGTTGATATTCCCATGCTTGAATATCACGCGCAGACCAATCATTGAACAAACAAAAACCAAAGACGTGATTATCACTATCATCCAACTTAATAGCATCACCCATTTCATTCCCTTGGCCGATATAAATACCTAGCTCAAGCTCATAATCCAAACGCTTACATGGGCCTAATGAAGGAGCTTCAGCATCAGGGGCTTTCGTCTGCCCTACTGGACGATGGAATGTTTGGCCTGAAACACCAATTGATGATGAGCGACCATGATAGCCAATTGGTACCCATTTGTAGTTTGGCAGTAATGGGTTGTCTGGACGGAACAATTTACCGACGCTGGTAGCATGATGAACAGAGGTATAAAAATCAGTGTAGTCGCCAATGGTTGCTGGTAAATCGAACTCAACATCCGACTGTGCAATTAAACAGCTTTCTAAAGATTTGTCTGCACCTTCTCTTAGCGCACGTGATAACGCTAAACGTAAAGCGGATGCATATGCCACACCCATGCCCATAAAATTATTAAGTGTTGGTTGTGAACACGCTTTCGCTGCTGTTGCTGCTTCACCTAAGAAGAGTGCCTTTTCATCCACCGCTGCCAGATCAACAACTTGATCACCAATCGCTACACCGCCACGAAATTCCTCGCTTGAGCCTGAACGACGGAAAATAGCAAAGGGTAGGTTCTGAATAGGAAAGTCGCTATTCGTTTGATTCGCACTACCAACCCAGCTTTTCAATGCAAGGTCATGGGTTTCATTCAACGTATTAACATTGCTCATAGTATTAGTTCTCTACTCTTATTCTATCTACCCAGAAACAACAAAAACGAAAGCCAGTTACTGGCTTTCGTTTACTAATTCAAACACAAGATCATAGATTTATTTTGAAGAAAACTCTTCTTCATGCATCCAAGCAGCATGCTTAGGTGCTTTTTTAGTCCGTGACCATTCTTCCAACATTAGCGGTGCTACTTCTTTCAACTGCTTCATCTGGTCGTCAGTACCTGTTAAGCAGGTAAGCTCAAGACGATGACCATTTGGATCAAAGAAGTAGATAGACTTGATAATGCCGTGATTAGTTGGGCCTAATACATCAAGACCTTTACCTTCTAGTTCTGCTTTCGCTTCCATCAAAGCTTCTTCGCTTTCTACACGAAAAGCAATGTGTTGGACCCATTCAGGAGTCATGCGATCACGGTCCATTTTTGGCTTAGTTGGCAATTCAAAGAACGCCAAGATATTGCCGTTACCTGCATCCATGAAAAGGTGCATGTATGGATCAGGTTCTTTTGTAGAAGGCACAAGGTCTTCTGCAATAGCAACTAAAAACTCCATATTGAGCATATTCTGATAGAACTCAACCGTTTCTTTTGCATCGTTACAGCGGTAAGCGACGTGATGGATCTGTTCAAGTTTAATCATTAATATGCCCTCGGCTAACTATTGTTGTTGGTATGGACACCATATTAGTAACATTGGTTACCAATGTCAAAATTCATAATATTTCTATAACCTATTGTTACTAAAGAATTTAAACACAATTTATTGATTGATTCCTATCAGGAAATTGTATTTTTACTCATTACACCATAAGATATAACTCTGTTTTATCCATTATTGTAGAAAACGTATGACTTCCTCAAATACGGTTACAGAACCATCCAACGCTTTACGACTAAGCGACTTTTTCCCCTACCGACTAGCCATGCTCAACGCGTCTGTTAGCGAAGTCATTGCTCAACTCTACTCAGGGCGTTTTAATTTAACGCCACAAGAGTGGCGAGTTGTTGCAGCATTAGGTGAAAAATCACAGATGTCGGCTAAAGAGATTGCTCAATTTACCAGCATGGAAAAAATGCAGGTTAGCCGCGCCATCTCTAACCTTAAAAAAGCAGCGCTATTAACACAGAATGTTAACAAGGAAGATCGACGTTTCTCTAGTGTCTGCCTATCAGAGCAAGGTAAACAGACATACCTACAGATAGTGCCACTTGTGACTGCGCGAGAAGGTTATTTATTATCAGCCCTGTCTGTTGATGAACAAGAGCTCTTTAGCCAGTTTGTTGATCGCATAGCTCAACAAGCCGAAACTCTCAAACAGCTCGGCTGACTTTTTGTGAAGTTTCATAAAAGTTTAATATTATGACGGGTGTTTTTTTGTGACAATGCGCTCGTATTTCAACATCCTGACTATGAGTCCTAACAGATGAAGATCAAGAAAAGTGATTTAACCACTGTCATTCAATGGATTGATGTACAGCTGAGCAAGGATGATAAATTTCCTTTCGACCAAGACGCGTCTTCTAAGGCATCGAAAAAGCACCTCAAAGCACTTAAAGCATGGCGTAAATGCTCACGTAATTTAAAAGAGGTAAGAGAGTGGTGTGAAGAGTGGCTAGACAAAGAATATGAAAATAAACTAGCGACATCTTTAGACAACACCAAAGCACATAAGGCTAATCATACTCTTAAGCTAACCCAAGAAGCACATGATCTACTAACAGCCCAGGCTGATAAAGAAGACTTATCACCTTCGCAGCTCATTGTAGCCCATTTCTTATCAAGCCATAATTAACGAGTCAGTAGTCTTCGCTTTTTCTTGCAGATTGATGATACTCACACAATCAACCTGCAAGAAAAACTCACACCAAATTACTTTTAAATCGAATACCACTTGCCAACAACACACCGCACGTAATAAAGCCGAGTCCAACCCAAGCCACCAACTGAATGGGTTCTCCTAATAGATACAACCCGCCAAGTACCGCCAAAACAGGCGTAAATGCACCAATTGCAGACGTATTCTCTGCTCCCAACTGGCGAACAGCAAATCCATAACTAAAACCTGTTATAAGCCCGACACATAGAACCTGTACCACGACCTGATAAGCCGTTTGCTCTATCGGTGCATGCATAAACGTAACATCCCAGACACCAAACGTCACACCTGCGAGCAAAACGCTTGATGATGACACACAAAGCCAAGCAGCCGCATCCCAAGGGCGCAATTTTGACAGTTTTAAGCTAACAGTAAATATTGCCCACGATAAGCTAGCGCATAAGAAAAAAATATCTCCTCGCCAATGTTCTGAGCCTGTATTAATCATTGTCATTACGAGTATGGTCGCTATCCCTATAACAATAGAGGAAAGCCCCAAAGCACGCTGCTGTGTGAGCTTTTCACGATAAAAGATAACGGCAGCAAAGGTAACAAACAGTGGAAATGTTCCGGTAATAAGCAAACCTGCATCAGCGACGGGGGCATAACGCATTCCCAAAGATGATAAGTAGAAAAAAGGTAATCCAGCACCTAACATAATACCCAACAGATAACGCTTAGGGGTGTGACGAATACTCGGCAAGGATTTAAAAAAAACGGGTAGCAGAATCAAACCTGTTATGCCATAACGCAACACGGCTAAATCGATCGTTGAAAGCTGAGACTGGCTACCGACTCTCATAGAAATTAACCAGCTCGCCCAAATGAAAATTGTCACAATGGCTGCGATAATTCCAGTATGAGCGGGCGAAAGCCCTACCAAACGCTTGAGTACTAATGCAGTCATGACAATCTCTACTATATAAAGCGCTATTATCAATGCTTTATACGCCGCATGTCCTTGCTATTTACACCTTGAATTAACTTATAATTAGCATAAAATGCCAATAAATATAGAATTATATATAGATAATGCCAACAATGAACAAAGTAGATTATAAAATAGCCTCGTTATTGCAACAAGATGGGCGCCTCAGTAATGTTGAGCTATCAGATAAGATCGATTTATCACCCTCCCCCTGCTTAAGACGAGTGAAGAAGCTAGAAGAGGAAGGTGTCATCACTGGCTACTACGCAGCTCTGGATCGCCAGCTCGTAGGACTTGGGATGACTATCTTTGTTGATGTTAGTCTGGATAACCATCGCGATGAGGCAAGCTTACAATTTGAATCTGCAATTTTAGCGATGCATAACGTCATTAGTTGCTTTGTTGTATCTGGCGCATCGGATTACCGCTTAGAGGTTGTTGTATCAGACCTGCTGACTTACGAGGCATGGCTCAAAACATTACAACGTCTACCTATCGTAAAAGATATACAAAGCAACTTTGCCATCCGCGCTGTTAAAACCACCGCTCCTTTGCCTCTTAAATATTAGCTACATTTATCTGATGTATGGCTGAGCCTGATGCAATCACGCCCCGCATCTTTGGCTGCATAAAGTAGATCATCGCTACGCTTAAATAGATCATCTACAACACGGTCTGAATCTAGTATCTCTGTCAGCCCAATACTGATCGTATAACGAATACTTAACCCACTATAGACCACACTGTTATGAC
Source organism: Neptunomonas japonica DSM 18939 (assembly GCF_000422765.1). Classification (GTDB taxonomy): domain Bacteria; phylum Pseudomonadota; class Gammaproteobacteria; order Pseudomonadales; family Balneatricaceae; genus Neptunomonas; species Neptunomonas japonica. The sequence goes on along the minus strand of NZ_AUGR01000009.1, from coordinate 2,454 downwards.
GGTTGGCATATAAAATTCGCTCAGCCAAGCCAATGGTTTCGTTTAATGGCGTGTTGGGCAACAGCACAACAAACTCCTCGCCGCCATAACGAGCGAATAGGTCTGTGCTGCGTAATAAGTTATTGGTAACACTCGCTAGAGAGCGTAATACTTCATCACCAGCTTGGTGGCCATACTTATCATTCACTTCTTTAAATAGGTCAATATCCATAATCATCAAAGAAAATGACTGATGATACCTACGCGCCCTAGCAAACTCTTTTTCTAAATTTTGCTGAAAAACATAACGGTTACTAATGCCTGTTAAACTATCAAGTTCAGCCTGGACCTTGAGCGTTTTCTCAGCTAAGCGACGCTTACTTATCTCTCGCCTAAGCGCTGCGGTTAATGAAAACAGGTACCAGATAATACCTACAGCAACTAAAAATGGGATTATTAGTAATTGAATCCAGTGTTTATATTCAATCCATAAGTCTTCTGCCCCTGCCGGAACATAAAGAAAACTATCCAAGTTGTATTGATCAATTAAACCCAATGATAGATATGTTTCCGCAATTTTTTGCCAGCGCTCCCGATTAATATAGCCAATTTCTATCACATCAGAGTTCATCAGTTTTTTTATTTGCTTCGCTTCATACAGAAGAAAGTCCTTATCGTAAGCAGCCCGACGAGTTTTATAATTCTTAACAATAATGTCTGCAATTTCTTCTGGATTATCCATCGCATACTTCCAGCCTCTCAAACTAGCTGCACGAAATTTCTCTACTATCTCAGGCTGCTCATCCAGCATTTTTTGACGCGTAAAAAGTAAGTCACCATAAAAATCTATTCCATACACTCTAGGCTCAATCAATATAGGAGTATGCCCAGCTTTCTCAACAAAATAGGGCTCATCTGTACTATATGAAGGAATAAGCTGAGTATGGCCAGACAAAAGGTCATCTAGCTCCCACGTAGGGAAATGGTTATTGAGGCTTGTCAGATCGACCCCCGCCACTTTAAGAGCAGCGATTGCTTCAGCATCCATCCGTTCATCACCGTCACTAGGCAAATTCAATGATATAGGCCGGTACGGGCCGATATCTTCCAGACGATCAAAGTCATATTGATCAGTCGTTAAAAAAATATAAGGCGAATGCTGCATAATGTTTGCTAGCACGACAAAGGGTAACCCTTGGCCATGATTGATCAATAAATCAGTACGCGTTGAGCCAAACTGAGCTCGGTTAAACAATACTTCTGCTTCTGGCACAACAGCGTGTCCAGTACTGTCATAGCCTCCATCCTTGATGGTAACGTCTAGCCCGACTTCTTTGTAAAAACCTTTTTCCTTGGCCGCATAATACCCGGCAAACTGGAATTGATGATTCCATTGCAACTGAATAGCCACAGGAGTGAGTTTGTTTTGTGCTTGCACTTCGAACGTAAAAAACAATAAAAAAACTGCAACAATGACAACAACCCGACTATTCATTCGGGAACATACAAATTGATGCATACCCGTCATCCTTAATATAAAATGAACAAAAGCCAACTATATACTTAAGCATAGCAGAGAGATGGCACAGCTCTACTTTTTTCACTATGTTAGGTTTTCATTTCTGATAGAGTACTTAAAAGTAATTATATTCTGGGACTTTTACAGGAGCATTAATGGGTTTATTCACATCACTTTTGGGTATGTTTACTGCAAAAGACAACGACACAACCTCTTCAACGCCTTTTTCGCAAGAGGAATATAAGGGTTACCTTCTTACCGCTACGCCTGCTGAAGAAAATTCTCAGTTTCGTATTAACGGTTTAATCAGCAAAGATGAGCGTGAGCATCCGTTCATTAGGGCCGATGTTCTGCCAAGCCAAGAAATGTGCGCACAAGAAACATTTCGTAAAGCTAAGCTTATGATCGACCAACAAGGTGACAACCTTTTTAACTAACCCACTTGATTTATTACTATGAACGCGGCGAAGCCAGCTATATGACAGGTCATTAAGCGTATTTGCTAATGCACTTACGCTAGTGATTTTACGTACTATTTTTAAGCTCATCCCCCCCTTTCTTATAAACACACCCCTCAATACTTTTTTATTTCTTCACATATGTTAATTTTGAATCTACTATACTGTATATTAAAAAGGGGTATCCCTTTAGCTCCATTCATATACTAATCAGCAACATTTTACTTTTTTATCACATCCTTGTAGGTAATTGGGGATGTTAAAATACTACGCTGAAGCAGTCGATAAAAAAGTAAGCCTCTAGATTTTGAGGTCCGTCGATTAAAACGAAAAACAAACTCATCTAGATATGAATCAAGTTGTTTTGGCTGTATCGCCCCATGATGTGTGCCTAGCAACCACCGTTGCAATAAGGCAGCAACGCGATGAACGCCTGGCATAGATTCATGAGCAGCAACATCTGACCCAAGATGAACCGAGCGTCGATGCGTATATCCT
>NZ_KE383916.1:146623-246299 GCF_000422765.1 Neptunomonas japonica DSM 18939 | reverse complement strand
AACTGATCAAACTGCCCTGATTGGAAAGATACATTGTAGAAAGGAATAGGAGCAGTAAAGAAATCTTTACCTGCAGCTGTAAGATTGAAATCTGTGTTAGTACCAAAGCTACCACAGTTTACGCCTGGGCCACATGTGCTAAGCGTAGGATCTAAAACACCTGCACCGCTTAATACTTCACCTGTAGCAAGCAAGATATCATCTGCAGTATTACCTGTAGCAGTCCACGCCAAGTCACCCGTTAACGGTGCTGTGTACGCATTATCTTTATCTGCATCGATCAACAGATCTAATGTTCCACCGCTGTTAAAGCTGAAAAGTGAACCACCTGAACCATCAGAAACAAATGTACCGCTTGCTTGGAACAAACCGTACATGTCATAAGAACCAGCACCAAAACCGCCTACCTGGCTTGCAACATTTACACCATCGTTAAAGAACTGCCCAGCAGTCCAAAGAATAGATACATCAAACGTGCCCGCACCAAAAGTAACGATTTCCTGATAACCACCAACAATACGATCAGCAGTAAAAGTATTTACTGCTGCGCCAGGAACTGACCCCTCAGTTACCTGAAAGTCTTCAAATGCCATTGCACTTGAGCTTAACAATACACCTGCTGCCAGTGCTGCAGGGTAAAACATTTTCTTAGCTGACTTCATCATTGCATAGTTCCTTAAATATTATGTGGGAGCCGTTCAACCTGCCCTTTGCTTGCCGCAATTAATGCACGCAACGGGCCAACTTTAATAAAGCAATAATTATCAATTACTTATGAAAAAAAATAAATTACCAACGAACAGCAATGTAAAAAAAACTGACACTCACACCTTAATCAAAATAAATTACACAGACGAAAACAAAAAAGCCATATCATAAGATATGGCCTACAATAACTAAGCTGGTGAACTAAACTTCATCAAAAAAGAACTAAATCCAGCCTTCTTGAAAGCAGCTAAAAGCCAGCACAACCAAACTAAGCATACCTACCAACAAATAACCCCAAACCCTAGCTCATTGGAACCAAGCCTAACTCAACACCATATTTACTATATTCAATATTTAATGCGCTTGCTGTTTGTGCATCAATTTGTGATTGAAGACTTGAACAACTTGTAATGATCGACCTTAACTGCACACTCTCTAGAGGTTTTATCTTCAAAGATTCCGTCAACATTTCTTCAGCCTCATTACCCCAAAAATCTCTCCACTCATCTTCTTCGAATAGCGCCGCTGTGCGCCTCTCAAGTAAATCACGACCATTTTTCAAATGAGCAAAATGTGCCTGAACCACCGCACCATTCCCAAATTTATAGCCAGAAAGCTGACCGAGAGCCTGGAAACCTAAAAACCTACGATAAAAACCTATATGTCTTTGGGTAAGCGAAGCAATAACTCCTGACACATTACTTTTAGAGCAATACTCATAAGCCAAACGAAACAGCTTCAAAAAAACACGCTTATCTTGCCCGTCTTGATTACAAACAAAACTGGTGATTTCTGCTACTTCCTCACCATTTCGGCGCAGCTCGACTATATCTTTTTTACACAGCTCTTCAGCCGGCAAACCAAAACTGCTGTCGTGGACCACGGTGAGCGTCCCAATAACTTTGTCTTTATATTCAGGTTTTCCATTCTTATCGCACAGCTCGAATGACGAAGCGATAAACACTTTTGTCTTAGGCAAAAGGTGGTACTTGGTAACCCGCTTTCCGATACTATCCAGCGGATGCAAACCTACCTTAGTATATCTTTGCCACACTAACTCAAATGCCTGCATGAGCTCGTCTTGCGTAGTAGCCAGCTTATAACGAACAGGAGGCTGAGAAATCTCAGATTTATGAAGAAGCGATATTTTAGACGGTTGAATAGACATTTTTAATTATTCTTTAAAGTCGTTATCGAGCCACCCTGCCCATAAGCACCAAAAGGTAACGAAACAATACACTCATAGGCATAGATAAATAAATTTTTACTAAAATGTAACACGTTCATATTCAAGCCCCATCACCTTAACATTCTTTTGTGCAGAAAATACTGACACTAGGCAATCATGCAAGAGACATACCATTTGACCGTTTACTAAAAACCCTATGATTTCACAGGGAAAGATTATTTGAAATGATTATATAAGTAAAAAAAACTAAAAACGCCGTCTAAAAAAGCAGACAACATATAAGCAAATAACAATAAATCACTTAAAAACAAACAGTTATAGTGTCTCCTTTTTGAGACCGCATATACTAAAGATAAAAATAAAAATTTTATACTACATAATATTCATCCTTCTTTAAGCTTTTATATCAAATAACGAAAAGAAACAGAATAGATGTTTATTTTTTAAAACAATCGTTTGAAATAAATAATGCAATTTCTTCCGACGCTTTTTCAATAAGATCATATACAAACTGAAAACTAGCTGCATTCCCATAATACGGATCAGGAACTTGATCTGATGTGGGCTCCTCCATAAAAGACACCAGCGATCTTATCTGGCAACGCCCACCTCCAGATGAGTCCTCATTTAAAAACTGCAAAACGCTATCATCTACAGCAATGATGTAATCATATTTATCATAATCTTCTACTTTTACTCTCCTCGAGCGTATTCGACTAATATCAACACCCTTTTCCCTAGCAACCTTCACAGCTCTTACATCAGGTTTACTTCCTGGCTGAGAGGCATACGTGCCCGCAGAATCAACTCTTACCAATCCAGAAAGCCCCTGCTCAGCCAACGCTTTCTTTAAAACCCCCTCCAATATCGGTGAACGACATATATTTTCCATGCATACCACCAACACCGATACAGGCGCAGATGGCTCCCCAAAAAACTTACGATACAGTTCAGAAAGCAAAGCGACCTCTCAAAGACAATACTAAATCAGAGACTTTTTAACAGTTGATGTACAAATTTTACGGGTATTGCGTAACTGATGCCTGAAGGGCGCTCCAATACTGACTCTTTTGTCCCTTTAACAAACACACTGTTGACTACACCTACAACACGCCCACTGCTTACCTCATACACAGGGCTGCCACTATTGCCGGGATAAGCAATAGCATCTAATTGATAGACCTGAAGCGGGTTTCTCAACCTTTTTATCTGAGCAGAAGTTAGCTGCTTAGATGACTGAGCAGGTATAACAATAGGCGTAACCGAGGCAATAATTCCTTTATGAGTGATTGGGTACATACCCAAAACCATACCAATAGGAAACCCAGTAAACGCGACTTCACTACCCTCACGTAACCACTTAGTACCCGCAAGCTTCATTACAGGCAATGCAGGCCCTTCAAACTCTAATAATGCAAGATCATGCTCTGGATCCGTACGAACAACCCTTGCAGCACGTGCTTTTGCTGCTTTTCCACGGCCACTAAAAATAGCGAATTTCTCATTCTTCCCTACATCTAATTCACGCGCAGTAATGACATGATAATTTGTCACAACCTGGCGCCCATTCCCCACAACAAAACCTGTGCCACTGTAGACTGCTTTTGGCTTGTTGCCTGAAACACGTTTACTAGGATAAATACTTCCTACCGCAACTATACTCCCTCGAATTTTATCGATCGTGTCAGGCAACGCCGCACGCAAATTAAGGCTCCATACACCTAAACATAGGAAAATGAAGCACATTAAAAATTTTTTACTGAACATAACCCTTCCTTTGATATTATTCTTAAAAATCAGTATACAACCTGTAGAGCCAACATATACAGCCGAATGTAAAAAGCTATAATAGAGATTATCAAGGAATTATTCATACCGTTTCCGCTTATAAGGATGCAACATGCCAGAATTGCTATACGACCTCATTCAGAAGCAAGCTGATATCACTCCAGCTGCCAATGCTCTGCTTCATAAAAATGAGGTCTTTACCTATTCTGATTTGAAATTTCAAACAGACCACGCTTGCCAAAAACTTCTCAGTTTAAACACCCTGCCAGGTGAAAGGGTTGCTGTATACCTTCCCAAGATACCTGAAACTGTATTTACTATTTTTGGCACGGCGCAGGCAGGTGGCGTATTTGTACCCGTTAATCCACTATTAAAGCCCCAACAAGTTTCTTATATTCTCAAAGACTGCAATGTTCGAACGCTGGTTACATCATCTGACCGCCTCAAACTGCTTAAGGACACACTCATTGATTGTCACGATCTTCGCTCTATTATATTAGTGGACAAAGGGGAAATCCCTGAAGACCTCTTACCTCAAATAACGATTATTCGCTGGCACACTCCTTGTGCTGAAGCTGAAACTAACACCAGCATTCGACTTATAGATACCGATATGGCTGCCATTCTTTATACTTCCGGCAGTACAGGAAACCCTAAAGGCGTCGTTTTATCACACAAGAACATGCTTACAGGTGCGCATAGCGTTGCCAGTTATTTAGAAAACTCAGCACAAGACTGCTTATTAGCTGTTCTGCCTTTTAGTTTTGATTACGGCCTTAGCCAATTAACAACAGCTTTTTCAGTTGGTGCCTCCGTTGTTTTAATGGATTACCTACTTCCTAGGGATGTTATTAAAGCAACAGCTCGTTTCCAAATAACCGGTCTAGCAGCGGTACCCCCTTTATGGAACCAGCTGGCGGAACTTGAGTGGCCAGAAGAAACTAAAAAATCACTGCGCTACATAACCAATACGGGTGGCGCAATGCCAGTTGCGACCACCCACAAGCTAGTCAAGTATCTTCCTGCTACAGCTGTTTATTTAATGTATGGCTTAACCGAAGCGTTTAGATCAACGTACCTACCACCAGAGCAAGTTGCTATTCGACCGGAATCCATGGGCAAGGCCATTCCTAATGCAGAAATATTAGTGCTTCGAGAAGACGGTACTGAATGCGCTCCTGGTGAACCTGGCGAGCTGGTGCATAGAGGCTCTCTTGTATCTATGGGGTACTGGAATGATCCAGCAAAAACGGCTGAGCGCTTTAAAGCAATCCCCAACAAACACCCTGAAATACCATTAACAGAGATTGCTGTATGGTCTGGTGATCAAGTTAAAAAAGATGAGGAAGGCTTTTTATATTTCATTAGCCGAAAAGATGAAATGATAAAAACATCTGGCTACAGAGTAAGCCCAACAGAGGTCGAAGAGGTACTTTATAGCTCTAGCCTCATAAAAGAGGTAGTCGCTTTAGGAGTAGCACATCCACAATTAGGACAAGCTATCCTACTATTAGCGATTGCCGGCCCGGACTGCAATGAGCGATCTCTCTTGCAGTATTGTCAAAAAGAACTACCTAACTTCATGCTGCCTAAAAAAATCATATTTATAGATACCTTACCGCGAAACCAAAATGGCAAGATTGATCGAAAGACACTTGCTACCGAATATAAAGACATTTTCCAGGAGTCTGCATCTTAATGAAAGAAGCACCTAAGCATGCCAACATGGACTGGTTTCCGGTGATTGACAACCACCTTCACGCCGGCGGAATATCTATAGAGCGCCTCGCTATACGCACAGGGAAGACTCCTTTTTACGTTTATGATCGCAACATCATGACAAGAAAAGTTGAAATCTTACGCGAATCATTGCCAGAAGGCCTGCACTTACATTACGCCATGAAAGCAAACCCTATGCCCGCCGTGGTCCAACACCTCTCTCAATTGACTGATGGTATTGATGTTGCTTCAGTAGCAGAAATGCAAGTAGCGTTAAACACAGGCATTGATCCGCTAACCATAAGCTTTGCAGGCCCAGGGAAAACAGATGCCGAGCTAAAATCAGCTGTCGCGGCGGGTATTATCATCAACATGGAGTCTGAGGGAGAGATGGAGCGTATCGCTCAAATAGGCGATGCTATTTCTGTTCTTCCAAATGTATCTATTCGTGTTAATCCAGATTTTGAATTAAAAACGTCTGGCATGAAAATGGGTGGCGGACCAAAGCCTTTTGGCGTTGATGCAGAACGCGTGCCTGATATGCTACAGCGTTGCGGACAACTCAACCTTAATTTCAAAGGCTTTCATATCTTTAGCGGTTCTCAAAACCTTCGCCCTGAAGCCATTATTGAAGCGCAAACAAAAACGTTTGCTTTAGCTTACCGATTAGCAGAGTTTGCCCCACAACCCATCACTTGGTTGAACATTGGCGGCGGCTTAGGAATCCCTTACTTCCCCGGCGAAGCAACGCTACCCCTAGGTGAAATTGCGGAAAACCTGAAGCCCTTGATAAAAGAAGCACAAGAGCGCCTACCTGAAGCTGAAATCGTCATGGAGCTAGGCCGATACTTTGTAGGTGAGGCTGGGCTTTATGTTAGTGAAGTAGTTGAATGCAAAGAATCGCGCGGAGAAAAATACGCAATCACCAACGGCGGATTACATCACCACTTATCCGCTTCTGGAAACTTTGGGCAAATTATTCGCAAAAACTACCCTGTTTGCATCGCGAATCGCGTAACAAGCCAAACAACTGAAAAAGTTAATATTGTGGGCCCTTTATGCACACCGTTAGATATTATTGCTGATAAAACAGTATTACCTGAGGTATGCATAGGTGACTTGATAGCCGTTTACCAATCTGGCGCTTACGGCCTCAGCGCTAGCCCAAGGGACTTTTTAAGTCATCCACACCCTGCGGAAATTTTGGTATAACCAACTAAAAAATACGCAATGAGTAAGCCCATACAAACATGGGTTTACTCTTTATTCACACGACCAACCTTATCAAGTACTTTCCCCAGTTCTGATGAAAAAGCTCTTCTTGAATATTTGTGCGCAGCCTCCTTTGTTACCCCTATTTCTTCCCCAGCCCTAACTTTCTGAAGAAAACCTTCAAGCCCTGCCTTAATTGCATCCTTATTATCTAAAGCAACAATTGAACCTTGGCCCGCTTCAAGCAACACTTTTGCAGTATCCCCCTGGCTATCAGTCAATGCCAATATAGGTCGTTGAGCACGAAAGTATTCATATATTTTAGCTGGAATTTGGTGATTGCAGTTCGACGCCTGAAAAACCAATAGACCATCTGCGCTTAGCATTTCAGACAACGCCTCTCGATAAGAAATTCCATCAGCTAACGTAATCACATCATTAATATTCAGCCTATCTAAGACAGGCTGGTAAAGCTCATCATGCCCAGTGGCTCGCAAAACCACGCTAAAACATTGAGCAGATATCTTGCCTTCATTTTTCAACTCAGAGACAGCATCAAAAAAAGGCTGAGGATCGCGCTCAGAAGGGTACAACACTCCACTATGAAGCAATAGAAAAGGCTTCTGCCTACTTGTTTCTAAATTATTCTTAGACTCAACTTCAACCTCTTCGAATATTTCTTCGTTAAAGCCATTAGGTATCAGATGCCACTTACTATCAGAAATATGAGGGTAACGCTGCCTATATAGCTCAACCGCGCCCGGCGTAGTAAAAACAGCTGCAGAACAAGCCTCTACTACTTTCCTTTCAAGCCAAGCGTGGCACCGCCTTCTAGCCCCTGAAGCTGGGTATACATCATCTAGCATAGCGTCTCGAAAATCAGCCACCCAAGGCAGCCCTGTTAAGCGCTGCATAACTAGACCTATTAAATGCGCCGTAGCTATAGGGTAAGTTGACCAAATAACAGCAGGTTTTTGAGATCGAACGAGTTTCAAGCCCGACATAACACCACCTAGCAACCAACTTACCCACCTATCAGGTAAAGCCAAAACATCAAGATAGCGCCCTTTAAAAGAAAAGTGCCGAGCAGAGTCTAGCGCAAAAGCTCGCTTAACAAGCATACCTTGCGGAATATCCTCTAGCTGATGATCACTAACTGAAGGATAAGCTCTAGGGTGAGCGGAAAGCACCATTGGCTGCCAACCGTTTTCTGGCAGGTAACGCGAAAAAGCGAGTGTTCTTTGAATCCCGCTGCTGACATTAACCGGCGGATAATGAAAGGCGATTAAAAGAACCTTATTTAGAGCGTACGAATCCAGTTCACTGTCCATGCTGCTACTTTATTTCTCCATTCACGTTTAGAAAAAGTATGATCAGCACTTTTTAAGTCTTCGCGTTGCATTCTTTTTTGTTTAAGTAATCGTGTAAAACTTCTTGACCCTTTAACCGCATCATCAAATTCAGCAGCAGTGAGGTCATTACCGCTCATGATATATTGAACAGGACCTTGATAGGCTTTAAGTGAAGACTGCATTTTTTCTGGTAAGTTTGTGGAAGACTGTTTAAGAGGCTCAACCGTACACGTTATTTCACTTTGCACAACGCTAGTATCTTCAGAGCTACTAGAGCGCTTAAGCATAGACACTAAAGAAGCCAAGGATGCTGATATCTTGAAATCACCTTTAATGACTTTTGACCAAAGTTGACGAGAAAATAAACGCTGCAAATAATAATGCTTCAAAAATGCTTTAGCCTCTCCGGCTTCGCTTCGCACCCAAGGGTTCAAAATCACTAACCCTGCAACTCGCTTATCACTCGGTGCATAAAAGCACGCCGCCGATGCCGCATCACACAGCCCCCATAACACAACACCATCAAGCCCTGGTACTTTGTGCATAAAGTTATCTATGGCGTGTTGAATATCAACGTGAACATTCTCAAACCCTAACAAGTCGCCGGAAGCGTCCCCCATCCCACGATAGTCAAAACGCATGACAGGAATATTTTCCTTAGCTAAGTGCCGCGCAAGATGTAAAAATTGACGGTGACTACCAACACGATATTGAGGTCCTCCAACGATGACTAACACACCAAGCTTCTCAGCTTTCTCAGGGCTCTTAGGCAAATGCAGTACCGCAACTAACTCTTCACCTTCGCAAGAAAATACAAAAGGCTGCTCAGAGCTTAGTTCTTGCTCTGTCGCCTCCTCCTGACGCTCACTTTCATGAACAACGGCATCAGAATCAGGCAATCGAGATGCAGGTAATTCTGCACAAGAGATGCCCGATGTTAATGAAGGCGCAATCAACTGCGTTGTTTCATCAATAAGATCAGGTGCCAGCGTTATCTCTTGAGTTGTCCAAAAAGGCTCACCAACAACCGCTTTTGAATAAACCTCAACATCTTGAGATTGCCACAAAGCGATCAATTTTTGTGACACGGGTAATAAACCTCGCCCTTGGGAGGCAACTATTTCCAACCAATTAATTTTCAGCGGTTGCTTAAACGTCATACTCTTCAATAAAACCTGGTCCAGCAGAGACAACATTGAGGGAGCCACATCATACCCGGCTACTTCAAGTTTCTCTCCCGCACTTAGCCGCTCTCTCAACTGCGCGACCGTTTCTTGCTCACCTGTCATCATTCCAGCAGCCATACGCAGCCTTAAAAACTGCGTCAACATCTGCTCACCGCTATGGACGGGCTGCCACAGTATCAATTGTGATACTTCCTCTAAACCTTCATCCATTAGGTCTAAAGCCATTAAGGCACCCGCTCTCAACCCCCATAAGGTAATCTTTTTAGCACCTTGTTGCCGAGCACTCAAAACCAGATAACGAATATCCTGTTTCCACACATCCCAATTCGCATCACCGAAATCACCTTCGCTATCACCCGTCCCAAATAAATCAGGCACAATAACTGTAGCACCTGCTTTAACAAAAGCAGCAGCTTGGGCTCGCACCATGCTTCTTGACTTATTCATCTCTTCTGCAAATGCAGGTAAATAAATAATCCATTCTGATGCAACAACGGCGCTAGCAAAGTGCTGTGCGATAAACAGTCGCCCCGAAGGGCCATTCACAAACTGGGGAGTCATAGAGTTTTTACTATATTAATTACGCAGAAACTTTGTCATTAACGAAGCTAAAGAGTGTTCCAATCGTTTCAAACACTTCAGCACTAATCTCGTCATCTTCAACCGCTACGCCATAGTTCTCTTCAATGGCGGTTATGACCATCACTACAGCCATTGAGTCAAACTCAGGAATACTACCTAACAAAGGGGTAGATTCATCATAATCATCAACTCTAGAGCCAAGCTGCAAAGCATCTCCAATAAGCTGCTTCACTTCATCCAATGTAATCACACAAAACTCCTACTATTGACACGCCATTAAGGTAAAACTCACGATTGTAATGTTAGCATCTCATGATTAATCAGCAAAATTGTTCAGCAGTAAAATAACAAACCGATCAAGAAAACAATAACGACATTATTAAAAAAGCACGATAAACTGAACGCCATACATGCAAATCATAAACCATGAAATCTTAACATCAGCAGACACTAGGACATATAATGACAGGGAATGTAGTAAATACCTTACATAACCATGAAAGTAATAATTCTTCTACGCCACTGCTAGCGCCTGCATTTTATGGTTGGTTAGATATTTCAGGCGCTGACGCTAATGGCACCACAAATGCCATAAACATGAAACAAGCACTGAATAGTCCGCTAACAATTACATCGACAGCAAGCGATAGCGCTTCGAAAAATTACCTAGCCTCTACTGCTGAGGTTTACGAAGCAAATAACATTAGCGTTACTGTCATTGGTACACCCTGGTGGCCTACAAAAGACTTAACAGCATTAGCAGAACAACAGAGCCATGCTGCTACTCTACTTAATTTATATGAATCAGAAGGCCATGGATGTGCCAAGCGAATCCAAGGATCTTTCGCCTTCGTCATTATTGATAATAACAATCAAACGCTGTTTTGCGGTGTTGATCGCCTAGCCAGTATTCCGTTGTATTATACCCAGTGCGATAAACACATCATATTTGGAAGTACTGCGGGCACCGTACTCGCACATGATTCTGTAAGCACTCGGCTAAGAGATCAAGGCCTGTATAACTATGTGTACTTTCATATGGTTCCCAGTCCAACGCCTATTTATGAAGGTATGAGTAAGCTGCTAGCCGGCCACTCTATCTGCTGGAAAGATGGCGCTATAAGCCAAGATAGATACTGGCTACCGACGTTTAAAAAGACCCAATCATCAAGCTTTGAAGATAAGTGCGAAGAGCTGCGCATTACATTAAAAGATTCAGTGAAACGCTCAATCCCACAAAACAAATCTGTAGCTGCATTTCTGAGTGGTGGTTTAGATAGCTCGACTGTTACAGGAATGCTCTCTGAACTCAGCGACAACCAAGCACATGCTTACTCCATCGGATTTTCTGCTAAAGGCTATGATGAAATGGCTTTTGCTCGCATCACAGCAAAACATTTTGGCGTTAAACTACATGAGTATTATGTTACGCCCGAAGATATTGTGGATGCCCTACCCAAGATCGTTGCTAGTTATGACGAGCCCTTTGGCAACTCCTCTGCTCTTCCTGCCTATTTTTGTGCAAAAGAAGCAGCCAAAGATGGTGTGCAATTACTGTTAGGTGGTGATGGTGGTGATGAACTTTTTGCTGGCAATGAACGTTATGCGAAACAAAAAGTATTTGAAGTCTATAACAGCATCCCTAAAGGCTTACGCTGTAATGCGATAGAACCTTTATTGAAAGCATTTCCAAAAAAATTGCCATTAGTCAGCAAAGTGAATAGTTATGTCAATCAGGCAAACGTACCTCTGCCTGGTCGTATGCAGACTTATAACTTTCTTAACCAGCACGCACCGTCAGAAATATTCAATGATGACTTTGTAAATCAAATTTCGACTACTTACCCTCTAGAATTATTAGAATCAGTCTATAATGCTCCTGAGAATGCAACATCATTGAGCAGAATGCTCTTTCTCGATTGGCAGTTCACTCTCGCAGACAACGACTTAAGGAAAGTTAGCCACATGTGCGCACTCGCAGGTGTCGAAGTTGCTTACCCTATGCTTGATGATGCGATGCTCGAGCTAGCCTGCGAAATACCCGATGACTGGAAGTTAAAAGGACAAAAACTACGTTACTTCTATAAAGAAGCCATGACAAACTGGCTTCCAAATGAAACGATTACCAAGAAAAAACAAGGATTTGGTCTTCCATTCGGGGTTTGGATGCAAACGCACAAACCTTTGCAGGACCTAGCCTATGAAAGCTTGTTGAAACTAAAAAATCGTTCCTATTTTAAAGTAGAGTTTTTAGATCATTTGATAAAACTACATCGCGATGGACACGCAGCTTACTATGGCGAGCTAATCTGGATTCTTATGGTGCTTGAGTTATGGCTAGAGAGTAAGGGCAAGGGATGAACATGCAGCAAAACAACCGGATTTCCTACCCTTCACCGGCGATCCCTTTAGCACCAGTCTTGTCTGAAAAATCGATCAAGCTGTCGCACACATCCAGAGATGTTAAATCAATACTATCAAACTCTGAGCAGATACATGTAACTAGCGGACGAGCTGGAATAGCGCTTGCACTAGAGCATGCAGGAATCACAGAAAAAGACGAAGTTTTAATTCCTGCATACCACTGTGAGTCAATGATATCTCCGGTATTATGGCGTGTAGCCACACCTGTTTTTTATCAAATTAATGCAGATACATCAATTAACGATGACGATATAATAGGGAAAATCACGTCATCTACTAAAGCTATTATCGTCACTCACTACTTCGGACGTATACAAAACCTGTGTAACGTAAAAAAGCTTTGTGATGAGAACAACATTATTTTAATAGAAGACTGCGCTCATGCCTTTTTCGGCTCAAAAAATGGAGTGCCGGTAGGTACTGTAGGGGATTATTCGATCGCCAGCAGCATGAAGTTCTTCCCCTGCTTTGACGGTGGTGTATTAGCGTCATCAAAGCACTCTCTAAACACTATAAACCTTGAATCTCAACCCGCATCTTTACAATTAAAATCATTTTTTAACATTGTCGAGAGAGCAATCAATTACGGTCGTTTCGGCTTTCTCGGTAAGCTTTTAAAAGCCATCTTGAAAGTAAAAGAATTGACGTGGAATTCTATCAAACGTCTACGAAAAAGCAGTGTTAGCACAGCTATTAGCCCTTCATCTTCAGAAGGGGGCTACGGTCTTGATCAAAATTGGATTCATAAAAACACTTCAACTCCCTCGTTGATGACCATCAAAAAAAGTGATTACAAGCGAATCACCTCTAAGCGCAGAGCCAACTACGAAAAGCTCTACACTGCTCTTGAAGGTCTTGAAAATGCCCACCCACTATTTGACGCCTTGGACAAAGAGTGTGTACCTCTTGTTTTCCCACTATTTGTCAATAGTCCAGAAGCATTTGATACCCTCAAGCGCCAAGGAGTACCTATTTGGAGGTTTGGTGAGTTTCTTGATGAGCAAATAAATCAAGAACTTTGCCCAAATAGCATGACGCTTTCCTCTCATGTTTTTCAATTCCCTTGCCATCAAGAATTAACATCAAAAGAACTCGATTGGATGATTGAAAAAATCATACACGCAATCAAATAACGAAGTGGACGAGACAATGCAAGCGATAGGCTGGAGCCTTTACTCTATAAGTGATTTTAATAAGCATACAAACCAATGGGATCAACTGAATAGCGAGACAACATCTACACCGCTATTGGACAGTAATTTTGTAGTTCCACTGCTTAAGCACTTTGGCGCAGGAACTGAAAAACTCGCTATATACCAAGAAGGTAACTCAATACAGGCCATGGCTATTGTTGTGGAGTCCCGTATAGGCTTTTGGAGCACATTCCAACCATCTCAAGCGCCAATAGGGTGCTGGATGCAAAAAGCTGAAGTTTCAACACAAAGCTTAGCTCAGTCTCTGCGTAAGAAACTCTCATTTACTTCTTTGGCCCTAAGTATCACCCAGCAAGATCCAGAGTTACTGGTTATGCCTGAACAAAGTAGCCAATTTAGCACTATGCCTTATATCGAAACGGCCAGAGTGACTATAAAAGAAAGCTTTGAGGAGTACTGGGCTAAACGCGGAAAAAATTTAAGACAAAACCTTCGTAAGCAGAGAAACCGTCTGGAAAGAGAAGAAGTTACCACTCGCCTTGTTCAGCTGACTTCTCCTAGCGAAATGTCATCGGCGATTCAAGCATACGGTAAGCTTGAAGGCGCAGGCTGGAAATCTGAATTAAATACCGCTATTAGCGCTGATAACGATCAAGGGCGCTTTTACACCGATATGCTTAGCAACTTTGCTGAAAAAGGTAACGCTATAGTTTTTCAATTTTGGTATAACGATGACTTAGTAGCCACTGATTTATGTATCACGGGTAATGGTTCAATTATCATATTAAAAACAACTTATGACGAAAGTATCAAAATATCCTCGCCAGCTTTATTACTTAAACAAGATGCTTTTGAGTATATTTTCGACAATAAGCTAGTGGAGCGTATTGAGTTCTATGGGAAAGTTATGGAATGGCACACCAAATGGAGTGATGAAATTCGTACCATGTACCACATCAGTGCGTATTCAAAAGCGGCCACTTTGCTAAAAAAATTAAAGCCATAAAAACACCCGTACTACTGACTGCCTGTATTGATTGGAGAACTCAATGAGTTTTTTTGTTTTATGCGACAAAGAGAAATTTCAAAATAACGTTGATCGCCATATAAAAAGAATGGCTGAAAACGGCTTTTCGAAATACCTCACAATCGATTTGGGCAGTAAGAACCTGATCTTATTTAACGATCTATCAGGTAACACTCCGGTATTGAAAGAAGTTGAAAACGGAGACTTTATTGTGTCGCTAGGCACTTTTTCCTATCAAGGCAGTAAATCACTGTTGGGGCTAAATAGCCTCCTAAATAATTTCAATACCGAAACTTTCACATGGCAAGAAATGACAGGAACATATGTTGTCATACTGAGAAAAGCCGGCTGCACTTACCTCATATCAGACGGCCTAGGTTGTAACCAAATATACGTCGATGCTCAGTGCTCGGTATACTCAAACTCATTTGTATCCATGTGCGATATAACAGAGCCTAAGTTTTTCGACACACAGGCTTGCTATGAATACGTTATCAATGGTGCCGTTTTTGGGAACAAATCACTTCTCAAAGGTATTAGCACTTTACCAGCAAACTCCATCCTAAAAATTACAGGTCAAAAAACACAGAATCTTCAGCTTAAAAGCCCGGTTTTAGATAATGATAACTGTGCTGCCAATATGACACTAGATCAAGTAGCTAGCTACCACTGTAAGCAGCTTGATAGCGCATTTGAGCCTATTGCTAACGCATATGGGGATAACATAAAACTTTCATTCTCTGGGGGGTTTGACTCGCGTTTATCATTGGCAATGCTGATGCAACACGGAGTTAAGCCAAAACTTTTCGTGTACGGCAACGACAATGATGAAGATGTTGTTATTGCACAAACCGTCGCGAAGGCCGAAAGCCTTGAATTAGAATGCATAAACAAAAGTACAGCACCGACCATTGAACTTGATAGCTACAATGAAATAACTCAAGCAAATTTTTATGCTTTTGATGGTTGGAAAGTTGAATATGGGATCTTTGATTTTGGTACCGACCGCAACGACCGGCTCAAACGCCATGTAAACGAGCAAATCCCTTTAAATGGATCTTTAGGTGAAATCTATAGAAACTTCTTTTACATTCCCGATAAGAAGATGAGAGCTCAAGATGTTGTTTCTACATTTTATTCTCAATATAACCAAAACGCCTTTAGCTCAAAATTTAAAGAAGCAGAGTATCGAGAAGAAATGGCCGCGTGTATGAAAAACGCCATTAACAGCAGCAATGAACATTTAGAACGCTACCAAATAGAGCAGTTGTATCCTCACTTTAGAGGACGCTTTTGGACAGGTCGTGACGCTCAATTAAACCAACGCTTTGGTAAGATGCTCTTCCCGTTTCTTGAACCCGCAGCCATTTCAAACACATCAAAAATACCTTTAAATTATAAAGACTTAGGCTACCTACAAGGCCGCATGATATCCCAGGTAAACTCTCGTCTGGCTAACTATCCTAGTGACTATGGCTTCTCCTTAAACGGTGTTAGACCTCTAAAATATCGATTAAAAACTTTTTTAAGCACTCAACGTCCACCGTTTACTCGAAAACTCTCATTTAGATTAAAAAACAGACACAAAGAAGCACTAGATACACCACTATCTCAGCCGTATTTATCACGCGTCATTGATGAAGATTTCCCGATTATGAGAAACCTATTCAATATTGATTTGATAAATTCTGCAAAACAGTATGGCCTAATAGCCACTTTAGAATACTTAGGCGAGCGTTATAACTTAGAAGTTAAATAACAAGTAACGCTGAATTACTGAATTCTCATTACGTATACTTCAGATACTTTGCTATTAACCGCAAGGTAGAAAAGCGCTTTAATGCCACCAATATCAGCTATAAATGCTTTATTGCCAACAAAAGTACCTGCTTGCACCTCATAGCCAGTAAACGAGAATGGCGTGTACTGGCTGGTTGCCAAATCCAACAAATACCATTGCCCTCTTAACGAGCCATAACTGAACTCACGTAAAACTGAACCTTTACTTCCCCAAGAACGGATGTAGACCCCTGCCTGCATTTCTTGCGTATAGCTATGCGCTGGTAAACCGTACGTTTCTACTAGATCACCCCAGCTCTCAGTTTTCATATCAAATATGGAGTAAACGTTTTTACCGCTTTTCTTATGATAGTTCATCACCATAATTTTTGATTCATTCATCTGAAATATCAGATGCTGCCCTACAAAATTGATCCCTCTAGGTGGAGCATCAATGTCTAAAATATTTGTGCTTTCAGCCGATTCAAGCTTATTCCATCCTGAATACTGGAGGTCCGCTTTTAAAATACCAAACACTTTACCTTTATATGGAAACACCGCATTTTGGATACTTGTCTTAAACTTGGATCCATTTTTTTTCCAGCCTTCAACGCTATATTCTTTCGTCTTCACGTTGTAAGCATATTTGCGATTTCTAGTAGTGAACAACACATCCCCCACCTTCGCTACACCGCCATACGTATGCTGAGATGGAGGCCGTCCATCAGGGAGAACATAAGAAATCACACTAGCACCATCCATATACGTAGTGAATGAGCCATTACCTCCTAGCTTTTTATACTTATCAGACCACTCAGAGCCTTGTAAATCAGGGTCGGATGGCATTGACTCAACCTCGAATTTCAACTTATTGAGGTCCAACTTCCAGATTCCATTAATTGAAGAATCAGCATGTCCCCCTCCCCAAGGGTAATAAACAACCTTGGAGTAATTATCGAATGCCTGCCCTACCCAAGCAGTAAAAGTACCCTTTACATGAGAATAACCATACATTTTAGAAGTGTTAAAACCATTACTCTCTAATAAGGCAGTGATTTCACCAACAGGATCCAAATTTGAAATTCTTAAGAGATGCGGATTATCTCTCGAACTAATTGGCAGGGCGCTCCAAGAAGACTTTATTACTTTTCCTTTATCGTCTCTAATTGGGTTCCACACTTGAGGTGTAAAATTTTCTGACTTTTTAATACTAAATGGATAACCCGACTGATAATTTTTGTAATCCCAACGGTCGCCACGCTCATCAATTTTTTCGCGTAGCAGATTAGCAATTTCAGCGGCACCTTCAATATCGTTTTGAGCGGCCAGTGCAGCCCAAGCGTAAGCATACTGAGCTCGATTACGGTAAGTAAAAAACCTACCATCAACTTTAGCATCAGCAGTAAACAAAGTATCTTTGTCCCATTTTTTATAAGTGGGTTTGTTCATTATGTTAACGGAATACTCCGTTACATCTTCCCAGCCGTGTGTGGTAGCCCACAACTTTGCACTTTTATAGTCCGTAATTTCTCCTTTCTTTGCGCGGTCATAAAAAAATATATGATCATTATCCACCGCTTTAACAGACCATAAATTCACGCGTCGGTTTAAATGCTCGAATTGCCACTGTGCTATAGGGAGCCAATCATCAAACCCCAGATGTACTGTATAATTGATAACTTGACCTACCATACTCTCCATCCACCCTGTCCAACCGAAGGATTTATAAGTAACAGAGTTAAAAGCTAAAACCCTCCACACATCGTAATAAGGCTTATCCTTAGAAGCCCCTATTACATTATTCAAATAATATTTTTTTGCATTACTCAAAGCCGTTAAATAATACGTATTTTTTGTCAGTCCCATTTTTTCTAAATAAGCCAATTGTACTAGCTGCCGCAAAGTCCAAGCCAGATAGCGACCAGACTGTTGCCAGCCCACCCAGTTATCATACGGCTTACTCATTTTTTCACAAAATTTACGGTAGTAACTTTCCATGTAACCCAGGTACTTTTTATCTCCCGTCATCAGATAAGGTAACCAATATAAGTTAGGAGCATGCCCAAAACTAAAAGCCGTTGGAGGTGCTTGATCAGCAGCCTGCAAAATACCGGGCAAAAGATCAGTATTACCAGCTACAAATGCGGCATGATCCTCTGGCAAAAGTCCAATTTCACCTCGCTCCCCACCTTCACCAGACCATTTAATATCAGTGTCTGCAGATATTTTTCGGCCAGTATTATCAAACACAGGAAGTAATCCTAAAGCCTGTAGTGCACTTACGTTGCCAAAAGGCAATGTAGATGAGGGTTCAGCTGCCATAGTTGAGCTCATAAAGAGCAAATAGCAAACAAGTATTCTTAAAACAGTACGAAACTTAATCATAAACGCCTATATAGATTAACTACTGACAGTGAAAGTGAGACACTAATAAGACCCTGATGAGCAACTCGTCATAAACTGCTCAACTGTTTTGCGAATCACTCTTGAATCACTCACATTGCCTTTAGAGGCCATTACAGCGACCCACTTTATTTGATTTGGCTCTACACGAATAACAGATGTTTTCATACGAGAATATTCTGAAATGCTTTTTTCTAAGCTTTCGAAAAATTCATCTGAACTGCCCTGCTCTTCACTCATCGCGTTATCTATAATAGACCTTACGATAAATGATATCGTTTGCTTTTTTACCGACGCTAGTTCATTTAAAAAATCTAACTGTGAAGTGCTCAAGTTCACTTCAATATCTTGAAACGTATTGACAGCGCTTTTCGATAAAACAGTTTCATGCCTACTCAAGATAGACACTCCAACCCAGCGTAGGTATAAATGAGCGCCAGTAGCTAAAACGATAACGCCACTTAACTGCACCACAATCCATCTTAAGAATAATGAATCTGATGAAACCAAATTTTTCCGATCGGGCCCCAACAAAAAATCCACACCAGAGTAGTTCAACCCGTATTTCCCTACATTTTCCACTAAACCTTTGTTCAATAAGAACCAGCCAACAGGGATTAAAACAAGCACGGATAGGCATGCAACTGATATGGTTAAAAAACGAACTCGAATAAGCGATGTTGAAAGCAGCACTGCCGAAAAAACAACGATAAAGACCAACAAATAAAGATAACCTCCACCTCCTAGTCCCCACGAAGCATCACGCGCTATTAACTCGTTAAGATTGTCAGTTGAGGATAAATCAAATGCTATAACCTTACATACAAGAAACCATGGCAACATATATAAGCAATAGATAAGGAAGTACCGTAAAACACCTTTTTTCCTCCAGGGTAAAGGAAGCCATCGAGTCTTAAACAATGTAGCAAAAAAGACACCAAACAGAATAAAAACAGGCCCGAATAGTGCACCAAACCTTACAATGGGCTCAACCGGCTCAGTAAACAGACGTAAATTATCCGAACCAAAGTGTTCAACAAAACTGATTCCTAAAGGTCCAAAAATTCCTCTAGTTCCTACGCGATGAACCCAGACAGAGGAACCCGCAACATCACTAATACTTTCAGTTGTGACACCAAAAAAGAATAAGAAATACAATATAATTGCGACCACCGTAGCCGCAACTGGCGCAACCATAATGGGCCGACTGCTCTTTGCAATTACTTTCCCCATCCATGCAGCCCCTACCCCAAACCACAGCAAGGCTAAACTTACAAAAAACAGATCAAACCCAGAAGCCTCAAACCTGAACAGTTCACGAATGTTGTAGGGAACACCGGGTAAGCGAA
The DNA here is from genome assembly GCF_000422765.1 of Neptunomonas japonica DSM 18939. Lineage (GTDB taxonomy): Bacteria > Pseudomonadota > Gammaproteobacteria > Pseudomonadales > Balneatricaceae > Neptunomonas > Neptunomonas japonica. Next base: position 226,426 of record NZ_KE383916.1, on the reverse strand, counting down.
CTAAAAAATAAAATATAAGCATAATAGATGCAACAACGACACTACCTGCAAGAGCAACAAAGCAACGCTGCTTAAAGTCACTTGAGCTTGATAGACAAGGCGTTTCTATAGGCTTTAGAACCGGCGTAATAATACTTTGTGCTTTAGGAGTTGTAGGTACTTGAAGAGAGCTATGAAAAATCCTACGAAACAGCAAACCACCGAATAATACTAATAATGGATCAGTAACTTCTGCTAAATGCCCAACAAGCCAACTCTGCAGAACTTCAACACCAAGGAAAATGGAAAAAATAGCAACGATAACTTTAAGAGAAAGCCAGCCAGATTCACAAAGCAAAAAGAAAATAGACCCTATAACGAAGAGTTTTTGAGCAAAGACGCCCGCACTTGTTAACATAGAGCCGCTCAAAAACCCGGAAAATGGGACCCATTCAAAACCAGCATTATTTACTTGCCACTCAAAAGGAAACAGACTCCCTGACACAACACCAATCAACAATGCGAAAACCAAGCAAAGCGATCTTTGAGAGAGGCTTTTAGGAAGTAACGGCCACAAAAATAAAGCACATATCCATGACGCTACATCCGTCACAGACAAATCGTTCTTGACAATGATAATTTCGAGCAAGGAAACAGTGACAACAGCGACAATCAATTGTAAAAACTTCACTCTTGATTTACATAAGTAAAAAAACAAGTGAGCCGCAGCCAACCAAGCCGCCAATAGAAAAACAAACTGATAAAAATCAAATTCTGGATCAACCAGCAGCGGCTTAAGTGCATTTTTATACGACTGTAGATCAATGCTAGGAACAAAAGGAACTAACCTTGAAGCCCCCCATAACCCTAACAAAACAAAAGGAAATGAAAACGAATATAACTCAACACTCTTAATAAAAATACGTACTTTATAAGAATACGCAAAAGCTACACCTATCACTAAACCAAGGATGTTCCAATACACATCAACTAAAGCAGGTGAACGGCTGGGTAAATACAACTGCGCAACTTGGCATGCCAACGCTAGAAGAATACCTAGCGCAGAAAGGCTAGCAATTAACGTCACACTGACTTTGCTTTTTGCAAATGCTACCAAGCCAAGAAAACCATAAGGTATAAAAAGAATAATGTTACCTAACACATCACCTAGACTGGTTTGGTCATTCCACGAATTAATGAATGCTAAAAAAACAGCATCATCAATGTTTATTGAGAATTCGAAAGGAAAAAGGGAACCGTAAGCTATGAGAAAGCATACAAAATAAAAAAAAAATCGCATGAAATAGATCACTCTTAAGTAACAGTAACATGTAAACTATCGATCAATAGCAAATCATAACATTTCAACTATGATTCGTAACCGAGCAATTGATACTGATAAAGACTAATACATAATTAATCATGGCCAATCACAAGAAACTGTTAACACTATATTCAATTATCACAACCATAATTATTCTTATCCTGCTCCCTAAAGCCAGTATTGCTCAATTATTGAGCTCTAAAATATCAACAGGTAAAGAACACCCGGTTTTAACGCCATTCCAAGTTGAGATGCAAGCACATTTAAAACGTGTAGACAAAAATACAACTTCAGGATCGGTGATATTTTTAGGCGACAGCATAACTCAGGGAATGTCTGTTTCTGACATTTCAAATAAATCCGTCAACTTTGGGCTGGGAGGTGATACATCCAAAAACCTTCTATCTAGAGTCGCTAGTATGGAATCAATAAAAGAAGCTGATAAAATAATCATCGAAATTGGCGTTAATGATATTCAGCAGGGGTTAATAAATACAGTGAAGAATGTTGAGCGTATTTTAAACTTAATTGATTCAAGCGTACCTGTGTTTCTCTTAGCCATTTTACCTGTTGATGAATCTAAGACAAAAAAAATAAACAGAACAATAGCGACTACTAATAAAGAATATAAAGCTATTTGTGAAAAAAAAGAAAATTGCACGTTTATAGAAAACTATCAGCGCCTCATGAATTCAAATCGACAACTGAAGAAACAATACCACTCAGGCGATGGAGTCCACTTAAATGAAAGTGGCTACTCAACATTAAAATCCATACTTTCCCAAGTAATCTCAAAATGACAAAAAATAATAGATTTGAAGAATTAGATGTATTTAGAGGCCTAGCGGCGTTGAGTGTAGTCCTATTTCACTATACAACAAGATATGACCAAGTCTACCAACATACAACTCCCACGGCATTCTCAGCCCCATGGGGGCACTTAGGCGTACAGTTCTTCTTTATAATCTCTGGATTTGTAATATTCATGACATTAGAAAAGTGCCACTCATGGAAAGACTTTAGTGTTTCCCGCCTCTCAAGACTCTATCCAGCTTACTGGGCTGCTGTATTACTCACATTTACATTAGGTTACCTCTCTCCCCTACCTAATCAAAGCCTGACTTTTTCACAGCTCATAGTAAACTTAACGATGCTCCAAGCATTTTTCTATGTTCCTGCTGTAGATGGTGTTTACTGGAGTTTAGCATGGGAGCTTAATTTCTATTTCGTTATGTTATTTTTGTTCTTAACTTCTAGACTAAAAAGCATGAACTTCATAGCGCCACTATGGCTTAGTGCCATGATAACTACTTACTTTTTATTAGAAGCTAACATTGACGTTCCGTGGCGCATACAAACATTTTTTGTATTACAGTTTACTCATTTATTTATTGCTGGAATATATTTTTATAAATGGAAACAGGAAGGATTTTCTTTATACAAATTAACAATACTATTATCATGTCTAGCTGCAGAGCTAATTACAGGCGATGTTATCAGCAGTGCATTTAGTACTTCATTCTTCATATTGTTTGCACTTGCTATAAATGATAAATTGAGCTTCATAAAACAGAAACCTCTTATATGGCTTGGAAGTATCTCATATACACTTTATTTAGTGCATCAAATGATTGGCTTTAAAATAATTTACACACTTAATGAAAATGGTTTACACAGCACGACTAGCGTGTTCTTAGCATTGATCGCTTCTTTATATATAGCGAATTTAATCACAAAACATATAGAAAAGCCCGTTATGAGAAAGATACGCAACTCATATAAGAAAACTTCAATAAACTGCTCGCCGTGAGAATAAAATGAAAACAGCAATACTCATTAATGATACTACATATGATTTTCACCATGGTTGTGAAGCAGTTGTAAAGGGAATAAAAAACAGCTTCTTAAAAAGAGGCGTAAAAATAGTCCATGCGTGCCCTGTAGGCGTCAATTTCAGAGACGATAAAAAACTTCTGTCGCTAGCTAACAATGTGGATTTAGTCATTGTAAATGGTGAAGGTACCATTCATCACGGGCGAGAAAAAGCAAAATGGTTACTTGATATAGCGCAATATTCAAAATCCAATAAAGTCCCTTGTGTATTAATTAATGCAACATACCAAGATAACCCTGAAAGCTTTGACTCAATGTTAAATAATTTTGACCTAATATTTGTCAGGGAGTCATCAAGCCTAGAAGTCATGAAGTCCATAGGTGTAGATTCAGGTTTTGCTCCGGACTTAACAATGCTTTTATCGGAAAGTTTCATAGAGAATAAGTTATCAATTAGACAAGGAATTGGAATAACAGATAGCCCTGTTATTCATGAAAGCATTAATAATATAAAATCTTCTTATAAGTATGGTTGGGAATTCCTTCCTGTGTTAAGAAGTAACAGGCTAGAAGGGGAGCTTTCATTTAAAGAAACTTTAAGGCATGTAAAGTTTTTTATTACTAAAAAGAGAAAAAGCACTCACGTTGATGGTATAAGCGAGGCCAAGTATTTAGAAATAAGAAACTCCTATATAAACCCAACTATAAAGGGGTACCTTGAAAAGCTTGCTAGCAAAGAACTTCTCTTGACATCAAGATTTCATTCCCTATGTTTCACATTGGTAACTGAAACACCATTCGTTGCCATAAGTGGAAATTCACATAAGGTAGAGGGAATATTACATGACTTAGGGCTAACGAATCGACTAGTACAAGCTAAAATATTTAGCGAAAATATTAATGCTGCTGATTACTCTTTCACACCAGATGAATTAAATAGCATTAGAGAGTATAAAAAAGATGCTGTTAAAAAAATAAACGACATGTTTGATAGTTGTGTTGCCTTAATAAAATAACTATTTTTTGGCGATCAAATCTAACATATCCGACTTCACTAAGTATAAGGATAAAATCCAAGTAACTACAAATACTACACCGCATATAAGCGTACCGATAAATAGACTGCTCTCCAGAATCATATTAGAGATGGAGAGCGTATAAAGAGCAATAAAACATATCAGTGATACAGACAGCGGCTTAAACAAAGCATTACAAACCTCTGTATATCCAACATTTATAGCCCTAGATAAAAAATATACTGATACTATCATTGTAAATAGTCGACTAATTACAATACTAAACAGCAGCATCTCTAACCCATAAAAAGATGCTGTGATCATAACCAACAAAGAAAAGGTTTGAGAGATAGATTGATTTTTCACGTCTAGATCAATATTTTTGCTAGCTACGAAAACATGAGGGTTTACAGAGTATATACTTACTATAGCGGCAGAAATTGCTAGCCAAGTCACCATAGGAGCCGCTGGTGTCCACCTAGCACCATATAGAATTTCTATTATGTTTTCACTCATAAGTGCTAGAAAAATAAAGAAAGGCCAAGAGAAGGTACAAATATAGCCAATGCTTTTTAAGTACTCAGGTTTTATATCTCCTGAAACCTTCATTCTATTCACTAAATGAGGTAATAAGACAGGAATAATTCCCTGCATCACTCCCATATGGAAAAGCTTTACAAGGCCATTAGCTCGGCTATACAAGCCTACATTCGTCATACCAAAAAACTTTCCTATAAGTATTTCAGGCAGTTGTGAGACCATCATAAACAAAATATGTATGTACGAGGATTTGGACCCAAATTTAAATACTATTTTTATTTTCTCTACACTAGGAGTAACTAGCTCAACCCTTCGCCTATAGAAGCTGCTTAATAAAACAGTCATTGCTGTTGTAGCTATACTGCCCCACACAAGGCTCATGTAGCTAAAGCTATTATAAGCCATGCTTACCGAAACAACCGCACCAAAAAGAGCAGAGCCGACATTAACTTTGAGTAAAGCTAAAAAATTCATTTCTTTACGTAATAAACTTAATGATACAGACCCGAAAGGAATTATCAGAAAGTTAATAATTACTAAATTTAGTATAGAGACTATCTCTTCACGTTCAAAAAAACCAGCAATATCAACTGAATTAACATATAGTATTAGCGCTATAGAATATGACCAAAAACAAGTCACAAAAAAGGCAGCCATTAATTTTTGATCATCAAGTTCATCTTCTTGAATAATATAAGAAGAGACTCCAAAATCTCGAACCATATGAGCTACAACAATAATTGTCGCTACAATTGAGTAAAGACCAACTTCCTCAGGCATTAATAAACGAGCTAAAATAACACTGGCAGCAAAACCAATTAAAAGCTCACTATATTTTTGCATAAAAGATAAAATTAGTGATTTCTTAAGCTTATTCACAAGTTATAAACCATTCATAGTTCTGATTTTTTTTATAAACTCTTCATTTCTTTGTGTTGCACCAGAGAGTCCCTCAAGAGAGTTTTTATAATCTTTTTTATTTAACGAATTATCTTGAAGTTTTAATAAAAACTCACGCCCCAACTCATTTTCAGTATGAAGTGTTATAAGCCCGTTACGTAGCACAGTTTCAAACACAGGGTAACTAGGATATTTAGTGTGCCAATTATCGGGAACAATCACTTCCTTGTCTAAAAACAATGGCTCTAAAACATTATGATCCCTTCCTACGTAGCATACTCGCCCAGCCGAATAAAAACTTCTTAATTCACCCAGCGTATCAAGAATTAAAACTTTGCCATTAAAGCTCGAAGCATTACTTAGCCAGCTCTTAAAGTTATAGCTAATTTTGTATTTCTCTAACAAGCTAACAATTGCACCTAATTGCTCTTTTTTCTCCGGATGCCGTGGAGCTAAAACAAACATAGCTTCAGGGACTTCTTCCAGAACCTCGCTAAACGCCTTAATTACTTTTTCGTATTCATTTTCATTAATTAAACAGCCTGCAACGATTACATTTTTACACTGTTTTAGCTTACATATTAAATCTACACTAACTACATCATGTGTAGTTAAAAAATCATCACCAGGTGCATCAAACTTCATATTCCCTGTAACTTCAACTTTATTACTATCTGCCCCTTTATTAATTAGAAGTTCTTTAATGGCTACAGTTTGTACAGTAATACCATCAAACATACGAATATATGATTTATCAAAAAGCAGTCGTTCTATCTTATCCTGCATGCACGATGGATCATACTGATACAACCATCCGTTAATTATAAACATACCCGATGCTGCAGCCTTAATAGCTTTTAGTATCTCGTAGGGAAAACGACATGGAGCATCATTTGGCGAACAAGGTATTTCACACATATAAAAATAATCAGGTGTAAATTTTTTTATATATTCATGTATTTCACCATCTGAATTATTAATATCCAAAACTATTGCTTTTGGGTATTTAGCCAAAAAAGATGGCTTATAAAATATACGATCAGTAATAATAACTATTCTTTCTGATTCATACTTCGTATTAATAAATGGTGAACAAGCATTAAGCTCACCTATAGTAGAACAAAAAAACCATGCGAATCTTTCAGTATCATTACGAAAATAATCATCGAGCTTAGTTAAGCTCGAAACAGAAGAATCATTCTTTTTCCTAGATGAAATAAGTTTCAAAATGATCTTATAAACATACCAGCTAATAATTTCTTTAGTTTTTTCAATAAATTTCACTATAAACTCACTGTAATATTCTTACTACTAAAAGCACTGATTTGCCTGAAGATTACTTTAAGTTTATGATAACACTGCATGTAAGTAGGAGCATACAACAATGTTATTTTTAAAATCTAAACTAAGCGCTAAAACCCCCTTATTAATATCATGTTTACTCGCATCCTTTACTGCAGAGGCTAGACCTGCAGCTCCATGGGTTGGTTATACCTTCGAGGGAGCTCCATGCTATGGCGAAAGACAAGCTTTTGGTCCTTACGACTATACACAAAGAGATAGAACTGCTGAGGCAGAAGCACTCATCCTAGTAGAAGGCTCACACTTTAACTACAAGGTGGAAAAGCTACAGGAAGGTGCCAAGGTCAAATACAACCTTTACGGTGATATTGATTACACGCTTCGAGCTTTCCCAAATCATCACCGTGCTCTCAATACAGTGATCACCTTGAGAACACTTTACGGCGAAAAAAATTACAAAAGTAAAAAACTGAGTCCCGTAGAGTGTTACTTACAAAGAGCAGTAGGTTTCTCATCTAGCGATGCAACCACTTATATGCTCTATGGAATTTTCCTTCATAAAATTGGCAAATTTGACGAAAGCCTAACCCAGTATAAAAAAGCTGAGAATCAGATACTTCCTGACAAGTCAGCCATTTATTATAACTTAGGGCTTTTATACACAGAAATGGAGCGCTATGAAGAAGCAAAACTATATGCAATGAAAGCATATAAGAAAAAATTCCCCTTACAAGGCTTAAAGAGGAAATTGGAAAAAGCCGGTAAGTGGTAATCCATACTACAATTTGACACTCTTCTGATTTAGAAGCAATCTTAGTAAAAATTTACCCGATCTTTTATCCCAGGGTGTAAAGCGCGCAAGCTGAAAGCGATCACTATTGCGCGCGGAAACACCCCACGTAGTCGAAACAGCCGCTTCAAACCCTGCCTCTTTTACAATCCTGACCTGACTTTCCAAATAATCATCCCCCAACTTCCCATTAGGATAAGCAAAATATCTTAATTTCTTGCCAATAATAGTTTCGAGATGTTTTTTCCCATCGACAATTTCTTGCTGAGCGTGTCTATCATTAAGCTTTGCCAATATAGGATGATTAACTGTATGGCCACCTATTTCAACGCCCGCAGCTTCTAAATTTAAAATTTGCTGATCAGTCGCCATAAGGTCATTAGGTAGTAATTGTTCTGCAAGAGATTCTATAAAATCAACGGCCTCAGCTCTATGCTCAACTTCTCTATGCTTAATTTTTGTGAGTATTTTTTGAGCGACTATTCTTTTGGATTGGGAGTCATTAAATGTGTATTCATCTAGGCCTACTTTTCGTAAATCAATATACTCTCCAGCACACTTGATAGTTTCCACTACCGTGTCATTCCACATACGACCGCCATTTATAAAGCCCGTAGCCACAAATACAGTCGCTGGAATATTCCATTTTTTAAGGATGGGTAGAGCACAGCTTTCATTGTCAGCATAACCATCATCAAAAGTGACACATATAGCATTTTCAGGTAACTCGCCTCTATCCATTAACTCTAAAGCTCGGGCTAATGAGAGTGGAGTAAAGCAACGTGAAACTAACGACATATGCCAATCAAATTCTTTTATTGTTGGCTCTGAAGGTCGCATAAAGTCGTACTTAGGCAACACACGGTGATAAATCAGTATTGATAAATGCTGTTTACCTTTTGTTCTAAGTACTAAAGGCAACGTAACGCTGGCGGCCTTTAAAATGCACTGTTTCATCTTCTTTAATACCTGAGAGTTATATCTAGAGCCATTGAAAAACTAAACCATAGAGTTCTTAAATTTGGTTTTTGGTAGCGCCTCATTCTTCAAATTGATTTGTGAGCTAATCAATAATGTTATAGCAACTAAATGCCACGGCAAATCAAAATACGAGAGACTTAAAAATGCGCCACCGGTTAGATAGGCAATAAAGCTTATTTGCAACATTCTTGCTAAGAGATTTTGTTGTGACATGCCAGGATCACCGCGAGTACGCTTAATAACTCGTGATAAATTATTCCAAGTGAACATCAACACTAAAAGAAACAGGATAAGCCCGACCCATCCATGATCTGCCAACACATTAAAATAGATACTATGCGCAACAACTACCAGCTCAGCATCAGGAGAATAAACTGCATATGTATTCGTTGACCAAGAGCTGAACCCTCCCCCTAACAGTCGATCATTTGCTATATTAATGCTGTAAATCCAAGCATTAATACGCCCCATGGCTGATGCGTCTTCTTCGTAGTTCCCTATTGTATCCATCCTCTCATGCCAACTCTCCGGCATGAAGTTCCAGCCGGCGGCAACAATAAAAAGAATAGCAAATGCTGAAACAAATTTACTTTTGGTTTTAAGCCAATAAAAGCCTAATACAGCCCCAATCGCAATGAGAGCTCCGCGGGATTGCGAACCAATAACAGACGCCAAGCTCAGGAAAATAGCCCCACCCATTGCATACTTAAACCAACGATTATTCAACTGAACCATCAAATAATACATAAGAGGTATAACCATTAAACAAGCTAATGCTAACTCATTATTATCTTCTATAAATGAGCCTGCGGGCCCCCACACACGGAATGAACCACCAGTCATTATCGTGAATAACCCACCTTTAATACTATAAAAACCGATTGAAAGAGCAATAACCCAAATCAGCTTATTAATTCTATCTTGGTTAGTAATCAGCGCCATGGTTAAGAAAGTAAATATTTGTATCTTAATTATTCGTATATATTGTTCAGCTGCAAACTCAGGATATATTGCAAAGTAGGTTGTTAAAGACGCCCATATCAAGAATAAAACCCAAACAACGACAGTCCCGCTTAAAGGTATGCTTTGCCTATCTTTATTAAATATAAATGCCATAAAGATGGTGATGGCAATCACCTGCGCAAATGGCATGTCGTAGGCAAAACCATAAGCTAACCTATGCGGGTTCATATAGCTTAGCCATGACCACATAAGAATCCCGATATAGGGTCTGCGCAAAATAAATGGAATACTCCCAAATACAATCAGTGTTATGAGAAGGTCACGCATGCGAGTCCACTATTTTTGTGTATAAGTTAATTTGATTTTCTACCGTTTGATCCCACGAGAATTTTTTTGCATATTCACGTGTTAAGTTTCTATCTATATTCAGTGATAGAGCCTTACTAATCGCCTTAACCAAACCGGAAGAGTTGCGCTCTTTGACTAACACTCCTGCTTCAGGAGATTTAACCAGCTCAGGAGTCCCGCCAACATTTGTTGCTGCAACAGGAGCCCCACAAGCCATTGCCTCTAACAGTACGTTAGCCCAACCTTCACGACTAGAAGCCAGTACGAGCAAATCAGCAGCGCTGTACAACTCAACTAACGCAGGCTGCTTTAGCGTACCCATAAAACGAACCCGCTCTGATAAACCCAATGAGTAAGCAAGTTCTTTAAGCGGCTTATCCAACTCCCCACCACCAACAATGATAAGCTCACAGTCTGGGAGCGCTAATAAGCTTTTGATAACTAGGTCGTGGCCTTTCAGCTCAGTTAGATTCCCAACACTGAGTAGTGTTGCTCTTTGTAATGAATAATTGTGGCGCATTTGTTGATAATTTTTTGGCGAAAACAAAACATCATCAACACCATTTCTTAAAACATGTATTTTTTCTTCTTCAGCGCCCAAAGTAACCATTTTATCTTTTAGTGCCGAAGAGACTGTAATAGACGCTTGAGCTTTTGATGCGGCCCATAAAATCATTTTTCTTGGTAATGAGTAATTAGGTATCAGGTTTATGTCTGATCCCCTAGCTGAAATAACAAATGGCAACTTCAAAAAATATGAAGCGATCGCAACGGCAACACCATCGGGATAAAAATAATGAGCATCGATTAAATCAAATTCGTAGCCCTGCTTTCTTACCTTAAAGATAGTAAGAAAAATAGCCAATGCTAAAAAAAATGGCGTAAGCAGCATTCCAACTTTGGGGATTACCAAATAACGCGGGTGATATATGTCTACACCATTTCTATGCTCTTTTGATGGTATGTCTACATACTGTGAATATTGACTGAAGTATTTACTTTTAATAGGAAACCAAGGAACAGGCGCAACAACAACTGCATTAGCTTGCCCTGTCTCCATAATTTTTTTCAATCTTGTTTCTACAAAAATACCATGACGGTGCTGAACACTATTAGGGAATAGTGTCGTCACTACGAGTAAATTAACCATTATCTGTTTTTACAAATTTTAGGGTACACATGTTCATACTGACCCACACTCACAGGCCAATTCCGTTGCTCTTCTACATATTTTCGTCCTTGCTGTTTTAAGGAATCCCAATCATCAGTCTGATCCAACACTTCAAGCACAACCCGTGCAAGATCTTTTTTATCACCTGCTTTAAACAAACGCCCCGTTTTACCATCATCAATCAATTCTTTATGGCCACCGACATCTGATGCAACCACTAGCTTCCCTTGAGCCATCGCTTCAAGTGGCTTCAGCGGTGTTACTAATTCCGTTAAGCGCATTGCCAAGCGAGGATATATAAATATATCAACCAAGCTATAGTAAGACTGCACTTCTGTGTGCGGAACACGTCCAGTAGTCACTACGTACTGTTGTAAATTTAATGACTTAATTTTACTTTCTATTAAGTCATTTTGTGGGCCACCACCTACCAGCAACAAACGAATATCCGGATTTTTGCTTATCATCTCAGGTAAAGAGTCAAGTAAAAGAAGCAGTCCTTCATAAGCATAAAATGAGCCGATAAACCCTAAAACTTTTTTCCCCTGCAACTGCAGCTTTTCTGTTAAAGCCTGGTCACTGTGGGTTATCACACTAAATTTATCAATATCAACAGCATTAGGAATCACTGTTATTTTTTCGTTACCAATACCTCTGGCGACAATATCTTTACGTAAGCCTTCACATATCGTTGTCACTGCATCAGCATTTTTAAATACGTAGGTTTCTAGCGCTCTAGTCAGCTTGTACCGTACACCATCTTCTTTACAAGTGCCGTGATCAACGGCTGCATCTTCCCAAAAGCCTCGGCACTCATAGACTACCGGTATACCGTACTTTTTCCCTGCTTTTAATGCAGCAACACCTGTTAGCGCAGGAGAATGGGCATGCAGGATATCCGGTTTCGTTTCTTCAATTACTTCACAGACTCTTTTTGTTAGCTGATCAATAATTGATAACTGATTAAGTAATGGCAGCTTATCAAGAACAGATGACTTAGCAGGCGTTCTATAAAATAAAAACTCTTCTACACTTTCTACAGGCGCAGAGTCTAGCGTGTGCTTACCAGACGTAACATGTACTGTTTCCCACCCCAAGACACGCTGCTGCTTTAAAATTGAGCGAGTGCGAAACGTATAACCACTGTGCAGCGGAATAGAATGGTCTAGAATGTGTAAAATTTTCACGTATTATCTTTCCCTTATATCTGTATCAAGCCGTAATATCGAGTTCACGTTCAAGAAATGCGTTAAACATTAGCAAAGTCCAAATAATCACACTGTAGTCTCGTGCTCCACTTTGATGCTGTTTAATCACTTGTTCGATAAACTCCATATTAAAAAGACCACTCTGGCGTATGGTATCGCCTAGCAAACTTTCATTTACCTTCTCTTTTAATGGCCCTCTGAACCACTTAGCAAGAGGTACTCCAAACCCCATTTTGGCACGATACAGCACATCATTAGGCAAGTATGGCTCCAGTGATTTTTTAAGTGCGTACTTCCCTTCTTGCCCTTTTAACTTGAGGTTTGATGGTAAGCCTGAGACCCACTCAATAAATTTATGATCTAATAGTGGCACTCGAACCTCAAGGGCATGCGCCATACTTGCTCGATCCACCTTAGTAAGAATGTCGCCTACGAGGTAGGTTTTCATATCTAGATATTGAATGAGTGACAAAGGATCCTGTGTAGGTGCTTTAGCCACATACTCATTAAAGACTTCTATCGACTTATAGCCTTTTAGAGCGGTTTTTAACTTATCGCTAAACAACTGATCGCGTTGCTCTTCTGATAACAACGAAACAGTATGCAAATACGCTTCTACCGAGCTTCTTGCCAAGCCTTGGAACGTCGTTTTTGCTCTAAATACTCGCGGTGCCCAATCAGCTTTAGGGTAAAGCTTACCTAACATGCCAAATATTGGCTTTCTGACACTCAACGGTATAGCAGCTCTTAGTTTTTCTTCATTCATGTGCCAGCGATAACGACGGTAACCGGCAAAGTTTTCATCACCACCATCGCCAGATAAAGCGACAGTAACCTGCTTTTTCGCAAGTTGGCATACACGGTAAGTTGGTATAGCCGAACTATCCGCATAAGGTTCATCATATAGGTCAGCCAATGTATCTAGCAGGTCAAAATCATCACTTCCAACAAGCCCTTCAAAGTGGTCTGTTTTATATTGATCAGCTACCTGCTTGGCAAACTCGGTTTCGTTAAACTGCTTTACATCAAAGCCTATAGCACAAGTGTGTACTGGCTTTTCTTGTAACTGCGCCATCATGGCAACAATTGCGCTAGAATCTACGCCACCAGATAAGAAAGCACCTAATGGAACTTCTGCAACCATTCGCACATCAACCGCATTCCTCATGCGTTCAATAAGTTCTGCTTTTAAGCTTTCCTCAGAGTCATAATCGACGGGCGTGAAAGGTATATCCCAGTACTCCTTAGGTTCAATAACACTCGAACCATGCTTAATTAGCAGCGTATAACCAGGACGAAGTTTGTAGACGTCTTTAAAAATTGTTTTAGGTTCAGGCACATAACCAAACGTAAAATAGTCTTCTATAGAAGTAGGGTCTATTTCTCTAGGCAAGTTATCAAGAGTCTTGAGAGCCTTTAACTCTGAACTAAAAGCTAATGAGCCGTCAGGCAACGCTGTATAAAATAAAGGCTTTATTCCCAAACGATCTCGGGCCAAGAATAGTGTTTGCTGATTTCTATCCCAGATAGCAAATGCAAACATCCCTCTAAAACGCTCAACACACGCTTCGCCCCACTCTTCCCAAGCATGAACAATCACTTCAGTATCGCAATGCGTCTTGAACTGATGCCCACAAGCTTTTAACTCTTCAGAAAGCTCAGGAAAATTATAGATTTCACCGTTGTACGTAACGACTACAGAACCATCTTCGTTAAACAAAGGTTGCTGGCCGCTAGACAGGTCAATAATAGATAAACGTCGATGCCCAAAACCTACTCCAGGCTCGATATGGATTCCGCCTTCATCCGGGCCGCGATGGAATTGGGTTTCATTCATCCGTGAAATAAGCTCACGCGAGAACTCTCTTTTACCTGCTAAATCGAAAACGCCAACGATTCCACACATCGATTTCTAATATCCTTTTCTATTCTTGCTCTAAATGACTTGCTGCTGATTTACTTCAACAACTCATCATAAACTGCTAAGTAATTGGCTACGGTTATATCCCAATGAAACTGCTTCTGTACTTTCGCTAAGCCAGCAGCACCCATTGCGGATAATTTGTCTTTGTCGTTGACGATATCTAATAAAACTCGCGCCAGCTCTTCACTATTGCCTACAGGTACTAATACACCTGTATTCTGATCGTCTACAAGCTCTGGGTTACCGCCCACCCGCGTCGCTACAACGGGCAAGCCAGTCGCCATCGCTTCTAATACTGTATTAGATATACCTTCACCTAAAGACGGTAATACAAACACATCCATCGACCTAAGTAGGGCCGGTATATCCTTTCTATCCCCTGCCAACCAAACTTTTTCGTCTAAACCTAAGTCATGAACCTGCTCTTTCAATGCAGTGAAAAGTGGACCGTCTCCGACAATTACTAATCTCAGTTTATCCGATAGTTCTGAGCCACTTTTTACAAGAATATCGAACGCTTTTAAAAGCGTGAGCTGATCTTTAACAGCCGCAACCCGCCCCACAGTACCGATAATCAAATGGTTTTTTGCAAACTCAGGTGGCAACACATTTTGTTTCGCTGAATCGTCGAGGTGATTGAAGCGTGTTAAATCAACACCATTGTATAACTGCTCAACTTTCTCACGAGGAATGTTTACTGTCGTTAAAAGCCAATTTTCTAAATCTTGACTGACCGCTATATAGCGGTGAACCACATAACTCATAACCTTTCTTAAACGGTTATATTTTTTATTCTGCCCATGTAAATCATAGATATCTCTACCATGCTCACCATGGACACGCTTAACGCCAGGTAACAAAAGAGTTAGGGCGTGCATCTCTAAAGCGGCAAGGTTTCGAGTATGTACTAGATCTGGTTTAAGCTGCCATAATAGTTTCTGCAGTCGCCAATAAACACCTAAATCATGACCTTCACGTTTATGCAGTTCGATTACTTTAACATCTGGAGCCGTTATCCGTTTCGCGAAATCAGTAGCATGCGTTAAGCAAATAATGACATGATTATACCGTTCAGGTGGCATACGATTAATAATGTTAACTAAACCGTTTTCTAATCCACCGGTCCCCAAAGCATAAATAATATGCACGATTAGCGGCGGCTTATTTTTAGTTCTCATTGTGAGCTTGCCACTTTGCTATCTACAGATTTTTCTACATTGGGTAACAAGTCTTTTACAAAGCTTTGCAGTACATCCACTTGATCCGCAGAATCTGTATTCTCATCAAATTCCATGGCTACAATGATTTCGCCTTCATCTTGGCGACCAAATGTTAATCTATTGAATCCTTCAAGAAGTTTCGCTACATACTTATTAGAAGTGTAACGCTCACCAATTCGGTACCATGACCAAATCAATAGCTGTTTATCTCCACTTTTCAACAAGGTTTCTTTCACTTCAATTGTTCTAGCTGCAAGAATCAGCTGTCTTCTATCATTTCCGACAATTCGCCATTCACTTTGCTCGGGGTCAAGCAATGTATTCTGCGAATTAATTAGCTCAACGTTATCTCGCTTCTGAAATAAATACTGTAAGTAGACAGCTACTTTATAACCGTCTTTTTCAAAAAACTGTTCAACCTTTTCTATCCCTCGGTTTGAAGGCTGCCAAGCCCAGGCGGCTTGATCTGATGAACTCCAATTAGTAACCCCAGCAAGAGGTAGCATCTCTGTAGACTGGCCTGAAGAATCTTCACTTTGATCTATCACGTATGCTAAAGCGGGCCATACCCCAATTAGACAAATAGTGAGAACAGCTAACGGCAAAGCCTTACGGAAACCATATTGCTTAGTACTTGCAAAGATTGAGGGTTCAATATGCACAGTGCTATCAACCTCATCTCTAAACCTAGCGCCAATGGTAATCATTATAAAGATGACAATACCGAAAAATACCCAACCATAAACTAAATGATCAACGCCTGTCGCAATAGTCATATCACTAACATGCCCAAGCATGACAATAATATATGCCCTAAGGCCATTAGCTATAATAGGAACGACAATCGAAACAATAATGAATATAAAGCGCTTTTTAGCACTGGTATAGGTCAAATAAGAATACAAGCACCCCAAAGTAACTGAAGCAATCAAATACCTGATACCACTACAAGCCTCAACTACCGACCAGTTTCCTGAAGGCAATGTAAAAAACAGCCCTTCTCTATAAACCGGAATACCTGTCAATCGTATCAACCCGATCGTAAAATCCGCTGTAAACTCCATCATCCCTGGAACCAAATCTTCGCCGAAAGGAACCATGAATATTAAAAATGCTAACGGAAACGCTATTACCCATGTCGTTCTGTTTCCAAGTATCGCCCACACACCTGCAACAAATGCAGCAACCCACGCAAGCTGCTGTACTACAAGTGCATCAACTAAGTAGCCAAAAAGCCAGAGAAAACCTACAGCAAAGAGCACTGTCATACCTTGCCAAGAAGGTTCGGGAGACATAACTTTCAGGTTAGCTCTCTTTTCCCAAACCAACCAAATAGAAATTGGAAGTATTAAAAAAGCATGTGTAAATGTTTCTGAGCGGCTCCAGATTGATACCATTGACTCAACAGTGTCATAAAAAAAGACCGTTAGTAATAGAAGGTAAACAACGACTATAGGAAAAAAGTAACGCCATGACATGCGCGTTGATATAGCCATATTCTCGTTTGCGGCACTTGTCATACGTGCTTCTCCTGCTGAACCTTATTTAGCAGCTCTCTTACTATAGGGAGACTCTCGCTCCAATTAAAATCTTTTTTAACCGTGCGCCTTGCAGCTATACCAATATCATTGTAACTATTATCAAGTAATGCGCTGGTAACACTTACATACTCTTTTGCCGTATTTGCAATCAGTACGTCGATACCATGCTGAGCATTAATTCCTTCAAGCCCCATATCACTGACGATAACAGGCCTTTGCATAGACATCGCTTCTAATACTTTATTTTGTACACCTCGTGCTATTCTCATGGGGGCTATACAGACATACGCATGATGAATATAAGGCCTAATATCTTCTACGCGCCCCGTAACGACAACGCCTTCTAATGCCCCTAACTGCACAACCTTGTCACTGGGCTTACTGCCAACTATATAAAAACAAAATTTTGCATCTATCTTTCTGATTTCTGGTAACACATCGCTTACAAACCAACAAACAGCATCAATATTGGGCCAATAATCCATCGCCCCTGTAAAAACGATTGGAAGTGAATCTTGCTCATATGGAAGGGGGTAATCATCAGACGGAGAGAAGTATTCGCTATCTACACCATTATTGTAATAACCAACTTTATGAGCATCACTTGGCATTTTTTTCTTAAACATTTCGGCTTCAGGAGACGATACGAATAAGCTAGCATCAAAGTTTTCCACTGCAGCTTTTTCATACTGCAATAAAGTCTTAGCTTCTCTGCGATACACCCAACTCAAAGGCCAGGACTTCATACTGGAGTACTGTAACCATTTATCTGAATCTATATCGACAATATCAATTATTTTCTTATCTAAATTCAGTTTGGGATCATTCAAAAACTGCGCCATTACTGAGGATACTGCCATAGCCTTTGTAATATCATGATCAGCGACTACAGAACGTACCCATTTCTGCAATTCATTACTTTGGTAATAGGGCACTGATAGCGCCTCACCTGTAATGAAACCTTTCATGCACTTAAGCTTTGCGCGTAATGGATTTAATTCTAAAAATTTGCAGTCTTCACAAATAGCTTCGACATCTTTGACGTATTGCCAATCCATTGGGTCATCAACAAAAGCACCCAAGTAGACTCTATAGTGACTGGCTAAAAACTTTAATAGATGAAATGCACGAATTTTATCCCCTTTATTAGGTGGATACGGAATTCGGTGACATAAAAGTAATAGCGCAGGTTTCATTAACCTAAGCTCCTTGACAATAAAGGACCGAGCTTATTTGCTATCGGTACAGGCAGTTTTTTCCATGCATCAATGAACAATTTATACTTAGGGTTATTCGGATTTACTTCTGGAATAGAAGTCGCCTTTACAAGGTAATACTCATAGTGCAACAGCTCCGGCTCAAAGCCCCATCCTTTTTTAAATAGAAAAGGGCCCGTTCCTTCTTTGCTCCGCCCAAAATCAAATAGCCTTACACCCTCGTCACTTGCACGCCGCATTAACTCCCAATACATAAAGTCATGCGCTTTATGAGTCTTAGCTGAGTCGTAGCTGCCTGCATAATAAGGTAAAACTTGATCTTTAAAATAAAAGCTCATTAAGCCGGCAACATCTTCGCCGTCATGAGTAATCATGAGTACTCTGCAGTCCTCTTTAAAAACCTCTCGAAGAACACGAAAGTATTTTGCTGAAAACACAGGGGTCCCTAGATTTCGAACACTTTCAGCATAAGTATTATAAACACGTTCCCAACCACCATCAGCCTCACTTGATAACCCCGCCTTAATACCTTGACGGATCATAGCTCGACGCTTTCTAGGAATACTCAGCATATTCGCTTCGTTATCCCCTGTAATCTCTTTGCGAAACGTATAGTAAAGCGCTTTACTCGGCCAATCTTGTCCCGAAGGGCTCGTATTTCGTAACTCTAGTGCATCTACTTTTAAATCATCTGCAAGACTCGATGCTGCATCAACTAAACGACTAGCTACTTCGTCGCTATCAGCAACCAATCCCCCGTAAACACAAAAAGGCAGTGATACTAAATTATTACCAAACAACATACTTTTAACATGGGCTAGAGGTAAAATTCCCTCGACAACGCCATCTCTTTCTGCAAATAGAAAGTGTGTGTTATGCCCAAATGCTTTTTCAAGGACCTCTTTCCAGCCAGCCCGATGAAAAAAGGTCGACTGATCACTTTTTTCAACATATGCATCCCATTTTGCAATGTCTTTGCTTTGTAATGCCAAGACCTCGAGACTCATAGGTACTCCGTTACTTTTTTGCGGAAAGCGTTTAGACATTCCGCATATATAATTTAAGAATTTATAAAGATCATACTTATCAATTAGCGAAGCTTAGTATGATCCAAAAAAATTTCATCCATACGACCCCAACGAAAGTCCTGTAACAGGTCCTCCAATCGGCCATGCATCTTGTTTAAATTAAGATAATGTCTGAATTTTGTTTTAAAGGAGAGCCCATCAATTTTAGGCTGATAAGGATCAATTTCCCATGGATGAAAATAAAAGTTACAAGGCATATTTTCATCTTGATTAACTTGCTTCAGTGCCCAGCGTGTAAACATATATGGAAACAAGCGAAACCATCCCCCGCCACCGCAATTAATATTTCTGTTAAAAACTGGAACGGTAGTGACAGGGATTTCAAGCAACCGACCTTGCGCTGCTTCAAAAGCAAACCGTGATGCATCAGGCATACCGTAGTGGTCATGCTTTATTGGAACAATACTAGAGCTGTATAAATGCCCTTCATCAGCAAGAATATCTAATGCCCAAAGGTTTTTTTCACATATGGAGTAACTCGGCGCTCTATAGCCCTTTATCACATGCCCAGAAACATCTTCCAACATAGACTTGGCACGGTTTATATCTTGACGAAACTCGCTCTTAGTTTGGCTTGTAGCACGCTGGTGATCCCACCCATGGCTTGCTAGCTCATGGCCTTGCTCGACAATGCGGTGAATCATTGCAGGATAGCGCTCTGCTAACCAACCCAACGTAAAAAAAGTCGCTTTAACATTGTGCGAAGCAAACAAGGTCAAAATTCGATCTGTGTTTTCTTCTACTCTGCTAGCATGACTAGCCCAGTCATCACGTGAAATATTTTTTTCAAAAGCTGATACTTGAAAATAATCTTCTACATCAACTGTCATCGCATTTACAATTGACCCAACCGTTTCAGACATTTACTTCACTCATAACATTAGCCTTAGGGTTAACTTTTAACTTAACTGGTACAACAAAAGCGGCTTATTCAAGCCGCTTCACAATGAATGCACGACAAGCAAACTCATCACATTTATTTCGAGGTGCTATAAACTTGTAGTAAAAGATAACTGCAGACGGTTTTCTTGGTAATCATTAGTAAGGTCGTCTGATTCCCTATCAATAAAACGATAGGTTAATTTCAAGCGACTATCCTTCCCTAGCTTACGGGCCACTCCAGCACTATATTCAGATGTAATCGCGTCTTCATCACCGTCACGCTGCTGCCGACTCAAAACATAACCTAAATCCATATCCAAAACACTCGACAGGCGCCGACTTGCTGAAGCACTATACTTCTCCAACGTTTCATCAGTACGGCCACTTTCAAACTTCTGAATAGAATGACTAGCACCAACCGTCAACGAACTACGTTTGCCTGTTAATGTATAAGACAATTGAAATTTCTCATTAACAAAAACACCATCAGCAATATTAAATGTCGAATTGGTAAGGGGTAACGGATCTCCAGTAATCGGATCAATTGCTTGCCCAGCAGCGTTAGTAGTATTAAAAGCACTCTGCTCACTCAACAGCGATGCCGAGTCTGTAAGTTCTCGAGAATAGCTTGCAGAAAAAAGGCTCCTGCGGCTACGATGAGTAAAATCTAAAGTGGGCGTACTACCAAAAAATCGATCGCCATAACCTATATTCAAAGAAGTACGGCTACTCGGCGTCCAGATAGCAGACATATCCCAACGAACCCCGTCGTTATCACTTCTCTGAGTATCAAATTCGTTCCACTCAAACCCGGCAGACCCACGAACTTGCCAAGAACGATTAAATTTATAACCTAAATTCGCATCCGTTGATAACAACTCACTACTTGAGTCACCACCTGAATCTTTATAGTTAAGGGATCCACCCCATGTTAGCTGTTTAAAATCAGTTCCATTGTTTAGACTTAAGACAAAAGCCTGACTACTACTATCACCAACATCATTATCACTGTTTAACTGGTAGTTATGTGTGTAACGACCTGTAAGCTCAG
The DNA here is from genome assembly GCF_000422765.1 of Neptunomonas japonica DSM 18939. GTDB lineage: Bacteria > Pseudomonadota > Gammaproteobacteria > Pseudomonadales > Balneatricaceae > Neptunomonas > Neptunomonas japonica. The sequence continues at coordinate 205,148 of NZ_KE383916.1, read as the reverse complement.
CAACCCCTTTGTAGCGTTGCGTAAAATGCGGGCTTATTTGGTAATTATATGTATTAGTGGTGTTGTCGGTATCACTCAGTCGATCCGTACCACTGGGGCGAAAAGCATCAACAGTATTTTGTGTAATATTTGCCGATGCATCCACAAACAAAAAGTCTTCTAATATTTCGACATCCCCATCTGCACCTAAACGCGGATTAAATGAACTCGAAGCACCGCTACTATTATTAACTTCCAAAGAAGCATTTAACGTAAGGTTAGCTCGCCCACCTTTTCCCTGGAGAGAAAGATTGGGCGTTATGGTGGTTATCAGCTCACTTCGCTGCTGATCATGCGAAAGATCAGCATTATCGGTATAAATTTCACTTAAGGTTACTGATTTTGTTGATGTCCAGTCAGCAGCACTAACGCTAACCGAAACAGCTCCACCAAGCAGCGCACCGAGCGCCAATACGTTATTCAGTTTGCGAGACATTATTCAACAATCCTTTATTTCACCGCAACAGTTTGGTTTTCACCTTGCCTTCCACCATAGCCATACCCATAACCGTACCCATAACCTCCAGCGGTTTGACGCTGAGACTTATTTAGCACCATACCAACAATGCTATCGCTGCTAAGATGTTGCAAAGCCTCAACAACCGCCTCTTGAGAGGTTTGTTCAGCAGCCACAATAAAAGCGATTTGTCCCATGAAGTTGGATAGAACACGCGCTTCTGTTGTTAATAATAACGGAGGAGAATCAAATACAATGACTCGATCAGAGTAGCGTCGTGATATTTCGAGCATCAATGAACGCATATTCTCACTAGCTAACAACTCTGTTGAGCGCTGGTGCAAATTACCCGCGGGTAAGATGCGCAAATTAGGAATATTAGATTTCAGAACCACGTCTTTAAACTTAATACCCTTATTTTCCAAAAGATCAATCAAACCAGGCGCCTCATCAGGAACACCCAGCAACTCACCTGCAGCCGCTTTAGAGACATCAGCATCAACGAAAAGAACCGACTTATCCTGCTCCATTGCGATACTCATTGCTAAGTTAATAGCAGAGAACGTTTTTCCTTCCCCAGAAAGAGCACTAGCCACCATCACTAGGTTAGCATGCTCCACTTGAGCAGCCCCTTCTCCTTCAATATTAAGAAGAAGCGGGCGCTTAATCGCACGATACTCTTCTGCAATAGGGGTCCTTGGCGCATTAGGGGTCACCATTCCCAGTGCACTTAAACGCGCCAAAGGTATGTGAATAATGCTATCAGCTAAGGCTGGAGTAACCTTTGCATCTGCGACGCCCTTATACTGTTTCTGTTCTTCATTTGGAGCTAATTTCTTTTCTACAGTTGCAGCTACCGACGTCTCCTTTAGAGGAGTATTACGTGTTTCAACGCTTGCCTTCGGATCTAGCTTTTGTATAGCTCTTTCTATAATACTCATACAAATACCATCCTTAGATAACCATCAACTCCAGCCACAAGAAAATCCATCCCATGAAATACAGAAATACCTATATAAACTACAAACAAACAGGCAACCAGAGAAAAGAAAGCAAGGTTATTCCTGAGCGCCTTCCTCTTCAACACAGGAGAGTCAAGCATCCTCACTGTCCCTAACACTGGGAGACCAGTAACCTGAGCCAACGTAGCTCGATTACTAATAACTGGACGAAATAGAGATATCAACAAAGCCATACCCAAGCCACCACCGAGCGCTAACACTAACACTGCTGCATTCATTAATGTTTTGTTAGGCTCATTAGGACGCTGCGGAACAAACGGAGGGTCAATCACACGAAATTTAACGTCATTTGCTTGTTGACCAACATTTTCCGAGATCAATGCAGACTCTCTTCGACTCAATAAAGTTTTATGTTGTTTTGAAATAACATCGTAATCGCGGTCTAGCTGTTGGAGCTCTCCTTCGATTAACGGAATATTATCAACCTTTTGAGCAAGCTCTTTCACTCGTTTCTGATATTCCTCAACACGTGTTGTAAGCTCAGCTTCAGAAGCTTCCGTCTCGGCCAACATACTTCGCATTTGCTGATAAACAGGACTGTCTAGCAAGCCTGAAAACTGATCAGGCAGCGACGCCTTAACCTTTGCTTCTTCAGATCTCTTTTGCGATTTCAAAACAGCAATCATATCGTTTGTCTGCTGAACATCAGGATGTTTCTTTGTATATTTCAACAACAGCCCATCTAGAGAGCCTTCTAATGCCAAAATACGGCCTTCTAAAGCTCTAATTTCAGGCGAGTTTTCAATTTGACTTGATAAGAAAACAGGCTCTTCACCTTCAATCTGACGCTTCAGTTCACCACGACGTGTCCCCAACTCCCGAAGCTGCAACTGAGCTATTTCCAACTTATTCGTTTCACCCTCTAAGCGCTTGTAATAACCACCCGTCTCTCCAGGGAGTATTCCAACATTACGCTGTTTAAAGTCTGCTAAGCGCTTCTCCGCATCGACAAGGCGCTGTTCATAATCAGCAATTTGGCGATCCAAGAATTCTTGCGCTCCAGTGCTATCCTTACGCTTATCACCTAAGGCACTCTCAACAAAAACAGTAATCAACGACTGAACTACTTTTTTCGCCGTATCACGGTTTTCATGCTTAAAAGAAATCGAATACAAGGATGCATTTCGCCTATCGCCAGCAAGCGTTATTGAACCCAAAATTTCATCGAGTAATTTATCCTTGTCAGATTCATTTCTTATATATAGGTCCATATCAGCCATACGCATAAGCTTTTCAAGATTCGGACGACTCAACAGTGTCCGACTCATAAGCGCTATACGCTGATCAACATCAGGCTGAATAGCCAAGCCTCGAAGTAAAGGCCTAAGTATGGTATTTGTATCTACATTTACTCTTGCCGTGGCCAAATACTTTTCGGGGGTGAGTGAAACAAACACCCACCCACTGATAGCCACAAGCCAGATAACAAGAAGTCCAATCCAGCGAAAACGCCAGACACCCCAAATATATTCAGAAAGCTGATTTAAAATGTCACGCATAAGTTATAGCACGCCAAGTAATTATTAAAACTAGAACCACGCTTCAGGGATAATCACTATATCGCCCGGCTTCAATGCCAAGTTAGCGGTTATATCTCCATCCTTCAGAAGGCTATCAAGCCTTAAACCATAAGTGCTCTGCTCACCTTCAAAGCTTCTAACCAAGACAGCCTTATCACCATCGGCAAATTCAGTTAACCCACCAACCTCAATCATAAGATCAAGAAGCGTCATATGCTTGCTATAAGGAATTTTAAGAGGCTTAGCACCTTCCCCAACAACTCTAATTTGCTGAGTAGGTATGGAGATAAAGTCATCGACGATGACAGTAACGACAGGGTTCTTAATATACTCTGAATATATAGTTTCAATCTCCCTAGCAAGCTCAGTCGATGTCTTACCGCTTGCTTCTAAGTCTTCAACTAAACGAGTTGTAATCTTACCGTCCGGACGAACAGGAACAGTTGTCGAAAGTTCAGTATTACCCCAAACAAAAATTTGAACCTCATCTCCCGCACCAATAACATAGTTATAGTCGGGCTGCTCATATCGCGATTCTTCAGAAACGGGGGGGTATGAGTTATTACTAGCACAACCTGACATCATTCCTACGAATGACGCCGCAATCAACACCAAAAAATTTTTTGATATTTTCCCTGGAAAAATAAGCATCTACAGCTCTCCTCACATCTAAATTAGAAACGCAATCATTAACCTACGCGCTTTAATACAACTAAATTTAGCATAATCTCCTAACATTACGAATAACATCAGTGGATTAAATCATTTAACCCCACTAAATTCTCAAGAACTCACCTCTCACCTTCTTTTATTTTTTTAATTTAAAACAAAAAAAACAAATTATACCCTTTAAAACATGGCCTGTAGATAAATTTTAAAACAAACTCATTCAAAAAGCTCAATCAAATTCGAAACAACTCTGTCAGCACCTATTTCAACAACATCCTTTCCATGGTTATAGCCATACGAAACCAAAACAACAGGACACCCCGCAGACTCTGCCGCCAAAAAATCACTCACAGAATCTCCAACCATCAATGCCTGCTCTGGGCGAATTTTGTATTCACTTAAGACTGCATTCAAAGGCAGCGGGTCCGGTTTTTTCGCACTAAGTGAATCACCACCCAGTACTAAAGAAAAAAATGCATCAATTCCTAAGCCGGCCAATAACGGCCCAACGAAAGCGACAGGCTTATTAGTCACTATAACCATTGGCACACCTAGCTCTTTAAAACCGCTTAATGCTTCTCGAACACCTGAATACAAGCAGCTTTTCTCAGCAAGACAACCTTCGTAGCTAGTCATAAAACGCAAAAAAGCTTGATCGTACGTAGTATCAGACCATTCTGGCACAACATACCTTAACGCCCGCTCAACAAGTTTCTGAGCTCCATTACCAACCCACAAGCGCACTTGAGCCTCTTCTACAGTGGAAAGACCAAGGCTGCTTAACGCACTATTAATGGCCGATGTCAGATCCGGAACGCTATCAACTAGCGTCCCATCCAAGTCAAACATCACCAGCCGAGGAAGCTCTCCACCAAATAGACTCTTTACTAGCAATTAAGACCACCAGCTTTAACCAGCTCTGCACGCATTGCAGCGATGGTTTCTGCGTAATTATCAGTATTAAAAATAGCAGAACCTGCCACAAAGGTATCAGCGCCCGCTGCCGCTATTTCTGCGATATTAGCTACGCCAACCCCTCCGTCCACTTCTAGACGAATATTTTGACCGCTTTCATCAATTAATTTCCGAACATCTCTAAGCTTATCCAGCGTGCCTGGAATAAAGGACTGCCCACCAAAACCTGGGTTAACCGACATCAGCAAAATCATATCCACTTTATCCATCACATAATCCAGATAATGCAAAGGAGTCGCTGGGTTAAACACCAGTCCCGACTTACACCCACCATCACGAATCATCTGCAAAGATCGATCAATATGCTCAGACGCCTCTGGATGAAATGTTATGTAAGTAGCCCCTGCAGCAATAAAATCAGCAATCATTCGATCAACCGGCTTGACCATCAAGTGCACATCGATAGGCGCTGTTATACCGTGATTTCTTAAAGCTTTGCATACCATAGGACCAATCGTTAAGTTTGGAACGTAATGGTTATCCATCACATCAAAATGAACGATATCAGCACCAGCTTTCAAAACATTCTCAACTTCTTCACCCAAACGAGCAAAGTCTGCAGATAAGATTGAAGGGGCTATTTTAAAATCGGACATAATATTCACTTTCCATCACAGTATTTAAGAAGCACCATTGTACCCAAGCAGCATCATATAAACAGCGCCAGACTTGCAGGATAGTTATTTTTCCCGATAATCAGCATATGAAAACAAAAACATACAAAATTTATTATATTTTTATTTCGACCTTATGGTTAGTTATTAGCTACAGCCAACTATCATGGGCACAAGAAGACCCCAAACCAGTACTATCAAAAGAAACAACCAACGATTCAAGTACAACACAGCAAAAACAAATAAGCACAACCCTGAGAAGCGAGCCAAACCCTCTAGCGTCACTCCTAGACGACCTGTCTCAGACACAACAAGATGCAGACTCCGAAATCATTCAACTAGGCTCTGGTGAAAATGAGTTTGATACTTTTTATAAAGAAAGCAGTACGGCCCCAATACATGGTGGCGCTATTATATTCCCCGATGATAGAACACACCCAAACTGGCCAATTATTACCAACCCACTTAGAATAGGCTTAAGTAACTATGGATGGTCAACCCTCGCCCTCTCTCTCCCACAAACAATTATTAACGCAAACCCAATAAGAACACTACCATCACTAAAAATCATAAGGGATAAGCCAGAAATTAACGAAGCAAGCCCACAAACACCTTCTTCAGAAGGCAAAACACCAGACAACCAAGAAACAACGTCTAAAACCAGCCCCACTCCTGAAAACCATAAACTTATTATGCAGCGCGGTACAGCAGCCATCCAAGCCTTACAACAAAAAGGAATTAAGCGCTTTGTGATAATTGGCGTCGGTACAGGAGCAACCTGGGCAACAGCACTTGCAACCAATCTACAAGATCAAACTGATATAAAATTACTCATTATTAACGCACAACAATCTCAAGACGTTAGCGCCCCAACACTTCTGGACTTAATACCTGAACTAAAAACCATCAGTTTAGACATTTATAGTGCTGCCCCAGGACACACAACAAAACTCTACAAAAAAGCCTCTAGATTACGAATCGAAACAGCACGCAAAAGCAATTTAAACAATTACCACCAAAGCCGCCTTCCACAAATAGCCAACCAGCTATCAGGACAGGAATGGCTGCTTCGCTATACTCGCGGCCTTCTAACAACCTACATTATCAAAGCTGAAGAACAAATCATTAACACCCATCCAAAACCAGCCCCTAGTATCAACCAACAACCAGGCGCCACTCGCGCTCCAAAACAGAACCCTATTTAGAATCAGTTTTTGCGCGCCGTTTTAACACGATCATATGCAGCCTGAATCTCCTGAGTCTTTTCTTTGGCAAGCTGCATCATTTCCGGCGGCAAACCTTTTGCCACTAACTTATCAGGGTGATGCTGACTCATTAATCGACGATAAGCCTTTTTAATATCAGCTTCAGAATCACTGTCTTTAACACCTAGCACACCATAAGCTTCTTTTAATAAACCCTGCTCAGACGCTTGCTGAAAATGCTGATGCTGCTGATAGCTTTGCTGCTGAAAAGCTTGTTGGGCCTGCATTCTAGACATAAGAGCAGCCATTTCTGCACCAGACATACGTAAAAGCGTACAAACCTCTTGCACCACAGCCAGCTCAGAGGGTTCCATTTGCCCATCAGCCATCGCAACTTGTAGCTGAATTTCAACAAACATGATTTTCACAGAAGCCTGTGATTGAATAACACGAGACAACGGCTTTAACACATCCGCAATATCAAATGCAGCATCCTTCCCTTCGGAAAAGTACTCCATAGCCTCACGCCGGCGCTCTTCAGGCAAGTTCATTCGCGCCATGACGTCACGCGCAAACTGTATTTCTTCCTCTGTAACACGGCCATCGGCCTTAGCCACTTTCCCCATTACAGCAAATGTTGCTCTAAAGAATGCCGTTTGAGGAGAAGCGCCCCCAGTTAACGCTTTAACAATAGACTTACTTAACACACCACCAACAACACCACCAAAAACAAGTCCCCAAAAGCCTCCACTTAACAACCCCACTACAGCGCCGATTATTATTCCGTTACGATATTTTAAAATTGATGCGCCAAAGTTTTGTCCTACTGACTGCGGGTCAAATGCCATTTCATCTGCTCTCTTTCATATGATTTTCAGCTTGCTCTAAACGCTCATGCGTACCAACATCAATCCAAGCACCATGATAAACCGACCCACTAACATTTCCTTTAGCTATTGCGGATTTTAACAATGGCCCCAAAGAAAAAGCACCCTCACCACAACCAACAAAGAGCCTAGGTGTTAATACACTTATGCCTGAAAAAGTCTGCTTATCACCTTGCATACTAAGCGAGCCATCTGGCATACATGAAAAGTCTCCTTCTGAATTGTGCTCTGGGTTATCCACTAATATCAAGTGAGCAACATCAGGTGTTAATTGCTGCAACAAAGAAAAATCAAAATCAGACAAGATATCCCCATTGATAACAACAAATGCTTCACCATCATCTGACAGACGATCTAACACCTTCAAAACCCCTCCTCCCGTTTCTAGCGGCTCCCCCTCAGCAGAATAAGAAATATTTACTCCCCATCGAGTACCATCACCTAATGCAGTTTCTATTTTCTCACCCAACCAAGCATGATTAATTACAATATCTTTAAAGCCAGCCCTTGAGAGGTTCTCTATATGATATTCAATTAACGCCTTACCATTAACCAACACCAAAGGCTTAGGAGTTTCTAGAGTCAAAGGACGCAATCTAGTTCCAAGACCCGCCGCCAATATCATTGCCTTCATAGAGGTGCGTCATCAAAGCGGCGTTCACTGCGCATAGCAGGCGCTATTTTCAAGTCGATCAATTCTTTAAAAGAATTTAGCTCTGAATACTTGCCACAAACACCCACTATATATTTTAGAGTTCTCGGTATATCTTGCAAATAACCATGTTTATCATCACGAATACTTAAACGCGCAAAAATCCCTATAGCCTTTAAATGCCTCTGCATTCCCATCAAATCAAACCAGCGCTCAAAAGAAGCTGTAGAAACATCATCAGACAACAACCCTTTTGAAATAAGTCCTAGACGGAACTGCTCAACCCACTTATAGACATCATCATCGGGCCAACTTATATAGCAATCACGAAACAACGATACAAGATCATAAGTTATTGGACCTTTAACAGCATCTTGAAAATCAATTACCCCCGGAGCGTCTACAGATGTAATCATCAAGTTACGCGAGTGGAAATCACGATGCACACAAACAAGCGGCTGCTCCAAAGCACTTCGCTCTAAAGATTCAAATGACGACCGGAGACCACCTCTATCCAAAGGAGTCAAGTCAACTTCAAGCAAGCCCTCTAAAAACCACTCGCAAAACAGAGACATTTCTCGCTGCAACATAGCCTTATCATAATGAGGAAGTGAGCCCTTTTCACATTGCTGAATCTTGAATAATTCATCAATAGCGCATCGATACAACTTCTCAGCGCCTCCATCAACTAAGGCAGGTAAATATAAACGATCACCAAAATCACTAAGCAGCATGAACCCTTGCATCAAATCAACACTAATAACTTTAGGAACATGAACACCCTGTTTGCGCCAGGCATCAGCAATCTCTACAAAAGCTTTGCTATTCTCATGCTCAGGTGGCGCATCGACAGCAATCCACGAATTACCATTAGAGCTAACTCGAAAATACCGCCTAAAGCTCGCATCACCTGAAACAGGCTGCAACTCCCAACCGTCATCGATATCCACTTCGAAAGAAGCCCTTAATTCTTCAATCCACTCTAATAAAGCAGATAACCGTTGGCCCATTGTGCTGATTCCTCTGGTACATCATCGTTTGAATGTTTATTATTCCAGACTTTGCCAGTTACACAAATGAATAAAGAGTCTATCGCTAAATATACTGGCCGTTTATCCGTTAATGGAATTTCTGGAATGTCTTTTTTTAAACACACTTCGCACAAGCTCAGTATTGCTATAACAACGGCGCTGTTAGCACAGCACCAGCCCACGCTAGCAAATCAAGACAACTGGAACTGCAACCAAGTAAATGGCAGTTGGGATTGTTCAAGCACCCTTACCCAGGAAGCCAAACAAGCATCACCCAACAAAACACTACAAACTTTCATTCCGAAAAAGACAAACACTCCAGCGACTTACCCCAACCAATTAGCGACCACAAAAAGTAAGCCAGCAACATCGTATCCAAAGACTGACACTAAAAGAGCTGTGCCGATTCAAACAATACCTGTCGCCTTAACAGCAGCCCAGCCGAAACCTCAAACCGAGGCAAAAGAAAGCAATACGCCAACAAACTCTCAAGAAAATCACACCAAAGCCCCAAAGAGACCTTTACAACCAGATACATCGTACGCTCATCTGGGTTGGTACCCTTACTTAAATACCGAAGATGCGCCTAGCCATTGTAGCGGTCGCTATATTGAACCAGCATTACCTGAGGATGATGGAGTCCCCTTCAACCTCAAACCTATTATTGCTAACGCATTAGAGGCTCACACTGAACTAGGCCAAGGCACCGCACTCTCTGGTAGCGTAAAGATTGTTCAAGGTTCTCGAAGCCTCTTTAGCAACTCGGCAACTATCAATAGGGAAACAGGGCTCATCAACCTAACTGGTGGAGCCACATACAGAGAGCCAGGATTATTATTTACGGGCAAGAGCGCTCAATCCAACACATCAACTAAAATAACAACATTAGACGATGCTCAGTACGTATTATACAAAAACAGCATTCGCGGTTCAGTCGCACAAATATCCCGCAATGAAGACAAAACCATCAGCATTAAAGAAGGCACTTACACGCAATGCCCACCGACATCTGACACTTGGGAGGTTTCTGCTAAAAAAATAAAAATTGACCAAGAAAAAGGCTTTGGCTGGGCAGAGAGCGCAACTTTACGCTTGTCTGGCGTGCCCGTGTTATATGTACCTTATTTTCGATTTCCTATCGATGACAGACGACAATCCGGTTTTTTATATCCATCAATTCGCTATACGGAATCCGAAGGTCTAAATATTGACACTCCTTACTATTTCAACATAGCAGAAAATATGGACGACACACTTACTCCTCGCTTCTTTGAAAAGCGCGGACTACTGCTAGAAAATGAATTCAGGTATATAAATACTTATTCAAAAAATATTCTCAACACCTCCTATTTAGCAGACGACAACTTAAGCAATAAGAACAGATGGTTACTAGGTATACGCCATACAGGCACTCCTGCCGAAAACTGGAGAAGTGATATAAATTATCTCCACGTTAGTGACAATGACTATTTTGACGACTTAGGTACCAAGCTAAGTGTTTCAGAAGAAGTGCATTTAAATCGCAGCGGCGCACTCACTTACTCTGGAAACCAATGGCAAACAGAGCTGTTATTGCAAAGCTACCAAACTATTGATGATAACATTAGTCCATATCGCCGCCTTCCACAGATACAAGTATCTGGAACACCCACTCTTGATCAAAAATGGTTAACAGCTAGCTACCTCGGACAGCTCACACAGTTTGATAGAGACTTAACAGGATTAACAGGAAGTGACCGAGTTACTGGCACCCGCTTACACATAGAGCCAGAACTCACTGCTGTTTTTCGCAATGCAAGCGGATTTATTAAACCCGGGGTAAAACTTTGGTTTTCTCAATACTCTCTTAACAACCAAGTGAATGGGTTAAACGACTCACCGTCTCTTAGTGTTCCTATTCTAAGCATCGATTCAGGCCTATTTTTTGAGCGGGATTTCAAATTATTTAACAATAGCTATCAGCAAACATTAGAGCCCCGTCTTTTCGCTTTATATGTACCAGAACACGACCAGTCCGCCATTCCTGATTTTGATACCACAACATACCGGTTTGACTATGCTTCACTTTTTAGAAATAACCGCTTCAGTGGTTACGACCGTATCGGCGATACAAAGCAACTGTCTCTTGGTCTAACCTCTCGACTCTTAGACCAGAAAGGTCGCGAAGCAGTAAGCGCCAGTATTGGGCAAGCCATTTATTTCGAAGACCGTATAGTATCGCTCGACAGCACAACGCCAACTGACAGCACTTCAAAATATTCAGATATTGCTACCAGCGTAAACTGGCGGCCTAACCAGCGTATGAATGTTACATTTAATGCCAACTTCAATCATGAAGACATCCGCAATACAGAAAACAACTTGGCAGCTAGGTATCAAGAAGATGTTGATCGACTCATCAGCCTCAGCTACCGTTTTTCTGAAGATGTTCGAGAACAAAGCACTGCCTCTTTTTTATGGCCTATCAGTAAAAACTGGTCAACCCTAGGTGTTTGGCAATATGATTGGATGACAAGTGATAGTATAGATATCGCTTTCGGCTTGGAGTATGAAAGCTGTTGCTGGAAAACAAGGGTGATTACACGGCAATGGTTAAAAGATAATGATGAAAAAGACACTGCTTTATATTTACAGTTCGTCCTTAAAGGATTGGGGAGTTTTGGCAGCAGCGGCGACTCCGATTTCATCGAAAAAATAACTGGTTTTGAACAACGCGAAGAGACAAATGATCAATTCTAACTTTATGAAAATATGTAATTTCAGCCTTGTAACACTGGCCTCTATAATACTGACCAGCCACTTACACGCAACCCCTGTCAAATTGGATAGCGTTGTTGCAATCGTCAATGATGACATTGTTCTAGAGTCTGAATTCACACAACGAATTCAGATTATACGTGATCAATTAACAGCAAGAAATCAGCGAATCCCTCCTGACAACATACTAGGACCACAAGTACTTGACCGCCTAGTGCTTGACAACCTCATGCTGCAACTGGCAAAAAAGCAAGGCATCAAAATTACCGATCGACAGCTTAATGATGCTATCAACAATATTGCCAGTCGTAATGGCATGACACTGGTTCAATTTAGAGAGGCACTACTTGCTGAAGGCCAGGACTATACTGCAGCACGTGAGCAGATTCGTCGAGAAATGCTCATCGCACAAGTTCAACAAAGCAATGTTAGCCGCCGCATCCGCGTCTCAGATCTAGAAATAAAGAACTTCCTAAAATCTGATGCAGCCACTGCCAATCAAACAGAGTTACTGCTCAGCATCATTTTAATCGGCATCCCAGAGCAGGCATCTGCAGAGCAAATCCAAGCAGCTGAGGCAAAAGCCAACTCAATCCATCAAACATTGATGGGCAATGCCGATTTTGCAGAAATGGCTATCGCCGCCTCTAGTGCTCCTAACGCACTCAATGGTGGCGACTTAGGCTGGAGAAAAAGTACAGAGCTACCTGAAAAACTAGCGGCTGTTGTTACCGACATGAAGCCTGGTGATATAAGTGCTCCGGTCAAGGCGCCTAGTGGCTTTTACATCACTCAACTCAGAGATAAACGCGGAGGCAAGGTTCAGCTTGTGAACCAAACCAAAGTTCGTCACATTTTATTAAAACCTAGTGAAATCCGCACACCGGCACAAACACAAAAACTAATTCAGCGACTCTACACTCGTATTCAAGACGGTGAATCTTTCTCTGTTTTAGCTAAAGAACTGAGCGATGACCCTGCCAGTGGCTCAGAAGGTGGAGACCTTAATTGGGCGACCCCTGGGCAAATGGTACCTGAGTTTGAGCAAGTGATGGCTCGCACCTCTATCGATGAAGTTAGCGCTCCTTTTGAATCTCGTTTTGGCTGGCATATTCTTGAGGTCCAAGATCGACGCACTCAAGATATGGGCGAGAAATTATTAGAATCTCAAGCCAAAGCAACCATTAGTAAACGCAAATTTACGGAAGAGCTAGGTAACTGGATTCGCGAAATGCGTTCAGCAGCTTATGTTGAGATTAAACAATAATGACACTCTGCAAACGACTCGCTATTACTGCCGGGGAACCGGCAGGTATTGGCCCAGATCTAATCATTCAGATAGCACAGAACTCGCATTCTGATGAACTGATTGCTATTTGCGATCCCGAACTACTCTATGCTCGCGCTCGCCAATTAGATTTACCCATCGTAATCGAAAAGTTTAATGCAGAAGATGACCCATCACCAACGCAAGCAAGAACAATTAAATTATTGCCTGTTGAATTAAGCAGAACCGCTACGCCGGGTGAGCTAGACAGCGAAAACGCCACATATGTTCTTGAAACATTAACACTTGCTGTGAACGGCTGCATGAATGGCCAATTCGATGCCATGGTGACAGCACCTGTCCATAAAGGAATCATTAACGATGCGGGCATCGCTTTTTCAGGTCATACTGAGTTCTTAGAAGAGCTTACTGATACCAAAAAAGTAGTCATGATGCTTGCAACAGAAGGATTGAGAGTTGCTTTGGTCACCACTCACATCCCTCTTAGCCAAGTTGCAACAGCTGTGACGCAGCCCTTACTGCGCGATATAATTGAAGTATTACAGCACGATCTGGTGCACACATTTGGTATTGAAAACCCCAGAATAATCGTATCAGGCCTCAACCCGCATGCTGGTGAAAACGGCCACATGGGAAGAGAAGAGATCGATACCATTGAACCTGTTCTCGAAGAATTACGTAGTAAAGGTTACCAGCTACAAGGACCTCTACCGGCCGACACACTATTCACATCTAAATATTTAGACCAATGCGATACTGTGCTGGCTATGTATCACGATCAAGGCCTACCCGTACTGAAATACAAAGGTTTTGGCAATGCCGTCAACATTACACTTGGCATGCCTATTATAAGAACCTCTGTTGATCATGGAACAGCCTTAGATCTTGCAGGAACAGGTAAAGCAGATACTGGCAGCTTAACGCTAGCTATTCATTATGCGGGCGAGATGTCACGCAACAAGTCAAAGAGTCTTCATGAGCAATAAACAACCCGCTATGCATAAAGCCCGAAAACGCTTTGGTCAAAACTTTCTACAAGATCAAGGGATTATTAGGCAAATCATTCGATCAATAGCCCCCCACCCTAGCGACCACATGGTTGAAATTGGTCCGGGTCTTGGTGCTTTAACAGAAGAAATCCTAGCAGAAGCTGGAGCACTCGATGCTATTGAACTAGATAGAGACTTGCCACCTATCTTGCGCACTAAGTTTTTTAGATACGAAGATAAATTCCAAATTTTCGAAGCTGACGCAATGAAGTTTGATTTCAAAAGCTTATGCGAGGATGGCCGCCCGCTAAGAATTGTTGGCAACTTACCTTACAATATTTCTACACAGCTAATCTTTCATTTATTAAGCCACTCTGGCGACATTTTAGATATGCACTTCATGTTACAAAAGGAAGTTGTTGACCGACTAGCCGCAAAAACAGGTGAAAATAATTACGGGCGTCTAGGCATTATGGCGCAGTATTATTGCGATGTTGAACCTTTATTTATTGTTCCACCAGAAGCGTTTAACCCGGTCCCTAAAGTAGACTCTGCTATTGTGCGACTAACCCCTCATAAGACGCTTCCTTTTGTAGCAAAAGACCCTGTTTTACTAAAACAGATTGTCAAAACCTCTTTCGCTCACCGTCGTAAAACACTGCGTAATAACGTAAAAGAGATCATCAGCACAGAGCAACTAGAATCACTTAATATCGATCCTTCGCTACGTCCAGAACGTTTATCGTTAAAGGACTTTATTACCATTGCTGATTTTTTGACGCCACAATAGAGATAACAGAGCTTATATGGATCAACTTGACCCCAGCACACAAATAAAGATAGATATTGAGACCCGCTTTCTTCCTCAGCAATCGGATCCAGAATCACATCGCTTTGTGTTCTCTTACAATATAACCATTACCAATGAATACAGCCAAGCAGTGCAGCTACTAAGCCGCCGCTGGGTTGTTACTGACGGCAATGAGCATGTACAAGAAATTGAAGGCGAAGGTGTTGTAGGAGAACAGCCACTAATCCAACCTAACGGTAGCTATCAATATACTAGCGGCACTGTTTTAGCCACGCGGGTTGGCAGTATGTTTGGCCACTACACGATGGAAACGTCTGAGGGAGAGCGTTTCAATGCTCCCATCCCAGCATTCACACTAGCACAGCCAAACGCCCTACACTGAAGGTCTCTGGATTAATAAAAGGTAATGCATGGCGACTTATGCTATCGGTGATATTCAAGGCTGTTTCGATGAACTACAAAACCTTTTAGAAGTCATCAGCTTCAATAAGAATGACACGCTTTGGATATGTGGTGACCTAGTAAACAGAGGCCCTAAATCATTAGAAACGTTACGTTTCATTAAACATCTAGGCAGCCAAGCCGTTAGCGTTCTTGGCAATCATGACCTTCACCTACTTGCTATTCATAACGGTGCGATAAAGAAAAAAAAGAGTGATACGCTTGACGCAGTTCTGAATGCTCCAGACCGCAACGAGCTAATGCACTGGTTACAGCAACAACCATTATTACATTCAGATACAAGCCTTAACTTTACAATGGTACATGCGGGTATTCCGCCTCGCTGGTCTATTTCAAAAGCACAACAACTAGCCAATGAAGTAGAAAGCATTCTGAAGTCGCCCCAAGCAACAATGTTTTTTGAGCACATGTACGGCAACAGCCCCAAAGTATGGAGCAATCAACTCGGCGGTTGGGATCGTCTTCGCCTGATCACTAATTACTTCACACGTATGCGCTTTTGCACTTCGCAAAATGAACTTGAGTTTGCGTCAAAGGGCGGCTTGGAAACCCAACCGAATGGCTTCCTTCCATGGTACAAGCACGATAATAGAAAAACGGCCAAGCAGCCTATTGTTTTTGGGCACTGGGCGGCATTACAAGGAAAAACCGGTACGGCTAATACTTATGCATTGGATACAGGCTGCATTTGGGGCGAAAAGCTAACGGCATTTCGATTAGATGACTTAGCTTACTTTGAAACACCCAGCTTACAAAAAAACACTTTTTAGAACCGGATAATTATCATGAGTCAGTATATTTGTATTAGTTCTGCACAAGCCATTGAATGGCTAGATAAAGGCGCTGTTATTGCTGACATTAGAGATGCACAAAGCTTCCAACAAGGTCATATTCCTGGCGCTTTTAACCTATCTAATGACAACCTGCATGAATTTATGATGGCTGCTGAGTTTGAAACACCATTGATTGTTTGTTGCTATCACGGCATTAGCAGCCAATCAGCAGCAGATTACTTAGCGAAACAAGGCTTTGAGCAAGTTAGCAGCCTTGATGGAGGATTTGAAGCTTGGTCCGCATCCCATCCTGATAAAATAGAAGCATAACAGGCTCACTATGAAAATATACCTTGTAGGCGGCGCCGTTAGAGACAAGCTTCTTAACTACCCAGTTTATGATAAAGACTGGGTTGTTGTCGGCGCCACCCCTCAAGAGATGATAGAGCACAAATACAAGCCTGTCGGCAGTGACTTTCCTGTTTTTATCCACCCAACAAGCGGCGAAGAGTACGCCCTGGCCCGCACCGAACGCAAGAGCGGTAAAGGCTATAGCGGGTTTCAATATCACGCTAGCCCCGATGTAACTTTAGAAGAAGATCTTTCGCGCCGCGACCTAACCATTAATGCCATGGCGCAGTCGGATGATGGACAGATATTTGACCCGTACGGTGGCCAAAAAGATTTAACCTCCAAAATTTTACGCCATGTATCTCCGGCCTTTAGCGAAGACCCTCTTCGTGTTTTGCGAGTTGCTCGCTTCGCAGCACGCTATGCTCACCTGGGCTTTACTCTCGCCTCTGAAACATTAGGGTTAATGCAAGATATATCAGCCAGTGACGAATTAGAGCACTTAACTCGGGAACGAGTCTGGCAAGAAATGGAGCGCGCTCTTGGCGAAACATCCCCGCTCATTTTTTTCCAAGTACTCCATGATACCCACGCACTCAATACTCTCTTTCCACGCTTCGCTCTGCTCATTGGCTCACAAGAAGCCGCTTCTTTGCAAAAATCATTTTCCAAGAGCACAAGCAAAGCGGTCCGCTTTGCGTCATTGTCTTCACTGTGTTTTATGAATGAAACCGATCCAGAAAGTGAGTTACGCAACTTTTGCCAACAACTAAAAACACCGAACCATTATAGGGATTTAGCAGCCCATGTACGTAAAGCCATCATAGCTCTGCATCAATGGAAAGTATCAAACGCAGAACAGAAACTCTCTCTCATTCAAGCACTTGATTTACTTCGCCGCCCTGAGCGTATTAGTCCAATATTAGAGGCATGCCAGTTACTAAGCCTAGCGCTATATCAAGAGAAATTAGAAACTGAAAAGCTGGAAGCCCTCCTGACTAAGTTAAAAGGTATTAATCCTCAAGAACTGATCAAGAAAGGCTATAAAGGAGCTGCTCTAGGAAGTGAGTTAAAGCGCCTGCAATTAGAAATGTGTCAGGACTGATTCACAACTGAAATCAACTGCTCTTTCCATTGAAAATCAATAGCCCATAACTTCTGTTGCTTTTTATCATACTCACTCCAGAGAGCCTGATAAGACTTATTAACAACCGGGTGAAGCTCTAGCGGCGCGACTTCAGATAAAGGCCACAAAACAAATGCATTGGTGAGAATTTCATCTCGGGGCAACTGAACCTTATCAACAACACCTATTTGAGTGCCGAAGGTTAAAATATCTACATCCAATGTACGAGGAGCAAACTTAGGCCCACCACGCACACGCCCATTATCATCTTCAATGCCTTTAAGCACGTGTAATAGAGCACCCACGCTCAACTCGGTATCTAAGCCAACTACCAAGTTTAAAAATGGATTCCCGTTAAAACCTACTGCTTCACTTTCATAAACAGAAGAGATAATTAACGGAGAGAAAAGCATCTCCAGTTTATCCAAACCCGCCGCCACATGGTGATAGCGCTCAATATTGCTGCCAATACTTAAATACACACGAGAAATCAAAGAGGCGCTCCTCTTTCGATGATAACACCGACACTGGCTGCTTCAGGAATAGCCGTTGGTTTACCTAAACTGAGTTTAATCCAAGGTACGTTAAACTCTTGCATTACAAGTGCCGCAATTTCTTCTGCCATCGTCTCAACCAACAGAAATTCACTGCTGCTTATAAACTCGATCAAACGATCACAAACACTTTTATAATTTAGTGTACTTTCAATATCTTCAGTGAGTGCTGCTTGCCGAATATCAGTACCCATCTCCAAATCCAATACGACAGCTTGGCGAATTTCCCTCTCCCAGTCATAAATACCAATGACCGTTTCCACCTGTAAGGACCTGATATAAACAATATCCACGCAACTACCACCTGATTTATCAAATATTCAATTCGTATTAAACTAACGACACGATTCCAAAAGATCCATTGCCCAACGTGGCTTAGCTTCAATCATCAAGTCACTAGATTGCCCTGCAAGCAAACGCTGGCAACCAGCGTAGGCAATCATAGCGCCGTTATCGGTACAAAACTCCTGTCGCGCATAAAAGAGTTGGGACTTTTCCTTTTTAACCATTTTTTCCAGGCCGTCGCGCAAGCGTTGATTAGCACTGACACCACCAGCAATAATAAGCTGCTTCAATCCTGTCTGCTGCAAAGCGCGGCGGCACTTAATAGCTAAAGTATCCACAGTGGCTTCTTCAAATGCAGCTGCGATATCAGCTTTATCCACATCAGATAACAGCCCATCAACTTTATGATCACGAATGGTGTTCATCGTAAATGTTTTTAAACCGGAAAAGCTAAAATCCAACCCTGGCCTATCTGTCATTGGGCGAGGAAAGCGCAACCGAGTACGATCTCCTTTTTGAGCAAGCTTAGCAATTAATGGTCCACCCGGATAATCTAAACCCAGCATTTTAGCCGCTTTATCAAAAGCTTCACCGGCGGCATCATCTAACGACTCACCAAGCAACTGGTACTGACCAATGCCTTCAACTTTAACGAGCTGTGTATGCCCCCCACTGACTAAAAGCGCGACAAATGGGAAGGTCGGCGGGTTATCTTCCAGCATAGGGGCAAGTAGATGCCCTTCCATATGGTGCACACCAATAGCCGGCACTCCCCACCCCATCGCCATGGATCGACCGGTAGCCGCTCCTACCATCAACGCACCAACTAATCCAGGACCTGCCGTATAGGCAACAGCGCCTATATCAGCTGCTTTTAAATTTGCCAACTTTAGTGTTTCAGTTACCAATGGTAATAGTTTGCGAATATGGTCTCGCGACGCCAACTCAGGTACAACACCACCGTACTCAGAATGCATCGCTACTTGGCTATAGAGAGTATCTGCCAGCAAGCCTTTCTCATGATCATAAAGAGCCACACCCGTCTCATCACAAGAGGTTTCAATTCCCAACACTATCATCTTTACTTATCACTCAATTAAATACCTAAGAACAACTGCATTATCACTTATCTATCGCACAATTACACGAATATCACTTTGACAATTAATACGCTTGGCCTTAAAATTTAGCGCCTCATTTGAGAACATCCTCTTGAGTGGGTTTATATCAATAGATTTAGGTTAAATAAACATGCCTGCAGTAAAAGTAAAAGATAACGAGCCATTTGACGTTGCACTTCGTCGTTTCAAACGTTCTTGCGAAAAAGCTGGTGTTCTAGCTGAAGTACGTAAGCGTGAATTCTACGAAAAACCAACATCTGTTCGTAAGCGTAAAGCAGCAGCAGCTGTTAAGCGTCATGCTAAGAAAGTATCCCGTGATATTTCACGTCGCGTACGCATGTACTAAGACGCAGCATCTTTTCGAGATTTAACCATTATCCAACACAGGCCAGGCCATAATGCCAGTACTCAAGAAACAGATTACTGAAGCAATGAAAGCAGCAATGCGTGCAAAAGAAAAAGCACTGCTGGGTACCATTCGCTTAATTTTGGCAGAAATCAAACGCATCGAAGTCGATGAGCGTATTGAGTTGGACGATGCAAGAATTATTGCCGTATTGGACAAAATGTCTAAACAGCGACGTGATTCAATCTCACAATATGACAAGGCGAACCGCACTGACCTGGCGGATATCGAGCGACAAGAACTGGAGGTGATTAAAACCTACTTGCCGCAATCGCTAACTGATGAAGAAATAAGCACCGCCCTAGACGAAGCTATCGCTGCCACTGGTGCGAGCGGAGCTCAAGATATGGGCAAACTAATGGCTGAGTTAAAGCCAAAAGTACAAGGCCGTGCCGACATGGGTATGGTTTCGAAACTCGTAAAAGAGCGTCTAGCACGTTAAGATTCTCTTCAATCCCCATGATTGAGTAGAAGATGGCCGGACGTATACCGCAAAACTTTATTGATGACCTTCTTGCTCGCGTCAACATTGTTGACCTGATAGACGGCCGTGTAAAACTTAAAAAATCCGGTAAAAACTACTCCGGACTCTGCCCGTTTCACCAAGAAAAGTCCCCCTCTTTTTCAGTAAGCCCTGATAAGCAATTTTATTACTGCTTTGGTTGTGGCGCAGGCGGTAATGCTATCGGATTCCTTATGGAATATGAACGCCTTGAATTCCCACAAGCTGTAGAAGAAGTTGCCAAACTTGTCGGCGTTGACGTACCTAGAGACGAACACCAAGAGCAACAGCGCAACGAATATAAAGCGCAATACAACATTCTTGATGAAGCTGCCATTTTTTACCAAGAACAACTTAAATCAAACACTCATCGCGACCAAGCCGTTACCTACCTCAAATCCAGAGGATTAACGGGTCAGATTGCGAAAATGTTTGGTGTTGGCTATGCCCCTCCTGGCTGGGACAATCTTCTTAAAAAAATTGGTAGCACTCCCACCAATTTAGAACTGCTTGAGAAAAGCGGCATGCTCATTAGGCATGAAGAAAAAGATAGTCTTTACGACCGCTTCAGGGAAAGAATCATCTTTCCTATTCGCGATATGCGCGGCCGCGTGATCGCCTTCGGTGGACGAGTACTTGGCGACGACAAACCCAAATACTTAAACTCCCCTGAGACTGATACTTTTCACAAAAGTCGCGAGCTTTATGGCCTTTACGAAGCACGTAAGCTTTCTCAAAAGTTAGAGCGCATCATTATTGTTGAAGGGTATATGGATGTTATTAGTCTTTCGCAATTTGGCATAACATACGCCGTTGCTACTCTCGGCACAGCCACAACAACTCAGCATCTTGAACGCTTATTCAAAACTGTACCTGAAATCATATTTTGCTTTGATGGCGACAACGCAGGTAGAAAAGCGGCTGAACGCGCCCTTGAAACAACACTCCCTGTCATTAAAGACGGTCAAGAAGCTCGCTTTCTATTTCTTCCTGAAGGTGAAGATCCAGACACATTGGTCCGTAGCGAATCGAAAGAAGGGTTTGAAAAGCATCTCGACGAAGCGCTACCTCTTTCAGAGTTTTTCTTTCGCTCTTTGGCAGAAGACACAGACATGACAACCATGGATGGGCAAGCGAGATTTAGCAACAAAGCACTGCCGCTCATTCATAAAATGCAAACAAGCCTACTGCAACAAATGATGCTCGACCGCATTTGCAAAGTAACAGGCCTGAGTCTTGAACAAATTAATAGCACCATCAATTTAACACAAAGCACACCAGAGCCTAGTGCAGTAACCTCTAAAAGCACACAAACGCCTCCTTTTTCACCAACGAAAAAACGCTCATTTACAAGCCCCAAACTAGACACAGCCAGCCTATGCAGCCATATTATTTCGCTACTATTACACTACCCAAAACTGGCTACTAAAGTGCATGATTCAAAGCAGCTTGCAGATTTAAACGAACCTCATATTGACTTACTTTGCCTATTAATCGATTACCTTAAAAAAACCAACACAACATCACTAGGGCCCCTACTTATAGACTGGCGTGACGACTCAACGCTGAACAATCACCTACTACAGCTCAGTGAAATATCTCATCTAGATCCTGTTTTAAATGGCGACCCTAACCTTCTTTTTAACGAAGCATGGACGAGACTACTATCAAGACAACAAGACTGCGAACTCGAAGAACTACAGAAAAAACCCTTATCCTCACTCACGCCTAATGAGAAAGAACGCTTAAGATCATTAACATCTATAAAATAAGCGGTTGTTTTTTCTAATTTCACCCCAACATTCTAAAAATAGACTAAGGTTAAACCTGTTAAGCACGTATCATAGGTTTAAGCTGGCTTTGACAAGAGCTCAACGTTATAATGTCGCGCTCACATTTTTTGTAGTTCAAAATCGCATCATCGTAGGACATCTATGACTGGCATCTCTCAGCAGCAATCTCGTCTCAAAGAACTGATAGCTCGCGGTAAAGAACAAGGCTATCTCACATATACTGAGGTGAATGATCACCTGCCTGAGGATATCGCCGATCCCGATCAGGTTGAAGATATAATCCGCATGATCAACGACATGGGGATACCTGTGTCTGAAGTAGCCCCTGACGCCGAAACGCTATTGATGAAAGAAGGCGATTCTTCAGTAGATACTGACGAAGAAGCGGTTGCTGCCTTAGTTGAATCTGACGCTGGACGCACAACTGACCCTGTCCGCATGTATATGCGCGAAATGGGTACTGTTGAACTTCTGACGCGCGAAGGCGAAATCGTCATCGCTAAGCGTATAGAAGAAGGCATTCGAGAAGTCATGTCTGCTTTAGCCTTTTTCCCAGGTTCTGTAGAGATCATCCTTGAAGCTTATAATTCGGTACTTCAAGAAGAAGGTCGTCTCAGTGACATATTCAGCGGTTACATCGACCCTGATAGCGTCATCGCAGCGCAAGCTGCTGAAGCCGCCGCTCTACAGGAAGAGCTTGGTGACGATGCTGAAACAGAAGAAGACGAAAGCGATGATGACGACGATGAAGAAGAAGGCGATCGCGGTCCAGATCCTGAAGAAGCACGTGTTCGTTTCACTCTCATTAAAGAAAATTTGCTTGCCGTCTACGGGGC
The DNA here is from genome assembly GCF_000422765.1 of Neptunomonas japonica DSM 18939. Taxonomy (GTDB): domain Bacteria; phylum Pseudomonadota; class Gammaproteobacteria; order Pseudomonadales; family Balneatricaceae; genus Neptunomonas; species Neptunomonas japonica. Next base: position 182,023 of record NZ_KE383916.1, on the reverse strand, counting down.
CGTTGAACAACATGGCCGGGATAGCAAAGCATTTAGTACTGCGATGGATGAGCTTGCTGTTTCTTTTGCGCCGATAAAACTATCACCACGCTTTTATGAAACACTCGTTGTACGCGTAAGAGATTTCATCGCACGTACTCGACAGCAAGAACGCACCATCATGCGTATCTGTGTCCAACGCTGCAAAATGCCAAGAATTTTCTTTATCAAAGAGTTCCCAGGCAACGAAACAGATACCGCTTGGCTTGAAAAGATGATTGCATCAGGTGCAGACTATTCAAGAGCAATGAAGATCAATCTACCCGATCTTCAGCGTGCTCAGCGCAAGCTGATCCAGCTCGAAGATGAAGCACAGATCTCTTTGTCAGATATAAAAGATGTCAACCGCCGCCTCTCTATCGGCGAAGCTCACGCTCGACGTGCTAAAAAAGAGATGGTTGAAGCCAACTTACGTCTGGTTATATCTATTGCAAAAAAATACACCAACCGCGGTTTACAGTTCCTCGATCTTATTCAGGAAGGTAACATCGGTTTGATGAAAGCCGTTGATAAATTCGAATACCGTCGTGGTTATAAGTTCTCTACTTATGCTACTTGGTGGATTCGACAGGCTATCACCCGCTCCATCGCCGACCAAGCACGTACTATTCGTATTCCAGTTCATATGATCGAAACGATCAATAAACTGAACCGCATCTCTCGCCAAATGCTACAGGAAATGGGGCGCGAACCATTACCTGAAGAATTAGCTGAACGCATGGAGATGCCAGAAGATAAAATCAGAAAAGTTCTTAAAATTGCTAAAGAACCTATCTCGATGGAAACACCCATCGGTGATGATGAGGACTCTAGCCTTGGAGACTTTATCGAAGATGGCAACCATACATCACCTGTTGATTCAGCAACTGGCGAAGGCCTACGAGAATCAACACGCGAAGTACTGGCTGGCCTAACTGCTCGCGAAGCTAAAGTACTTAGAATGCGCTTTGGTATCGACATGAACACTGATCATACACTTGAAGAAGTGGGTAAGCAGTTTGATGTTACACGCGAACGTATCCGTCAGATTGAAGCAAAAGCGTTGAGAAAACTACGCCACCCTAGCCGCTCAGACCACTTGCGCAGCTTCTTGGACGAATAGTTTTCTCTTTGCATATCAAGCTATTGCGCCAATGATACAGAATCTGTATTATTGGCGTCTCTTTTAGGGCCTACAACTCAATTGGTTAGAATCATTACCCATGAGTTACCCACAAAAGTAAAAATGGGCCTTTAGCTCAGTTGGTTAGAGCGCTCGACTCATAATCGAACGGTCGCAGGTTCAAGTCCTGCAAGGCCCACCATTTTTACTTATAAAAGCAACAAGTTACTACCTCCACTCGACTTCTATTCGCTAGCTAAAAATCACCTATATTATTCAGCACCTTAGGGTTTAATTGTCTTCACTATCTTTAAAGAATTGCTCCCTGATGCCGCTACACCTACAACTCTTTGTTATTTCAGAATATTTCTAACTCCCACAAGTCCTTTACCAAAGTAAGCTATTCACATAGTGTTTTTCTACTTGCCGTTCACTCCGGCAAATATATATAGCTAACAACACTAAGAGCAAAGCATCAATTGTAATTACCCAATAAACTCCCTGTAAGCTACCGCTTAATTCCTGCACTAGCCCAGCTATCAGGTTCCCTAACGTACCACCTAAGCCAAAAGCAACCATACCAATACCGTTTATCTGCATTGTTGCCGTAGATGAGTAATGCTGATTAACCCAACCAGCGATAATTCCCCACATAGGGAAATACATAAGACCGTAACCAAAGCCGGCAAAGACCGCAAAATAGGCTGGATTGTAAGCAAATCCTAAAACCCCCATAGCAAACCCCGTAAAAACAACAAATAGCGCAACTCCATGCCCTTTGCTATCAGCAAGCTTGCCTGAGAGAAAACCTGCAGCCATACCAGTAATCCCAGCCACCGTCCATGTATAGCCCCCCAGAGCAGGAGGGAGCATCAATTCCGCCAAATAGACATTTAGCCAAGTAGAAAACGGCATCGTAGCAAAGCCGACCATGAAGCAGATTAGGCAAGCAAAGAATGCTACTCGCTCCTGTACGATGACACGAAACAACTCACGAGAAGATAAAGCAGCAGCTTTACCTTGCGAATGTGTAACAGCACGTGCTTTAAGACTTTTCAGCAACAGGAAAGTTAGAATAATACTAACAACTCCCAACATCCCCGCTAGCAACCAGCCACTACGCCATCCCAAAAATGGTACCACCAGCAAAATAAATAAACCGTTCAAACCGTAGCCCCAAGCAGTACCGCTCGAAGCACTGGATAAACAAGTAGAGCAAAGTGCTGGACGTGCAAAACGGGTAATTAACTCAACAATAGCTCCCCAACTGATCGCAGCACTGGCCGCCATACAAGTCAGCACCAATAAAATACCTATCGGATCATCTAACACAGCCATAACGAGCAACAGCGAACTAGTTACAGAACCACTCATCAGCACTAATCGACCAGAATCTATACGATGCCCTATTAACCCCAACAGCATAGCCCCACCTAAATAAGATAATTGAGTCAACGCGCCAATCGCTGCCAAATGCCAATGACTTATATCTAAAGACTCTCGCATCATGGGTACCAACGCAGCGAACAGAAACACACCAAAACCATGACTGATGATCTGGTTCATTCCAAAAGTGGTAATCATGCGCATCAAATACTCTCCGTAACTATTGAATCACTACTCAGAAATTATAAATACCCGTCTAAAACCGGTTCGAGCCATCCTAAGCGCTTGCCTTTATTCGGTAAATCGATAAATATTGATAGTCACATTCAATATTTATGAATTCTGGTTTGAGAATATGAGAGACCTACCCATTAGCCTGTTACGTACTTTTATGGTCGTTGCTGAAACACTGAATCTAACAACAGCCGCAAACCGGTTGCACAAGGCACCCTCAACAATCAGCATGCAGCTCAACCGGCTAGAAGAGCTAGTTACCAACCCGCTCATGGAGAGAGGGCAACACGGAGTGAGGCTGACTGCCACAGGCATACAGCTAAAATCTCATGCCCAACAACTGCTTAACCTCCATGACCAGATTGTCGGTTCATTTCAGAATATTGATATAGCAGGACAAGTTCGCTTAGGCACTCATGATCAGTATGCAAGCCGAACGCTAACGCCACTTCTTAAAGCCTTTATTCTCAGTTATCCAGAAGCTCAGCTAGAGGTTTTTTGCGACCATAGGCCAAACTACCTGACGGATATGCTGGAACAGGGGGAAATTGATATTGCACTAGTAGAGATGCCCGTAAACTCTGGCGGCGGCATACGCTTGCGTCGCGACGATCTAGTTTGGGTCCGCGCTAAGGACCACAATGTCCATCAGCAGACTATCTTGCCACTGGCTGTCTTTGATGAGGGTTGCTATCACAGAAATTATGCCAGAAAGGCACTTGAGCAATCATCAAGGCCTTATAGAATTGCCTTTACTAGCCAAAGTCGTGCAGGTGTTTTAGCAGCAGTGCGCGCCGGTATAGGCATTGGAATTATTCCACGCCATACGCTGGAGGAGGATCTAGTGGCAATAGAAGCAGAGCTACCACCTCTGCCGGAAACTGAGGTGACAATGTTTACCGCAACCCGAATAAATGAAGCAACCCAGCGACTAGCACAAACAATTAAAGAGAGTCCGTTATTTGCTAACAACTAATTTGATATGGCGAAAAGACTTTGCATGCAGGCATGCAAAGTCTTTTAATTGTGATGAAGTGCTGGCTTATTCTCTCGACCTTTTAAAAACATTAAGTCTCTAATTTCATGTTGAGGGGCATAACCATTAACCGTATCTAACAACAGCTGCCTAATCTTTTCATATTCGTACTCATCAAGCGATTCCAGCATACTGTCTAATACTGGTTTCAATGTATTCCAAGTCAGCATAACCTCCTCTGCTCGCATAATCATTGGATGATCAGTTTCCTGTACATCATCGCCGATCAACAACTCTTCATATAGCTTTTCACCATCTCGTAAGCCGCTATACACAATTTCTATATCGCCATCAGGAGTACTATCATCTCTTACCGATAAACCTGTTAGGTTTATCATCTGCTTTGCTAAGTTCCTAATCTTTACCGGTTCACCCATATCCAGAACAAACACATCACCCGAAGCTCCCATAAATCCAGCTTGTATAACTAAAGAGGCTGCTTCAGGAATTGTCATAAAATAGCGAGTTATTTCTGGATGCGTTACGGTAACAGGTCCACCACTTTGAATCTGTCTCTTAAAAAGCGGTATCACTGAACCAGAAGAACCCAGCACATTACCAAAACGCACCATGGCAAAACGAATAGGTGAATTACCCTCTTCTCTTTCACTTAAAGCTTGAAGCACCAACTCAGCAAAACGTTTACTGGCACCCATTACATTAGCGGGTCGAACCGCTTTATCGGTAGAGATCAAAACGAAATTTTTAACACTGCAATTTATGGCAGCCTCTGCAGTAAAGTAGGTACCAAAGAGGTTATTACGTACACCCGCTAAAATATTACTCTCGACTAGTGGAACATGTTTATAAGCTGCTGCATGGTATACCGTTGCTACTTGGAACTGCTTAAGAACCCTTTCTAAGTAAGTTTTATCTAAGACACTACCCAGAATAGGGACAAGCTTAATGGAGTCACCAGCCAAAGTACGCAACTCATGTTCAATACTATATAAAGCAAACTCAGACAGTTCGAAAAGCACTAAACAAGATGGTTTTTGTTGTAAAATCTGCCGACATAACTCAGAACCGATTGACCCTCCCGCTCCAGTAACCATTACGCTCTGATTAGTGATACAAGCATCTAACAAGGCTTGATCTGGCTTCACTTCGTCCCTTCCTAATAGGTCAGCAATATCGACTTCTTGAACATCATTAACACTGATTTTCCCACCCGCTATATCCGAAAGGCCAGGTAAAGTAAGCACACGCAGGTTAAAACTAACAAGTGAATCTACTATTTCTCTTCTACGCAGCCTTGAAGCAGAAGGCAGTGCAAGCAAAATAGCATTAACATCAAATTTTTCAATTACATCATCAATATCGCTCGGCAAATAGACTCGAATGCCATGGATATCGCCGCCTTTCAGATGTTCATCATCATCAGCAAAAGCCACGGCGGAAAACTCTTTTGAATGATACAAGGCAGTTGCCATCTGTCGTCCTGCCGCACCTGCACCATAAATAATCACTCGTTCCGATTGCGATTTAGCTTTCTGTTCTCCTCCAGGGAATTGATGCAAAATTACCCACCTAGCCGCTATTCTAGAGCCACCAATTACAACAATAGAAATAAACCAAAAAATGAGGATTACTGATCTAGGCACAATGAGTTGTAAGCCAAGAAAATGAGTACATACAGCCCACACCAATATCGCAATAGTAATAGCTTTAACTGCCGTCCAAAGTGCCTTGTAACCAATATAACGGATGACAGCCCGATAAAGCCCCATACGGACAAAAATGGGAATTGCCACTAACGGTGCAATAAAATAAGACGGCCAATGCACGAATCCATTAGCAGTCCAATCTTCATAACGTAATACAAAGCTTAACCAGCAACACACTACTAATGCGAAGATATCAAACAATACAAACAGTAAACGCTTCAGGTTACGAGAGAGGTACAGAATCGATGACAGCATATCAGGCTGTTGCCTCAGACATTATTTGTTGTAAAACAGTACATGTTTTATCAATTTCAACTTTCGTCAATGTAGGATGAACCAAAAACATTAAACTTGTTTCTCCTAGCTGTTGTGCTACTGGTAAACGAGGTTCAGGGCGCCAATCGGTACCATCAAATGCCTCTTCTAAATATACTTCAGAGCAAGAACCAGAAAAGCAAGGGACACCTTGAGCTATAATTTTTTCAATTATTCGATCGCGACTCCAACCTTCTTTTAATAGTTCAGGCCGAATAAACACATAACATTTATACCATGCATGTACGCATCCCTCTTCTATTTGGGGTACTCGTAATGCAGAACACTCATGTGCACTATCAAGTATCGCATGAGCATTATTTGTTCTACTGGCTAACCAAACAGGCATCCGCTTAAGCTGTATTCTTCCTATAACAGACTGCATTTCAGTTAAGCGCCAGTTAGTCCCAAAACTGTCATGTAGCCAACGAAAGCCCGGCTCATGCTGTTTTTCATAAACAGCTTGCCAAGACTTTCCATGATCCTTATAAGCCCACATCGATAACCAAAGGTCACGGTCATTTGTTGTCACCATGCCCCCTTCTCCGCCCGTAGTCATTATTTTATCTTGGCAAAATGACCAGCAACCAATATCACCAATAGAACCAACTGAACGCCCTTTATATTTCGCGCCGTGAGCCTGCGCGCAATCCTCAATAACTTTGAGATTATATTTAGCAGCCAACGTCATTATCGGGCCCATATCACATGGCCAGCCAGCCAAGTGAACACAAACGATAGCGCGTGTTTTCGGTGTTATAACCGCCTCGATAGAAGCGCCCGTAATATTTTGACTGTCGCTATCCACATCAGCAAATATTGGCACACAGCCTGCTGTTACGATTGAAGAGGCTGAAGCAATAAAAGTTCGACTTGTAACAATGACCTCATCACCCGCAGAAAGGCCAACCCCCTTTAAAGCTAAATCTAATGCAAGCGTACCATTAGCCACTGCTATTGCATGAGAACATTCAGAAAAATCGGCAAACTCTTCTTCAAAAAACCTCCCCTCCTGCCCAGTCCAATAGTTAACTTTATTGGAAAGCAATACGCGTTGAGCTGCCTGAGCTTCTTCTTCAGTAAAGCTCGGCCAAGGAGAAAAAGGGGTATTTAGCATATTCTATTTCCGATTCAAAATTCTTGCAGGATTGCCTACTACAGTTTTATCGCTATCAACATCTCTAACAACAACAGCACCAGCACCCACAATGGCATTAGTCCCGATAGATGTTAATTGACGTACACACGCACCAACCCCAATCCAAGTATTATCAGAAACCGTAACATTTCCTGATAAATGTACACCTGGGCTTAAGTGAACACCGCGACCCAGCATACAATCATGATCTACAGTAGCACCCGTATTTATAATACAACCATCTCCAACAGAAACATCTACATTAATAATTGCTCCAGGCATAATGACAGAGCCTTTACCAATATGACTGTATACACTCACAATAGCAGCAGGGTGAACAATCGAAACAATTTGAGCATTTGCTTGCTCTAACTCGATGAGTTTAATCAGTCGAATACTATTATTACCAATGGCTACGAACACACCGTCGTATTGATCTAAAACGGAGATAAGCTGAGAGGTATTACCAACAACTTCCCAATGGCTATTGCGCCTTAGGCTTGGCCAAGCATCGTCGAAAAAATCAATAACTTTCCAACCCGTTTGCCCTGCAATATCTGCAATCACTTTTCCATGACCGCTAGCACCAAGCACAGCTAAGCGACTCATGGCTTTTTACCAGTAAACTTAGACATGGTAACTTCACCAGCAGCACTAATTCCGTCGCGATAAACTACTTTTTTAACCGTCATAAATAAAATTTTCACATCAAACCAAATAGAACGGTTATCCACATAAAAAATATCTAAAGCAAACTTATCCTCCCAACTAATAGCATTACGACCATTAACTTGCGCCCAACCAGTAATACCAGGTCTGACATCATGCCGGCGAGCTTGATCCTTTGTATAAAGAGGTAAATATTCTACTAGTAGAGGTCGTGGTCCGACCAAGCTCATATCACCTTTCAACACATTTATCAGCCCAGGCAGTTCATCAAGGCTTGATGAGCGTAAAAAACTACCAAACGTAGTCATGCGCTGCTCATCGGGTAATATAACCCCGTTCTGATCAAGGCTATTGAGCATCGTTCTAAACTTCATCATTTTGAAAACTTTTTTTCGTAAACCAGGCCGTTCTTGGATAAAGATAATAGGCGACCCTAATTTGTAATAAATCAGTATCGATACGAAAAAAAATACAGGTAACAATGCGAGCAAAACAAGTAAACCTATACAAAAATCGAAGCACCTTTTCACCTCTTAGCTCCTTCAACCCAAGCAACCCATTGGTCAGCTAAAGCCTGACGATCAAAATCTTTTTTTGCCAAGACCTGAGCCTTTAGCCCCATCGTAGGTAATAAAGCACGATTATCTGCAGCATGCTCAAGTGCATCAGCAAAAGCAGATGCACTTTCTGGTGGAACTGAATAGCCAATGCCATTATCAACAATCATATCAGCTAGCCAACCAGGGTAATTATTCAATACAGGTAAACCTGCCGATATATAGTCAAAAAACTTGTTGGGTGATGTACCAAAATAAAATGCGGGTACATTTGCCAGTAACTGTAGGCCTATATCGGCTGCTGCCATCAACTCAGAAAGCTTTTTCTTATTTACTGGGGGGTAGAAAAGCACATTATCAAGTAGCTCGATATCTGCTCGCTGTTGTAACTTGGACTTTAACTTTCCTTGCCCTATTAAAACTATCTTAATATCTTGACGGCCACGTTTTTTTAGCTCCACAGCAGCATCAAGTGCAGCGTCTAAACCATTAGCCACACCATGAGTACCCGCAAAAACAGCCATTAAGTCGGTTTTCTCAACCTCCTCAGGTAGCCATGGTTTAATGTTTCCAGAAAAAATGGATAAGTCACAGCCATTAGGAATTAATACAACGTTCTCATCCTTAACACCTCTTTTTTGAATACCCTCCACAATTCCAGGAGACAAGCCAATTAAGCGATAAGCAGACCGATAAGAGAGCCATTCTAAAATAGACATAGCTGATAAAACTATAGGGTTAGTAATGACACCCATTTCTCTTGGCAATTCGGGCCAAAGATCGCGCACCTCAAATACAAAAGGTTTTCTACGCAACCAACGAGCAAAAATCCCCGGTATTCCAGCAGTGAGAGGAGTCGATGTAGCAAACAATACATCATAGTTATGCGTTAAAGATACAGCGATGCTTTTTAGAGCAAATTTCAAAAAGGTAGTAGCACGAGCGGTTAAGCCATCGGAATTAGAGTAAGCTAAATCAAATTCGATGATATCTATCCCATCCACCGTCCCTATACGCTTACCCGATATGAAAGGGCCTTCTAAGCCGGTTTGGCCTCCGCCGTAACTACCACAGACCATAGTAACTTGATGGTCATGAGAAATAAGCCGGCGCGCCATTTCATAGGAACGAATTCCAACAGAACCTTCTGGTGTGGAAAAATGCTGATGAAAATAAAGAATACGCATAATTAGAAAAATATTTCCGTTGTGATATGGCCAGCCTGTTCTATTTCAACTTCCAAAACAGGTAATTCAGATTCCTGATAGTAATACTTAGATTCAAATCCGTGTACTAATTCCAATCGTGTAATAGAGACATCCGCACTAATTTGAATACGAAATTTAGGGCTTACAAGGGTATTACCTATTAGCTCCCACTCTTCTGGCTGTAAGCGCCAACGTAAAATAGCACTCCTCTTAAAGCCGCTTACAGCATCAATCACTTTAAAATCATTTTCGTTCAGGGAGAGGTATCGTGTATGAGCACAACCAAACCCGTCCTGGTATGATGCTGAAAACATACTACACTCTTTATTCTCAACCAATCCTGATTTTGCTTCCGTTTTAAGCCAATCACCCAATAAGAAACGGCTTAAACGAGGCATCTGCTGATGGGAATCAAACTGCACTGTATTATGACTCTCAACACCACCGTAGTAATCGATAAATTTTTGACCTGCGTTATAGCTGTAAGTCCCGCCATCTCGAAGAATATTCTCGCCGTAGTACCAAAAATCAACATGTAATGCATCACACTGACTAGGCCTAAATTTAAAGTGCGGATAGTTAAGTACAGCAAAAGCATTCCTTCTTCTCAACAAAGCATAGCCGCCACCTTCTAAGTCTACTGAGGTAGCTTCTTCTATCTCTATACTTGGTTTGGAGTAACCCAGCCATTGCAAAGGCAAATCCCAATCACCGGCTTCAAGGTAAGCGGCCTTACCCAAAAAAACACATGAAGAAAGTTGAACACAAGGCCTAAAATCACGGTAGTCAGTAGCCGTTAGGGGTAACAACCGAGCGCCGTCGTTTGCTCCTAAGTTTGGAGCATCTCCTGATACTCTCTGGGTCATCTGGAAAAGCCACAAAGTGGCAACTTTTAACTTAGAGTATAAATGTGGACTGAACGCTGGTAAGGCTAGCTCTTTGCGCCAAACTTCCGCCATACAGAATGTATCTAACATTACGCGATGATAAGTCATTGAATACTGACTAAAGCTACCATCACTATCAATGAGTCGTTCTGCCCTATTTTCAAGCCACTTGCGACCTTGTTTTTCCCACTTGAGGCCATCAACATCACCATGAATAGACAACCAGCTCCCACCAATAAATAACGCGGCGGCTTCTGAAGTGCCATGGTTATTATCTTGAGCGATCGCGTACATAATAGTTGGTGATATACGTTTGAGATGCGCTTTAATAAATGAGACGAGTACAGTGCTGCTTCTTTGTGATTGCCCTAATACTTTAGCCGCCATTGCTAAATGCATAACGCGTATCGATGCTTCTTGACCGCACTTCCAGTTAATCCCTAAGTAAGGAGGGTTTTCAGATAGCCAATCATTCAACCAGAGATTCAAACTGTTTAAATCATTTTCATTACCGTTAGCAGCACTTTGGGCATAACACAGAACCCAGTCAAAGCGAGATGCTTCCCATATCCCTTTGATGTCACCTATGTTTTTATCAAAATCCGAAATAAGAAACCAGGGCGTACCCTCATAGCATACAGAGCTATGAGTCAAACAGTTCAGTTGCCAATTAGGGATACTGAGTGCGCTATTTTTTTCCCCAAAAAAAGTATGTGCCCCAAGCCATTGATCATTCACTTTCAGGTTTTGTAGTTGACCTTTATATGGAAGAAAAAAACTACCCGACTCCGTTCGGGCACTAATTTTTCTTACTGGGTTCAACCCAGTTGATATTCCAATTTTATACGCAAAAAAACGTAAAAAGTTCATAATACCTAAAGAAAGTGCTGTTTTTACTTTAGTAATAAGCACTATTGCGCACGTAATTTTTCAGCAATATCAATTGTTACCCTGGCTACTTCAAACAGCTCATTAGCATCAATTGGGGCTTCACTGCCTGCTTTAATACTATCTAAAAAAGCAGCAGCACACGCATTCTGTCCTTTATCTTGCTTCCACAAGTTCATTTTTTTAAAGCCTTCCCACCCATAACCCTTTAGCTTCCTAAAATTATCTAGTTGTAGAGTTCCACCTGCGGCAAAAACTTCAATACGCTCTTTAGGAAAGCTTGCCGAACCATTGGCCAAATAATGAATAGTTCCAAAAGAACCATCTGCAAAGCCCAATATAATAGCTGCTTTATCCTCTACTATATCAATACCTTCAACCTGCCCCATTCGCCGAGCTTGAACCGATATAATTTTGGAGCCTGCCAAAAAACGCATTAAATCAACGAAATGACATGCCTCACCAATAATTCGCCCTCCTCCTATCAAACTATTCTGAGTCCAATGTTCTGAAGGTATGAGGCCAGCATTCATTGTCATAATAAAACTTTTAGGTTCTTTTATCGGCTCGAGTAACGCTTTCATTTTTTGTATTTGAGGTGAAAATCTACGATTAAATCCAACCATTAGTCTTGGTGCTTTGTCTTCTAACAGCTTTTGGTTATATATTTCTTTAACATGATTCAATTCTTCATGAGTTATAGCTAACGGCTTTTCGACAAACACATTTTTATTTTCTTTCAATGCATCAACAACAAAACTAGCATGGCTGCTATGCCGCGTCGCAATAGCTATAGTATTAATGTTTCTATTGCTTATCATAGATGAAGTATCAGTGGTCGCTTCTGAGAAGCCTGCTTTACTACCATGTATTACGCCATTAACTCCTCCAGATGTGGCAATACTGTGCATTTCAGCACCTGCTGCTTTAAAAGCAGGAATCAACACTCTTGATGCATAATTACCGGCACCAACAAAGCCTACAATAGGTCCTTCTTTTTTATATACAGCAGTGGGGGTTAGATTAACGGTGGTTACATGCCGTGAAGACAAACTACTCGTGTATTGCAACAAAATACCCAAAGCAGTGCCATCGGCTACTAACAAATCATAAGCTTCAGCAGAATCTTCAAATTTAAATCGATGACTAATCAGCTCCTTAACATTAAGAGCCCCACTTTCCATCATATCTAGTATAGCTTCAAAATTACGTTGTTCAGTCCAGCGTACAAACGCTAATGGGTAGTCATGCCCCGCCTCTTCGTAGCTAGGATCATACCGACCCGGTCCATATGAACAGGAGACTTGAAAACTAAGCTCCTTTTCATAAAAGTCTGCTCTATTTAACTCTAAACCAATCACACCAACTAACACTATTCGGCCACGCTTGCGGCTCATTCGTGCTGCTTGAACAATAGGATCATTCGATTTTGTAGAAGCGGTAATAATTACAGCATCAACACCTACACCACGACTAAAGGCCATACCGGCGGCAATTGGATCTTCACCTTTGCTAGGATTACAAACTTCTGCACCAAATTCACGAGCAAGGTCTAACTTTGAATCATCAAAGTCAATAGCAAGAACACGACATCCCTGCGCCCTCAACAACTGCACAGTCAGTAACCCAATTAAACCAACACCAGTTACAACAAAACACTCACCTATAGTTGGCTCAGCCAGTCGCAAGCCCTGAAGCCCAATACTTGCCACAACAGTAAAAACGGCCTCATCATCAGTTACGTTATCTGGTATCTTTGCGCAAAGGTTTTTGCCTACGCGAACGACATCAGAATGCGGGCCATTAGAAACAACACGATCACCCACTTTAAACCCATCAGTATTCTTTCCTAGATCAGCAATAACGCCTACATTGCAGTATCCAAGAGGCAAAGGCTGCGCTAATTTAGACTTTACTGCATCTATTGTTGTCATCAGACCATCTGTTTGTACCTTCTCAAGTACCATTTTGACTTTATCAGGCTGCTGTCTCGCTTTTTCAACTAAACTGGCTTTACCAAAACCAACCAACATTCGCTCAGTTCCAGCTGAAATCAAGGTAGTCGTTGTATTTATAACTAGGTTGCCTTGAGTAGCTTGAGGCGTAGGAGACTCAACAATAGTAGATCCGCCTTTTATCATATCTTGCAAAACCTGTTTCATTTATAAACCTATCAGCCATATATTATTGGTTATATTCTATCAAAATTACAATTTAGATAAAAAATTAATCTACCAATCACGTACAAGCAAGAAATCAATAATTTAATTTTCAGAATAGAATTTTTTCAAATCACCCTTAACATCTTGATCTAAATTATTAGAAAAATTCATTAATTTTTCTCTAAAGTCATCTAACTCATTATTAATAAATTTGAAATAAATATCTTCAAAATTATCAACTACTGAATTTTCAACAACAGAGACAACACCTGAAGAAATCAAAATATCGTATGCTGATAGCTGACTTACTATTGGCAAGACACCTGCGGATATAGACTCTAAAATCGATGAAGATAACTGATCAGATTTTGGTATAGATATAGAGCAGATGGATCTATTAAAACACTCTACTAGTTCACTTTCAGCAACAAAGCCTTTAACAAACTCAATACTATCTCCCAATCCATAACTATCTACTTTATTGTAAATAATTTCAGCATATTTAGGATCGAGATCACCTTCCAACAATATAAGTTTGGCATTAGCGCCGGGAACTTTCTTAACAAACTCATAAAACCCATCAATTATAAGATCAGTATTATATAACTCTCCGATACGCCTATTAGAAAATATGATGAATTGCTTTTTTTCAGTAATAGTTGAATTTGAAAAGGTTTCATTAACACCTAGTGAAAAATTAAATATTTTGTTTGGAAAAATATCTAGCGTCTCAATAAGATAAGATTTCATTTTTTGCGTTGTAGATGACACTCTTAATGCTTTATCAAGTATCATCTTAATAACTCTATAATAGAGAGCGCTCTTATGATCGCAAGAATAGATTTCACTGCCATAGGTTGTGAGGTAGTAATCTCGCCCTGACAAATATGCAGTCAACCCGTATCCGGACGTGTTATGTGCATGTAACAAGCCAATATACTTCCTACTACAGCGCAAATAAAGTCCTGCATAGATATATTGTAATAACTTGAACTTTCTTAAAATTGGGAGCCCTATATAACTAATGTTAGCCTCCGGCTTAACCGGCCCATCAACATCTATAGTAAGAACATCAACATCAACATTAATTTCTTTATTTTTATAAAGCCATTGCCTTACATGAGGGCTATAGGCATTAGCCAAGAAATACACTTTTTTCATACTACTCTCCTGCTGGTAATAAGCAGATAAAATGTTGATGCAACATATGCACTCCCTAACGATAAATATATTGGAGCAGGTGCATACACGGATGCAACAAATACAATAACCAGCAACCACAAAATAGATGACATAAACAAACTTTCATATTGCCTTTTAGCCATTACTATTTGTATAAAATAAGCATTAACAGCGCCTAACACCGCCACCCATAAAAATGATCTCAACAAATCAACTTGTTCAATTAATGGGACATCTACATATAAAGAAAAAATATCGAATGAAAAAACACTACCAAGAACAGCAAGAGTACTACTTAACAATACATAAAAAAGCAAGGGTAAGCTTTTCCAGCGAAAACCTACTTCTTTTGACTTCGATAATACTTCAACTAAACGTGGCACAACCAAAGCACCTAGAATCCCTGGTAAAAACAAAGACATTGAGAACATCTGAAAACCTACTGCAAAACCTAGCATCTGAGATTCCGAAGCACCACTATCGTAATCCACCTTTAATAGGTACATCCCCAGCATTGGAATACAACCGAACATTGACAGCATTCCAAAACTCTTTTTATTCATTTTCAATACAGACAATATTTTGTAAACTTTTATTTCAACGACGTCTTTTAATACATAGAGACACCAAAAAAACCATAACATTGAGTATGTAGTTAAAAAAACAAAATAAGACTCAGAGAAAATAACAACCAAGAATGAAGCAAAAAAAACAACCCCCGCAGTAAACAGCCAGCAAAGACCAGCTTTAACATTTTCTTTATTTCTATTAAGAACTGCACAGTATAAATTAATACCAAGATAGCCTGATGAGTAACACAGCACTAAAATACTTTCAAAAAAAGAATACAAATTAAAATAAAGGAAATCCATAATAACAAATAACAAATAAAGAACAACCAAAACAAAAAACGAAAAACCGCTGTACTCTGTAGTATTTTCTTTATCTTCAGAACTAATTATTAAAGACTGAGCACCCTGCGAAGAAAAAGAAATTAAAATATTACATATTAAAAGAAAAGAAACAAAATCAGATAAGCCCTGACCCAAAAAAGCAGTAAGGGCAATACCAATTAAAATCGGTGACAAACGAGCAGCAGCAACTCCAGCACTAAAAACAAGTGGTGATAGTAGTAAAGAAACCTTGCTTGATAAAATACGATTCAATAGACCCTACCTTATGGGACTAACTTTCAAAAAATAAAAGGGTGTTTATTTACTAAACACCCTAATAATTCAACAAAAAATGATCGTATTTATCTATTAGCTATATACCAAGGCATCGCTGTTTCAATCCCTTCTGATATACGGTATTTAGGAGAGTAGCCAATCTTTTCTGCCGCCTTGCTTATATCAGCTTGAGAATGCTTTACATCACCAACTCTGAAGTCACGATAAATTCGATCTACTTGATAGACAACATTGTTCTTTTCGAGTGCATTTTTCAGCTCATCGAACAACTCATTAAGTGTTGTTCTATCACCAACAGCAACATTATACACTTCATTCTTAACATTCTCATCAGCCATTGAAGCCAACAAGTTTGCTTGCACTGCATTTTCGATATAACAAAAATCCCTACTCGTTTCACCATCGCCATTAATGAAGATTTCTTCACCGCTAATCATGGAGTCAGCCCATTTAGGTATAACTGCAGCATAAGCACCATTTGGGTTCTGGCGTTTACCAAAAACATTAAAATAACGCAGACCTATTGTATTAAAACCATAAGTACGCGAAAAAACATCTGCATACAACTCATTAACATATTTTGTTACGGCATATGGAGATAATGGGTTACCTATGTTCTCTTCTACTTTAGGTAAGGCAGGATGATCACCATAAGTAGAGCTACTTGCTGCATAAGTAAAGCTTGTAACTTTTGCATCGCGCGCTGCTACCAGCATATTTAAAAAACCACTAATATTCGTTTCATTAGTCGCGATAGGGTCATCAATTGAACGAGGCACAGAACCCAATGCAGCTTGATGAAGTACATAATCCACACCCACACAGGCAGTATGGCAGTCTCTCAGTTGGCGAATATCACCTTCGATAAACTGAAAATCCAACCATTGCTCAGTGCTCACCTGAGCTTCAACCTCGTCTAGGTTATGCTGAAACCCCGTTGCAAAATTATCCAAGCCAACTACGCGCTGATTCAATTTCAGCAATGTTTCTAATAAATTTGAGCCAATAAAGCCAGCTACGCCTGTTACTAACCACGTTTTAGGGCTTGCCAACAGTTCTGTTTTAATCTGTTCGTAACGAGTCATTTTATTTCCTTAAAGACGAAGATCGGCAGCATCAGCTGGTAAAATATATTTAAGATCATAAAGTACATGTTCAGGCTTACCAAATGCACGAATACCTTCTGCACCCATCTCTTTAAACTGCTTATGAGCTACTGCAATAATTACTGCATCATAAGCACCCTGATCAGGTACTGATACTGGAGTAATATTGTATTCATGCTCTGCATCAGCAGCGTTAATCCATGGATCATAACAATCTACATTAATACCGTAATCGGAAAGTTCACCCACGATATCAACCACTTTCGTGTTTCTAAGGTCAGGACAGTCTTCTTTAAAAGTAAGACCTAACACCAGTACACGAGCACCATCTACTTGAATTCTCTTCTTCAACATAGATTTAACTAACTGACTGACAACATAAGCTCCCATACCATCGTTCAAACGACGTCCTGCCAGAATTATCTCTGGGTGATAGCCAACAGATTGAGCTTTATGAGTAAGATAGTAGGGATCTACACCTATGCAATGACCGCCTACCAAACCCGGACGAAATGGCAAGAAGTTCCACTTAGTCCCAGCTGCTTTAAGGACCTCTTCAGTGTCGATATCTAGCTTATTAAAAATTACTGCTAGTTCGTTGATCAAACCAATATTGACATCACGTTGCGTATTTTCAATAACCTTAGCTGCCTCAGCCACTTTGATAGAGCTTGCTTTATAAGTACCCGCTGTGATGATCGAACGGTAAAGGTTGTCAACAAAATCAGCAACGGCGGGGGTTGAGCCAGAAGTAACCTTCAGGATGCTGGTAACACGGTGCTCTTTATCGCCTGGGTTAATTCGCTCAGGGCTATATCCACAGTAAAAGTCCTTATTAAACACAAGGCCGGACTCACGCTCTAGAACAGGCACACATTCCTCTTCTGTAGCTCCCGGATACACAGTGGACTCATAAATGACAACATCGCCTTGCTTCAACGCCTTCCCAATCACCGCACTCGCTTTTAATAATGGCGTAAGATCAGGTTGTTTATGTTCATTAATTGGAGTCGGTACTGTCACAATGAACACATTACAACTTTTGAGCGCATCAATTTCAGCGCTATATGTTAACAGTGATGCTTGTTCAAGCTCTTCATTGCTGACTTCTAAGGTACTATCAAAACCGCCTTGCAACTCTTCTAATCGAGCTTTATTAATATCAAAACCCAACGTTGACAAATGCTTACCAAACTCGGCAGCCAGCGGAAGTCCAACATAACCTAAACCAAGAATTGCTATACGAGTATCATGAGTAGTAAAGTTCATCGAAATGCCTTTCAATAAAAAGCTCGAAAAGGAGCCAAATGTCATTAAATTCAGTTAATTAATATTCACCCAAGATGCGATTGTTTTTCAAACCACTCTTTCTTTGAGATAAAATATTCAAAAGAAGAAACAAACTAGCTATACAGCCTTAAAGATTAGTCCACACAAGGCCAAAAATCTTCTTTTAATTTATAAGCCAGCTGGCAAGTTTAGCACAGCAAATAGGCCTGTACTATGCTGCGGCACCCACTACAAAACAATGATAACTTATTGGTAATTATTCCCTGCTAGTCAGGTAATATTCACCTTAATACCCCACATTTTCGCACTCATATGTCAGGATATTCGATCCCCACTCTTTCTTACCTTACAATACAATTTTAAATAACGAGTAGACGTCCATGAAGCAACACCATGCCCGGCTTGTCTGGTCCGAAGGAGCACCACTTTCGGAATCATTCGGTGATTATTATTGCAGCCTTGCAGATGGTATTGCTGAGAGTCGCTACGTATTTATTGATGGTAATAAATTAACAGAACGCTGCAAAGATGAGCTAGCTAGCGGGCTAACCATAGCTGAAACTGGTTTTGGAACGGGCTCAAATTTACTTTGCACCCTCGACACATTAAACCAACTATCGACATCACATCTACATGGCTCACATTTCATCTCGACCGAACTGCACCCTCTTTCATACGATGACTTAAAAAAAGCACTCGCACAACAACCTCAATTCCAACACTATACGAAGCAATTACTAGAGCAATATCCTCCTTATATTCAGGGTATGCATCGCTTCACCTTCGATAAAGGCCGTTTTTATTTAACCCTTTGTATTGGCGATGCCGCTGCTAGCTTACAGCGCATCGACTCAGCGATTGACGCTTGGTATCTCGACGGTTTTTCTCCGGCCAAAAACCCTGCCATGTGGAGCCAAGAACTCTTTTCTCATGTAGCTAGGCTTACAAAAAACAAGGGAACATTAGCCACGTATGCTGCCGCTAGTTTTGTTAGAAAAGGACTGATTGAAGAAGGCTTTGAAATTAAGAAAAAACCGGGATTTGGAAAAAAAAGAGACATGCTAATAGGAACAATCGCTAAACCCAAAACAGCGACAGCGCCTACAAAGCTTCCTTGGTTTACTCTCCCTAAAATTAAGAAACCAAGTAGCGCTATTATTATAGGAGCAGGACTTGCAGGCTGCACTACGGCAGAAGCACTCGCCCGAAGAGGCATCAAAGTCCAGTTAATCGATCGCCATGATGATATTTGCCAAGAAGCGTCCGGCAACCGTCAAGGAGCGCTTTATGCAAAACTACCAACCAAGCCAACATTGGGCGGAGAGCTTCACTTGTGTGGCTTAGAGTATACTCTAAGACTGCTAAGCACTTATCAATGCTTAGATAATCGAATAGCATCACAATGCGGAGTATTACAACTCGCCACGTCAGAAAAAGAAGCGCTTAAGCAAAACGCTATCGCAAGCAGTGGAGATTACTCTAGCGATGTAGTTTCTCTTAAATCAGCCACTGAGGCTTCGCAAATTGCCGGCACACCTATAGCACACCAAGCATTGTTTTTCCCAAGAGCCGGATGGGTACAACCCAAAGCTTTTTGCGAAAAACTAACTGAGCATCCTGACATAAAGTTAACACTTTCCACATCGATCATATCACTCACACAAACAGCGGATCAACGCTGGATAGTGCTCGATCATAACAACCAAGAGCATACTGCCGATATTGTCATTATGGCATCAGCGGTTCATGCAAAAGAGTTTGAACAACTCAATCACCTACCTATTAAAAAGATCCGCGGGCAAGTATCGATTAGCGAAACTGACGACAATCAAGATAAGTTGAAAACGGTTATCTGCGGTGAAGGTTATATATCCCCTCCTTTAAACAACCTATACACCTTCGGGGCAACATTTGACCTACACGACCAGTCTCCACAAATAAGAGAGGCCGACCATAAAAGTAATTTAACCATGATATCCAATTCAGCCAGCTCTTTTGCTAGCCAGCTTCCTAATCCAAATCACTGGAGCGGAAGAGTCGGTTACCGATGCTCAACACCTGATTATTTACCTATTGCAGGCCCAGCACCGGTCGCTTCAGCTTATATTGAACAATACGCTAAATTAGGAGACGATAAAAACTGGAGGTTTAAGAACACTCCTCCTGAGCTGCATAAAGGCCTTTACTTGAATGTAGGCCACGGCTCAAAAGGGCTAATTACCGCACCGCTAATGGCAGAGTATCTAGCTTCAAGCATATGCTCTGAACCGCTTCCTATTCCACGAGAAATAAGCCAAGCGCTGCACCCGGCACGTTTTATTATCAAGTCACTCATTAAAGGAAAGAAATAGATGCCTACTATCAAGGAGCTGCAATACCAGCCGATACTCAAACAATGAGCTAACATAAACAGGGTAGTAACCTATGGAAAATAACCTATGTCGTTAATAGTAATTGATCACGGCAACCGAATCGAAACGCCGGTAAAATCACTTTTCCCTACCCGTGGCGTTGAAAGCACTGCGCCCTCCAAGGGCCTTCACGACAGTGCTGGTATAGAAAAAAAAGTACATGCCGATGGTGAAAATTTCACTCAGTTCCTAGACAAAGAATCTGCAAAAAAACCACAAGAGCAGTCAGCAAATACTTACAGTGCACTCAATCCAGAAAAAAAGAAGCCGCAAGCCACTAAACTTAAGGCCGCTCAGGTAATGAGCTACCCTGTTCATACTATTGCTCGTGAAGTAACCTTCAAAACAGCATGGGCAAGAATGCAGGAGTTACATGTCAGTCATTTAATGGTGACTGATGCTGACGATGATCCTGTTGGTATCATTTCGTATATCGATATAATAGAACACGGTAAAGACTCACCCGTAAGCATTGCCAACTTTTATACTCAACAATTAATTGCGGCATCACCAGAAACTGACATCTCTGTTATCTCATCTAGCTTCATAGAATATGAAATTAATGCGATGCCAGTGTTTAATGAGAACAACCAACTCCTCGGTATAGTGTGTCGTTCAGACCTTTTACGTTTATTAATCAGTGGCTCGCATATTGAGAGCTGGGCGTGAATTATTAAGCAGCTAGCAGAAACCAGGGTGATGGCTTTACTCTAAAAATAAATGCAGATGCTCCAATGTTTAGCCTTTCAAACGCTCACTCAACACCAAGTTCACCTCATCTGTAGCTTCATTAAACAAAACTACGATTTCTTTATTCTGCAATTTCTTCTTAACTTGTTCTACACGCGAAATAAGGGGCGTCTCGTCGTAGCCATAGTCTGTACCATCACGTGTAACAAACTCTTCTATCAAACCCTCTAAAGCTTCAGTAGAAATAGACTCTATTGGCACTATCATGACGCAACCACTCCATAAGACGCTAATAACGCCACAAACGCTTCTTCGTCTAACACTAATACATCTAAAGATTCAGCTTTAGCCAGCTTACTGCCCGCTCCTGGGCCCGCCACTACACAGTCAGTTTTTTTCGAAACACTTCCAGACACTTTAGCGCCTAGCTGCTGTAACTTTGCTTTAGCGTCATCTCTACTCATTAGTTCAAGCGTACCTGTCAAAACATACACTTTATTAAGTAAAGGCTGATTTTCAAGCTGTATTGATTCTTGCATAGGCCAATGAACGCCCGCTTCTCTCAAGACAGCAACAACGTCAAGATTGTGCGTTTGCTGGAAAAACGTTCTGATATGGTGTGCTACAATCTCACCCACATCAGGCACAGCCAATAATTGCTCTTCATTAGCGGCAACTACAGCATCAAGATCACCATAAATGCTGGTTAAATTTCGTGCGGTCGCTTCTCCCACCTCACGAATACCTAACGAATAGATAAAACGAGCTAATGTTGTTGATTTAGACTTTTCGATAGCAACCAGCAAATTATCTGCTGATTTAGACCCCATCCTCTCTAGGCCTGCTATATCGGCATGCTTTAATAGATAGATATCTGCAATAGATTTTAATAAGTCTTTATCTACTAGCGCATCAATCAGCTTCTCGCCAAGCCCATCAATATTCATGGCCTTGCGAGACGCATAATGGCGTAAAGCCTCTTTACGTTGCGCAGAGCAACTCAAGCCACCACTACAACGCGCAACCGCTTCACCTTCAATTTTTTCTATATCTGAACCACAAACAGGGCAACTCTGCGGAAAACAAACCTCTTTCGCATCAGCTGGGCGCTTATCAGCAACCACTCTTACAACTTTGGGAATCACTTCACCTGCACGATGGATCACAACCCAGTCCTTAACATGCAAGTCCAAGCGTTCAATTTCATCCATATTATGTAGCGTTGCATTACTGACCGTAACACCACCAACAAAAACTGGTTTTAAGCGAGCAACTGGTGTGATGGCACCTGTACGTCCTACTTGAAACTCAACACTCTCAACTTGAGTCATCTCTTCTTGTGCAGGAAACTTATGCGCAATAGCCCAACGCGGGTACCTTGATACAAACCCAAGATGTTTTTGTAACTGGTATTGATCTACCTTAAATACCAAACCATCTATCTCATAAGGAAGGCTATTTCTCAACTCAGCCATGCGTTGATAGTACTCAAAACAACCTTCTGCACCCTCGACCAACTCTAGGTAGCGACTTATCTTGAAACCCCAACGGTTCAACTGCTGCATAGAAGCCACATGAGTATCTGGCATTACACCGCCAGAAAAGACGCCAATACCATAGCAGCACATTTCTAATGGGCGCGTAGCTGTAATACGTGCGTCCAATTGACGTAAGCTTCCTGCTGCCGCATTTCGAGGATTAACAAATGCTTTCTCGCCTTTAGCCAACGCGCGCTTATTCAACGCATTAAAACCCGCTTTAGGCATATAAATTTCGCCACGCACCTCAAGGCGCTCGGGGATACCTTCACCCATAAGCCTTAACGGAATAGAAGGAATCGTTCTAACATTGTGTGTGATATTCTCACCGGTTGAGCCATCGCCACGCGTCGCGCCTCTGATCAGCTCACCCTTTTCATAGATCAAACTAACAGCGATACCATCTAGTTTAGGCTCACAGGCATAAGGAACCTCTAACAAACCATCTAAGCGCTCACGCACACGACGATCAAAGTCACGCAGATCTTCTTCAGAGAAAGCATTATCAAGTGATAACATCGACATTTCATGCTGAACTTCTTCAAAACCGCTGATAGGCGCACTACCCACTCGCTGAGTAGGAGAGTCACCAGATATAAGCTCAGGATAAGTCTGCTCTAACCCCTGTAATTGCTTAAATAGTCGATCGTACTCAGCATCGGGAATACTAGGTTCGTCTTGTACATGGTACCGGTAATTATGCTGATCAATCTCAGCGCGAAGCTGCTTAATTTCTATTAGTATATCGGCCATAGCAGCATCACCCTGAAACAATGTTTTTTCATCAGACATAAAGTATTTTAAAATTCTATTATATTAACAAGCGCACTAAAGCCTTTTGAGGTTCTGGGTATATTTATACTCAGGAACCATCAAAAGACCAACAGATTAAATTAAGAATATCTTAAGAAAGGTTACGTCGGTGAAGCTTATGCATTTCGAATTCGCGAATACGCTCACGATAATGCGCTTTGGTTTGTGGACGCATCACTGAACGGTTTTCATCTAGCAGATCACCACCTAAATGCTTTGAAACCGTTTCTGCTGTTGCCAACATACATTCAAAAGCATTCTTAGCATCTTCAGGTTCACTCATCGACATAAAGAAACTCACGCCCGGCGTCGTCATCTCAGACATATGCTCTAAATCGAATGTTCCTGGGTTAACCGCATTCGCCATACTAAACTGCACAGGGCCCTTGTCGACGCCTTCTTCGAATCGATGAAATAAGCTCATATCACCAAAGCGCATGCCACACGCCAGTACGACTTGAAGCAGTGTTTGTCCATCTAAAGGCTGCTGTTTTCCAACCACCGTTATGACTAACACCTCTTCAGGTTCAGGAGCTTGCTCAAGAGCTTTACGCTCACTCCTAGCACTTTCTAAATGATCACTTTCAAACAGAGAGTCTTGTTCAGGCTTAAGTTCAGAATCTCCAGCCGTGGGTTCTGTAATCGATTCACTATCAAGCTCTGAGCTAATAACTGGTTCATTAATGGTGTCTGCATTAGCATTATGCAAAGAAGAGGAGAGTTCTTGCTGATCTGACGCAGGCGCCGATGCACCATTATTATGTAAAACCTTAGGCTCTTCATAATGATGAGCACGTTCAGTTTCTTGATATTCACTATCAAATTCAGGGCTAAGTTTCGGGTTCGCTTCTGAACCATTATTATTCTTATCGCTACTGGGTACCTGTTCATCAGGATAGAAGAACATCTCTTCTTGCGACTGTTGAGCTTCATCTTCAGCCTGTTTCTCAGAGGCCTGACGCATCAATACTGTAATAGGCTGTTCAAGATCTAGATATTCTGACTTTTCAGGGGACGGCTGCTCATTGTCGCTTTTACTTTGCTCTGTTGGTGTCGTATCTCGCTGCTCAGCCACTTGCTGCCTAACAGGAGATAATATTTCAGGAATATCATCAAACAAAGGGTCTAGCTCTACCGGCAACTCTTCTGACTGAGAGTAACGCTGTTCAGCTAGCTGTCTAGGCGATTCGTTATAGTCAAACTCAGGCTGCGGATTTGAAGCCACAGCATTTGAATGATTACCTTCTGGCTGCTGATAAGCCGTCTCAGGATTCGCTTTTTTATAAGTGCTTTCTGTTTGGGGCTCGGCTTTAAGCTCAACACGATCATTCAAATGATCAAACCCAGGATCAATTCGCTCCGATGTGTTTAACGCTTTTCCATCATGAACGTAAGACTGATCATGATAATCATCTTGCAATGCCCTAGCACCACCATTGGGCAACTCTGGGTTATGAGCACCCTCGGCTACATCAGTATCGTCAGAGTCAGTAAAGCCTCTATCGATATCAATCTTCAAAGTGTTACGTTGTCCTTTCATCCGGCGCCAGCCATCGAAAATAATTAGGCCAATAAGCAGAAGCCCCCCAATTATTAACCACTCTTTTAAGCCGATATCCATGTTTAAACACTTGCCTCAGAAAACATTAACTCAATCATACGCTTACTATAAACCGAACAGCCTTACTGAACAATCTGATCAATAAGAAGGTTTACCGGCTCAGATAGCTCTTTAACAGAAACCAGAACATTTGCTGACTGCAAATCGCCTGCTACAGCCTCAGGCTGACCCGTCATGGAAATTCGTGCTGCTATCTCAACATTCGGATGCAGCGACAGCTTTGCTTGCGGCGTCATGGCTAAACTATCATCAAGCGTTATCATTTTTGGTAATTCGCCTACCGTTAAGCGCACTGCTGCTACCGGCATGCGCCCTCCAACAGGCTTTGCAAATACAAAAACAACCTGCTCTGCTGATAATTCACCACTTAACTGTGGATCTATAGCTACTTTCAGCTGAATTGAAGCACTGGTTAGCTCTGGAATATCAGGTACAGCCTTGCCTTCTTTAGCTAGCTGCTCCAGCGCTCTTTGAATACCTGTTTTTAAAGACTCTGCAGCCCCTGGCTCTGCATTAGCCAATGCCTTTCGCCAGTATGCGATAGCATCTTCTAATCGAGACTGTTCAAAAGCATCGATTCCTAACAAACCTAAAGAGGTTACTTCTAACGGTTCTCGGTCAAGCGTGCGCTGAATCTGCTGCCTAACTTCCTGATCCATTTTGCCTCCCTTAGCAAAATACAGCCCTTGAGCATATTGCCCCATCACACCAACATACTGAGGCGCATCATTGGGTAATATGTCAAGAACACGCTTAAAACTTGAGACGCCTTCCTCAAACTTACCCAAATTCATATACGTTGTCGCTAAGATGTACCATCCTTCAGCATTCTCTGGATTTTCCTTTAGTTCACTCACCAACATCTGAATCGCTTCATCAACTGTTGGCTGCTTACCATTCTCAAAATCAAACTGTTTAGGGTGCTCCATAGCCACCTGCAACTGTCGAGCACTTCCATATTCAAAGTACAGTCCAAAAGCAATTACAGGTACAAGCAACGCCATCAGCGTAACGGTTATTAATTGCTTTGTGCCAATCGGATTATCAACAACAGTTGAATCTTCTTCACTGGCATCTTCTAACAGGTTTTTTTCAAGCTCTAATTTTAAAGCATCATACTCTTGGTCTTGCAAATTACCCGTTGCACGCTCCGCATCTAATTCAGATAAACGCTCCTGAAATATATCGATATTTTGATGCTTACGACCTACTTCAGCCACCCTCTGTTGTGACTTCTTTGCTTTAATAAAAGGAATAAAAATAAACGAAAGCGCTACCAATGTGAGTAGTGCAATACCTAGCCATAATTGAATCATTTAGACTTTCCTTTATCCAGCAGTGTCGCCAAGCGTGCTTTGTCTTTTTCGTTCAGCGTTTCATCTATAACAGCTGTTTTTTTGCGTTTACGGGTGAGTATTAAGAGCACAACAGCACCGATCGCAAGCAAGACAAAAGGTCCATACCACAAAACCCATGTATTGCCTGTCACTCGAGGTCGATAGAGCACAAACTCACCATAACGAGCGACCATAAAATCAACAATTTGCTCATCATTTTGACCGTCCTCCACCATCCGATATATTTCTCGACGTAAATCAGAAGCGATAGGAGAGTTAGACCCGGCCAAATTTTGATTCTGACATTTAGGACAGCGTAACTCATTGGTCAATTGCTGGAAGCGTTCGCGTGTTGCATCATCTTTAAATTCATACGTATCAATAGTCGCATTAGCGACCATTGAGAACAGCAATGTAAAAACTACTATAACTAATCTCATCACTACCCCTGAGACTCTGTAGAAACCTGTTGCATTACAGTACGCAGCTTCAACCATACTTTCTCTGTTACTGCACCCACATGCTTATAACGAATAATCCCTTGGGCATCTAAAACATAAGTCTCAGGTGCACCATAAACACCCAGATCTAAACCTAATGTTCCTTGCTCATCATATATATTCAATACATAAGGATCTCTATAACGACGCAACCATTCCTTTGCTGCTCCGCGATCATCCTTGTAGTTAATACCGTAAATAACAACACCCTCTTCACGTGCTATTTTATTTAACTGAGCATGTTCTTGTTTGCATGTAGGACACCACGTTGCCCAGACATTAAGTAATGCAGGTTTACCCTGTAAGTCTTTTTGCGTGAGCACACGGTCATTGTCCAGCAATGAAGGCAAACTAAAAACAGGTACCGGTTTATCCAAAAGTGCTGATGGAAGCTCAGTAGGGTCAAGCTGCAAACCCTTCCAAAACAATCCACCCATCACAAAAAAAATCAACAATGGAACAAAAAGGACTAAACGACGCATATTCATGTTCCTTATGCTGCTACGCTTTCAGGGGAAAGCGACTTATTTTTAGTCGGTTTACGAGCTAGTTGCTTTCGATAACGCGGATCACTTGCCGCTAATACTCCACCCAACGCCATCATCAAACCACCTAACCAAATCCAACGTACAAAAGGCTTATATTGAACACGAATCGCCCAAGCATCACCTTCTAAAGGTTCACCCATAGCAACATAGAGATCACCAAACAAACCAGGGTCGATATCAGCCTCTGTCATCACATTACCACGAGCGGTATAAAGACGTTTCTCAGGGTACATAACAGAATGCTGCTGATCATTTTTTAGCACAGTCAGAACACCCATATCTGAGGTGTAATTCGGACCTTCAACGCTTTTCGAGCCTTCGAAGACAAAAGTGAAATTTTCGAAGACTAAAGTATCACCAGGTGCCATCCGAAGGTCACGCTCTTCATTATAAACAGAGACTAGCGCCACACCGACAATAGACACAGCCACGCCAGCATGCGCCAATACCATAGCAATATAACTACGAGACAAACCTTTAAAGCCTGCTGAAACAGTACGTTTATTTCTGATTTTATTGAACAGGTCACGCACGACTGCGATGACAACCCAAAAAGCTAACACCATACCCAATGCCGTTTTAAGCTCAAATGTACCTGCGTATATCAGCGGAAAAGCGCACCCTAACGATATGGCAGCAACTGCTGGAATACCAAGCTGTTTTAATAAGTAATTTGGTTCTGTCTTTTTCCAACGAGCAATAGATCCAATACCCATGAAAACCACCATCACAGCAACTAATGGTACAAATAGCGCATTAAAGTAAGGAGGCCCCACTGATATTTTACCCAAAGACATCGCATCGATAATCAACGGATATAAAGTACCCAGTAAAACCATCATGCAAACAATAACCAACATAATATTGTTAATCAGCAAGAAGCTTTCTCGAGAAACTAATTCGAAAGACGATTCGCTTTTGACATGTGCAGCTTTAATCGCATACAGAAGAAATGAGCCACCCACCGTTATACTAAGTAGGACTAATACAAAAAATCCACGCTCAGGATCAGAAGCAAATGCATGTACAGATGTTAACACCCCAGAACGTACTAAAAAGGTACCTAATAAACTTAGCGAGAAGGCAAAAATGGCAAGCAGGACTGTCCAGCTCTTAAACACACCACGTTTTTCAGTAGCTGCTAAGCTGTGAACCAATGCTGTACCGACCAGCCACGGCATAAAGGATGCATTCTCAACCGGATCCCAAAACCACCAGCCGCCCCAACCAAGTTCGTAATAAGCCCACCAGCTACCTAGCACAATACCAAAAGTCAGAAATGCCCATGCAACATTTGTCCATGGACGAGACCAACGTGCCCATGCTGCATCCAAGCGACCACTCATAAGAGCAGCAATAGCAAAAGCAAAAGCCACAGAGAAACCCACATAGCCCATGTAAAGCATGGGGGGATGAATAATCAGACCGATATCCTGCAATAAAGGATTAAGGTCTCCTCCTTCAAGCGGAGTATTGGTCAGCAAGCGAGTAAAGGGGCTAGAGGTCATCAAGGTAAACGATGTAAAGCCAACGCTAATCATTCCCATGACTGACAATACGCGAGCAACAATATCCAAAGGTAATTCTGAGCTTTTAACTGCAACAGCGTAGGTCCAAGCACTTAGAATAAAGACCCACAGCAGTAAAGATCCCTCATGCCCTCCCCAGATAGCACTAAACTTGTAATACACAGGCAAAGCAGAATTGGAGTTACCCGCAACATAAGCTACTGAGAAATCATCAGTCAAAAAAGCATAACCAAGGCACATCATGCTAATCAGTAAAAATAAAAACAGTGCCTTTGATAAAGGCCGGGCAAAGCCCATCCACAGACTATTAGAAGTGTAAGCGCCAACAAGTGGCACTACTGATAATAGGACAGAAAGACTTAATGCCAATATGAGAGAGTATTGCCCAAGCTCAGGAATCATTTATTAAACGCCTCTTTAGGAGGTACCGGCATTTTTCCGGACTTTTCCAATGCATCAGCCACTTCAGGTGGCATATAGTTTTCATCATGTTTAGCCAGCACTTCTACAGCCTGAAAAACACCCTGCGAGTCTAATGACCCTTGCGCAACAATACCCTGCCCTTCGCGAAATAAATCAGGAAGAATGCCTGTGAATTCAACCGGTACCGTCTTAGCATAATCAGTCATTTCAAACTTCACATGTAAACTTTTCTGATCTCTCACTACACTGCCTTCAACAACCATTCCACCTGCACGAATACGTGTATCTTGAGGTGCTTCTCCATTAACAATCTGCAGCGGCGAATAAAATAGGTTTATATTTTGATTTAACGCATATAACGCTAAACCTACCGCCATACTGACACCAACCACAAGAAAGATAACGAGGGTAAGCCTCTTTTTCCGTTTAGGATTCATTGAGTATTGTTCTCCCTTCGCAGGCGTCGAGCCAGACTTTTTATTAGCTCTTTACGTTTAAATAATGGTAAGACTAGATTGCCGATAATTATCGACAATCCAATCCCGTATGACAGCCATACATAAAGTCCATGGCCATCCATTGTAATAAATTCAGACATCGTTTCGAACTGCACTACGACCTCACTTAGAAGCTACTAACTCACGAACCCAGCCGGAGCGACGCTCACGACGAATAATTTCATTTCGCAACCTGAGCATTAAAGACACAGAAAAAAAGCAATAAAAACCAACCACCATCACTAACAGAGGCAACCACATCTCAATAGGCATCGCGGGCTTTTCAGTTAACGTAAATGTCGCGGGCTGATGCAAAGTATTCCACCACTCCACGGAATACTTAATGATAGGAATATTGACCAGCCCCACTAAAGATAAAACAGAAGCGGCTTTTGCCGCCATGGATTCATTATCCATGGCTGCATACAACGCCATCACCCCCATATAGAGGAAAAGTAAAATCAGCATAGACGTCAAACGAGCATCCCACACCCACCATGAACCCCATGTAGGCTTGCCCCAAATAGCACCAGTGGCAAGTGCCATGACAGCAATAGAAGCACCAATAGGTGCGCATGCATATGCCACCATATCTGCAACCTTAATCTTCCAAATAAGCCCCACAACACCAGCTATAGCCATCAGCATATAACATGACTGCGCAAGAATAGCGGAAGGTACGTGCAGATACATGATGCGAAAGCTATTACCTTGCTGATAATCCGGCGGCGCAAATGCCAATGCCCAAACGACCCCAACTATTAATAATAAAATAGCTGCTATAAAAAAACTCGGCAGTAACTTGCCCGTAATATCGTAACACCACCGAGGTGATGCCAATTGATAAAACCAGCGTGGCAACCAACTACTTCCTGCCATATTTCATTTACCTCTTAACCACTAACTGAAATGCGTACAGATGCACTAATTGCAAATGGCGCCAACACCATGCCTAAAGCCAACATGGCTCCAAGCAATGCAAAATACCCTTCTAAAGGCAACCCTGCAACAGCAGCTTGTACTGCGCCAGAACCAAAAATCAGTACGGGTATATACAGTGGCAAGACCAGTAAAGAGATCAACACACCACCGCGTTTTAAACCTACCGTTAAGCCTGCGCCAATCGCGCCAATAAGACTCAGTACCAAGGTGCCAATCAACAAGCTCACCACCATGCCAAACATGGCACTGACAGGCAAAAACAACATGACTCCAAGCAAAGGAGACATCAACGCCAGTGGTAAACCTGTTGTCATCCAGTGCGCCATTACCTTTGCTAAACAAACCACCATAAGCGGCTGAGGGCTTAAAATCACTTGTTCTAAAGTGCCGTCTTCATAATCCGAGCGGAATATACCATCTAAAGACAACAGTGTTGCTAAAAGGGCAGCCACCCACACCACTCCAGGTGCTACGTCGGCCAAGAAATTCGGCTCAGGACTAACACCTAAAGGAAACAAAGTCGCAACCATCACAAAGAAGATCAACGGGTTAACCAAATCACTTTTACGCCGAAAAGACAGCAACAAGTCTCTTCTCAACACGGCAGAAAATAATTTCCCCAACGATATTTCCGCAGAGTTAGTACACAATTCAGCCATCAAGTTCCCATCAATTGGTCAAGATTAATCTTTGTTACCGACCCACAGGAGGCCAAATCGTGATGAGTTGTTAAAATAACACTTCCTCCCGAAGCAACATGGTCAGCTAACAAACGCTCTTTAGCTGCAACTCCACTTTTATCGATTGCAGTAAAAGGCTCATCTAGAATCCATAACTTGGCAGTATTCATATACAGTCGTGCTAAGCTAACACGTCGATTCTGTCCAGCAGACAATGAGTGGCAAGGCACATCTTCGTAACCTTTAAGGCCCACTATCTCTAATGCAGGGAAAATTTTCTCAGCCAACAAAGCCGGATGTATAGCACTATACCATTGCAAGTTTTCAACTGGCGTTAGCATACCTTTCACGCCTGGCTGGTGACCGAAATATAACAAGGAAGAGAAAAAGTCATCTCTCACTTTTGCAACAGATTCACCACACCAAAAAACTTCACCCTCATAGTCACCAGACAAACCACTTAGAATTCTTAAGAGAGTAGTTTTCCCACTGCCGTTAGCACCTTCAATCTGAACAAGTTCCCCGGCTGCCAGACCAAAAGAAAGCCCCTCAAACAGAACCCGTTCATCTCGTTCGCAATACAGATCAACAACATTTAACAGCGGTTCTAACAACACCTTTTCCTCAAAAACTGCGCTTTAAAAACTATAGCGCTACACTAAATAGGTTACTGGCCGATGTATAAGCAGGGCATTATATACAAATTAGACTCAGCTGGGGCATTGCTCTTGATCAGATTTATTGTAAAAAGTGTTTATTCATGAATACCATCACCCCTCAATCGCTTTCCTTGCTGGATTCATCAGGGAACACACGCACTGGCAGTGCTGAAAAGCTCATCCCTGCCGGCGGAAGTTTACAGGCAACAGTGCGGCAAGTATCTCAAGATCAATTAAGCCCCAATGTGTTCAGACTAAAACTTGAAAGCAACAGCGTATTAATGGAGCTAAAAGCACAACAGCCTATAACGGCGGGTAGCAAGGTGCTTATTTCTCGTACTAATGATGGCCAATTAGCTATTAAGCTGGCTACAACGACCACTGCTGACAAACCTGTAGCCACTACTCCTTCTTTGCCCTTAGCAGATAAAGCCTCGACTACCAGAACTTACCAGACACCGGTCATACCTGTTATTCGCTCAGAAAAAGATGTAACGACACTCGCTAACACCATCCCACGCGGACAAACAATTAATGCCCAGGTCACATCACAAACACAAGGGCTACCTATAACCTCTTCACAGACAGCAGCACCTCAAACAAACCCAACACCTTCGCGGCAACAACCAGCACCTCCTCAAGCGACAACACCAGCTACGACCATATCGACGTCTACTACAATGGCAAACACACCACTACCAGCTGTTTCAACTCAAGCAAAACCTACGCAGCCAGCAACACCTCAACCTTCAACGCCACAGACATCGCAACTCACAACAGAACCAGTAAAAGCAGCTACGACGGCGGCCCCTGCAGCACAAGTTCAAGTTATACCTATACAAGGAAAAAATGTCTCTGCCCAAACCAATCCACAAACAGCCGCACAACATACGCAACCTACAACTCAGCAGACAAACACACAATCCCCCCCCCCTGCACTCCCAAATACAACACCCACTAAATACTCGACAGAACAAGCTGTCAATATACTGACACTCAACGTAAAAGGGGCAACAGTAACATTACAAACCACTGCCAACTTACCTCCATTACAGCAAATACAAGTATCACGAAATCATACGGACCAAATTAGCATTAGCTGGACTCAACCTATTCCGATAGATAAAGCAGGAACCGCAACATCACAACTAACGCCTCAACAAGCAACATCACTACAAAACAGCTTACGCGAGCAACTCCCACAACAAATCTCTTTAGGGGCAGGCATACAACAGCTTTTAAACAGCTCTGTAGCCAGCAACTCAGCCGCTGCAGGGCAAATTGACAAAGTGGTGCAGTCATTAATGCAGCTGTTTGGCGTACGCCCCGGTACTGCAGAAGCTCAGCAAACTATTAAACAAAACATTAACTATGGAGGGCTTTTTACCGAGAACAAGCTAGCCAACAACCAATCATCTCCAAAAGATATGAAGCAGTTTTTAGGAAAGCTTCAGGCACTCGCAGAGCAACTACCTGACTCACAAAAACAGCTTATCCAATCAACTGTCGACAAAATACTCGCGCGTGTAACGACTAATCAATTAACGAGCCTCCAAAGCCGGCAAGAGAGAATAGAATCAAATGAACGCTTCTTTCAATTAGACCTTCCTATCCGTAACCAAGAAACACTAGACAACGTTGAGTTACGCATAAGCCATAGGAGCCAGCAAAACAGCCGCCAAGAACTGGAAACAATCTGGAAAGTCCGGTTACACTTTGATTTAGATACATCCAGAAGTATTGATGCAGAACTCAGCCTTAATCAGGAACAGAGCGAATTAACAGCCGCTTTTACTTGCTCACACCACGACACAGTAACGTCAATAAAAAGTCAATTGAATGACTTTAGAGAACAACTCAGTACGCTAGGCCTTAATGTCCCCACTCTAATCTGTAAGCAAGGAAAACCTCAACCTCAAAAAGCACCCATTCAGAAACAATTAATAGATATTAAAACATGAAGGATGAAGATAAAAACGCATCAGCGATTGCGCTAAAATATAACCGTGGTACTGCTACAGCACCCACTATTGTCGCTAAAGGGAAAGGTGAGATAGCTCAACAAATTTTAGCCTTGGCAAATGAACACGAAATTCATGTTCACCAAAGCCCTGAATTATTAGAAGTATTAATACGTCTAGAAATTGGAGAGGAAATACCAGAAGCGCTCTATAAGGCTATCGCAGAAGTCATTGCTTTTGCATATAAGCTTAAAAATAAAAACTAATTTTCGTGCTCAATCCCTTGATGCGTATGCAGCTCTTTATGTAATAAAGCCATCAATTCTGCTTCCGGGCGGCCGATACCGCAATCTTTGACAAGATCATCAACATCAGCGCCCATTTCCATGAGGCGAGCAGCCTGATTATAAGCCAACTCACCAGGGTCTCTATTCTCAAGCTCTAGTTGCTTTTCTACCGTAATATTAAGCTTTTGCTCTATATCAACCAAACGTTTTCCCATGCCAATGGAACTTCCAGTAATGGAGCGGATTTCATTACGTAAGACAGTCACTAAAGCCTTATATTGGCGTTCATGTTGTTTTTGCCTGTAAAAAGTATAAATACTTATTCCTGCAAAAATAATAACCATGACACTCAGAAAAGAGACTAACCACACACTTGATTCTGTCAATACACTATCCTACTGCATACTTAATATCGCAATGTCAGCTTGCTTTCTCAAACTGCGCCACTAATGCCGCCACATCTACAACGGCACAACGCTCTTCCATATAAGTACCAAGCATCCAAGGGCGACCTTGTTTATTACTGTTCATATTAATACGACTGTGCGGTATACGTACAGACTTTACAAGCTCATCACACGTCAAAGCCCAATTCTTACCATCCAACACAATAAGCTCAGCATAACGTGATAGAGCTGCATCATATCTATCTTCCAATAACCATTGCCCGGTATCGACAATCACGGTAGAAAATGAAGAACGCTCAAAACTGCCAAGAACCCAGTCGTATTGATTACTCAACTGCAGTGTTACGGTACTCAATGTCAACGCGCCCTCTATTCCTTCAAAAGGTATTGCCAGTTTAAGACCACAAACATTGACCAAAACGCAATTAAGCTCTGGCTCTGGCTCTGGCTCTGGCTCTGGCTCTGGCTCTGGCTCTGGCTCTGGCTCTGGCTCTGGCTCTG
>NZ_KE383916.1:129295-146613 GCF_000422765.1 Neptunomonas japonica DSM 18939 | reverse complement strand
GCTCTGGCTCTGGCTCTGGCTCTGGCTCTGGCTCTGGCTCTGGCTCTGGCTCTGGCTCTGGCTCTGGCTCTGCTTCCAGTGTGCTCATTAACTCTGTATCTGCAAGCAATACATCATGAGAAATAGTTTCATCTTCTACGAGGTTCTTTTCATGATCCTGTTCAAGGTGACTCTCATCTTCCTCAGAAGGATCCAACAACAATGCCTCAAGGTATTCGAAAACTACTTGATGCTGACGACCGGCCGGGGGCTTCTTATCCATTAACAGTTACCTCCGCTGCTCTATTAAAGAGCGTAATAAGCGAGCATAGGCATGAACGCCTCGACTACCAGCATCTAGCGAAGAAGGCACAACCCCCTTCATACTAGCGTTTCTAAATTTCGTATCGACGGGAATAACCGCACTGGACAGCTCATCTGGGTAGCACTTATGAAGCTCCCTCAAACAGCTTACCGACGCTTGAGTTCTTCGATCATAAAACGTTGGGATAATTGTATAGTTCAACTTTTTCTTGCGAGCACGATTAATCATACTAATAGTTCGAACCATCCTTTCTAGCCCTTTAAGAGCAAGAAACTCCGTTTGCGCCGGAACAATCAAGTGGTGACATGCAGCCAACGCATTTACCATTAGCACACCTAATACTGGCGGGCTATCAATCAAAACAAAATCATAACGATCTTTAACATGACGCAAAGCTTTCGCAACCTGCAACCCCATCCCTTGATGATCGATTGCACGCCGCTCCAATGTTGCCATAGCTGTTGATGCAGGCATCAGCTGTATACGATCAACAGATGTGCTGCATAACAAGGAGTTAACTTGATTCTGCGTAATTTCATTCTGAGTAACAAAAAGATCATAGACACTATGATCTAACTCATCAGGATCATAGTGGAAATAACTAGTTAAAGATCCATGTGGATCAAGGTCAATCATCAAAACGTTGTAACCAACCTCTGCTAATAACCCAGCTAAAGTCACAACTGTTGTTGTCTTCCCAACACCGCCTTTTTGATTTGCAATTGCCCAAACCTGCATAGCATATTCCCGGTATGACTGTGTCTATTTCAAATGAGGATAACTGATGATATATCTATTTAATACAATGCATTACATTTAAAATCATAGAAATGCTTTTCTACTTACCACCACTCATTAACAACCTAGAAATATCATTTAAATCCAATATATCATCCGCAAGCCCTGCTTTAACAACTGCTTGAGGCATGCCATAAATAGTACAACTCGCTTCATTTTGAGCCCACATAACAGCCCCAGCCTGCTTGAGCAACCGAGCACCTTCTGCTCCATCAGCCCCCATACCTGTCAAAATCACTGCTAACACTTTATTTCCATAAGTTTTTGCAGCAGCAGCATAAGCGATGTCAACACTGGGACGATAGGTCAATCGCTCATCCCCTGGCAAAATCTTGATACGATCAGGCTGTCGGCTGTCAATCATTACTTGATGCCCCCCTGGTACTAATAGAGCGCGCCCTGCCTTCAATCTATCGCCATCTTCCGCTTCTTTCACTTCTATATTGCACTGTTGATTTAAACGTGAGGCAAAGACTGACGTAAAGGTCTTAGGCATATGCTGAACAAGCAATATAGGGTGAGGAAAGCTAGCAGGCAAGGCCGTTAGAATAGTCTGCAAGGCTGCAGGCCCTCCTGTAGAAGAACCAATTACAACAAGTTTACAGTTGGCAGGAAAGCTAGCGGCATGACTCGTTTTTCTTACAGGCGACGAGCGCGTCTGAATAGATGTTTTTAGATCTGTATTAGTTCGAGAAGATGACAAAACACTGCTCTTTGGCTCAACTCTTTTCGAATGAGTAGGACCGGACCCACTGAAACTGTGAATACTAGATGTTGCTCCAGCCTTCAACGGTTTAGCAATAAAAGCCGGCGATCTTCGTCGTCCACCTCTACTTTGCCCAAGCGCCACAACACGTTCGACTAATGTATTCTGCATTGCATTAGATTTATTAATCCAAGAACGAATATCTTTTGTTAGATAATCCGCAGCTCCCGCCTCTAAAGCTTGTAAGGTTACTTGAGCTCCCTCATGGGTAAGGGATGAAAGCATCAGAACATTAGTGGGATTGTCTCTCATAATAATCCGAACAGCGTCAATACCATTTAACAATGGCATCTCCACATCCATGGTAACAACGTCTGGTTTCAGCTGCTTAGTCAACTCAACAGCCTCACGACCATTAGAAGCAGTGCCGATAACTTCTAAGCGCTTATCGTTCGATAAGAAATCATTAATACGCTGTCTGAAAAAACCGGAGTCATCAACTATTAACACTTTTACCGGCATAGCAGCCCCTATTCAGACAATATTTACTAAGACGCGTAACGTTTCAGTAAATTAGGAATATCAATAATTAGAGCTATTCGACCATCACCAGTAATAGTTGCTCCTGATAATCCAGGAGTACCATGTAAAATAGTGCCCAAAGGCTTAATCACAACTTCTTCCTGCCCAACCAACTGATCAACTACAAAGCCAACTCGCAAAGTTCCTACTGTAAGAATAACTACATGTCCTTGCTCTGGAAGCTCGGCGTCTTGCTGCCCTTCAACTAGCCAGCGTTTCATATGAAATAAAGGCAAGGCCTGATCTCTAACAATAATCACCTGCTGACCATCTACTACATTAGTTTTTGTCAGATCAAGATTGAAAATTTCATTAACATTAACCAGCGGCAATGCAAAAGCTTGATTCTCCAACATCACCATCAACGTTGGCATAATCGCCAATGTCAGCGGAACTTGAATAGCAATTCGAGTACCCTGCCCTAAAACAGAGTCTATATGCAAAGTACCATTTAACTGTGTGATTTTAGTTTTAACCACATCCATGCCGACGCCACGACCAGATACGTCCGACACTTCTGTTTTTGTAGAAAAGCCTGCCTGAAAGATCAAATTGAAACATTCTTGCTCTGAAAGCCGATTAGCCGCCTCCTGATCCAGCATCCCACGATCAACCGCCAACTTACGCAGTTTTTCAGGATCCATTCCGGCACCATCATCCTGTATAATCAACAGAATATGATCACCTTCTTGTTCTGCTGATAACAAAACATGTCCTTCGCGCGCCTTTCCTGTTCCCTCACGTATTTCAGGAGATTCTATGCCATGGTCAACAGAGTTACGTACCAAATGTATTAAAGGGTCTGCTAGCGCTTCAACTAGATTCTTATCAAGGTCGGTTTCCTCACCTCGTAGCTCAAGGCGTATCTCTTTCTTCAAACTACGTGACAGGTCACGGATCAGACGGGGAAAGCGCCCGAACACTTTCTTAACTGGCTGCATACGGGTTTTCATCACGGACATTTGTAAGTCCGCTGTAACCATATCAAGAATACCCAGTGCTTTTGTCATTTCCTCGTCTTCACGAGCACCGCCTAAACGAACTAGCCTGTTTCGTACTAAGACCAGCTCTCCAACCATATTCATGATTTTATCTAATAAACGTGTATCAACTCGGACATTACTTTCTGTTACTACAGTTTTATTAGAAGACGCGGCTGCGGGTGCCGCTGCCGAATTTTTTGCAGCATTAGCAGGCTGCTCAACTATAGGCGCAGGCGTAGGGGCTGCCTCAACAGGCATAGCGGGTGTAGCATCCTCAGTACTTGCAAAGGCTCCCTGACCATGAGACTGCAATTCATCGAGTAAATTTTCAAACTCATCTTCTGAGATTAAACCGCTATCAGCTGTCTCTTTACTTTCAACTATTTCATGCCCAGTGGAAATTCCTGGAGCACCATCACCATGCAGATCATTAAGTAGCGCTTCAAACTCGTCTTCTGTAATTAGACCGTCATCTTCAACGATGGCCTCTGCCTCTGGAATAACATCATCCAGTAACATATCAAACTCATCATTAGCAGAATTCACACTGGAAACAGAAAGTACATCTGATTGAACAGGGTCCTCAACAGGTACTGCTGCATCAGGAGCAGCCATTACATCAAGAACAGACCCTTGTTCAGACTCAACTTTACCCGAAGCAAAATCTGCAAGTTTTTGTAACAATGCTGGAGAAGCAGCTTCAAGATTTTCACCCGCTCGGACATTACCAAACATTATATTGACGGCATCTAGCGACTGTAACACTACATCCATGAGCTCAGGAGTTACTTTGACACTCCCATTTCGAAGTAGGTCGAATAAATTCTCGGCCTTATGGCAGCAGTCCACCATTGCATCCAATTGAAGGAATCCAGCACCACCCTTTACGGTATGAAAGCCCCGAAAAATTGAATTCAAAAGATCGTTATCGTCTGGGGACTTCTCAAGATCAACTAACTGCTCAGATAGCTGTTCTAGTATCTCTCCTGCCTCAACAAGAAAATCTTCGAGAATTTCGTGATCAACATCCAAGCTCATTAGAAGCTCCTATTCAAAAACCCAAACTTGATAACAGATCATCAACATCATCTTGATCACAGGCCACGTCCGGATCATTTTTTCCCGCGAGTTGTGGCCCTTCTGCTTCAATTGGGTCTTTTTTAGCTTTCTGGTTAGTATTACTTGCTGGCTTCTCTACACTTAGGCCACTTATACGCTCAACTTTTGCCGCCATATCCATAAGTTGCACTAAGCTGCTTTCTACTTGAGTTACCAAAGTTATTACACGGCGGATAAGTTGCCCCGTGATATCTTGGTAACTTTGAGCAACTAATATCTCTGTAAGCTCAGCCCGCAAATCTTTAACTGTTTGTTCTGATTCTTTCTTAAGCTGGCAAGTACGGTCATATCCACCTCTCAACCCCTCAAACTCAGCTTCCAGCTGCCCTACCATCGATAACAGATCGGCAAAGCGTCCACTTTGCTCATCCATTTTATCGACTAACGCTAACGACTTATCGACACGATCCATGGTTTCATGAGAAGTTTTTTCAGTTAGTTCAATAACATAACCTAACCTTTCAGACGCATCGGCCATGCCTTGAATAGAGTCATCTTGTTCATCATTAGTCTCTCCCTGAACTTTAACATCATCAGAAAAAGACTTAATTGCCTCATGAAGACCCCTGGTCAGATACCCAACTTCATTATAAAAGGCCAAGTGCTTAACTTGCTGCAGGTCATTTATAATGGTCAGTGCACTGTTTAAATCACCACCCTCCAACACTGTAACCAGCTCAGACGCTTTTTCCTGCAGCAATGATTCAAAGCCATCCAATCCCCGATGCAAATCTGCTTCAGTCATAATTAGTGAGTTCCTTAACAGATTAACTTCCGATACGTTGGAAAATTTTGTCTATCTTTTCTTTCAAAACAGCTGCAGTAAATGGCTTAATAACGTAGCCATTAACACCGGCCTGAGCAGCAGCAATAATTTGCTCACGCTTCGCTTCTGCCGTAACCATCAAGATAGGCATACCAGCCAACTTTGGATCAGCGCGCACTGCTCGGACAAGGTCAATACCGGTCATGCCTGGCATGTTCCAGTCAGTCACAAGAAACTGCACACCACCTTGCTGCAAAATCGGCAAAGCCGTTTTACCATCATCTGCTTCAATGACATTATTAAATCCAAGATCACGGAGCAGGTTTTTTATAATACGTCTCATGGTAGAAAAGTCGTCCACCACTAGAATCTTGATGTCTTTTTTCAAGACAATATCCCCCAATTCAGAAGCATATGGATTAATGCACCCGATTTATCATTTAGCCTGATTAGAATTTAGACCATTTTTCAAGAAAATGGAGAGATAGAGAAAATTTTATTGCCATTCTCTCAATCGACCACGAAGTCGATGGGCTGCTTGACTATGAATTTGGCTCACTCGAGACTCGCTAACACCTAAAACCTCACCAATTTCTTTAAGGTTCAGCTCTTCATCATAATAAAGTGCAAGGACTAATTTTTCGCGTTCAGGCAAGGAGTCTATGGCATTTGCCAAAGCTAACTTAAAAGCATTTTTTTCAGTATGAGCTACGGGACTAGGCTCGACACCTGACAACTGCTCTCCAGGACTCTCACCATCAGAACTTGTCATCTCTTCAAAGCTAAATAAACGACTTTCTACTGAGTCTTTAAGCAGGTCATGATAATCCGAAACAGAGATCCCCATCTCAGTCGCAATTTCAGTATCAGTCGCATCTCGCCCTAGTGATGCCCCTAACGTTTGCATAGCCTGGGTAATACGACGGCTGTTACGATGAACCGAACGAGGAGTCCAATCACCTCGACGCACTTCATCAATAATAGAACCACGTATGCGAATACCTGCATAGGTTTCGAAACTAGCTCCCTTGGCAGCATCATATTTTTTTGCCGCTTCTAATAAGCCGATCATACCCGATTGTATTAGGTCATCCACAACCACACTTGCAGGAAGTCGCCCCATCAAATGATAGGCGATACGTTTTACGAGCGGCGCATATTGCTCAATAAGCTCATGGCTTGACGAAATTTCTAGCGGGTTATACATGGAGCCCCTTTCCAGACCCGAAATTTAAACACCCTGAACCAAGCGTTCCACAAAGAACTCCAAATGCCCTCGCGGAGCATCTTGGACTGGCCAGTCATCTACTTTCTTAGCGAGTTGCCGATACGAAATTGCTGCCTTGCATTTAGAAAATGCTTTCAAA
The DNA here is from genome assembly GCF_000422765.1 of Neptunomonas japonica DSM 18939. GTDB lineage: Bacteria > Pseudomonadota > Gammaproteobacteria > Pseudomonadales > Balneatricaceae > Neptunomonas > Neptunomonas japonica. The sequence continues at coordinate 139,988 of NZ_KE383916.1, read as the reverse complement.
ACAGGTATTTGGCGTCGCACTGATTTCCTTACATGCTCATCATAAGGTATTGAGCCAACGTATTGAAGTGTTACATCCAGAAAACGGTCTGTGACAGTAGAAAGTTTATTAAACATGTTCCTACCTTCTACATCAGTGTCTACCATATTCGCCAAGACTCTAAATCGAGTCATGCGATAGTCCCTATTCAATAACTTGATAAGCGCATAAGCATCAGTAATCGAAGTAGGCTCATCACAAACCACCACAAGCACCTCTTGAGCGGCACGCACAAAGCTCACCACCGATTCAGAAATCCCAGCAGCAGTATCAATTACTAGCACATCGATATCTTCTGCAACTTCATTAAAAGCATAGACTAACTCTGCATGCTCGTGAGCACTAAGCGATGTCATTTCCTGAGTCCCTGAGCATGCGGGAACAATCTTGACATTATCAGTTACATCTAGCATTACATCAGTCAGTCGACATTCTCCAGAAAGCACGTCGCTAATATTCTTTTTAGGACGCAAACCCAACATAACATCAACATTGGCCAAACCAAGGTCCGCATCCATTAACACGGTTCGGCGCCCCATTTCACCTAAGGCTATCGATAAATTCACCGAAACATTCGTTTTACCAACGCCACCTTTACCACCGGTAACTGCGATAACTTTCACTGAGTGCTGCTTTTTCATCAATTATTATCTGTACTTAGCCGGCTGACGAAAGTTCAGACGCTCCTCCCGTTGAAGACAGCGCACGCTCACGCTCCCTTTCCAGTGTTTTTTGCGCAGTAATTACAGCTCTGCTCACGAGATCATTCCGTTGGGCGACTTCAATATCGTCCGGCACTTTTTGGCCATCAGTGACATATGCAATAGGCAGCGCTTTTTCTACCACCAAGCTTAAAGCCTCACCCAAGCTACCTGATTCATCCAACTTACTAAGTACACAACCATTTAAGCCAATACTCTGGTAATTATCATAAGCATCTTCCAATACTTGACGCTGACTTGAACAAGAAAGAACTAATAGCTTTTTGAGCCTTACAGAAACACTCGTAAGCATCTTTTTTTGAGCTTCACTAGGGCCTTCATGGTGACTCATACCCGCCGTATCAATTAATACTAGACGTTTTCCCCGTAACGACAACAATACATCTTCTAAGGGGTTATTTTCATCCACAACCCTGACAGGAACGTCTAAAATCCGCCCAAACGTTCTTAATTGCTCATGTGCTGCAATACGATAGGTATCAGTCGTAACAAGCGCCAAACTAGCACTACCATGCTGAAGAACATAACGTGCCGCTAACTTTCCAATAGAGGTGGTCTTGCCAACACCGGTAGGACCAACAAAGGCAATCATCCCGCCTCTATCGATATAATCTTCACTCATAACAGGCACGGCATCAGTTAGCTTTGACAAGGTGACTCGCCAAGCCTTTGCTATTTCAAGGTCAGCTTCAAGGCCGCGTGTAAGCTGAGTAATCAAGGTATTATTGAGACCTATTTTTTCGAATCGCTTAACCAGTTTATCAGCTACACCCAAAGGCGCGACCGACTTACGCTGTGCAGCCTCTTCAACCCAAACTTTTCGCGAAGGAACCTGCATTTGCTGCTCAAGCAACGATTTCAACTGCTGTATTTCTTGCTGCATACTCTCTATTGCAGCATTTTCTTTCTGTATAATCGTAGGCGCCGGCTTAACATCTATAGAAGGTACATCCTCTTCATCTAGATCGTCTAGAAATGTGGCCTTTCGTGCTTCTTGACGGCTTTTAAGCGACTCAAGAATTGTTTGTAAATCGTCTTCTTCATCCTGCTCAACCTGAAGGTTTCGCTTACCCTCTGCCTGATAAAGTGGCTCTTTTTCAACCTGATCATTGGCTTCTGCAATACGCAAACGCGCTTTTTTCAGTTCATCATCCAGGTCTTGCCTACTTTTATCCGCCGTAAGAATACGTACCTGCTCATCCTTACGCTTTTTCTTCTCGTAGTCTCGCTTAAACTCTGCCTGAGCTGCTTCAAATTCATGTTCATGCGCGGCAACAACCTCGACACCACCAGCCACCCGATGATTTGACACAATAACCGCATCGGGCCCAATTTCCTCTCTAGCACGCCGCATAGCTTGACGCATATCGGGGGCAAAGATACGTTTCACTTTCATAAACACCTCACCCGTGGCGAGCTACTAATTACTTCAACCTTAAGCATTTTGACCGCCTACAGTTGCCACAATAGTAATTTTTTTATTTTCCGGTATTTCTTGATAAGAAAGAACATGAATCAACTGTTCACTATAGCGTACAAATTTGGACATCAGCGGCCTAACAGGCGCCGCTACCAATAAAATCGAAGGTTGCCCTAACATCTCTTGCTTTTGAGCCGCTGCAATAAGTGAAGTCTGCAACCGTTCAGCCATACCAGGCTCAAGCACCATACCGCTTTCTCCCGCCTGCTGACTCTGCTGAACTGAATTAAGCAACAGTTGCTCCAACTGGGGATCCATAGTAATAACAGGGATCTCAGCTTCTGAACCGTTAATAGTTTGGACAATCAGTCTTGATATTGCCACCCGTACCGCTGCAGTTAATGCGACAGGGTCTTGAGTACGCGTAACAGCTTCCGATAAAGCTTCTGCAATACTCCTAAAATCTTTAAGTGGCACCTGTTCCATCAACAAACTTTGTAATACTTTTAAGAGACTACTAATAGACAGTTTTGCAGGAACAAGGTCTTCTACTAGCTTAGGTGAACCTTTAGCCAGCATGTCCAATAACTGCTGAACTTCTTCGTGCCCTAATAGCTCATGCGCATGACTTTGTAGTATCTGGTTTAAATGCGTTGCAACAACGGTACTAGCATCAACAACCGTATAACCTAGCGTTTGAGCTTGTTCACGCAAACTTAACTCAATCCACGTCGCATCCAGACCAAAAGCGGGATCCTTAACATCGACGCCTTTTAACGAACCAAATACCTGCCCGGGGTTAATCGCCAAATCACGATCAGGATATATTTCTGCCTCTCCAACAATAACTCCCATCAACGTAATGCGATAAGCACCAGGCATCAAATCTAAGTTATCTCTTATATGTACTGAAGGCACCAAAAAACCTAGGTCTTGAGATAGCTTTTTCCTAACGCCTTTAATCCTATTAAGCAACTGCCCGCCTTGCAGCTTATCGACCATAGGGATCAAGCGGTAACCCACTTCTAGTCCAATCATATCTACCGGCATAACGTCAGCCCAATCGAGCTCTTTATGCTCTCCTGCCGCCTCTGTATCAACAGGCAACTGAGCTTGTCTTGCCTCTTCACCAGCCAACGCCTCTGCTTCGGCTTGTTTTTTGAGAAGAAGCCACGCTCCTGCACCCGCAATAGCAGCCAATGATAGAAACGCCACATGCGGCATACCAGGCACACTTCCCATTACAGCCAAAATAATTGCCGCCACCGTAAGCGCTTTTGGTGAAGCAAATAACTGACTAAAAATCTGCTTACCCATATCTTGGGAGCTATTTTGTCTTGTCACCATAATAGCAGCAGCGGTTGATAGTAATAGCGAAGGTATTTGTGCAACTAGCCCGTCACCAATGGTTAACAATGCATAGTACTCAGCAGCCACGTCAAACGAGAGATCATGCTGAATCATACCGATCATCAACCCACCCAAAATATTGATAACAAGAATCAATATCCCTGCAACAGCATCACCTCTAACAAATTTAGAGGCACCATCCATGGAACCGTAAAAGTCAGCCTCTTGAGTAACATCCTCACGCCTTGCTTTGGCTTCTTCTTGATTAATCAGACCTGCGTTCAAATCTGCATCAATTGCCATCTGCTTACCTGGCATTGCATCCAAGGTAAAGCGAGCACTTACTTCAGAAATACGACCCGCGCCCTTAGTAACAACAACAAAGTTGATAATAACCAATATCAAAAACACAACAATACCGACAACATAGTTGCCGCCAATAACGACAGAACCAAAGGCCTCGATAACCTTACCGGCAGCATCTCCCCCCTCATGGCCATACAGAAGAACCACTCGTGTTGAAGCAACATTGAGCGCTAAACGCATCAGCGTTGCCACAAGCAAAATAGTAGGGAAAACAGCAAAATCTAACGGACGAAGAGCGTAAACACCGACAAGAAGCACGACGATAGACAGGGCAATGTTAAACGTAAACAGAACATCAAGCAGAAAGGTAGGCACCGGTAATGTAACCATTGCCAAAATAATCAGCAATAGAAAAGGAACACCCAGATTACCCCGGCTTGCACCGCGCACATTACCTAATAAAGCAGCTCTATCCAATACATTCTCACGTCAAAAAAACAGCACTCACGGCATAACGCCATTTATTTGACACAAAAACACCTAAAATCAAATAAACAGCCTACTTAACCGTATATTTGCAAGATTTAAGCCAAAACTAGTCACGTACATAGTCTTGCGGGATATCCATTTCACCATCATTCAATGGCAAAGGCTTTTCTGACTGATTAGCCTTATAGCGCTTCAACTGAAATACATAAGCAAGAACCTGTGCGACGGCCTTATAAAGCGCAGCAGGTACTTCTTGGTCAATTTCGGTACTGTGAAATAAGGCTCGCGCCAAAGGAGGTGTAGACAAGATTGGAACATCGTGCTCTTTAGCAATTTCACGAATCTTTAACGCAACAAAATCTGCCCCTTTAGCCACAACAATAGGAGCATCGCGCTCACCAGAGACATATTTAAGCGCAACGGAGTAGTGAGTGGGGTTAGTAATAATAACATCGGCAGTCGGCACATCTGTCATCATTTGACGCTGCGCTATCTCACGCTGCATCTGCCTAATCCTCCCCTTAACTTCGGGCTTCCCTTCCGTGTTTTTCATTTCATCTTTTACTTCTTGTAGAGTCATTTTTAACTTCTCTGCATAATCATGCAGCTGAAAAGGAACATCTATCAAAGAAATAATAATTAAACTGCTACTAATCACCAGAAATGCCCAACCAACCAACTCAGCAGAATGAGAAATAGCTACTCTTATATCCTGGCCACCTAAAGCAAAAAGCTCTGGCATAAGAAGCATCAGCACAGTAATAGCGAACCCGGTAACCAAAGCAAATTTAGCGAACGCCTTAGCCAGCTCCACCAAAGCTTTAACAGAAAACATACGCTTGAGACCCGCCAAAGGATTAAGACGACTCATTTTTGGCTGTACCGCCTGCGCACTAAAGTTCAGCCCTCCCAATGCCATAGGCCCAATCAAAGCAGCTAAAGCAACCATCACCATAAACCCCAACACAGCCCATATAGACTCAACAACAGAGGCCCCAAAATGGATCAACATCAGACGACTGTCAAAAAGCTCCTCTCTACTTAGCTCAAAATTCCCTGCCATCATTGCCGCTATTCGTTGCGCAGCACTGGCACCAAACAACAACATGGCTCCGGCAGCCGCCAACAACAACGCTGTAGCATTTAACTCTTTAGAACGCGGGATATCCCCTTTTTCTCGCGCCTCACGCAGACGCTTGGGGGTGGGATCTTCAGTCTTCTCCTGCCCTGATTCTTCAGCCATCAGACACCTCGATCAACTGACCTATTACACCTAACGCATGATCCGCAATTATTTCAAACTGCCCCAAAAAACCTGACAAACTTATCCATGTAATCAATAACCCCATCACCATTGTAAAAGGGAAGCCTATTGCAAATATATTTAACTGAGGGGCCGCTTTAGTCATAATACCAAAAGACAGATTAATCACTAACAGCGATGTAACAGCTGGTAGTGACATAAGCAACGCACCACTAAACATCCAAGTACCCGCCAAGGCTATATCCATAAATTTGATAGCCGAAAAATTCACTACAGTGACCGGAAGTATATCGAAGCTTTGCGTTACGACGTTCAACATCACCAAATGACCATTCATTGCAAGAAACATCAACATGGTCAACATGAGATAAAACTGCCCCAGCACAACGACCGATACACCGTTGACAGGATCGGTCATAGATGCAAAACCCAAACCCATCTGGTTCGCTATTAACTGCCCACCTACGGCAAAAATTTGAAACATAATATGTAACGCAAAGCCCAATATCGCACCAATCACTATCTGCTGAGCTATCAATATATAGGTTTGAAATGACAATCCATCAGCCACAGGCGGCACAGGAAGCACCGGCAACAGCACAACCGTCATCGCCAGAGCCAGCCCCAGCCGTATACGCATAGGTACCAGCTGCGTACCAATCATTGGCATTGCCATTAAAAAAGATGCGATACGAAAAAAAGGAAACAGGAAGGAAGACGCCCACTGCTCAAGCTCAAGCAAGCCTATATCTAACATAGGCTACCCAATCATGACTGGTATGCTTTCGAAAATTTTATGAAACTGATCAGTAAGCTTAGTCACCATCCAAGGCCCCATAAGCAAGATAATCAATAGAATCACCATCAAACGCGGCAGGAAGCTTAACGTCTGCTCATTGATTTGTGTTGCTGCTTGAAAAATAGCGATTAATAGACCCACAAGCAGACTAGGGACAACAATGACCAACACCAAAGTAATCACAAGCCAGATGGCTTCACCAAATACATCTAGCATTATCTGAGGTGTCATGCAGCACTCCTAGATTCCGAAACTGGCGGCAAGCGTACCTATAATCATAGCCCACCCATCCACCAAGACAAATAGCATAATTTTGAAAGGCAGTGAGATAATCACAGGGGAAAGCATCATCATCCCCATCGCCATCAATACACTAGCTACAACCAAATCTATAACAAGAAAAGGAATAAACAACATAAAACCAATTTGAAAAGCAGTTTTCAACTCACTAGTGACAAAAGCGGGCACAAGCACAGTAAAAGGCACTTGATCTGGAGACGCTATAGGTGGTGATTTTGAAATACGTAAAAAAAGATTCAGGTCATTTTCTCTCGTTTGATGAATCATAAAACGATGAAAAGGCTCACCTGCCGCCTGAATAGCACTCAACGTGTCCAACTCTTCATTTATATATGGCTGGATCGCCACTTTATTAACTTCTTCTAGTACAGGAGTCATAATAAAAAAAGTTAAAAACAACGCCAAACCTATCATCACCTGATTCGATGGTGATTGCTGCAAACCTAAAGCTTGACGCAATATAGCAAAGACAATAACAATACGCGTAAAGGACGTCATCATCATTACCATAGCTGGCAGGAATGTCAGCATACTCATCAGAAGAAGAATTTGAAGCGTTACACTGTAACTGGTCTCACCCGCCTCATTGGTCGTCAGATTAAACGCCGGTATTCCTACATCAGCAGCCATTGCATGCCCAGAAAACAACGCTAGCATAATTACGCATGCAAGCTTCATTCAGGACTCCCTGTCTTAATGCTTTGCTTTAATTTGTTTTCAAATTCACTATTAGACGCAGCAGCGATAACACGCTCAGGGAAGGACTCCAATAGTGATACGGAACCCGGAGCAACACCCAACAGAACCTGCCTATCACCCACCTCGATTAACACAGCCCTCTCGCGCGTACCAAGAGACAGAGATGAAACAATTTTCATTTTTTGATGTGATTGCTGAAGATTAGACACTCGACGTAAAACCCACGCAAGTATAAAAATAACCGCAATAACTAACGCCAAGCCTAAAAGCATCTGAATAATGGCTTGCGAAGTCAACACATCTTCTCGCATTGCGGTAGCAGGCACACTTTCTGCCGCCAAAGAAAGGCCCGGCAACAACAAAAACAAGAATTTAAGGTTTATCAAACAATAATTATTCATCAACGTAGATGCTTAATTCGCTCTTGCGGGCTAATCACATCGGTTAAGCGAATACCATAACGATCATTAACAACAACAACTTCACCATGGGCAATCAAGGTACCATTGATCATAACATCAAGCGGCTCCCCTGCTACACGATCCAACTCAACCACCGAACCTTGACTCAACTGCAGTAAGTTTCTAATTGAGATTCCCGTATTCCCTACCTCCATAGACAAGGTCACGGGTATATCCAGAATCACATCCAACTTAGGATCCGAGATAGGCACGGATTCATCTAAAAGCTCATCAAAATCTACCGATGCAGCAGCCTCTCCAGTTTGCTCCTCTAATGCAGAAGCCCACTCATCAGCCATTGCTTGCTGACCATCATCCATTTCGTTATTTTCTGTTTCTTCACTCATACAGGCAACTCTGGCAGTTTATGCATTATTCATGCTTAGCTATTTGGTCAACAATTTTAACGGCAAGATTGCCACGCGAGGTTCCCATTTTACAATTAAAAACAGGGACTGAGTTGGCTTTCAAGGTTAAGTTTTCAGGTATTTCTATGGGGATAATATCGCCCGGCTCCAAGGCCATCACATTACGTAGCGTCAATTCCCGCTTGGCAACACACAGATCCAACTTCATAGGAGCCAGTATAATATCGCGTCGCAATGCCTTGACCCAGCGGTCATCTTTCTCATCTTCAGAACGCTGAAAGCCCGAAACCAATAAATCTCTTATAGGCTCCAGCATAGAATAGGGCATGGTTATATGAAACTCACCCGCACCACCTTCTAAGTCGACCTGAAATGTACTCACAACCACAACTTCAGAAGGCCCAACAGCATTCGCCATTGCCGGGTTCATTTCGTGCCCAACTTTCTGAAAAGTTAATTCCATTACCGGCTTCCAAGCCTCAACCAGATCCATAAATAATAGATCTAGCGTCTTATAAACTAAGCGTGTTTCGGTGGGAGTAAAATCACGCCCTTCAATTTTTGCATGCCGTCCATCGCCACCAAAAAAGTTATCTACCAATTTAAACACTAATTTAGCATCCATGATAAATAACGCAGTACCTCGCAATGGGGCTACTTTTACTAAATTCATACTCGTTGGGACATAAAGCGTATGGATATAGTCACCATACTTCATGACCTGAACACCACCCACGGTCACATCTGTCGTCTTTCTCAGCAAATTAAATAAACTACTACGCGTAAAGCGAGCAAAACGCTCGTTAATCATCTCAAGCGTTGGCATCCTGCCACGGACGATGCGCTCATGACTAGCAAGATCATAAGGCCTAATTTCACCAGGCTCATACTCTTCTGGCTCTTCTACAGTTTCAACATCTCCGTCATCAACACCATGTAGCAGCGCATCAATTTCCTCTTGAGATAGTAGATCTTTAACCGACATTGATATTCAGTCTCCCGACTTTACTGCATCACAAAATCAGTAAATAAAATTTTCTCAACACCCGGTTTTCCAATTTTCTCCTGCAAAAAATCTTGCACCAACTGCGTGGATGCTTGACGCAGTTTTTCTTTACCTTCTATAGATTGCAACTCATCAAATGACTGCGAACTAAAAAGCTGATTCAGCCGAGAAACAATCAACGGCATATGCAAAGTCAATGCATCCACAACATCCTGCTCTCTACTTTTTGCTTCAACAAAAGTACGCAAAAAATGCCTTTTCCCATCAGTCGACTTGAGTGTCGCTACAAATGACGGCTTACCACCCAAAGTACGTACTTTTGAGTATATCGCGTCTTTACGTACTGGCTCAGCCGCAACTGCTGGTTCTTCAGCTGTATTCCCTAATAAAAAATAAGCAGCCCCTGCGCCCAGTAATGCAACAACCACAAAACCAATCGCGATAAAGATAATGAGCTTCTTCTTTGATTTCCCGCCCTCAGCACCTTCCGCAGCTATCTCTTCAGCCATCACAAACCCCTAAATTATTACGACACAACAACAAGATACAAAGCTATCCTTTAAATATAACATATAGATAGCTAACTATCGTCTATGCATAATAATCTACTAAAGATAATCCTACACTGCCTTTCTCTGCTAACCCAACCACCTCCTGTTCACTAGATGGTGAATAACTCCCGTCAGAGAGCAATTCTCTTTGCTGCCGCCCTTGATCAGATGACTGATCATTAACAGAAGACTCACCAAGATCCATACCCTGCTCAGCTAACATTTCCCGCAACCTAGGTAAACTCTGCTCAACAGCATCCCTGACACCCGCATTAGGCGAAGTAAAAGTAACACTAACTTGGTCCTGAAAAATTTGCAGTTTAACCTGCAAAGCACCTAATTCAGGAGGATCCAACTGCATGGTCGCGGTTTGCACTTGCTGACCTGCCGCCCATATAACACGTTCAGAAATCGCCTGCTGCCAACCAGGATGCATTGGAGGCATACCTACCGGCATCTGCATTTGAATGCTCGCTGTAGGCTTCACAAGTGTTGGCTGATGAGTCGACCCTAATGAATATATATCACTCGCCCGATCTCGTACTTGCATAGTAGCATCTGATGACTCTGCACTGCTGCCTTGTAAAAACATACTCCCACCTGCCGGCGCCTCCTTCTGCCCTATAGGCACTGCCGGCAACACTGCGGCTTGCTGACCAACCACACCACTTATGACAGGCTCCTGACGAGACCCATTAACACCAACAACGGGAGAAGATAAAGACACGCTATTATCACGACCCTGTTGCGAAGACTCCTTCTTCAAATCTGCACGCGACTCAGCAGCCACAACTGGCCGAGCTGTCGAAGCAATTTTCTCCGCAGGCATTACTTGAACGGCTTGCTCCGTTTGCAATGCTTGTGATACCGGCACCGTTTGAACTACCAGACCACTTTCTATCGCCTGTGCTGTCTGTAC
>NZ_KE383916.1:0-128844 GCF_000422765.1 Neptunomonas japonica DSM 18939 | reverse complement strand
CTGTCTGTGCTGCCTGTGCGATAGAAGACTCTACTACCTGAACAACCGCTCCCGTCTCTTGCTTTGTCGCACCTAATTCAGGCGAGAGAACTGACGCGGCAACGATTGCAGGCACCTCACCACCCTTTGTAGTAACGGCTTCTGCCAAAGGAAAAGGAGAATACGGCAATTCAGAGGGCAAAACAGGCAACTCTTGTCCCTCAACAGGCAATTCCATTCCTGCCGCCAACAAAGAAGAACTTACACCTCTACTTGCATCCAGCCCCATATCTTTTAAAAGCTCGCTGAATTGAGCAGGCGCTAGCGCAGCACCTGATAACGGCAAGCTAGAAGGAACACCACCCGTGGTAGGTGAATTTTTTACACTAGCAGGTTGAAGAAGAGCACTGAGCTGAGCAACTTGAGGAGCCATAAAGTTTTCCGCCAATTAGACTTAACATAGTTAACTCAGCAAAAACGAGGCCAATTAATTAGAAATCCCAAAAGAAAGACGTACCACGAAGAAGCTTATTTACCACAAGCTTAAGTACTAGGTTTTAAATATAGTTTGTTCTACTCAACTGAGAACGCTCATCAAGCTGCTTTTGAAGCGCTTTATCAACCACTCTCCTTTCATCATCAATAGCCTTATCCACCAATGAATCTATTGCTTTAAACTTACCATGCATTTGCGCCCAATATTGCTTCACATGCTCTAGCTGATTTTGATTCAACTGCATAGACTTTTTATGCTGCTCAATCGCCACTGCAATTTTATTCATAAATGCCTGATAGTTTTGCAACTGATCAATCGTCAAGCCTTGCTCAGTAGCTTGACGAAAAGTCTGCTGGTATTCGGCTAAATATTGTTCCAATTGAACCAACTGCCCCTTATCAGTTTCAACCCGCTGAATATGCTCTGCCAAAAAGCGCTCGGCCTCCTTCTTGCGTTTTTCAGCCAGATCCAACACAACTTTTAAGCGCCCAGAACGTTTTTTCATATTTACCTTGGTGGCTCACTCGGCTGCAACGCCATTGTTAACATTTTCAAACTACCATCAACATCATAAGCATCATGCAAGCCCTGCTGCAAGAACTGCTGCATTGTTGGCATCCGCTCAATAGCAAAATCTGTTGTTGGATCACTCCCCCGCACATACGCACCAACAGCGATTAAATCCTCATTTTGCTGAAACTTAGAGAACAACTGCTTAAAACGCATCGCCGCCGCCATATGCTCCTGCGTAACAATTTGCGGCATCGCACGGCTTATAGAAGCCTCAACATCTATAGCCGGATAGTGCCCTTGCTCTGCAAGACGCCGTGATAACACTATATGACCGTCCAATATAGCTCGCGCAGCATCCGCAACAGGATCCTGCTGATCATCACCTTCGGTCAACACCGTATAAAATGCCGTTATCGACCCCTCACCCGTAGCATCATTGCCCGCACGTTCAACTATTTTCGGGAGCTTTGCAAACACAGAAGGAGGATAACCCTTCGTTGCAGGCGGCTCACCTATAGCCAACGCAATCTCACGTTGCGCTTGAGCATAACGAGTCAAAGAGTCCATCAATAACAATACATTTTTGCCCTGGGCTCGAAAATATTCAGCAATACGTGTTGTTAATTGCGAAGCACGCAAGCGCATCAAAGGAGAATCATCCGCAGGCGAGGCAACAACAACCGAACGCGCTAAACCTTCCGCCCCAAGGTTATGATCAATAAACTCTTTAACCTCTCGACCACGCTCACCGATCAAGCCAACAATCGTAATATCAGCTTCAGTAGCCCGCGTCATCATTCCCAGCAATACCGACTTACCGACGCCACTACCAGCAAACAGCCCCAAACGCTGCCCCTTTCCTACTGTCAATAAAGCGTTAATAGCTTTGATACCCACATCAAGTGTATTAACAATAGGAAAACGCGATAGCGGATTAATAACCTCACCTGCCAAGGTCGTCGATTCCTGACAATCCAGAGGCCCCTTACCATCAAGCGGCTCACCCACACCATTCAAGACCCGGCCCAACAAACCAAAGCCAACAGGCACATCCCGACCAGCTCTAAGAGGGATCACTTTAGCTCCAGCAGAAAGACCTTCAACTGCATGCAAGGGCATTAAGTAAATTCGTTCTCCGGAAAAACCTACAACTTCAGCTTCAATTTCATGAGTAGCAGAGAGAATAATCAAACAATTATCACCAACTGCCACCTGCAAACCCACAGCTTCAATAGTTAAACCTATTAAGCGCGTGATCCGCCCTTCTATACGTGGTTTTGGCTCAGATAAGGAGGGACTAACCAAGCTTTTGATTGTTTGCGACAAATCAGAGCGGCTCATCACCACCCTCGCCATGATTAGGAGAAGTTTTATCAATAAGATCGTGCTTGCGAGTATTCAAATGCTGCAATGCTTGCAGACGCTCTCTCAATTGCTCAGATACATCTGAGAATCGCGACTCTATGCAGTAATCAATAACACTATCATCCGTGGATACTAAACACCCACCTATAGCCAATTGCTCATCAGCAACTACACGCCACCTTGATTGCTGATCAACCATCGGCATTATCGCTTCAATATCATCAGGGTGCACTGTAATCATCAACTCCCCCGACTGCTTAGGAAGCAGCTCTACAGCTTCTGAAACTGAAGAGCGAACAATATCTTTATAATCAGAGGATTGTTGCTTAATAATAACGCTTGCGACATGCAAAGATAGCTCTGTTACCAACTCAGCTACCTGGTCATGCTGGTTTTGCAACGGTAGATCCAATGACTTAATCAACGCTTCTACTTTTTGCAACTGCTCGTCAACTACAACCTTACCTTTGAGCAACGCTTCTGAAAAACCACGTTGATCACCCTCCAGAAATCCAGCGTCGTACCCTGCCAGCCTACCCGCCTCCTTACCCTCTTCGTAGGCTCGTTCGCGTATTTCTTCTAACTCAGAAAGCGTTACCTTTTCAGCAACAATCTCTTCATCAACAACAGTAATCGCATCAATTTTGGGCTCAACGGGCTTCGTATGAAAACCGACAACATGACGACTATTCACCTCAGGAAGCAGCCAGCTTTCAACGGGCTTAACCAACTCAGAAGACTCAAAGCGAATAGGCAACTTTTCTGATGACTTCATATCGATAGCCTAGACCATCTCATCACCGCCACCACCCAGCATGATTTCTCCCTCATCAGCCAAACGACGCGCAACAGTAAGAATTTCTTTTTGTGCTTCTTCTACTTCACTTACACGAACAGGACCTTTCGCCTCAAGATCATCGCGCAATAACTCAGCCGCACGCTTGGACATATTCTTGAAGATTTTTTCCTGCAAAGCCGTTTCTGCCCCCTTAAGAGCAATAATCAATACATCAGTAGAAACTTCACGCAGAATAACCTGAATACCTCGATCATCAACATCGATAAGGTTGTCGAATACAAACATCAGATCTTGTATCTGTGTAGCCAAACCATCATCAACTTCTCTAATACTTTCCATCAATTCAGCTTCAATCGTACTATCAATGAAGTTCATGATCTCAGAAGCCTGTTTCACGCCACCCAGCGTTCGAGACTTACCAGAACGCGCACTACTAAATTGCCCTTCCAACATATCATTAAGTTCTTGAAGTGCCTGAGGTTGTATTTGATCCAATGCTGCCACACGCATAACAATATCTAAACGCACCTTATCATCAAAAAATGCCAGCACAGTCGCCGCTTGGTCAGGATCAAGGTAAGAAACAATAACAGCCTGTATTTGCGGGTGCTCAAAGCGGATAGTTTCTGCAATTTGCCTAGGCTCCATCCAGCGCATAGTGTCTAGACCCGAGGTATTGGTACTCATAAGAATTCGATCAAGCAATGTTTTTGCTTTCTCTTCGCCCAATGCCTGATTAAGCATAGCGCGGATATAACGGTCATTATTGATACCTATACCCGTCTGATCACTTACCAAATGCATGAAATCAGAAACAACACCCTCAACTCTAGATTGAGGCACATTATCAAGCTGAGTCATTGCCTCACCTATCAACTGCACTTGCTTAGGACCTAAATGTTTGAGCACTTCAGCAGCATCATCCTCCCCTAAGCTAATGAGCAAGATTGCCGCTTTTTCTATGTCAGTCAGTTCCGCATCATCGCTCATCTTGCCCAACCCATTGTCTTACAGCTTGCGCCACTCGCGCAGGATCTTCTGCAATCATGCTTCGAACTGCATTCAATTGATATTCAAAACTTTCATTTGGCGTCGGCAAAAGAGAATCGCCTCTTTCACCAAAAGTCACTTTATCATCAGAAACCACACCGCCATCCAGACCTTCAAGCTCGGCAGCCACATCACCCGAAGCATCATCACCTATAGCAGCGATCGCTCCTCCAGTAGTAGTCAAACTCTTAAGTATGGGTCTCAATATTCCAAACACCATCAACAAAACAAACAACACAGCACCTAGTTGCTTTGCCACATCCCACACCCAAGGCTCCATCCATATAGGCACCTCTTCTTCTATAAAAGGCTGTTCAACAACAAATGGAGAATTAATCACATTGACACTATCGCCCCTCACCGCAACATAGCCAACCGCGTCTTTCACTAGAATCCTCAACCGCTCTAACTCATTAGCAGCCCAAGGGGTTTTAGCAGACTCTCCGGTTTCAGGGTTAATGGACATAAGATCATCAACAACAACAGCGACTGATAAACGCCCGATACGACCACTTTGATGCTTGGTATAAGAGATAGAGCGGTCCAGCTCAAAATTACGCGTAGCCTGCTTACGATTGCTGCCAGGAACTGATGAACCTCCAGCAGCAACCCCACCACCATCAGTCACTTCAGGTACAGAACTAGGACCAGGCGGTTGATTAGATAACGCACCTGGAATGCCTCTTGATACAGCAGCACCTACTTTATTCTCATCAACAGTCTGCTCACTTCTCAATGCAGGCAAATCCGGATTAAAAAGCTCATCTGTTTGCTCAACAGACGTAAAATCAATCTCCGCAGACACCTCCGCTCTAAAGCGCCCCTGCCCTACCACTGGCAACAGAATACTATTAACTCTATTTAGTAAAGTTTCCTCAACTTTACGAGAGTACTCAAATTGCTTAGCCGCTAGTACAACATCCTCATCTTCATCACGAGAATTTAACAGCTGACCGCGCTGATCAACAACAGTAACATCCTTAACTTCTAGCATAGGAATGGAAGAGGCGACTAAGTTTGCAATCGCAGCTACTTGACCACGATCCAACTTTCGACCTGCAAAGATCTCTAGAAAGACTGATGCGCTGGTTTTCCTCTGATCTCGCACAAATACTGTTTGCTTAGGAATGGCCAAGTGCACACGCGCACCTCTTACTGCCATCATACTCGTTATAGTTCGAGCCAACTCACCCTCTAAACCACGGCGATACCGTGCGTTCTCCATGAATTGACTAGCACCCAAGCCTTGATCTTTATCCATTATCTCAAAGCCAACTGTTTTATCTGCAGAGAACCCTTCTGCCGCTAACTTCAGCCTAGCTTGATGAACATATTCATTAGGTACGAGCACTGCCCGGCCATCACCTTCAAATTTATAGGGGATGTTATATAACCGTAATTGCTCTATGACCTGGTTGGCATCTACAAATTCAAGGTTAGAAAATAAAACTCTATAATCGGGGGATTTTGACCATAAAACGACTGAGAACCCAATAGCAATACTTGCGGCCAAACCAACCATCAAGCCAAACTGGCGCAAAATTGTCAGCTTATTAAAGCCAGACATCAACCCGCCACCAGTGTTAGTTTGTAAAGCCATCGTATTGTTATCCATAAAGCAGTAAAGCCAAATATTCTTTCATTATTACATTGGCATTTTCATAACATCTTCATACGCCGCTACTAACTTATTACGCACCTGTGTCATTGCTTGAAATGAAACACTGGCTTTTTGCATTTGAATCATCACCTGAGTCAACTCAACTCTAGGGTCGCCTTGCTCAAAAGCAGTAGCCATACGGCCAGCTTCCATCTGCGTATCGTTTACTTTATCGATAGCATTTTTAAGTAAGTCACCAAAACCTTCACCATCAACAGAACGCACTGAGTCAGTTTTAAATGCAGGCTTATCAACATGGACAACACCCTGCTGAGCTTCTGCTTTTAACGACCTCATCTGCATTAGCACATTATTTATGTCTGCTCGCTCAATCATCTTACGCCCCAATACGGCATTTTATTGACATCAAACAAAGTATTCACTTATTAAACAAGCGTATCAACTTCATGGAACGTCATTATTATGGCACTTATTACTTATTATTATCCAGCATAATTTAAAATGCAAAAAGCGAGCCAAAAGCCCGCTTTATTTAATATATCATTAACCTACCCCACTTCTGGCGGGTCTCCATATTTCAATCTGACATACATTAAGGCAACAGTGATAGCGTCACCCAACGCCGTATGCCTTTCTAGGATAGGGATATCTAGCTTTTTCGAGATCGTATCAAACCGAAGATCAACATTCCCCCCAATCATTCGCCACTTTATAATGTCATGATAAACATGAGACAACTCTATCGCCTTACACGGCAAACCAAATCCATATTTAGGACGGATGAATTTGTCTAACATTCTAATATCGTAGTTAACGTAATAGCCCAAAATAGGCCTATTCCCAACAAAAGCCAAAACCTGCTCAAGCGCTTCTTCTAACTCAATACCATCTTCCAAATCAACCGCACGAATTTTATGAATTTTTATAGAATCCCCCGTTAGGGTCTTCGGTGGTTTTAACTTAATATCCAGCCTCTCGCTGGTTAAAACTTTATTACCTCTTACCTTCACCGCTCCAATAGAAACAATATCGGCGTTTTTAACATCTAACCCTGTTGTCTCACAATCCAATGAAACAACCTCATCACCATCGTAAGGCTCAAACAGATGAGCATACGGGCCAGACTTGTGCCCCATTTTTTCTTTCATTCTTCTTATTGTTCTTGGGATAATCATTAACGGCTCCCTAGGTGATAATGCAACTCCAGATGCTTCTTAAATCCTTTAACTATATGAAAAGCATCGCGCAATAAATCTCTTTCCATTTTATTCATAGATTGCAAATCAAGGGTATTAGGCGTTAGATCAACACCCGCCTCTTCCTCTTCAGCACGCTTAATTTGCTGACGCAATCGTAATTGAATAAATAATCCTAGTGCTTCAGCAAGATCTTTTGAGTGCTTATCAGTCATCGCTCCCACTTCTACGAGTGCTTCCAGCCGCTTAAACGTATTAGTGACAAGTATCTTGTGCTCAAGCGCCATCGTACGAACACCATGTACTATCGGAAAGATACCACCTTTTTTCACATCCAGTTGGCCGCGATCTTTCAAGTTTCCAAAAAAAGTTAACGGTGTATTAAACTCTAAAGCCACTTTTGCAAAGTTTGAGAAAAAAGCATCATTATTTTTTAATGATTTAAAGAACCAATTACGAGCCGCTTTAAATAAAGCTGGGTTACCAGCAACAGGCTTAGCATCAACCGCTATCGCAAGATTCATTTGATCTTGCTCTGTCCAGCTGACCGACCAAGAAGACATTTTCTGAGTCCAATCTCCTAAAGAGTTAACCCATTCTGGGTTTGACACCATAATGTTCCCAGGACAAGGAGGGTAGCCAAATTCCATTAGCTGCTCAGAGAAACGATTCATCACTTCTTGCATCTGACTCCAAGCAAGTCCATCACGGTAAATGATGGCATTATCTTGGTCGGTCTTCATTACTTGTTCACCACGCCCTTCAGATCCCATAACAATCAAACAGACATGTGGCTGCATATCTGCCGGGACCATTAAATCAAATAGCTTGGCCATTATACGGCCATTCATTGCCGCCAGAAGATCCATTGCAAAACGCGCTTTAACACCTTGCGAAACCAAAGACTTAATTAGATCATTTAAACCTTGCGCAGCGGTATGCAGATCTTCTAATGTTTTCGCTCGCTCAATACGCAAACCAATTACATGAGAATGACTTGAAAAGAAACTCAATACATCGGTTAAATCAACAATACCCATCAACTCATTTCCGCGCATAACAACAACACGTTCTATCTGCTGCTGTGTCATGATAATGAGTGCATTAAACAAATAATCATTTGGATGAACACTTATCAAACGGTATGTAGCTATATCCGCAACAGCGGTATCGATAGAGCACTCATTCATAACTACAGCATTTAATAAATCAGTGCCGGTCACCATTCCATATCGCGCGCCTTTTTTAACAAGGACACAGTCGACTTTCTTTTCACGCATCATAACGGTGGTTTCTTTAATAGTGGAATCTTCACCCACTATTAATGGAGCACGCATCACCCCTTCACCAACTTGAGCCAGCATAAACTCAGCCATATCTTGCGAGTCACCATGCTGCTCAACAATTTCAGCCTTAGCCACAAGATTTTGCTGAAAATAGTCTGCAAATGATGAGTTAGTTGAGACTAGATCTAATACTGTTTTCGTTGGGATAATATGACAAATGGTTTCGACTTCAGCAATAAAGTTGTGTATTGCATTACCTTTAATTGCAGACCAAGCGCCAAAATAATCTTCATTCTCATAATGAACGTAAATATGCTCTTGCCTATCCGCTTCCCCTGCATGCACTTCGCTTTCTGAAACCTTGCCTTTCAGAACAACATACACACCCTCTGGTACAGAGCCTGCCTGCATGATCACTTCATCTTTCTGAAAATAGCCTATATCCAGAGTTTGCCGTAATAAAGCCTGCTCCCTTTCATCCAGCAAGCTAAAGGGCAGATTATCCATATTGAAAGATGAAGGCATATTTATTCTCCTTAATGACTAAAAAGGGCGCATCAACCTTCGCTGATGCGCCCTTCTGAATTTTGAGTGTTATCTCAAATTTTAGTGAGCGTGAGCTTCACCAGCACCACGTGGAATACGTAGATCTTCAACAATTCTCTGCATCTCTTCAGATGGAGGAGGAGTCATTGAAGCAACAACGATAGCTACAACAAAGTGAAGTACCATACCGATTGCACCGAATCCACCTGGGCTTACACCCATGAAGTAATCAGCACTGTCACCACCGCCAAATACGAAGTACCACATGTATCCAACAGTAGAAATCAGACCAACCAACATACCAGCGATTGCACCCTGAGTGTTCATACGCTTGTAGAAGATACCTAGCATTAGTGTTGGGAATACCGAAGCACTCGCAATACCAAATGCCAACGCCACTACCTGTGCTACAAACCCTGGCGGGTTGATACCGAAGTAACCTGCAATACAGATAGCCACAACAGCCGCTAGACGAGCGTACATCAACTCTTGTTTATCATTGATATTAGGGTTGATTGTTTTCTTCATCAAGTCATGCGCAATGGCAGTCGAAATTACCAACAACAGACCTGCTGCAGTAGATAGTGCCGCTGCTACCGCACCCGCTGCCACCAAAGCAATTACCCAAGCTGGAAGCTGAGCGATCTCTGGGTTGGCAAGTACCATGATGTCACGGTCAACATATACTTCGTTAGCAAAAGGCTGTTTTGCAGCATCGAAGTTAGCATCAGCTTTAGCATTAGAGGCTAGACGCTGACCAAACTCACCACGCTCATCACCTTCAGCATAAGAAGGCTTACCTTTTTTACCATCAAATGCAGCACCCGCAGCATACTGAATTTTGCCGTCGCCGTTACGGTCATTCCAACCTAACAGACCCGCATTTTCCCAGTTTTTAAACCAAGAAGGAATTTCAGCATACTCAGTACCTGTGTTATCAGGACCATTCAATGTTTGAATCAAGTTTACACGTCCAAAACCAGCAACACCTGGAATTGCAGTGTAAAGCAATGCGATGAAAATCAACGCATAACCTGCTGAAGTACGCGCATCTTTTACACGTGGAACTGTAAAGAAACGCACGATTACATGCGGAAGACCTGCAGTACCACACATCAGAGCAACTGTTAGACAGAAGATATCAAAGGTCGATTTCTTACCCGCGGTGTACTGAGCGAAACCAAGATCCAAAGACAACTGATCCAGAGTAGCTAGAACTGATTGCCCAGTTTCCAGAGTCGCACCCAAACCGATCTGCGGCAGGATATGACCTGTTACTTGAGCTGAAAGGAAGAACGAAGGCACTGTAAAAGCAAGAATCAATACGCAGTACTGAGCTACCTGTGTATAAGTAATACCTTTCATTCCACCGAGCACAGCGTAGAAGAAAACAATCGCCATACCTAGAATAACACCAGTATTAATATCTACGTGCAAGTAACGAGAGAACACGATACCCACACCACGCATCTGACCCGCAACATAAGTGAAGGAAATTACGATAGTACAAACAACCCCGATAATACGAGCAGTGCTTGATTCATAACGGTCACCTACGAAATCTGGCACGGTAAACTTACCAAATTTACGAAGATATGGTGCCAACAACATTGCTAGCAACACATAACCACCAGTCCAACCCATCAAATAAGCAGAACCATCACGCCCAACGAAGGAGATCAAACCTGCTAAAGAGATGAAAGATGCCGCTGACATCCAATCTGCTGCTGTTGCCATACCATTAGCAATCGGGTGTACACCACCACCAGCTACATAAAACTCTTTTGTTGAGCCCGCACGAGCCCACACTGCAATACCTATATAAAGGAGGAATGATCCACCAATAAATAGGTACGATAACATATCAACACTCATATTAACGCCGCCCTATGTTAAGTTATTATTATTCTTGTACGTCATATTTTTCATCGAGCTTGTTCATACTGGCTACATAAGCCCAGATCAAGACGACGAAGACGAAGATCGAACCCTGTTGACCAAACCAAAAGCCTAATGGAAAACCAAAGAAGCTAATTGCATCCAACTGCTCGACAAACAGAATGCCAGCGCCGTAGGAAACTACGAACCAGATGGCAAGGTAAGTCATTATTATGCGCAAATTTTCGCCCCAATAGGCTTTTGCACTCTCACTACTGATTGACATGGCACTATCCTTAAATTTTTGTTATCGGATTAAGTGAAAGAAGTAGACTGGGTAAATTTATCAGAGAGCACCCTCAAACAAATCCCCGACTTTAGTCTGTACATATTGTCGACACATACAGCCAACATCGCTACAACCTGCATATTTAGGTGCTTAGAGTCTTAATATTGAAAACCCCTTAACATACAACAGGCTATACAAAGGTATAACTGAAGTATTAGGATCTTGGGTGGTTTAGGTTACACTTACGTTTAAACTTTTAAAGCTTAGGGTGTGTCGACATGCTTTCAGGTTGGTCCATTATTCTTATTTCGCTCCTATACGTCGGGTTGCTATTTAGCATCGCCTACTACGGAGACAAAACCAATCGCGGCAAGTCTTACGCAAACAACCCCATAATCTATTCACTTTCTTTAGCGGTTTATTGTTCATCATGGACATTTTACGGCTCGGTAGGTCGCGCCTCTAGTTCAGGCTGGGAATTTTTAGCCACTTATCTAGGCCCTCTGCTTGTTTTCATCTTTGGTTGGCGCGTTATAGAAAAAATGATGCTGATCAGCAAACAGCAAAACATCACTACTATTTCTGATTTCATCTCATCGCGTTATGGCAAAAGCCAATCACTTGCTGTCTTGGTAACAATAATCGCCGTACTGGGCACCATTCCTTACATTGCTATGCAGCTTAAAGCTGTTGCCATCAGCTATAATGCCTTAGCCCCTGGTACAACAGAAGCTCTAAGCAAAGGCAGCGACACCGCTCTCTTTGTTGCCATATTAATGGCTATATTCGCCATTCTTTTTGGAACTCGCCATATAGACGCAACAGAACATCACGAAGGCATTGTTCTCGCTGTTGCTTTTGAGTCAATTGTTAAACTCACGGCATTTATCGCCGTCGGTGTTTTCATCTCAGGGCAGATATTTGACGGCCTTTTAGACACCTTGCACAACGTTAGTTTGAAACTTCAAACAGACAACAGATACCACAATTATTTAAGTGGCAGTTTTTTGACGGAAATAATACTTGCTAGCTGCGCAGTACTTTGTCTTCCACGTCAGTTCCATGTGACCATTGTTGAAAACACAGACATTAAAAACCTACGCATTGCACGCTGGCTCTTCCCGTTTTACATGCTGCTTTTGAGCATCTTCGTTTTACCCATCGCCACTGCAGGAAATATTTTCTTCCAAGGCGAAATAATTGATGCTGATACCTTTGTTTTAATGCTGCCTTTCGAGTTAGGAAATAAACAACTAGCCACCTTCGCCTTTATAGGCGGCCTGTCAGCGGCCACCAGCATGGTAATTGTTGCAAGCCTTACGCTATCTACCATGGTATGCAACGATATAATAATGCCTTTGCTCTTCAGAATATCTAGACTAAAACTCTCACAGAGCAACGACTTAGGCACCCTTCTATTAAAAGTTAGACGCCTAACTATCATCACATTATTACTGATGGCATATTTCTATTATCGAATTCTTGGCAACCAAGGCCCACTGTCTTCCTTCGGACTGCTAGCGTTTGTAGCGATAGCACAATTTATGCCATCTTTACTTGGAGGAATTTTCTGGAAAAAGGGCTCACGCCAAGGTGCTCTTGCCGGAATGACGGCAGGACTTCTCTTATGGATTTATACATTAGTCATCCCGACCCTGATCAACGCCAATATTATTTCACCTCATTTTTTACAAAATGGTTTATTTGATTACCTTATACTCACACCTACTGCTCTATTTGGCATAAACAATCTAGACCCGCTCACACACGGGGTACTATGGAGTCTCCTCACCAATATCACTCTGTACGTTATCGTATCTCAATACACCTCACAGAGACTTACAGACCGCATTCAAGCCAGCGCCTTTGTTGATGTTTACAATAAAGACCTAACGACTCCCTCTCGCCAACACAGCACAGTAACTGTCGGTGATTTACAAATGCTGACTGAACGTTTTCTTGGCCTAAGCCGTACTCAGCACGCTTTCACCGGCTATGCCTTACAACGCAACGAAGACCCACCGCAGTCTGGCGATAAAGCAACCCCGGAACTCAACAATTTCACCGAACGCCTTTTAGCGGGTGTAATAGGTGCATCTTCGGCCCGCATAGTCATTGCATCTACGCTTCGCGGAAAAGACATGCAGATAGGTGATGTTGTTTCCATCGTCGATGAAGCATCCCAAGCATTGAGGTTCAACCGTTCACTACTGCAGTCAACCATTGAAAACATAGGCCTGGGAATTAGCGTAGTCGACCAGCAACTCAGGCTAGTCGCATGGAATCGCCCCTATTTACAAATGTTTAACTACCCTGAGGGGCTAATTTGTGTGGGGCGCTCCATCGAAGAGATATTCCGATACAACGCTCTCAAAGGAGAGTACGGGCCTGGAAACATAGAAGAGCAGATTAATAAACGACTTGATAGCATCAAATCAGGCCGCCCGCACCGTTACGAAAGATACCGACCTGATGGAACTGTTCTTGAAGTACGCGACAACCCAACTCCCAACGGAGGATACGTAAATACCTACATGGACATCACTCAACACAAGCGAATTGAAGAAGCACTGCGTGAGAGTGAACACAATATTAGAATATACACTGACAATGTCCCGGTATTAATCGCCTACCTAGATACAGAGCGACGCTATCTTTTTGTCAACAAAGCCTACGCTGAAGCATTTGGCATGGAACACGACACAATGATTGGCATGCCTGCTTACAAAATACTTGATGCAACCGAGTATGCAAAAAGAAAAGACTTCATCCAACAAG
The DNA here is from genome assembly GCF_000422765.1 of Neptunomonas japonica DSM 18939. Taxonomy (GTDB): domain Bacteria; phylum Pseudomonadota; class Gammaproteobacteria; order Pseudomonadales; family Balneatricaceae; genus Neptunomonas; species Neptunomonas japonica. Next base: position 115,048 of record NZ_KE383916.1, on the reverse strand, counting down.
CTCTAAATGGCAACCGGCAAAAATTTGAAACAGACCTCCCCTCACAAAATAGCGCTAAACGCTTTGCTGAAGTTACTTACATCCCTCATGTAGGGGAATATGGCGATGTACTAGGTTATTTCACTCTCTATCAAGATATTACTGAACGTCGCGATGCAGAAATTGCCTTACAAATAACCAATGAGACACTTGAACAGCGTGTCAAAGAGCGAACCCACGCCCTCTCGGTTGTAAACAAAGAACTACGCAAAGAAAACACCATTCGAGCACTAATGGAAGATGAATTACGCCAAGCAAAAAGCGACGCCGAAGCCGCTAACCTAGGTAAAACCCGGTTCCTAGCTGCCGCAAGCCATGATCTACTACAGCCATTAAATGCAGCTAGACTGTTCACTTCGGCTTTAGCCCAGCAAAGTCATTCATCTCCAAGCACAACACAGCTAGTAGACAACCTAGACGGCTCCCTGAAAGCGGCTGAAGAGCTTATCACTACTATTTTGGACATATCAAAACTGGATGCAGGTGCTCTTGAACCAGTCATCACACACTTTTCATTAGACTCGCTCTTTAGCAACTTAAGCACAGAATTTGCTGCTCTCACACAAGAAAAAGCCTTAGCTTTTCGCTACGTTCATTGCTACCAAATCGTTGCTTCTGACCAAAAATTACTAAGAAGAATTCTGCAAAACTTCCTATCAAATGCTCTGCGTTATACACAAGACGGCAAAGTACTTTTAGGGTGTCGACGTATAGGACAACAGCTACGTATTGAAGTGTGGGATACCGGTGTTGGCATACCTAAAGAAAAGCTTCATGAGGTATTTGAAGAGTTTAAACGCATCAATAACCCTAAGCATTCCAAGGTACAAGGACTTGGTTTAGGGTTAGCCATCACTGACCGTATCGCCAAAATGTTAAAACATAAGATTAATGTGCGCTCCTGGCCTGGCCAAGGAACTGTTTTCAGCATAACAATACCTCTGGGCGACCCAGCTAAAGAAGTACAATCCAAACCAGAGCAACGCGGCTGGATAAGAAGTAAAACGCTTAATGGTACAACCGCACTCATTATTGATAATGAACCTAAAATACTGGAAGGCATGTCAGCGCTACTGCAAGGATGGGGCTGTGAAACTTATACGGCAGCATCGATCGAGGCAGCAGCCAGCTTATACAACAGCGAAGAAACACCTCTTCCCGACATTACTCTTGTGGACTACCATTTAAATGAACTAGACACAGGTATCATGGCTCTCAATGAGCTTTATACGATATGGGGGAAAGAAATCCCTGCTCTTGTCATTACAGCAGACCGTACAGATGAAGTGAAAGAGGAGATTAGTAACTTTGGCGCCCAACTACTGACAAAACCGATTAAGCCGGCGGCATTACGTGCCATGATTAACAAGCTTGTCTCAGCCAGCAAATCGGCATAAAAAAAGCACCCAATAGGGTGCTTCGTTTTTTCGAATTTAAATACTATTCCATTTCTGTGCGTGCAGGATCAACACTCAAACGTTGGGCAGCAATAACAGCCTGTGTACGGCTATGCACACGCAGTTTACGTAAAATAGCGGTAACATGCGCCTTAATGGTTGCTTCTGATACGTTTAGCTCATAAGCAATCTGCTTATTAAGCAAACCCTCTGTCAGCATGGTCAACACTCTAAACTGTTGCGGCGTTAACGAAACCAAAGCCGCTGCAAACTTACGCTCTTCCTCACTAACATCAACAGTGCCGTTCTCTGTAATATCACGCGGCAACCATTCTTCACCCTTAAGAACGGCAACTATCGCTTCTGAGATAGTTTCAAGCGGAGCTGATTTGGGAATAAAGCCAGAAGCACCATAGTCCATAGCACGCCTTAAAACACTAACCTCTTCACTTCCTGAAACAACTACAACTGGCATACCTGGGTTTTGCCCTCGCAAAAATACCAAGCCAGTAAACCCATGGGTACCCGGCATATGAAGATCGAGTAGCACCAAATCTGCATCACTGTGCTGAACAACAGCTTCTTGCACCGCCGCCAGTGAGTCGGCTTCTACAATTTCAACACCCTCAATCGCCTGAGTTACAGCCTGGCGTAATGCCGCACGAAACAACGGATGGTCATCTGCAATAATGATTTTACTGGCTAGCTGCATGCTTTATCCCCCGGACACAGACGTGTCCAAATCCATATTATTCAATCTTATATAGCGTGAATAATAACATCTATAAACGAAAAACTCCCCCTACAGATCAACTGAAGAGGGAGTTTTCACTAAATTAACACGTAATTAAGAAACAACCTTATTTACGGTTCATTCGGTTTTCGATCAGATCATCAACAACAGTTGGGTCTGACAAAGTGGAGGTATCACCCAAAGCATCGAAATCGTCTTCAGCAATTTTACGCAAGATACGACGCATAATCTTACCTGATCGAGTTTTAGGCATACCTGGTGAAAATTGAATCAAATCAGGTGAAGCTATTGGTCCAATCTCTTTACGAACGTGCAAACGAAGCTCTTTCATCAATTCATCTGATTGCTCATAGCCAGACTGCAAGGTTACATAAACATATATACCCTGCCCCTTAAGTTCATGCGGATAACCAACTACCGCCGCCTCAGCAACTGCAGGATGCGCTACTAGTGCAGACTCAACCTCAGCAGTACCCATACGGTGGCCTGATACGTTGATAACATCATCAACACGACCCGTAATCCAGTAGTAACCATCTTCATCACGTCGCGCGCCATCTCCAGTGGTATAAACACCTTTATAGGTCGAGAAGTACGTCTGAATAAAGCGCTCATGATCACCCCAGATCGAGCGGCTCTGACCAGGCCAAGAATCCTTAAGCACTAGGTTTCCATCAACCGCACCTTCCAGCTCATTACCATCTGCATCAAGCAGAGCAGGCTGCACACCAAAGAAAGGACGTGTTGCAGAACCAGGCTTAAGTGCTGTAGCACCTGGCAGAGGAAGAATCATCATGCCACCAGTTTCTGTCTGCCACCAAGTATCAACGATTGGGCAACGACCTTGCCCAACGATACGGTGGTACCAGTTCCATGCCTCTGGGTTAATTGGCTCACCAACCGATCCAAGAATACGCAAGCTAGACAGGTCTGAATCACCCAGAACATCTTCGCCTTGTTGCATCAATGAGCGAATAGCCGTTGGAGCTGTGTATAACTGGTTTACTTTATGCTTCTCAATAACACGACCAAAACGGCTGTTATCAGGATAGTTAGGAACACCTTCAAACATCAAAGAAGTACCGCCATTTGCTAACGGCCCGTAAACGATATAGCTATGACCTGTTACCCAACCAACATCAGCAGTACACCAGTAGATGTCACCGTCTTTATAATCAAAAGCATATTCGTGCGTCATGGCTGCATAGACCATGTATCCGCCAGTCGTATGCTTCAAACCTTTAGGTGCACCTGTTGAGCCTGAGGTGTAAAGAATAAACATCGGCGCTTCCGCTTCCATCTCTTCTGGAGCACACTCTGCAGACGCTGCAGCAACAAGCCCTTCGTACCACACATCAACTTTTTCGTTCCAAGCAACATCTTGATCTACACGCTTAACAACAATAACACTTTCAACAAGCGCCGCTGCAGCTGGGTGCTCTAAGGCTTTATCTACGTTAGCTTTTAATGGGACAACCTTGCCACCGCGCAATGAGTAGTTGGACGTTACCACTACTTTTGAATTAGCGCCTTCAATACGAGCAGCCAAAGCTTCAGGTGAGAAACCACCAAAAACGATAGAGTGAACAGCACCAATACGTGTACAAGCCAACATAGCGATAGCCGCTTCAGGGATCATTGGCATGTATAGAGTGACAACATCACCTTTTTCAACGCCCTGATTTTTTAGTGCATTAGAAAAGCGGCAAACACGCTCATAGAGGTCTCGGTATGTAATATTTTCAGATTCACTTGGGTCGTCACCTTCCCAAATAATAGCGACTTGATCACCACGCGTTTCAAGATGACGGTCTAAGCAGTTATAAGAAGCATTCAAGGTACCATCTTCAAACCAACGAATATCAACGTTGTGCGGATCAAAAGTGGTGTTTTTAACTTTAGTGTATGGCTTGAACCAATCAAGACGCTTCCCTTCTTCGCCCCAAAATGTATCCGGGTCATTGATAGACTGCTCATACATAGCTTCATATTTTGCATTATCAATATGTGCCTGTGCCGCCACTTCTGGACTGACTGGATATACCTTTTCGCTCATGGTGATGCCCTTAGCTTGCTTGTTTTAATTATATATTCGTCTATCTACCCATTTATTATAATTCTCTAAGGGTTCGACATACGGAATTAGAGTCTAGATTTATACCCAACCACGAGCTTAATCCTGAATTAGACATTGGTCTATTTAGACTCGTTCAATAGTCTTAATAGAATATAACATACTGATATTTAATAAATTATTTCAATAGCGACACACCAGTCACTTTGCCAACAACTTGTCCAGATCCAAACCAGATTCACGAATCTTAGCCAGCTTGTATCGTAATGTCCTAGGACTAATCGCTAATCGTTCTGCTGCTTCCTTTCGGCTTCCACCCGATGTTTTCAATGCATCAATAATTAACTGGAACTCATGTTGACGCAAATCACTACCCAATTTTCCTGAATCATCTTCTTCCTGAATAGCCAACTCACCAGTAAGACTAGAAGATAAGTTTTCTTGTAAGGATATAGCACCAGTGACCATATGCAGATCTGATGGTGTAATAATACTGCCTGCTTGTAGAATGAGCGCTCGCTGTACAACATTATCCAACTCACGGACATTGCCTGGCCACGAATGCTGAGACAGCGCTACTTGTGTTTCATTACTCAAGCAAATGGGTGGGCGCTTCATCTTTTGGCAATGTTTTTCAAATAAACCTTTTGCCAAAGGTACAATATCAGCACGGCGTTCTCGCAAAGGCAGCCACTGTAATGGGAAGACATTTAAACGATAGTACAAGTCTTCTCGAAACTTACCTTCAGCTACAGCCGCTTCTAATTGTCGATTTGTTGTTGCGAGTACACGAACATCGAGCTTGATTACAGCGCGTCCACCTACCCGTTCAACCTCTTGCTCCTGAAGAACACGAAGTAATTTAGCCTGTAACCCCAGATCCATTTCTGTTACTTCATCTAACAGCAATGTGCCGCCATTAGCTTGCTCAAACTTTCCTGGCTGACTTGCCACCGCCCCGGTAAACGCACCCTTTTCATGCCCAAACAACATAGCTTCGAGCATATTTTCCGGAATCGCTGCACAATTAATAGCGATAAATGGTTTATCAGAACGTTCCGAGTGGTCGTGAATATAACGCGCCAAAACCTCTTTTCCGGTACCCGACTCACCAGTAATAAGAACAGTGGAAGCAGTATCGGCAACACGACGCGCTAGTTGCAATAACTGCTGACTTGATACCTCTTCAGCCACCGGTTCACAAGATGGCTTAGCAACACCGCCTGCATATTGATTAATAATGCTGATCAGCGCATCAGGCTCGAAAGGTTTCAATAGATAGTCAACAGCGCCTTCACGAATGGCATCAACCGCTTTATCAACTTGACCAAACGCTGTCATTAACAACATAGGGATGCCTGGTAAATTTTGTTTCACATACTGAAGCAAAGCATGGCCATCGATACCCGGCATATTGACATCAGAGATAACCATATCAATTGCATTGCTCTTTAAGCGCAAGATAGCGGACTCACCATCTTCAGCTTCAACGGCGTTTATTCCAGCGAGCTCGAGGGTATCAACCAGCGCTTCTCTCAAGTCAAAATCGTCCTCGACAACCAATACCGTTAGCGACATCTTTGCTTCCTAATTATTATAAATTCAAGCGACATGTGAAAATGGGTTGGGTTATACGCCTTGCCGAATAAATGGCAAGCAGAACTGAGCCACCGTACCTTGGCCCGGCTGAGACACCAACGTAAAGCTACCATGATGCGCCTTAGCAACCACCTGAGCGACAGCAAGACCAAGGCCTGTTCCATGAGACTTCGTCGTGAAAAAAGGCTCTAGCGCTTGCGCTACAGTGTTAGGGTCCATCCCCGGCCCCCTATCAATCACACTGATGTTAATATTTTGTTCTGCTATATGCGCCTCAATCAGCAGAGGATGCTCATTACCTGCTGCCTGCAATGCATTGTTAACCAAATTTAGAATAGCACCAATAAGCGTTTCCTGATTGCACTGTAGCCAGTAACCTTTGGCATTGTTAGACAGTTCGCAGTCTGCATCATATTGCGCCAGCGGCACATCCAACACATCATCAATTGCTTGAAACAGTGCCTCGCTAGAAACACGATTATCTAATTTGGTTTCTCCTCTAGCAAAAAGCAGCATATCCTGCACTTGATGCTCCAGATGCAAGAGCCTTGATTTAACTTTTAAAGAGAACTTAATACGCTGTTGATCAGTGATACTCTCAGCACTAAGGTGACTAGTGTAAAGAAGGGCTGCTGACAGAGGTGTTCTTACTTGATGGGCTAATGATGCCATCATACGTCCCATTTCAGTGAGTCGTTGATATTGAGACAAACGCGACTGCAGCAGCCTAGTGCCTGTCTGGTCCGTTAATAAAACCAGCTGCCCCGGCTCATCCTTCATTGCTCTCGTTAAAAGGCTGACACGTCGACCATCTCGCAAGGATATCTCATGACCATCATCATTCTTAGGAGCAAAGCTGCGCTGAATAATCTGCATCCAAAGCTCACCCAGTAAAGGCGTTCCTAAAAGGTCCTCCGCAGCAGGGTTGCAGTCCGATACTAATCCTTGATTATCAATCAAAATGACACCAGCAGGTAATAGGTCAAGTAATTGACGCATTCGAACAGCAAGCAGGTCACCGTGCGCCATTTCGCGATCTCGCACGCGCTTTATGCTCTCTAGCTCAGCTTTAGTGTTTTCGAGCTCTTGCTTCAAACGATCGATTTCATTCATTTACCTGATACCCGCAAAATACCAAACTTACGCATTTTTTCTACTAGCGTTGTTCTTCTTATCATTAACAGAGCCGCGGCTCGCGCTACAACAAAACCTGTTCTATCTAAAGCATCTGCTATTAATGCTTTCTCTATCGACTCAATATATTGTTTAAGGTCGATTCCTTCTGCAGGAACAACCATTGATGGGGAGGTGATAGCAAAGACGGGAGCTTCATCCACAACATCAGTATTCTCAGTAGCTATAAAGTTATCATTAGTCACAAAACTAATAGGGCTCGCTTCGCCCGTGACTAAAGGCAGAGGGTTTTGTGCTTGATAACGAGTCGGTTCAGGTTCAGAAATATGACGGCATTTAGCAGGAAGTTCTGAAACACCAACAACACCATCAGGGTGCATAATAGCAAGACGTTCTATTAAGTTAGAAAGCTCACGCACATTCCCCGGCCACGGGTGCCTTTGCAACGAGTCCAATGCAGACATATGAAAGCGCAAACGCCCCAGCCCCTGCTTCTCAGCTCGTTGCGCCAAAGTATGCAGCAACATCACTACATCATCTTTTCTCTCACGCAACGGCGGAGTTTCAATGGGGTAGACATTGAGTCGATAATACAAATCTTCACGAAAATCACCACAGAGGATCATCTCCTCTAGGTTTTTATGTGTGGCGGCGATAATACGGACATCAACTTCTATGGTTTTACTGCCGCCTACACGTTCAAAACACCGCTCCTGTAAAACGCGCAATAACTTCACTTGCATAGCTAAAGGCATATCGCCAATTTCATCCAAAAACAGGGTTCCACCATCTGCCATTTCGAACCGGCCAGCACGCGCGCTAATCGCACCTGTATATGCGCCTTTCTCGTGACCGAAAAGCTCACTTTCGAGCAATTCGGGTGCAATGGCACCGCAATTTACCGGAACAAACGGCCCAGACGCTCTTTTTGAATAATCATGCAAGCTGCGAGCGATTAACTCTTTACCTGTGCCCGACTCTCCCGTGACCATGACATTCACATCACGATCAACAACACGCATCATTGATTGCTTCAAGCTCTGCATTGGCTGACTTTTCCCAATGAGCTGCGGGAAAAGAGATTGATCAAAAGCCTCATCCCCTCCCTTAAGCACTTGTGCTTCATGCAAGAGATCTGTCAAAACATGCTCAGTCAAAGGGCCATCTAAAACACGTAACAACTGAACTTTAGAGCGCTCACTTAACTGCTCTATGTCATCCCACGGTTCTAAAAGACACAATGATGTCTGTGCATCGTTATGACGAAATGATGCTATTAGCTTTTCAAGCGAGACCGGTAATAAGCAACGCCCAATAAACGCCATGCTCAGATCAGAGCTAACATGGTTATTCTGAAACCACTCAACGAAAGTCATCATTTGATGGTTAACGCCAAGAAAGCTGAAGATAGTACTGACAGATTGTCGACGCTTATCATCATCATCGACCAGCAGTACATTCATTTTAGAAGGTGCATTCATAAATCACTGATAAAATGTCATTTTTTTGACAGTCTAGCAGAAGAATAGAGATTAACAAGAAATGCGATGGATTAATCGCAACCCGCTCAACAGTGCTTATAAATTATTGACGATACTTGGCGAAAGGGCAAAAAAAAGCGCTCTTATGTTTTCATAAAAGCGCTCTTAGAACATATCCAGCTTATTTGAAACTCACACGCTTTATGCAGGGACTTCCATCGCATTCCAACCAGACTTAACTTGCAGCATCAGATTCATGACTTCCTGAACCTTAGCTTCATCATTACTTCTATTTGCCTGCATGAGCGTTCGCACCATATAGTCATATAAAGCATCAAGGTTAGCGGCTATCTCGCCACCTTGTTCGTGATCGAGAAAGTCTTTCAAACCCAAAATAATATCATTAGCTTTATTTAGCTGTTCTGTACGCATACTGATATTTTTTCGCTCAATCGCGCCTTTGGCTTTTGCCATTGCCGTCAAAGCGCCGTCTACCAACATGGAGATCAGCTCTTTAGGTGAAGCGGTTTCCACCGCCGAGCGCAGATCCACACTCTGATACTGCTTCATGGCATTCAAGTTAATACTCATTTTCACTCCAAAGCGTAATTGTTATAAAGCTCGTATTTATTTTTTAGCAGTAAACGGTAACCGGTCAACGATACCTGTCAATGAATCACCCGTTGTTTTAAAGCTTGCAACAATCCGCTCCATTGCCAGGAACTGTAGAGAAAGTCGACTTTCGTATTTTGTCATTTTCCGATCAAGCGCTTCTTGCGCAACATCAATACCTTTTAAATCCTTATTAAGGCTGGTTTCTCGGGTTTTAATAGTCCCTGAAGAAGACAGAAAAGAATCGATAAGCTTAGTCAGCTCACCGGCAAAACCTTGAGAAAAGGTAAAGTCGAAATCACCTGATGCACCTTCGCGTACACTCAAGTTCAGACCGTATGGATCAGTATCAATTGCGGGTAGAAGAACTTCGCCCGCTCCAAAAGCAGCTTCACCATTGATAGTACCCGCTACATCGCGCCCGCTGGTAGAAACTGAAGATGTAGAAAGGTTCGTTGCTGTAGCAAAATCAGCACCATTAGCCGCTATAGACACTTTAGAAGTGCTGCCAAACTGGCGAGACGCCAGCGTAAACTCTCCACCGGGCTCCACCGTTACATCGACAAAAGCTTTTGAAGCTTTTAAAGTATCATCATTGTTTATCAACGCCTGTAACGCCGAGCGCAATTCATCTGCCGTCGAAAAATCACCCGATAGGGTTAACTCTTCTGATGTTGCTCCATCGACTTCAACAGTAAAGGTAAAATCTCCGGTGGGTGTATCAGCGGTATTAAATGCAACAAAAGCGGCATCACTTACAACAGAGCCTTTGGCTGGCGCTGTTGTAATAGATCCCGAATAAACACCTGATACTGTTTTAGTAGCGTAGCTACCAATACTGACTTCAACATCATTAGTTGAAGACGATGTTTGTGGCGCAAATAAGGCACCTAATTTATCAAAGTTATCCTTAAGCGCTGCATCAAAATCTTCTGTGTTAATTTCAAGCTTGCCATCTAATTGAGTACGAATACCCACATTTGATAACGAATTAAAGTCACTCACGCCAGGTACTTCAGAACTCACCATCTGCCTGATACGCGACAAAACACTTTTAGCTAAACTATCTGTTGCCAAATCGCCTCTAGAGGACTCATTCGTTTCAGCATCAGTACTTATACCGGTTAAGGCTTTAGCGGCGTCATACAACTCATTATAAGCCTCTACAAAGTTACGAACAGACTGCTCTGCAGTAGCTTTATCTTCTGTGATTGAAAATGTGAATTTTTCATCGGGGCTTTTCTTATTAATATCAAAGGTTAAACCCTGGATAACATCACTTATTTCGTTGCTTTCACGAAAGACTGTTAAACCATTAATTTTTAACTCAGCATCTTGAGCTTGCTGGGTTTCTGTAACACTTGCGTAACTACCGGCATTAAAGGCGAACATGTCGAGGCTAGGATCATCACCAGTAATTTCCAACGCATTATTAGCACCAGAGGGTGCTGAAATCATTAACTGATATTGACCATCAACTAATAAGACCGATGCTTGAACATCTGACTCAGCTTTGTTTATCTTATCGGCTATATCTTGTATTGAATCATCAGCTGTGATTTCTAGTGCAAGTGCTGTTTTGTCCTCATTTTCAGCGAACGATGTTGGGTTATTATCCACATCATACGTCCAGTTACCCAAACGTATAGTTAAGTTGCCTGTCGTATTTGCACTTTCATCTTTATCAGTAAAAGCTGTATTAACAGCTAGCGCTTGTGCTTGAGCTACTTCTAGTACTTCTATTTGATAGGTACCAGCCTGCGCATTGGCAGCCAATGCATTAGGGCTAATAACATCAGTTTCAGGGAATGAGACAGCCCGGGCATTAAAGGTATCATTATCAGAGAGAGGTTCGAGTATTTTCTGGAATTCAGACAAACTACTTTTCAATGTTCCATAAGCAGAAATCTGAGCATTTATCGTCTCTTTTTTAGAGTCCAAACGCTCCTGCTGAGGAACTTTTTCTACGTCTACCAGCGACTTAACCAGACTCTTGGTATCGATACCGGAGCCAGCTCCCAGAGCGGAAACAATATTGGTATCCATAACCTTCTCCTCTTACTGATGTAGAACTTTATTTAAGCGTGATCGTTAAAAATCAAACCTAACATACCTTCAAGATGTTTCGCTAGCTTGATGGTTTCTTCCGAAGGAAACTGACGAATCACTTCCTGGGTTTCAGTATCCATAACCTTTACAACCATATCTTCAGTATCTTTATCGATGCTAAAGTTAAGATTGCGCTGGTCGTTTTGCATAAACTCATTTAGCTTATCAACGACTACCTGCACTTCATCTGCGGTCATTTTTTGTGATGGTTTTTCAGATGCTTCCGACTGCGACAACGCTGCTTGATTAACGACTTCAGTTTCGCCAGATCTACTCGTTTGCTGTGTTTGTGGCTGTTGCGCTACCTGCGTATTCGCCGCCACATTGCTAGCATTCATTGATTCTACTGACATTTCACACCTCCTAAACCCGCAGGCTGAAAACACGAATCCCCCACCAACGGTGGTGAGGGATTCTATTTAGCGGGTTATTAACTCACTAACCTATTTACCGTTACTACTTTATTACTGTAGTAGTGACAGTACCTGCTGAGGCGCAGCATTAGCCTGAGCCAACATCGCTGTACCTGCTTGCTGTAGTACCTGTGCACGACTCAAGTTAGCTGATTCAACTGCAAAGTCAGCATCTTCAATTCGTGAACGTGCGGCTGATGCGTTTTCTGCAACACTTGACAGGTTATTGACAGTGAAGTCTAGACGGTTGCTGATCGCACCCATATCACCACGAGTCGAGTTAATAGTTTCTAGTGCATTATCGATAACACCAATCGCTTTTTGCGCACCAGCAGCCGTTGAGATATCAATGCTGTTAACTGCTGCTCCAAACTTACCGTTAGCTGTAGTATTAGCATCTAACAAGCCTGTAGCTAATGCACCATCTGCAGTAACGTCAACACTAATTGGTGCACCGCTATCGGATGTAAGCTTAACACCACCTACGCCATCAGCTACTGTAATACCAGCTCCAAGAGACGCCGCAAGTGCTGTACCTGTATCAGCAGCACCATCATCCGCACCAAAGGTAATAGATGAAACATCACCCTCTAAGCGTAACTGTTCACCTGAAAGAGTTGCCGTAATACCTGTAGAAGTAGTTTCATCATTAATACCAGAAACTAGAGCAGCCAAATCAGCACCAGCAGTAATGACTACACCATTCATACTGAAGTCGGCGTATGTACCTGCGGCAGTACCGGCAGACAAATCGATTTCAACAGAAGTAAAAGCATTAGCGGTAACACCCGTGTCACCACTCACTTTATTGATTGCCGAAACAGTATCTTGCAGCGCTCCACTTTCGCCAGCGCCCACTCTTGTACCATTAATAGTTACATCACCAGCCGCTAAGGTTGTTGTACCTGCATCGGAAGCAGCACCTTCAATCACACCTGAGACGTTATTTTCGCGGAAGCCAAGTGCCGTTAAGTCAGAAGTAGAACCTGCAGAACCACGCTCAACTGTAATATCACCACCATCTTCGGATGTTAGCGAGATAGAAGCTTGCGTAGTCGCAGCTATGGTACCAGCAGCGCCGCCAGCATCCGTAATACCTATTGATGCAACATTTTCTGCACTAATGCTCAACTTGCCATCGTCAGTAACAGAAGCAGAGATCAACCCGCCACCCTGTTCATTTAACTTTGAAACCAAGTCGTCCATATTCTCGGTACCAGTCACACTAATGGCAGCAGTAGTACCGTCTAACTTTGTCAATGTGGCTGTAAATGTATCCGTACCTTCAACTAGGATCCCATCACCAGCTGTTGAAGCGGTTACTTCTCCATATGTAGAAGCAGTAACACCACGAACGTTAGTATTAATTGCATCTACAAGATTGCCCAAGTTACCAGCTTCGCCAGCAGCACTACCATCATAAGTTTCACCAATAGCCATTACAGACTGGCCATTAATGGTTACAGAGTTATTCGCTATATCAATGTTTGCTTTAGTGATATTGCCACTTAATACATCGGCACTAGTAGAGCCCATACCAAGCGACTTAGAGTCCATTGCACCGATTTTCATTTCAATCGTCTGGTTCGCTTCAGAACCTACTTGCAATGAAACCGTACCTAACGTGCCGTCTAGTACGTTCTGGCCGTTAAAGCTGGTAGTTTCAGAGATACGATCCAGCTCAGATACAAGCTGCTTAACCTCAGCATTCATTTTAGAACGGTCACCACTTGAGTAAGTTCCGTTACCAGACTGGATAGACAGTTCACGCATACGTTGTAAGATGTTGGTAGATTCTTCCAGCGCACCTTCAGCTGTTTGGATCAATGACGCACCATCGTTAGCATTACGTACAGCCTGGTTCAGACCTTGGATCTGAGAAGTCATTCGGTTAGAGATAGCCAGACCTGCAGCATCATCAGAAGCGGAATTGATACGTTTACCACTGGTCAAACGTTCCATCGCTGAGTTCTGATCATTCTGAGATAGTGTCAAGTTACGCTGAGCTGTAAGTGACATAATGTTGGAATTGATTACCATAGACATAAGAGCTTCTCCTTCACCAGATCTGACTGGCTTTTAGTGTACATTTCCGTTGGATGCGGTTTAAAAGAGTCTGCATCACACCGGCTATGTTTTAGTTATCGACCAATGCCGCTACTGCTTTAGAGTTTATTTTCAATTTCTTCTACATCAGCATTATGGTTCGAATACTTTATATAGCGGCCTGCGCAATGTATGCTTTAGTAAAAAAGAACAAGGAACTGACAATGCTCAAAAAAATACAGCAAGTACTTGATATAACAATAGAAATAAGCGAATTATCTTTACAGAAAGACTGGCAAAAAGTTGAACAGTTACAGCTCAACAGAGCCAAATTAATACAGCAAGCCGAGCAACTTAACGCGCCAAAAGACGAAAGCAGCTCACGCGAAATAGAACGCTTGGTAATGAAGGTACAAAAAATAGATGCGCTGATGATGCCTAAAATAACCGCGCAGCTTCAGGCATTAGCAAACGAGCGAAAACAAGCGAGCAAGGGAGCAAAAATGACAAAGGCTTATCAGTCAACCTAATAAGCCCATGCGTCATACCACATAAATAGAAATATATAAGCCGTTAGCACCGTACATATCTAATGACGCAACTACGCTTATTAATTGATGTAATTAAATAAAGATAATGATGATATTCGCCCAAACGTGGCCTGCGACGCCTCCAAAGTGACTTCTTGCAGCTTAAACTGGCTAATTACAGATGCCAAATCAGCATCCTCAAGGCGCGATAACGCACTTTTAGTAAACAACTCAAAGTCCAAATTAGAGCCGCTAATCTGCTCCAATGTTCCGAGACGCGAACCTAACGTTGTTCTTGCTTCGATATTTCGCTCGGCAGCTTGTTTGAATTGATCAATACCCTTAGCCACTGCCTCATTCAGCACAGTGCGATCTTCATCAGAGAGAACCGGTTCAGCTAATACATCAGCAAGGTCCATAGCAACATCTAAAATATTTTTCTTTTCAGATGACACCGTTAATACAATATCTCCAGATTCAGCCGCTGTCGGTTCATGAATAACTATGTCCATCCCATGAATATTTACGCTAATGGGATTGGTTAAAAAATTGCCTGCAACCACATTATCGAACTGATCCTTAACCGCATTGCCACCACTATCAAGCACATCAAAGGTAAACACACCAGAGGGTAACGGGGCAGTTTCTGTTGTCCGCACTGTCAAGTCACCCCAACCGGCCATTTGCGCAGCAGCAGTAAACCTTTCTTCTTCTGTTTCGTTTGCAAACGTCGCGCTACCAACAAAGGCACTGTTGCTTGCAACAGAATCACCAGATAACGCAACACTCAACTCATCATCTACGGCTTCAAAAAGGTAGTTACCTGAATCGTTTGAAGGCATATACAGCGCCGCTCCAACTTGAATCTGGCGCTGCCCATCATCACCTTTATATTCATACCTATCGCCTTCTAATACATACGGCGTTGTTGCCCCTCGACTGCCGGCAAAAAGGTATTCTCCTTGCGAGTCTTTGGTATTCATTAATCCAGCGACGTACCCTGATAGCTGCTTCAACTCATTGGCTACTGCTTCACGCCCTTGATCATTAAGTGTTCCGTTACCCGCTTGCAGGGTTATTTCACGCATTCTATCTGTGGCTATATTAATGTCATCCAATATGGAATCTTCTAACTCCAAACGTCGCTGGGTAACATTAATATTATCGTCGTACTTTTCATACTGCGCCAATTCGCGTTCTAGCTTAACTACCTGCGCTGCCGCTACTGGATCATCGGAAGGGGTTTGCAGTTTTTTACCTGTCGATATCTGGTTCTGCAAGTCTGCCAGTTTAGATTGCGAGTTCTGCATCTGGTCTATCGATTTAAAATACTGTTGCTGGGTTGAAATACGCATAACTCAGCCTCCTTCTTAAACACTTCTCAACAAGGTGTCGAATAGTGTTTGTGATGTTTTTATCAGTTGTGCAGATGCCTGATACGCTTGCTGAAACTGCACCAACTTGGCTGCTTCTTCATCAAGGTTAACCCCCGACACACTGGATTTTGCACTGCTGGTTGAGTCCAGCACCGCCTTGTTTGCTTCTACTGTAATGCGTGATGTTGCCGTTCGCGTACCTACACGCTCAACCAAACTGCTGTAGAGGTCTTGATAATTACCACCATTCAAACTACTTTCTTGCTGCAAATTAGATAACCCTAACGCATTACGGTTATCAGATACGCCATTGTGATTAAAAGTAAAACTAAAACGATCACCTGCTTGCGGCTCATTGCCTATTTCAACACTGTAACCATTTAGGCCTATCGTTGCCCCCTGCACATATTCGTTATTAGCACTCAATGCTTGAGGGTTGGTTGGATCACTCACATCATAAACGGTGTAGGTCATCTTTGGCGCCGGGTCAGCAATCGAGGGCGGGGCCGGCGCATTAAAGACAATCGATACTGGAGGTGTAAGCTCACTACTGTTAGACAGGCGCAATTTCTCTGGATCAGTCACGGCGACTGTAGCAACGCCTGAACCTTTATTATCACTGTCTGCTGTGATCCTTACAGGAGATGCTAACGCAAGTTTTCTCGCATCGTTAAGCTGCAATGAGAGATCTTCTGCACCCGTGCGTACTGGCTGAATAAGATAGGTATCTCCTTTAGCAAATCGAGTATCGGTATTTAGGGTGACCTTCATACCATCAACCTGGAAAGACAATGTCTTTCCATCTGATCCAAGAAAAAACTCGCCTTCTTCATCGACGGCAGCAACCGCCGCTTGTTTGTACCCAGGATCAGCCGTCGTTAGTAAAGGGTCGTCAGGTGTAACCGCCGCCATCTGATTGACTCGAATTTGCTTTCCATCGCTATTTCGAACCAAGGTAATACTATTATCACTATCGTACGTCAGCTCGTAATCAGACGCTTGTAGCTTGGATATATCTTGAATTTCAACACCACTGCCACCACTAAACTTTGATTGGTTATCTGACTTGGCGGTAAGACGGCTACTTTGCAAAGCACTGCTATTTACATCACTGAATATATCCGCGCCTAGCTGATTATCAAGATCCATACCTGCACGATGCAGTGTATTCATGCTTTCAGAAAAACCAATCGCTATCCTACCCAGCTCATCACGCGCATCATTTAGTGCTTCTTCCCGGTACTGAAGTAACCCGCCAATTCGGCCACCACTCAACTCATCTGAAACAGTAACCTTGTTACCTGAAACGACTATTGCCAGTTCATTCTGTGAGCTATCTGGGTCACCTTGCACCGACTGCACCTGACTGGCGGCAACACCGACCACCAAAGGCTGTCCATTACCGATAAAAACACTAAACTGCTCGCCTTGCTCTATGACTTTAATACCCACGAGTTCAGATAGCTGATTAGTTAACTCTTCTCTCTGGTCTTTGAGTTCATTCGCAGAATTACCGGATGATGTGGCTATTCGAATGCTGGTATTTGTCTCAGCTATGCTGGTGGCTAATGAGTTTATCTGGCTGGCCAAATCATCGATCACACTGTTAATGGTGGTGCTTTGGCGATTAATATGCGCACCCAAATCATTAAAGCGTTTAACGAGCGCATCTGATTGTGCAACAAACAACTCTCGATTAGGGATTGAAACAGGGTCATCTACTACATTTTGCACGGCACTGAAGTACTGGTCTAGCGCATTAGAAACACTGGTTGTTTCAGTCGCTAGTAAATTATCTAACTCGCCCGACATATTTGCATAAGTCGACGTCTGATTATAAGAAGACAAATCAGACCATAACTGCTGAGTCAGAAATTTGTTAGTAATACGATCAATAGAATCAACCTGCACGCCAGTCTGATCTGGCAGCGTAGAGAAATTAGCAATCTGACGACTATATCCCGGCGTATTAACATTGGATATATTTTGCCCAACCGTCGACAGCGCCGCCTGATTAGACCTGAGCGCCTGATTACCTAAATTTAGCAAGTTGAAACTAGACATCATTACCTCCTGAGCTTAGCGCCTTAACAGCGATACAAACTCATATTTATCTTTTTTATAGCGGCCAAACATCAACCTTCTTTAGGTGTGTTTAATTCCATCGCTAAAATTCGGTTTTCAAAAATCGTGGTTATTTTGTCTGCATAGGCTGGGTCTGTGGCATAGCCAGCCGCTTGTAGCTGCTGCAAATATTGACGGGGATTAGCCACAGATTCCAACGCTTGCTGGTAGCGAGGGTTGCTTTTCAAGAAATCAGCATAATCTCGAAAGCTTTGCTCGTATGAATCGTAAGAGCGAAACTGAGCCTTCTCTTGTTGAGCCAAACCGTCACGATATTCTAGTGTGTTGACCTGAGCTCGATCTCCATCCCAGCGCTTATCTGCTTTAATATTGAATAGGTTATTGCTACTTTCACCTGCACCATCCTTAATTATGTGCTTCCCCCAGCCTGTTTCTAATGCGGCTTGAGCAAGAAGCACTTTGGGATCAACGCCTAATTCAGCGGCAACTCCTTCAGCTAAAGGCAACAACGAGGAGACAAACTCTTCAGGCGATTCAAAATTTGCAGGCAAGGCAACAGAGGCTTTTGCGTTATTCAACTTATTTTCACTCGCTGCAAGTAGCGCATCGATGGTTTCATTAATAGGTGTAATAGATGGCGGGGCTTCTGTTTTATCATCAGTTCGCACAAAATTTTGGCCTAATAACGTTGACGCCGCAGCACTGGCCCCTTGATCAAAAGCACGATTTAATAAACGCTCAGATTCCGATACAGGGCGCGCCTTATTATCATCATCATCACCCATTCGTACATTTAACTGGTGGCTTAACTGCCTTGCTAACACATCCGCCAAACCAATTCCCTTACCCTGAGACATTTCTTGCGTCATCTGGTTATCCAGCATCCCCTGATAAAAACGCACATCACCACTGCTGAATGGATTGTCCTCGCCGAAAGATGCATTAGCCTCACGCATACTTTTCATTACCATACTAAGAAACATCTGCTCAAACTGCTCAGCAACCTGCTTAAGCGCTTCAGGTGTATCCGTTTTCGCCTGATGCTTAAGTTTTTGCAAACTGTTCATATCAGCGTAAAACTGTGGGTTGTGATTTGGATCGTTATTAATAGCCATAATCAGATCACTATCAACTCAGCTTTAAGAGCACCAGCCTGTTTTAAGGCTTCAAGAATGGCCATTAAGTCACCCGGCGCCGCACCCACTTGGTTTACTGCCTCTATGATTTCCTGCAACGATGTTCCTGGAGAAAACTCAAACATATGTCCCGAACCTTCATCGACCTCAATACCTGTACGAGGCGTAATGACTGTATCGCCACCCGCTAATGCATTCGGCTGATTCACATCGAAGTTCTCAGTAATTGCCACCGTTAAACCACCGTGGGTGATAGCAACAGGGGAAACTCTGACATCCTGCCCAATTACGATGGTACCGGTACGCGAATTAATAATTACTTTGGCAATCTCTTTTGCCGGTGTGATTTCTAAATTTTCTAGAACTGAAATAAACGAGACACGCTGTGAAGCATCCCTAGGCGCCCTCACGCGAATAGAAGTCGCATCGATCGCCGCTGCAGTATTAGTGCCCAACAAACCGTTTATTTCCTCAGACACTCGGCGCGATGTCGTAAAATCCGGATGATTTAGGTTTAGCGTCAAACTGTCGCCATGTGCAAAGGCATTAGGCACAGTCCGTTCTACTGTTGCCCCATTAGGTATACGCCCTACGCTAGGTATATTCACAGATAAACGAGAACCATCACGCCCCTCTGCACCAAACCCAGATACAACAAGATTACCTTGAGCCATGGCATAAATCTGACCATCAGCTCCTTTTAAAGGCGCCAACAATAAGCTACCACCGCGCAGGCTCTTTGAGTCACCAATAGAGGACACGGTAAGATCAATTGTTTGGCCTGGTTTAGAAAAAGGAGGGAGCTCAGCATGAATAGCAACCGCTGCAATATTTTTAGATTTTGGGTTAACAGTGGCAGGAATAGCCACACCAAAATTATTTAACATATTTCTAAAAGTCTGTGATGTAAAACTGGCTTTATCCCCCGTACCATCAAGCCCCACCACCAAACCATAGCCCACTAATTGGTTATTACGAACACCTGCAACCGAGCTGATATCTTTAATACGCTCGGCCAGTGCACTAGTTGAAAGTGCCAACCCAAGCAGTAATACAGACAACGTTTTACTAAACATACTATTCACCATGTTCCAGTTTATTGCAGAGCATCTACTCAAGCACAACATTAAAAAGGCCATAAAGGGCTGACAAAAAACTTACTTAACCAACCCATCGTATTAGTATCATGCACACCACCCGTCCCACTGTACCCTATCCTAGCATCAGCTAATTTGGTGGAGGATATCGTATTATCAGAGGCAATATCCTGAGGCCGAAGTAAGCCGCTGATCTGAATATACTCATCACCTTGGTTAAGCTGCAGCCACTTTTCTCCGCGCACAGAGAGTACGCCATTGGGTAACACTTCATGAACGGTCACAGTAATATCACCAGTGAGACTGTTACTCATATCTGACTTACCTTCACCTTCAAATTCATTTGTTGATGCACCTGATGAAGCACTAACTGGCGCACCAAAAACAGACAGAGCATTCCCTAAAATAGTCGGTTGTGGCAATGATAATGTACTGCTCTTATCCGCTGTTGTTTTCGCTGTTTTAGAAGATTGGGTCTTTTCACTTAATACAATAGTGATGATATCTCCAACTCTGTGTGCCCGGCCGTCACTGTAGATATCAATATTGGTGGCCGCATTAAAAATGGAACCATTCACTGGCCTTGGTTGCTGTAATTGCTGCGGGGCCACTGGCGCATAGTAAGGGCGATCAGGCTTTACTGGCTTATTAACACAGCCAACCATAAGCACTGATACGATGGTAACTAGCACAAAGCGCTTCATTCTTATTTTCCATGCGTTCATTTTCATAGACTTCACACACTAAATAACATCAATAAATTACAACTGCTGCGAAACATAAGAGAGCATCTCATCTGCAGTAGAAATCACTTTTGAGTTAATCTCATAAGCACGCTGGGTTGTGATCATATTCACCAACTCCTCGACAGAGTTTACGTTCGATCCTTCCAGCATTCCTTGACGCAAAATCCCGGTACCAGCTTCACCTGGCACTGCTACTTGTGGGGCACCACTTGCGGCGGTTTCAATAAATAAGTTCTGTCCAATCGCTTGTAAACCTGCCGGGTTCACAAAGTCTGCTATTTCTAGCTGCGCAAGCTGAACTGGCGTAGCACTTCCGGCAACGACAGCTGTTACTGTTCCATCAACACCTACAGTGAATGTCTGTATTTCAGCTGGTAACGTAATCGCAGGTTCAACTAAATAACCCTCTGTAGTTACCAGCTCATTATCAGCATTAACATGAAACTGGCCATTACGTGTATAACCAAGCTCCCCACTAGGCATGGTTACTTGAAAAAAGCCTCGACCATTAATAGCGACATCAAATGGCTCTTCAGATACCTGCATTTCACCTGTTTGAAATAGCTTTTGCGTACCAACCACTCGAACACCATTACCCAATTGCAGCCCTGATGGCAGCTGAGTACCTTCAGAAGAATCTGCACCTGGCTGGCGCTGTACTTGATAAAGCAGATCTTCAAAAACAGCGCGATCTTTTTTAAAACCGACCGTACTGACGTTTGCCAAGTTATTAGAGATAACTTTCAGCTGTGTATCCTGTGCTGACAAACCTGTTTTAGCGACAAAAAGTGCACCGTGCATTGCTATCTCCTAATACTGCTTAACTTAACTGAAGAATTTTTGCCGCAGCAGTAGAATTATCTTCTGCGGTTTTCATCATTTTTATGTTCATTTCAAACTGTCGTGACAAGCTGATAATACTGGCCAGCTCATTGACAGCATTCACATTACTGGACTCCAAATACCCTGAACGCAACTTAAGCGCCAAATCTGGCGGCTGAGGAAGGCCACCGTCCACATGCATCAAACCATCGACACCTTTATAGATAGACTGCTCATCGAGCTTCACTAGCTTGATACGGTCAACGACCGCTAACTCAGCGGCAGACTCTCCTAATGGGCGGATTGTAATAGTCCCGTCGGAACCAATATCGACTTGCTCAGCCGCAGGAATAGCGATAGGGATGCCGCCATTACCCATTACCGGCAAACCACTGCCCGTCACAAGCTGATTAGCGGCATTGAGCTGCAGCTCACCTGATTGGGTATAGGCCTCTTTGCCGTCGGCCCCAATAACGGCTAACCAACCACCTCCATCAATAGCAACATCAAGTGTTCGGCCTGTTTGAATGAAAGTCCCTGTCGTTGTATCGGTTGCCGGTCTTTCCGTCATTGCATAAACACGTGAAGGTAAGCCCTCGCCAAACACTTGCATTGAGCGGGCTTGAGCCAAATCTGTTTTAAAACCAGTCGTGCTCACGTTAGCCAAATTGTTAGCATGAGTTTGCTGTGCAAGCATATTTTCTCGTGCACCGCTCATCGCTATAAAAACAACTTTATCCATAACTTCATCCGGAATTTTGTGGTTGCCGTACCTATTTTATATATCGTTAAATGCAAACTACATGCCAAAAAAAAGAGCCGCATAAGCGACTCTTTTAATAAACAGAAGAAAGTACAAATCAGATCTGAAGAATCGATTGAGTTACCGTATTCAATGTCTCTAGTGTTTTAGAGTTTGCTTGAAAGTTACGCTGCGCTTCTATCAACTTTACTAGCTCTGCAGACAAGTCCACATTGGACTGCTCTAAAGCAGCCGAGCGAAGCAAACCATTCAAACCAGTTCCCGGCGGGTTCATTAAAGCCCCACCAGATGCCAGCGTTGCCGACCACTCAGTATCACCGCTTGGCTGTAAACCTGCTTGGTTTTCAAAAGATGCCACAGCAACCACACCAATTTTAAGCTCTTCACCGTTACTAAAAGCCGCAATCATATCGCCGGTTCCACTGAACGAAACACCAATAAGATCACCCTTTGGATAACCATCTTGGTCTGAAGCCTTAATAATAGAATCAGATGCAAACTGTGTAGATCCTGCCAAATTTAATGTAATCACATTATTTGGGTTAGCTGGATCGGCACCCTTAATTAACAAATCAGGCACTGCTGCGCCGGTGCGCACTTCCTCGCCATTAACCGATGAAAGAATACCACTGGTAGGATCAAATTTAATCAGAATAGGGCCAGGCTCAGTAGCCGAGCCATTTCCTGGGTCGTTAGCTTTACCCAGATCAAGCGCTTCATCACCATTTAAGTACGCATATACTCGATAAACACCGTCATAAGAGTTATCACCTGGCTCAGTAAAGTGCGCATTTAAAGCACCACCAGCAACACTATCAGCCGCAAATAGTTGCGAGACACTGTCATCAAACACACCCACAGAAACAGCGTTCAAAGAGCCTGGGGTTACTTCTGGTTTATATTCAATACGTAATGCTCCATTGGTACCCTGATCAGGGTCCCAGCTTACTGATTGAATAAGCGGATTCGCTTCAATAATATCTGATTCACGATCACGAATAGCTAGGGCAACCAACTCAGCACTCATACCGCCGGTACCCGTAGAAATATCGATTTCTACACCAGAAACTTTAATATTAAATGTATTGGTTGGGAAGTTTGCAGCATTAAACTCAAAGTACTGCTTCTCATTACTTGAAGTAAAGCCTGTGGTATCCGTTGCCGTGGGTACTAATGAGGCAGGAGTAGCCGCATTATCGGTTACAACCAAGTCACCAAATTCAAGCGAGTCTGCACGAGTAATAATCTTCAACTCACCTGAACCCGCTCCATCAGGGTAGTACTCAACAGCAAAAATTCTTGGATCCGTTTCCTGAAGATCTTTAAGAACAGGGTCCTGAAGCCTCCAAATCTCTTGGTTATTTCCTGTTGCGCCTTTAGCCGTTGTCGTAACTTGGGCAAAGCCCGCCGCGGCTGTTGGCACACCAGCAGCCAAAGCTACGGTTATTGCAGGAGCGCCTGAAATTAGCACATCACTTGCGGGAGCCGTTACATACTTTTTGTACTCTTGCTCAGGACGCTGCTCAACCATATTGTATTTTACAGTGTGCTCATTACCCAAACTATCGAACGTACGCACGGTTGTACTATAGGTATAAGAGCCGGCTTTATCTTTATCGTAATTCGGCAAAAGTGTTGTTGAGTCTTCACGATCATCGATGTTGAACGCAAGATCCATGTCGCTGGTTGCTTTAGGTGGGTATTCTTTTTGGGTTACTGCCAAGTCACCTATAGGCAAACGATTTTCTTTATCGTCCAGCCCATACCCCTGCAGACGCTTGCCATCCTTAGAAACAACATAACCTTCTTTATCCAGCTCAAATGCACCAGCACGCGTATAAGTAATACCGCCTTGCTGATCATCTAACTGAAAGAAACCTGAACCATTAATCGCCAAATCAAGGTTATTGTTAGTAAACTCTAACGTTCCAGAGCTATAGTCCTGCGCAATATTCGCCACAGTAACACCCGACCCTGGCGTATTACTACTTCCCGAGCCCACAACCGATGCTGTATAGATATCACCGAATTCTGTACGGGATGCTTTATAACCTACTGTACTAGAGTTCGCTATATTATTACCTGCGACATCAAGCATGGTCGATGATGCTTTTAACCCTGTAACCGCGATATTAAAACCCGCCATGACTGTACCCTCTCATTAACCTATTTGCTTGATGTCGCTCATATTCACTGTCCCGGCACCTGTATTCACTTTCATACCAATACCGTTTTGCCCCAAGGTAACACTGTCAACTCGATGGCCAATATAACTTTCAGTTGGCTTATACACGCCTTCTGAATCTGTCGCTTCCACCACAATTTTGTACTCACTTTGTGGATCTCTATTACCCACACTCCAACCAAAATTATGATCACCAGCAGCCACAGACTTCGCTTCCCAGGTATCGACGACACCTCCTACCGAGTCATAAATCGAAACCCGCACACCCTTGGCGCTTTCAGGAAGCGTATATACACCTTCTATAATGCCCCGGCTATCTAGCACCGCCTTATCAGTTTTCACAAAAGCTGTTTGCCCTACCATTGACGATGCTTGCAAGGCCGCTTGACTGGTTAACAGAGCACTGCTCATATCAGACATAGTCGTGTTGAGGTTATTAATACTCTCAACCGAACTCATATTTGATATTTGCTGCATAAAGTCAGCAGTGTCAGCAGGACTGGTAGGGTCCTGGTTCTTCAACTGTGCAATCATCAGCTTCATAAACATGTCGCTATCTGTTTCAGACTGCGATTTAGATTTAGCGGTAGAAGACGCCTCATTGGCCTGGTTTATCTTTTCATAAACCGAAGTTGCGTTATTTAAACCGTTAATATCAGCCATATCATGACCTCAACTCTTTGATTACGGCCAGCACTTGCTTGACCAGGTTAATAGTTGTTCAGCAAATCACTGCCCCAATGTCAGAGCTCGTTGCACCATCTGTTTCGCAGTATTCATAATTTCTGCGTTAATCTGAAACGACCTTGAGGCCGAGATCATATCCGCCATCTCTTCAACAACATTCACATTAGGATAATGGACATAGCCTTTTTCATCAGCTAAAGGATGGCTTGGCTCATACGCCGTACGAAGCGGTGCTTGGCTTTCAACAATACCTGCCACATGCACACCCTGCCCGGGTATCAACCCACTATCAGTGTCTGTAACCTGCTCAAGTGAAGGCGCTTGCAACTCAAAAACTGGCTTACGTGCTCGATAAGTTTCACCAACACTGGAGCTCACACTATCAGCATTAGCCATGTTACTTGCTGTTGTGTTCAGACGAATTGTCTGAGCACTCATCGCCGAACCCGCTATATTAAATATATTTGCTAATGACATGATTAATCACCTTTGATCGCGCTGGTAATGCCTTTAAATTTACGATTTAAAAAATCAAACGATGCTTGGTAACCTAAAGCATTTTCTGTATAACGAGCCATCTCTTCCTGAACATCAACCGTATTCCCATCAACAGATGGCTGAGTCGGTGTACGGAATAACAACTCAGATGCATAATCCGGATTAATAACAGCATCTTTATGCGCTGCGTTAGTGTTAACCATTTTCAAAGGCGCTTGATTCTGTTGAGCCCCCTGAACACCTTGCAGCACACTTTTAAAATCGATATCACGTGCTTGGAAGTTTGGCGTATCGGCATTGGCTATATTATTAGCAATCACTTCTGCACGCTTAGAGCGCAGCGCAATTGCGTCATCATGTATTCCTAATGCTTTCTCAAAAGTAATCGCCATACGTCACCTCATACTGTGTAGATAGAATATAGCAACATCCATGCCAAACAGAGCAAAGTGCTGCATAGCCCTTAACACGGGAGGGTTCAAAGATTCTTATAGGAAGGGGATTAAAAAAGCGGCACTCGATTGCCGCTTCTGATTGCCGCTATGAAACTAAATAGCTTGGTAGATAATACCTGGACGACAATGAATCATTTTGTAACAGTCAGATAAACCAGGAAGTGATTCTGAGGCGCCCAATAACAGATAACCACCAGGATTAAGCTGCTTATGCATTTTTCTTAAAATTTCAGTTTTTACTTCTAGAGAGAAGTAAATCATCACATTACGACAGAAAATAACATCAAAGTGCCCTAACCCCGTATATTGACCAAGTAAATTAATACTTTGAAAACGCACTCTTGATTTAATATCAGGATTAATAGTCCAAGAACCATTTAAGTTCGCTTTAAAGTGCTTTTGTAAACGACTCTGCTCTAAGCCACGACCTAACGCCAGCATCTCATACTCGCCAGAGCGCGCCTGCTGCAGCACACTGGCAGAAATATCCGTTGCTACTATCTCTTCTCCCGCTAAAAAAGAGCCGGGGTTTGCACGCTTATACTCATCAATAACCATACTCATAGAATATGGCTCTTGCCCAGTAGAACAAGCTGCCGACCAAATACGTACTTTTTGACGACCTTTTTTCTCTTTTATTTCAGGGAGCAACTTATTTTTTAAAATATCGTAAGGGTGTATATCACGAAACCATAGTGTTTCGTTGGTCGTCATCGCATCAATAACTTTGTCTTTGAGCTGACTCCCCCCTGGTCTCTCAAGCAGCTTAACAAGACAATTCAAGTTATTTAGCGAACACTCTTGCATGATTTTGCCTAGCCGGCTTTTCACAAGATACTGTTTATGTTCTGCCAGTAAAATCCCGCAGCTTTTTTCTAAAAAGCGGCTAAAAATAATAAATTCTTCTGGCGTTATTCTGAAGGCATCAACACGCTCATTCATAGCGATGCTTCCATTCTACAGCCGCTGCTCAAGCTTCTTAATACGTTCAATAACCACACTCGCTAAATCATCAGGATTAAACTTAGCCAAAAAGCCATCCGCTCCCACTTTCTTCACCATCGAGACATTAAATCCGCCACTTAATGAAGAATGAAGCACAATATGCATTTTTTCCATCCGCGGATCTTCTCTGATCATTGCAGCCAATGTGTAACCGTCCATTTCAGGCATTTCAATATCAGAAATAACCATTAAGAAAAGTTCAGTAACATCATTTCCGCTGTCGGACAGCTTATTCAACATATCCCATGCAATTTTTCCGTTATTACATGTCGTCACCTTAACGCCTAGATCCTCAAGGCTTCGCTGCATCTGATTGCGAGCGACACTAGAATCATCAACACATAAAATATGATACTCTTTTGCCTTACTTCTCATCTCTTGAGTAGCAATCTCTTCACTGACATTAGTATGCATTGGATACAAATCAGCGAGTATCTGCTCAACATCTAAAATTTCTATTAACTTATCTTCATACTCAAAGACAGCTGTCAGATAGTTCTCCACCCCAATTTCTGCGGGAGGAGCCATAATTTGATCCCAGTGAGTATTCAAAATACGATCTACCTTTCTCACCAGAAAGGCCAATGTGCGCGTATTATATTCGGCAACTATCAAGAAGCATTGCTGGTGTTCATCCTTGGGAATACCAGAGCGCCCCACCGCTTCAGAAAGATCCAACACGGGTATTGTCTCTCCGCGTATATGTGCCATCCCTTTAACAGAAGTTGTTTGCCGCGGAACTTCTGTCAACTTAGGACATTGCAGCACTTCGCGTACTTTAAACACATTGATTCCGTATACCTGTTCGGTTTCAAGTGCGAACAATAAAAGCTCTAAACGGTTCTGCCCAACCATCTGGGTACGCAGGTTTACAGTATCTAAAATACCTGACATGATCTACACCAAATCTATTGTCACTATAACAGCGACACCACGACAACACCCTGCTCTAAACCAGGAGCCTCCGTGAGTTATTTTCGAATAATGCCTGTTATCGGCACTCTCATCATTTTATTAAGCGTTTCTCTACTCTCTACACACTGTGCAGCGGAAGCTTTACAAAGCATTGTAGAAAAACATCTTTACGAACACTTTTCCGCAGAAAAATCTCAATCTAATATCAATATAGTCGTAAACCCGATTAATGATCATACAAATTTTAAAAAATGTACGAAATTTGATATTCCCACTCCCTCTACTCTTCCCACAGGTGGTCGGATCTCGCTTCGCGTACGCTGCCAAGCTCCGAAAAAGTGGGCTGTTTATGTCATAGCTAAAGTAAATATATTTTCCATGGTCGCGACAGCAAGACACCCCATATTAAAAGGCTCCGGCATTGGAGCTAGTGATTTATCATTTGTTCGAAGAAATACCAGCCTGATTAACCAAAGCTTCTTTACCACTCCTGATCAAATCATTAACCTGACTGCCCGCCGTAATATTTCTGCAGGCACGTTATTAACCGCTAATATGTTACTTATTCCGAAACTGGTTGAGCGTAACGACATCGTTATTATTGAAGCTATAATCGGCTCACTAGCGGTGAGAACACAAGGCACAGCACTTGAGAGCGGAAAAAAGGGCGAACAAATAAGAATACTCAATAACAAATCACAAAAAGTTATCCGCGCCTATGTGAAAAGCAGAGGCCGAGTATCCGTATCTCGGTAGCTATTTCAAGGCAAATGTTTATAATTACAACATATTGCAGACTAGATAATTTATTTCACTTTTCTTCTAAAGTTTTAATAAATGTAGCCGTTAAACAACATATACATAGTTTTTGAGGGCAAAAAAATGGCTATTGATCTTAACAGCTCCTTATCGCAACAAGCGATGACAGCTCGTGAAAAGGTCAGCACCCAAAAAAGTAATGGGAGTGCTGCACCTGTCACCCATACTTCCGCTAAGCCTATTCAAAAAGATACAGTTGAGCTAAGCGATACCGTTAAAGCGATGCAAGCGGCTGATGCCAAAATTGCAAACACACCGGATGTTGATAGTGAGCGTGTTGCCAGCATTAAAGCGGCAATAGATAGTGGTAGCTATAAAATTGATGCTCAGCAAGTAGCAGAAAAAATGATCGATTTTGATACCATGATGGAATAACCCTATATGACAGATTTTTCTTCTACTCTTGCATCTATTGATGCCCTCGCCTTAGAGGGCATTACTATTTTAAGCGGATTAGAAAAACTGTTAGATCAAGAACTTGCCGCACTAAAAGCTCGAGAAATCGAAACAATCCAGACCATTAACACTGAAAAACAAACTATCCTTAGACAGTTTGATCAGAATAACCAAACAAGAGCAGAGTTATTAATCGCCGCAGGCTTACCTGTCTCTAAAGAAGGTCTTTCTTCACTACTTTCTCAAAACCAAAACCAAGCACTTGCACAGCAGTTCAAAGCTCATTGGAGTGATTTGGAAACTGTACTAAAAAGCACTATGAATGCTAATCAGCGCAACGAACAAATCGTAATGCGCTCAAGTCAAAGTCTAGATAAGCTACTCACCGCTTTACGCGGACAAAAGCCCAGCAATTCGCTGTATACTTCCAAAGGGGCTAAAGGTAATTACACTGGACAATCTCACATCGGCAAGGCATAAAGCCAATTACAGCGACTGCTTGTAAAAGCACTTTCGTTGATTCCCACTTTTTACCTACGTAATGGCCAATAAATAAAGATCCTACTTTTCAGGCTGGCAAAAAAGCCTTAATATACCGCATCTTAAACGTGCGTTAATTATTCGTTTAAACTTGTCTCAGTAGCTCAGCTGGATAGAGCAGCCCCCTCCTAAGGGGCAGGTCGCAGGTTCGAATCCTGCCTGGGACACCACTCCTTTTGAGAATCACACCTTCTAAGCTCTCAGTCATAAGACAGCCCACCTATTTAAAGAATTAGCGGCATTACATGATTTTGTATTTTCATCTTTACTGGCTTACCTACATAACAGTAGTCATACCTCATAAATAATGAAAACCACGCTTACACAAAAAAGCCCGACGATCGCCGGGCAAAGTATGATGAAACAAAAACTAAGAAGATTAGCTGCCTGATGCGCGCATGTTCTGTACATTAAACTTATCTACAGGGTTCAAGTCAGGAGCTACAATCCCTTTAAATTGACCTGTTGTACAGTGCTGAGCTTGTATATCAATCATAGAGAAGGAGTCATCAATTGATACACCTGTGCCTTTATTAATTGGTAAATGATAATCCGGATGGCTCTGACCTATTGTCCAGCTTTTCCACATATCGCCTTTACGGTCATAAGTAATATTTCGTGGAATAATAAAGGTTTGAGCATCAATATAGTGCTCACGCTTGCTGATCGGATGGTTTTGATCAACCGGCTGTGACTCTACAACATAGACCTTACGAAGCTGCCAAGTGATATCTGGGAAACAACCACCCTGCCCACCAAATGCAATGACTTGATAACCGTCTTTATCTGAGTGTGTTTTAGAGTCGAGGTCCATCTCATTATGGTTATACATCGGAACCAGCATATTTTTGGTGCCTTTATATGACCACTTCATATCACTGATACGACCGTTATAACCCTCAAAGTCTTCGATCATTACATCTGATCCTAAGAAGGCATCAGTGGTTTGCCCTGAAGACAATCGGCGAACTCGGCGCTGAAACCCAAGATACAGATAGGCATTATCCACCTTGGTGTCATCTTCAAACCGCTGAATAAGCAATTGAGTATTTTTCACATCAAATGGTTCAAGAACCTGTACATAAATTGCGCGAAATAGATTAGAGGGGTTAGGAGTTATTGCAGGGTAAGGTGCCTGCGAGGTACGGTGCGTAAAGTTCAAAAAATGAAAATTCATTTTAATGGTACGCTCGACCTTAGCGCTCTCCATATTTCTATATTTCCAATAGAAGGGATAAATTGCCGCCGAATCCCCCCAGTTGTAACCGTATTTGTAGTTCCATGCTAACTTTTCACCTGCTCGTGGATCATCCATTGAGGGTTCTTGCGGAAAAGGTCTCCCTGCTATTGTAGGGGAAACCTCTCCACTTTTTGCACCGAGTGAGACATTACTGGAGTATTTACGAGTTGATTCAACATAGCTGGGGTGCAAATCAAAAGAGGTGGTCGCACCTACTTTCATTTCAGTAGCGCCATTTTTAATAAATGTATACATTGCAGGATCAAGAGCGTCTTTAAACTGATCAACATTTTCCTGATTTATTGTCATCCCAGCATTGAGTCCTGGGAAGCTTGGAGTGCCCGTTTTATAAGGGTAGAAGCTGTTCTGAATTACATCTTCCGATATTTGTGCTGCTTGAACACCGCTAAGCGTAGTTAAAGCCAGTGCAGCAGAGAATAAAGTATTTTTCAGCATTTTTTTATACCTGTAATTGTTAGCTGTTAAAAATCAAAAGCTGTAACGCACACTCAATTGCACTTCGTCTTCCTGGTGCGCAACACCTATCGGGCCATTAGTAAAACGCGCTAACGGTTCCGTTTGAGGAGATGGGTCACCAAATGCCGATGCAACACCCCATGGGAATTCTTTCTTACCACCTGATTTAATATTCACGCCTGCATTAAACATCCAATTATTATCTGGAGACCAAGAAACACTCGGCGCATATACGGTGGCATTAGCACCAACATCATGAGCGATAATAATCTGAGGGCTAAGGCGGTTATTCATATACCAACCTTTAAACAATAACGTTCCAACCCAATTATCGGCTTCATTTGGCATATCACGTTCATGATCCAGAATGTGTTCACCAAACAACTGAGTCGATAACAAGAAAGCACTACGCGTACCTAATTCAGGCAGAATAATATTTTTATCAAAACCAATTACATAACGCAGCATATCGGTTTCTTTATGCCCATCAGTATCACGGGGTTGCTCTTCTCCCTGCGTATAAGCCATCTCTAAGCGCCATACTGCATCCATACCCATGGAGTAGTAATCAATCGACCCACCTAGTAAATTCACACGCGGAAACTTGATATCAAACACGCCGTCTGCAGCAGGAACAGAGGCGCCTGGTGCTATCGGTCTAAAGTGTAATGAGGGTAACTGTTGACGGTAAGTAAGCGCGTTTACGGAGAAAGTTGCATCACCGTAGACGCCCTCCCATTTAAGACCCAATTGGGTATTGGCTAGACTCCAGTCATGATCTTCAACATCGTGGATAATAGGTACGGGTTGCGAGTACGGCCCTCCCGGTATCAACTGAAGGTTGGCTGATGATGCAAAAAAACAGCCGGCATCAATCATCCGATATGACTGCCCACATGTGCCCAAATTATTAGGTCGAAATTTATCAAAATTCCAAACCATCGACAGGTTTGAATCATCTAAAACAGAATTGGGCCCCATTCGCCATTCAGCCGTAAGCATCCACTGGGGGATACGAATATCCTCCAATTCGTCATAGATATTGTGACGTGAATAATCAACCGGGTTAATAACATCTAACACGCGAAACAGGTCTGTTTTACCCCAAACAACCTGTTGTTTACCCAAGCGTATATTGAGTACATCACCATTACTTAATTGCTTGTCTGCACTAATATACAACTCACGAATAAAATCGAGTTGATCATTAAAGTCAGGGGTTTTGGCATCACTTTCTTTGTGATCCATATAACCATCTAAGTTATTACATAAGGTGGGATCATTTTCACAAGGAAAAGAAACACCGGGAGTTAATACCGCGGTTGATGTATCACGCCCATGCCAATTTTCACCTAGATAAGCATGTCCAGAATTTTTACCAAATTCATCGTCGTTCAGATCATAAACACCATCATAAGTCGCTCTAAACGTTCCGTTCAATTTAAGTGAGCGAAAAGTATCCGACTCAAATTTTGTTTCAAACTCTGCTTGACCGGTATTACGGAACTTCGAAAGCCCAACATCTTCACGATAGTATGTAGCATTTTCTATAAACCCTGCCCATTCTGTCTCAGCGGCCACCACAGATGTGGCGACCATTCCTGTACTTATAGCGGCAGCGATGCCTACAGTAAGATGAGTGAATGTCGTTGTTATTTTTTTCGACATAGTTATAGCCTCTGTTATGCCTTGGTTGTAATAAGTGATACATCTTCAGAACTCTGATCGGCATGAATCACGCCGTCTTCGTCCACATACGCTTTAACGATAAAGTTCGGTTTAAATACCAGCACCCAACTAGGTACCAGTAGCATCGCAGCCGCTCCATTGAGAATGATCATCACAATCAACAGCAGCGCAGCATCCGCTTGAAAACGCAGGTCCGACAGAAGCACCCACATAACAATACCGGCAATCAAGGTAATGGCTGTAAAGCTCACTGCTAGGCCCGTTGTTCTTATGGCACGGTTTACTGCAGCATTCAGATCACCGAGCAGCACCATTTCAGAGCGAATTCTATCCATCATATAAATCGAGTAATCGATGCCAACACCCACACCTACAGCAATAATTGGAACGGTATTACTGTTGATTCCCATGCCCACAATTCCCATGTAGGCATAAGTCAAAGTGGTGGCGAACAACATCGCACCAAACATCATGGTTCCTGCCATAAGAGAAGAGTAAAACGCGGCAACAAAGATGAAAATCAGTAAAAAGACGAGCGGCAACACCCATAAATTGGTTTCAAAAGCAGCTTCATTCTGAGAGGCAATAACACCGATAGTGCCTCCTGCAAGACGAATAGTTAGACCTTCAACTTGCCCCTCATTAGCAGCGATCCACTGTTTAGCCGTATGGATAGCACGACGAATCGTTTCACCTTGATGATCTTTGTAGTAAAAGACTAAGTTAGCTATACGCTCATCTGTATCGATAAACTCGTTCAACGCCCCCGGAATCGGATTAGACATCATGTAGGTGTACATCAGACCACCAACATACAATTTATCATCTGGGATCTGCTGCCAGCGCGGGTCATTGTTATGCAGTAAACGGTTAACTTGCTTGACCAAGTCCGGTGCACCTTTCGCTCCACCTACATCTGGGTCAAGCAACATGTGCCGTTCTAAATCAGCTAACGCTTTAAGCACCTCAGGTCGTTTTATACCGCCCTTTTCACTAGTTTGTGCAACGATATACATCTCTTCAGAACCAGGAAAACTATCGTTAACAGCCTTTGAGGATAAATTGTAATCATGATCTTGATACAAGATAGGCGAGCCCGGCTCAGACTCACCGATAACAACATTTGAAGACAGGTAGAAACCGCTCAGCAACAATATAAGCGCGACAGATAGAGCACGTTTCGCAGGTTTAACGCCGCTAATAAGATCTGCACAGAAATAACCCACATTGCGAAACAGATTATGTTTAATCTCGCTGTTTTTTGGCTTAGGCAATACAGACAACAATAGCGGTACCGCTAACAGTACGATGACGATAATGCTTAGCGCCCATACCGAGGCATAGTGCGCCAGTTTAGTGTTCAACGGGATAGAGCCAATCGCGAGTAACAACAAACCGACAGCATCAGAAACTACACCTAAGCTTCCAGGCCGAAACAGGCTATCGAATGTCAGTCTTGCCGCAACATGATGATCATCATGATCATTTAGCTCAAGATAGTACCTCTCCACCAGCTGAATGCCATGTGACATAGCACGTGCAGAGATAAGGAAAGGAATAACTAAGCTTAAAGGATCAAGGTTATAGCCAAATAAAGAGATGATACCAACTCCCCAGATAGCAGAAACAACCACGCCAGCAAGTGGTACAAGAATCCCGTAGGCTTTTCTAAAATAGAATACCAACAGCGCCAGCATAATCAGCGCAGTGAACAGAAAAATCTCAATAATCTGGTTTAGGTATTGGTATGCCCAACCCACCAACATCGGTTGACCTGTTACATGTATACGCACACCATCAGCTGCTTCTAACTGGCGTAACTCCTGAATTTTATTAAAGGTCGCTGCATAATCTAACTGCCCTTCAATCAACTGCGCTTTAACCAGCGCCATATGCTTATCTGGGCTCACTAATGGGCCATATACACGTGCATCAGCGACTATATCCTTGCGCAACAACGCCAACTTCTGATCACTCAAGTCAGTATTTTCAGGGTTATAGTAAGGCTCAGAGTTAACATTACCTTCAGCCGTTAACCACACTTTTCGAGAGTTACGGTGCGTTACACTAACAACGAGGTTGTGATTGACGCCAGGAAGAGAGTCGACAGCTTGAGTAATTCGATGGATGCGTGCCAGCGCCTCGTTATTGAAAATATCGTGCTCAGTAAATTCAACACCCACGATGATGACGTTAGCACCACCAAACGACTCTTTAATTTCGTTATGCAGCTCAATATAAGGATGAGTCTGCGGCAGCAAATCCGCAAAGTCAGAATAGATTTTTACGCTGGGTATCTGTGCTGCAAAAAATAAAGTTGCCATCAGAATTAGCGAAAGAATTACTTTGGGAGAGTTAAATACGATCTCTTCCAGATGGTGCAACCAATGCGTAGCTTTATGGGCCTCAGCCGATCGTTTATCCATGATTATTCCGAATGGTTATTTTTTTTGGAATTCAACGCCAGTAACGTACCGTTACCACCCGCTACCAATAACTGATCGCCCACGGTTTCAGCCGCACGTAAATATGCAGAGACAGGCGGCGACGTCACAGAAACCCAACGCCCATTTTGCTCTTGAAGAACAGTGGCATTCTCACCCAAGGCATAAAGCCCAGCCTTACTCAGATGCAAACCATACAAAGGCGCAGCAACGGGTGTTGGCTGAACCTGCCAGTGTTTTCCCGCATTAGAGGTATGCATGACTACCCCGTCTAACCCAACGACCCAACCCTCTACGCTGCTCTTAAACAATGTAGCCTGTGGATAAAACTCATTAGGGAGTGGTTCAAGTAGGCTCCAGCTAGCACCCGCATCATCAGAGCGCACTACCATGCCAAATTCACCGGTAGCATAAGCAACCTGAGGAGTAACAAACTGGATGCTGGTTAACATGGCATCTTCGTTGAAAGAGAATTCTTTCCAACTTGCTCCAGCATCATGGCTGGAAAGAATGCTTGAAAAGCTACCCGCCACCCAATAACTGCCATCAGGTGCGCAGACTAGATCCAACATATTTTCTTGAGTGCCTAAATTAATCAGTTGCCATTGCTGACCATTGTCATTGCTACGCCATATTTGCTTTTCAAAGCTCAATGCAATAAAGCTCTGATCAGGACAGCTCTCCACATCAATCAGATTTGGCTGGTTTTTTAACTGATGGCGCTGCCACTGCAACTCTCCCTTTGCCGTTGTCAGCACCAAGCCATTATTTCCCACTACTATCATTGCCTGATCGTTACTAGCAATCGCTTGTAGCTGGTCCGTACGTCGGATCGGCTGAGAGGTTTCCTTATCCACACTTTCTAAGTTCAGCGGTGCTTCACAGCCGACGAGTGCGAAAGGGATAAACGCCATGAGAACAAAAAGATAATTGTGCTTACGCTGCTCGGAATACATTTTTCTCACTTCATTTTTATAGTTATTGAAGATCTTTTGAGTAACTTCTCTATAAAAGCAAAGCTCATGCCAGCGGGGGAAAATATTGTTGGAATATAAATTAATTGATAAATATCAAACAATTAAGTTAGGTTATCTTAAGAATATATAAGTGACTAAAATTAATTCTAATGGTAGAAGAAATTATAAAAGTGATTAAATCATCAAAAAATCACAGGGCAATTCAGCATTTAATGAAAAATGGCTATCCCTAATAAATCAGAAAAAACATTGAAGACTTTGCCGATAGTAAGCATGGAAATAATTAAAAAATCGTAATTAATAAGCACAAAAAACCCGCCTTACGGCGGGTATAAATATTGTGACCACAGCAAATTCTTTAATGCACCTATGGCTAGCGCCCCATTTTCTGCACAGAGCTGCCACCAATACCAAAATGCTGTTTAGGCATCTCATTAATCATTACCCGTACGCTTTCCCGAGGAGCACTAATAGAGCGCACCATGGCTTCAGTTATCTCAGCAATCAATGCTTCTTTCTGATCATCTGTACGGCCCTCAAGCATATTTACTTGTACAATCGGCATAATGAATCACTCCTAAATACCCTATGATTTTGTATGCAAGCGCTGCTTTTCGTCAGACAAACTTACCCGTAAGCGTACCCAAATCTTGGTAGCGCACGCAGAAAGAGTCACCTTTGTTGACTTGAACAGCTGCGGTAATTGCTCCGATCATGATAAAGGTTCCAGCGGGTATCGCTTCGCCACGTTCACCTAGCATATTTGCCAACATCGCCACCGAAGCAGCTGGGTGCCCAAGGACAGCGGCCCCTGCACCGGTTGCCACTACTTCACCATTGACCTCCATCACAACACCAAGGTTTTTCAGATCAAGATCAGCAACATCAGCCATTCGCCCACCGGTAATAAAGCGGCTCGAACTGGAGTTATCAGCAATCACACTTTTAAGATCAAACTTGAAGTCTTTATAGCGAGAATCAATCACTTCAACAGCGGGCATAACAAAGTCTGTGGCACCCAACACATCCCCGATATGACACCCCGGACCTTTGAGCGGGGCTTTGGTAACAAACGCTAACTCTGCTTCAATTTTTGGATGAATCAGCTCATCATGCTTTACTTCTCCACCGTCTGGAATAGCAAAGTAATCGGCTAAAAAGCCGTAACAAGGATGTTCAACACCCATCTGCGACATCTTAGCCCAGCTGGTGAGCCCCATTTTCATACCCACAATTTTATTACCACGCGCTTCTTTTCTACGCCGGATTTCCCACTGAATATCAAATGCATCTTGATAAGTCATACTCGGGAAGTCATCAGTGATTTTGGTGACTTCAAATGCTTGTAACTCAGCATTTTCAAGATGAATCGCTAGCTCTTCAATCTGCGACTGTGTCAGGTTACCTTTAGGTTCGTTCATTAGAGTATCCCTTTCGCTTTTGCCATTGTTAGTGCCAAGTCTTCGATCATGTCTTCTTGACCACCCACCGTTCCGCGACGCCCAAGCTCAACCAAAATATCGCGTGCCGAAATGCCATATTTTGCTTCAGCACGCTTAGCGAATAATAAGAAGGAGCTATAAACACCGGCGTAACCAAGCGTTAATGCATCGCGATCTAAACGAATAGGGCTATCCATTAGCGGTACGATAAGGTCTTCGGCAACATCCATAATTTTGTAAAGGTCAACACCTGAGACCGCATCCATTCTATCCAGCACAGCAACCAATACTTCCAAAGGCGTATTTCCCGCCCCAGCACCTAAGCCAGCAACAGAGCCATCAATACGGCTGGCTCCGGCCTCAATCGCAGCCAGTGAGTTGGCGATACCCATTGCCAAATTATGATGCCCATGGAACCCTAACTCGACATTAGGGTTCAGCTCAGCCCGCAGCAGCCCGAGCTTTTCAGTTACCTCATCCGGCAGCATGTAGCCCGCTGAATCAGTGCAATAGATACAGTTAGCACCATAGCTTTGCATTAGCTTAGCCTGCTCAAGTACTTTCTCTGCTGACACCATATGCGCCATCATCAAAAAGCCAACGGTATCCATACCCATTTTAGCCGCCATGCCTATATGCTGTTCCGACACATCTGCCTCAGTACAATGGGTCGCCACACGAATAGTGGTTACGCCACAGTCTTTTGCCATTTTCAAATGATCAAGCGTGCCTATTCCAGGCAACAGTAAGGCGGATATTTTGGCATTTTTCATTTTAGGAACAACGGCGTTGAGGTACTCCTCATCAGCATGTGCAGGAAAACCATAATTCAATGATGCGCCTCCTAAACCATCACCATGTGTTACCTCAATCAGTGGCATACCAGCATCGTCTAAACCGGTTGCGACCGCGATCATCTGCTCTAGTGAAATTTGATGCTGCTTGGCATGCATTCCGTCACGCAAACTCATATCGTGAAGAGTGACTTTTTGTCCTTTAAGGTTCATTACAACTCTCCTCTGCTTAAGTGCGTGCTGGAAGGGTGATGGTGTCGTTCGCCGCTTCTTCGGCAAACATTTCTGCTGTGCGTAATGCGGCAGCAGTCATGATATCGAGGTTACCGGCATATTTAGGCAAGAAATCTCCTAGACCTTCAACCTCCATAAAGACCGTTACCTTACGACCATCAAAAACAGGGCCGTTAACAAGGCGATAACCCGGCACATACTTTTGCACCTCTTTCACCATGGCGTGAACGGATTCAGTAATGGCGTCTTGCTCAGGCTCTGTTTCTGTCAGGCAGTGCACAGTGTCACGCATCAGCAAAGGCGGCTCTGCTGGGTTAATCACAATAATCGCCTTACCTTTTTTAGCACCACCGACTTTTTCAACGGCCCCTGAAGTAGTACGTGTGAATTCATCAATATTTTGACGTGTTCCAGGCCCAACTGATCGCGACGAAACCGTTGCGACAATTTCGCCATACTCAACAGGTTGTACACGTGAAACTGCCGCCACCATAGGAATGGTAGCCTGACCACCGCAGGTCACCATATTGACATTCATCTCCAGGTTTTTGGCATGATCTTGCAAGTTAACGGGAGGGACACAAAATGGACCGATAGCCGCTGGCGTTAGATCGATCATAATCACACCAAGCTCATTAAGTTTTCGGCTATTATCAGCATGTACATAAGCTGAGGTAGCATCAAAAGCTACACGAATATCATCTTCAACAACGTGTTCAAGCATACCATCTACACCCGTAATAGAGACCTTCATCCCCATCTCTTTAGCGCGTTTCAGACCTTCAGACTCAGGATCAATACCCACCATCCATACAGGTTCGATCCACTCAGAGCGCATCATTTTCATTAATAGATCGGTACCAATATTTCCTGGCCCGATAATCACTGCTTTTAGCTTTTTACTCATCGTAGTTACCCAAAAATGTTACCTGAAATATTAGACAAAACGCACCGAAGCCGAACCCATACCGCCAATGCTGACACTCATGTAGTCACCGGCTTTAACTGGCTCCAATGGTACTAATGAGCCTGACAAAATTACTTCGCCTGCTTTTAATGGAATACCAAATTCGCCCAGCCTATTTGCAAGCCACGTCACACAGTTAACCGGGCTACCAAGCGCTGCCGCACCCGCCCCCGTACTGATAATCGAACCGTTTTTCTCAACAACCATGCCGCAAGTGGTCAAATCCACTTTACGTGGGTCAACAGCACGATCACCTAATACAAATAAGCCGCATGAAGCGTTATCTGCTACGGTGTCCTGAATCTTTATCTGCCAGTCCTCGATACGTGAATCAACAATTTCAAAGCACGGCATCACACACTCCGTTGCTGCCAGCACATCCGCATTAGTGATACCGGGGCCGATTAAGTCTTTTTTCAGGATAAAAGCGATCTCGCCTTCAGCTTTTGGCTGAATCAATAACTCACTAATTGGCACTTCCTGACCTTGGCTGTATGCCATTTTGTCAGTCAGATAACCAAAATCTGGTTGATGTACATTGAGCATGTTTTGCACGACTTTGGAGGTCACTCCAATTTTCTTGCCTATAATGCGCTCCCCCGCTACCACACGACGCTCAACCATACGTAAGGAAATATGGTAAGCATCCTCAATGCTAATATCGCTGAACCGTTCAGTAAAAGGACGTAATGTACGGCGTCCACTCAATGCTTCGTACAGCTCGTCACCGCACTGCATAATTAGTTCTTTATCCATGACGCTCTCTCGTTAAATCTAGTTGGCTAACCTAAGCTGATTAGCTCGTTTAAGTTCATGGGCTAATTAGCCCGACATCGGTTTAACACGCAGCAAAAAAAACGCAGATAAGCCACCGCTTACAGCTTGATACAGATGTTTTTAAGCTCGGTATAAAACTCCAGCCCATGCACGCCACCTTCACGCCCGATACCTGACTGCTTAGCGCCGCCAAATGCAGTACGCAGGTCACGCAAGAACCAACTATTAACCCATACCAAGCCAACATCCATTGCTTCTGCAACACGTGTGGCACGTGAGGTATTTTCTGTCCACACCGTTGCTGCCAAGCCATAAGAGGTATCGTTAGCGAGGGCGATCACTTCGGCTTCTGTATCGAACGGGCGAATATGGCAACAAGGGCCAAATATCTCTTCATTAATCACACGAGCATCGTCAGCAAGGTCAGTCCAGATAGTCGGCTCAACCCAAGCACCCTTGTTCAGTTCAGCCCCCATTTCAGGAACACCACCACCAATGACAACGGTTGCACCCTCTTCAACCGCTAGCTTGTAGTAAGAGAGCACTTTTTCTTTATGCTCAAGGCTAACCAGAGGGCCAAAATCGACTTCTGGGTCTTCAGGGCGCCCCAACTTCAATTTACTAACACCCGCTTTAAGTCGCTGAACAAACTCTTCATAAATGGGCCGCTCCACATAGACTCGCTCAGTGCCTAAACACACTTGGCCACAGTTCACGAAAGCAGAGCGCATGGTGCCTTCAATTGCTTTATCCATATCGCAATCCGAAAAAACGATACCCGGGTTTTTGCCTCCACATTCCATCGAGATATTACGCAGCCCAACGGAGGCCGCTCGCATGATGATTTCACCTGTGCGTGTCTCGCCAGTAAAAGTAATTGCATCCACATCAGGATGGGCTGTTAAATATGCGCCCGCTGACTCACCACCAAAACCATGAACAACGTTATAAACTCCTTTAGGGATACCGCATTCATTCATAACTTCACCCAACAAGGTTGCAGTGGCCGGAGTTTCTTCTGAAGGTTTGACTACTACCGTATTACCGCACGCAAGTGCTGGCCCAACTTTGAAGGTCATCAATAGCAGTGGTAAATTCCAGGGGCTGATAACTGCCACAACCCCTTTAGGTTTACGATGACCATAGTTAAGCGCGCCTTGGCCATCCGGCGTATCTAGCTTGAATGACTCAGTCGGATGGTTGGCTAGGGTTTCGGAAAAAGCTTTGAAATTTGCAGCACCACGTGGAATATCGATATGTGATGCGACTTTGCGTGGCTTGCCCGTGTCTTTACACTCAGCATCTAGAAACTCTTCAAAGCGCTCGTTAATGCGATCCGCCACTCGGTTCAACATATCAATACGCGCCGCTTGCGTTAACTTAGCCCAAGGCCCATGCATCGCTTTTTTCGCAGCAGTAACAGCAGCTGCGACTTCTGCTTTTCCCGCTTCATGAACCAGCCCTAATAAACTATGATCAACGGGGTTACGGTTTTCGAAGGTTTTTCCACTGGCGGACCCGGTGAATTCGCCATTAATAAAGTGCTTAAATTCTTTCATATAGTTATCTCGTTACCTTCCTCATTCACCTGTACTTAGCCAGCACTTACCTGACGATAATGAAGGGGATCAATTATCGTCAGGTTAGGCACGCTAATTAGGTTAATGCCGTCAAGAAGCGCTCATTAAGCTCACGCGTGTGATAGAAAATTGCTTTACCAAGGTGGTCCGCAGTCCATGTGACTGGTGGGTGATCAGGATAGTGATAGTCACCTCCACAAAAGACTTCAGAACGGTTACCCGATGGGTCGAAGAAATAGATGGTTTGGCCATGTGTTAATCCGTGACGCGTTGGTCCAATATCCAAAGATGTGTCTGTCATAGAGATAAGGTCTGCGGCACGCAACACCTCTTCCCATGTATTCAGATAGAAGGATGCATGATGGAACTTACCTTTTTCAGGATGCTTAATAAAAGCAACATCATGGGCTTTAAGAGAAGCCGTTAAGAACTGAGCTATACGCTCTCCATTCTCGTCCAACACCTGTTCAGCGATATCAAAACCGAGAACATCGCAAAACAGCTTTAATGACCCTTCCAGGTCATCTCCATATAATAAGCAATGATCAAAACGTGTCGCCTTCATACCTGTCAGCTCACGAGGCCAGGCTTCAGGGTTAACGGCAGAGACGCCCCATTTACCGGTTTGCTCTTTTGTAGCGAAAACCTCAAACATATGCCCTGTCGGAGAATCAAACCGTACGCGACGACCACAACCATCCAACTCATCAGCAGGTATATCTTCTACATTGCAACCAAAAGCAACCAACTCATCGCGAAGCTGATCAACGACTGCCTCGCTCACACATTTGTAGCTAACAAAATCCATACCGGGCTGATCCGCCTCACGAAGTACCACGGAAAACTTATCAACTTCGGTCCACCCTTTAAGATA
Source organism: Neptunomonas japonica DSM 18939 (assembly GCF_000422765.1). Lineage (GTDB taxonomy): Bacteria > Pseudomonadota > Gammaproteobacteria > Pseudomonadales > Balneatricaceae > Neptunomonas > Neptunomonas japonica. The sequence goes on along the minus strand of NZ_KE383916.1, from coordinate 71,840 downwards.
GACACGGCCCTTAGCATCACGATGTACCTCAATCAGACCGATCAGATCACGATAGTGTTTCAACGCTTCTTCTATATCTAACACCCGTAACTGGATATGCCCAGGTCGCATAACTCCTTTTTTCATCTGAGAGTTCCTCTTATTTATTATTGTATTTAACCCATACACGCTGGCGAGATTAGACCTCGCCAACGAGGCCCTTACTATTTTTCAGATACGCTATCCACGATTAGATCTGACTCAATCGTCAGGTCTTCTTGTGGAAAAACACGACATGCCAGTACAAGGCCTTGCTGTTCGTCAGACTCGCTCACATGAGCACGACTCATGCGTTTGCTGATATAGCGACCTTTCATCACACGAATTTTGCACATGCCGCAACCACCACCCCGACATCCCACTTTTATAGCCTGTGTACCGCTACGCTCCATCGACATCAGCAAGGAACACCCCTCAAGCGCAGTAAAACTCTGTTGGCAATTAACAACCTCAACCTGGAATTTTTTCGCCATCAGTTTTCTGTCCCTCATGAATCCCTTGCAGCGAATGGCTTTATTTATTATTTCGCTAAATGGTTTTCTTCAATAAGGTATTCATTGCAACCGTTGTGCCAGAGATGAAGCTGTTAATATCCTCTGCCTCTACAAAAAAATAACTTATTGATAAATAATAAATATTTTTTAAATATGAATAATTAACCTGTGCGAGTTCCACACATATAACTTTGCTTGTATAAATAAGGAGTGATCAAATCATCACTTTTTCATCTCTGTAATTAATGAATTGATTAAGCAGTGTTGTTAGCGCCAGCAATAAAAAAGCCAGCACGATGGCTGGCTTTAGATATGGATTTTTTACAGATCAAATACGTTTAAATAATGCCGACCTAGTTTGCTCCTCACTACCATCTGCGGCAGTAAAGAAACGCTCCATATGGATATCACGTTCAAACAAACGCCCTTGCATCAGTGTCGTTATTGCAGCATCAATCATGGGCGGGGGGCCACATAAATAAGCCTTGTGACCAGAAAAGCGATTATCAAAGAAAGATTTCGCTGCCTCATGCACATAACCATTAAACCCTTGCCAATTATCTTCAGCCAAAGGTGCATTAAGCGCAGGTATGTAATGAAAGTTTTCATGCTGCTGATCAAGCACTTCAAAAATCCCCCTGTTATAAAGCTCTCCCACATTGCGAGCGCCCTGAAACAAATATATCTGACGCGTGTCACCCGCTTCGAGCATATCCAAAATCATTGATTGCGGACTAGAAAGGCCAGAACCACCCGCAATAAATATTGCGCCTTGCTGGTCAGACTTACGTACAAAAAATTGCCCATAGGGTCCAGAGATATCAAGCGTATCGCCCAGCTCCAATACTTCATGCAGCCATGTGGTACCAGCACCTCCTTGCACATGACGTACATGCAGCTCCAGTACATTATTCTCACTAGGTTTATTGGCGATAGAGAATGCACGAGAACCTTCAACACCAGGGATACGTAAGTTAATATACTGCCCTGCTTGGAATTCCATCGCTCTATCAAGCTTAAAGTGAATACCTTTAATCGTAGGCGACAAATCACGTATATCAGTGACTGTTCCAATCATGTCGTATACCGGGTTTCCCTGAAAATCTGGGTCTACGTCAATATCAGCTTCTATTACCATGTCCGATTCAGGCATGGCACAACAGGCAAGTATTTTGCCTTCTTCACGCTCCACATCCATCAAAGCAAAAGGTGATGCGTTGCCTAAATCTGAATCACCTTCTAACACGACTACCTTGCAAGTAGCACAAGTACCATGTCCGCAAGCAAACGGTAACCAAACGCCTTGACGTAACGCTGCATCAAGAATGGTTTGCCCCTCTTCAACCTCGATCACATCGCCCGTCGGCTCAACCGTTACTTCATAAGTCATAATGGTCCCCCTCATACTCCAGCATTGTGAAAACCCAGAAGCTCAGGCGTCTGAAAGCGTACTACTGATTTGTGCCCTACCCCTTGATCTTGTAACGCAACATCAAGTTGTGGCATGAATGGCTTACCGTCTAACAACCAATTCACCTGGCTCCAGTCAATCTTTTCCCACTCGGGATGTACACAAAAAGGATCTGGCATGACGGTTTCGAGTAAGACACGAAATGGCATATCTGGCGGTAATGGAAATGCAAATGGCGCACAAAACATTAAATGCTTGTCCCAACCCACATAAACAACTTGGTTACCATGAAAGTTCTCAACTCGATCTTTTACCTCGCCGCTATAATTCGGCGTAATTGCATGTACTGGCATATTCTTTTTATCCCCATGCTAAGGCCACATCAGTGGTCTCTGTTGGTTTTTATTCTGTTATTAGGCTGTACCTTTCCATTCTTTCCAGCGCAATTCATCTGGCGAACCTTTCATATCCATGTTGTCGGTACCGACATTGATACGGTAGTAATCGCGCAGAATATCCTCGACATCAGGACCACCGCAGTTACCCTGAAAGATTTGATGGACAGGTAGCCACGACTGCACATATTTTTCCGGCTCATCATCAAAGATGTCTTTACAACCGTCTGAGCAAAAGTGGTATTTATTTTCTTCATAGTCTGAACTGCGATAGCAAGTCTGGGTTGGGTCGTCCATCTCTGTAAACAGCATTGGAATCTGGCAAACCGTGCACAACTGCGGCAAGGCTTTGGTATAGAAACGCTCACCTTTAGCTTCCATTTCTTTGGCCATTTCCCAACGAGGACGATAATACTTATCAAAGGTATCTGGATATTTTTCACTCAGCCAATCCAGCTCTTCATCTGAAGGAACCCAAGTATGAAAACCCGTAGCATGACCATGCGTATAAAAAGTCCACCATGCCTGATGCGAGATATGCTCTTTTTCTTTTTCGATAGTTTCAGCATACTTAGGCATGCGAATACCGTAACGTGCTAGATCTTTAAACAATGCGCCACCCGCTTCTTCGAAATAGACCTCCCACGCTTCTTTCCAGCTCATCACCTTATTTGGCAGCATGTAATCCATCATCATGGCAACAATAGTGAGCAATCGTGTACCGCGCCAGAACCATTTATCGATCCATTTTTGTACAATCGGTACGTTATCTTCATGCTGCTCAAGCAGGAACTTTATGACCTCTAGCCCAAGTGTCATATGGCGAGCTTCATCAGATTGTGCAGAAAAACCGAAAGTAACTGTTGCCATATCACCGTTGTAAGCAGCACCGGACATAAAGGGCACAAACAACAAATTAGTCAGCACATACTCAAATGAGAAACCGATAGCAACCATGAACTCAAAAGGCCCGGCCGCGCGCGCATCGTTAAAGAAGGATTTAGGTACAGACAGATACCAAATGCGATCATGCTGATGGCTGAACTCCTGAAAGCCGTCGAAAAACTTGTTGTAATGACTCATTGCATGGATCTGAGTCTGAACGTGGCGTAATTCATCAATGGACTGCATCTGACACGCGACACGCGCACCAATACCACCAAATTCACGCCCTGTTTGTGCAAACCCTTGGTATGCCTGATACTCAAGCGGCGATACACCTGTCAGGAATATCTTGAGTGCATTGACATATCGCGGATCTGAAATATTGGTTTGTCCGTTATTCTGTGAAAAAGCATCCAGTATGGCGTACAGTTTTTTCTCTTTCTCAGCTTGGTATTTCCAATAACTATCCATGGTCAAACGAAATGGATCTTCCCATTTTGACCAGTCAGTAATTTTTATTCCCTCAAACTCTTCGTAAGGAAACGCTTCTTTACGATCTTGGTAGGAAAACTCCCAATCCAAATCGCGCGTCAACAAACGATATTTATCTTTTAAATTGAGCTTTTTAGTAGCCATCTCGAAGTACCTTTTTATTATTAGTTCCAGGTCAGGCTCAGTTGATCATCTTCTTCATCAACGTTTCCGCCCAGCGTAATTAGGTTCAAATGAAGCTCCTGAACATCCCATTCACGCCCTAGTTTTTCTTCTACTGTTTCACGCTTAACCACTAAAAAACCTTCATTCTCAATACGAATCATGGCAGGCATATGGATAACCGTCACATCTGGATTATCCTCTTCGATAGCCTCCACGATGTAGCGTGAGACATCATTATCTTGCAGTGCTATATAGACTTTTGACATGCAGAAACCCCTTACTTAACACCGGCCTTAGCCAATCGTTTATCCATAACCAAAAGCGCATCAGTCAGTGCGTTTTCACTCAGCATTTCATTGCAAAGAGGCGCAAATGCCTCAGCAGCCTTACCACGCCACTTGGTAACCCAGTCAGAAATTAACAGCTGATTTTCTTCAGATTCTGCCGCTGCCACTTTAATCACAGCGTCAACCCAGCGAGCGGTATCTTTGTGCCAAACCCGCATAAATTCAGTCAACATGGCTACATCCTGACCACCATTGGCAACTAGGTGTTCGTCCCACTGCTCATACACGAGATTGGCAACCAAATTATCGATAACAAAATCCTGAGCGATCAGTAATTCAAACCAGTCTTTAGTCACCAACATTTCTTCACAAATAGCACGAACACCTTGCCAAATATCTGCTGACATCCATTGTGTTTTAGCCTCTACAAGCGAGTCACCACTATTACCATCTAGAATCAAACCTATACGTGACAGGTACTGAGCCATACCAAGACGGTCCATACCATCAAACATCAGTGCCTGAGTGATCGCAGTTCCATATCCATAGGCAGCACCATAAACATTGTTTAAGTTGGCGGTATGCTCAACATGGCGAAACGGCACTAGAAAACGAATGAGACTGGCACGTAGCTCTTCGCTAAGGTGGTTTGCAAGATTACGCTTTTCAAAAAAAGCATAATTATTCTCAGCAGCCTCTTGCATTTTTGCGCGCTGCTGCACATACGAGCCATAGTAAAATTGACGTGGATCCTTGAAGGCATACCAATCACTCATCTGAATAGCAGTACGACGTGGATCGTTGAGCTCTAAGTCAGGTTGCCATAAAGGACGGTAATGGAAGTTAGTTTCTGATTGAACGTCATATGTAGCTTCCTGATAGCGCGTGGCAGGTTTGTCACCAAAACGGCGCTCTATATGCGCAAAGGTATGACGAACCGGCTCCAGCATCGAAGTTTTGATTTCAATGGTCATCGAACTTTTCCCAGCTGATAGTTATTGTTATGAAGGAGATTGAGCATGATTATTTGCCATGAGCGTATCTTCGCCGTAACGCCACTTTCTGCTTTCGGCGTCAACAATGGCGATCTGCTCATTGTTCATATGTACGACTGCATTACTCTTACAAAAAGCCTCAAACGCAAGCCGAGGTAAAACAAGTTCAACGAACAACTCTGGAGCACCAATAGCAAAGTCGAATTCGACAAACGGAGCATCAGGATTACTGTGTACACGCACATACTTTTCTAACTGTTCAAACGAAGAGTCAATTTTTTTGTTATTAGTCACAAGTATTGATTTGCTCATCACGAATAGCCCCTGTGGCATTAATCATCTCAGTAGAGCCTAGAGCAACCACTGTGCCATAATTTAATAGAAGCCAATTTTTAAAAAAATTAAAATCATAACTATTTGTTTAAAAAGAAAAATATAAAAACAAAATGAAAATACAATAAGCCGGCACAACATAGAGCATGAACTCAATAGTATTCACCCACCTCAGCAAATGATTAAAAAACCAGCCCATTCATTTGATCATTTGATCACTCACAACACCTACAAAGAGGAAAATTAAAACACATAGTGAAATCGGAGTAGCAATATCGAAAGCTTATGACTTGATTAAAAACCATTCGACAACCGCAAAGAAAATACTCCATAATAATTTCCATACAGTCTAAGTTGGTATAAAAATAATAATGTCTAAGCAACCTGAACTTCAGTTTCCCGGCAGCGAAGATCTCCTGTCACAACTTCACTTTGATCATGAAAACGGAAAAATCTGGTTCAATGAACAAAGGATGTTATTGATTCACGCAAGCGTGATGGGGTTACTACGAAAAGAACTTATCGAGACCTTAGGCGTTCAAAGAGCTCGTGGTTTTTTAATGAGATTTGGCTACCACTCTGGTTGGAAAGATGCTGAGCTTGTCAGCAAGATAAGACCTGATTTGTCAAAGAAACAATCCTTTTATGTAGGCCCACAGCTACACACCCTGAAAGGCATGGTTAATGTCAAACCAACTTTCCTCGATTTTGATCTAGATAACGGCACGTTTGATGGTGAATTCGACTGGTTCGACTCATATGAAGCTGAGGTTCATCGCCAAGAATGTGGTGCATCGGACACGCCTATTTGTTGGACATTGATTGGATATGCCAGTGGATTTGCTACTTACTACATGGGTAAAAAAATCATATTTAAAGAGACTTCCTGCAAAGGGTCTGGAGCCGAGCATTGCCATATTGTTGGCAAGCCTGTTGAAGAATGGGAGGACTCAGTTGAACTTGAACAAATGCTCTTGCCTGACCCCATTGCAGAAGAGCTGTTTTCATTACAAAGCCAACTAAGTGACCTTCGCGCCAACTTTGGTAACAGTGAAAAAGAAGGAGACTCACTACTCAACTCAGTAGGTCAATCGGCCACTTTTCGAAATGCCTGCCAACTAATACACAAAGCATCAACCAGTAAAGTCACTGTATTACTGCAAGGTGAAACAGGCGTAGGTAAAGAAATCTTTGCCCGCGGGCTTCACCAAAGTTCAGATCGCTCCGATAAACCCTTTATAGCAGTTAATTGTGCCTGTATTTCACCGGATCTTATCGAAGCAGAATTATTTGGTGTAGAGAAAGGAGCCTTTACTGGTGCTACGCAATCACGTGAAGGGCGCTTTGAACGTGCGAATGGAGGTACTCTTTTTCTAGATGAGGTTGTCGATCTCTCCCCTCGTGCACAAGCGTCTTTACTTAGAGTTCTACAAGAGAGCGAGCTAGAAAGGGTGGGTGATAACCGCACCCGTTTCATTGATGTGAGAGTCGTTGCGGCGGCCAATATTAATTTAGAGAAAGCAGTACAAGATGGCGTTTTTCGTGAAGACCTTTACTATCGCCTCAACATCTATCCCGTGCATATCCCTCCCCTACGTGAACGTAGTGAAGATATCCCCCTACTGATCAATCACTTTTTAGAGAAATATCATACTTTCTATAATAAAAGAACACTGGGTGTTTCAGATATGGCTATGCAAGCATTGATGGAGTACAAATGGCCGGGAAATATTCGCGAACTGGAAAATATGATAGAACGTGGAGTAATTCTTAGTGAGAACAATCACACTATTGATCTAGATTCATTTTTCCCTTCACTGTCAGAACCCAGCCACCCACTTAATATAATGAGTCAGCGTGCTCTAGATGCATCACCTCAGATAACAAATAGCGGGGCGGACAACTCCGACAACAACTCTTACAAGAACATCTGTAAAGAGTTATTAACCAACAATGTAAATCTTGATGAGTTTGAATCTGCTCTATTATTAGAGGCTATGGAGCAATCCCAAGGAAATATTTCAAAAGCATCTCGCTTGCTAGGGATAACCCGCCCCCAGTTAGCTTACCGCTTAAAAAAGCTGGAAAGTTGAATTTCAGTAAGGTCATTTTTAAAAAGTGATCTTACTGCTATTTTAACAAGACACCTAAGCTCCCTTCGGGAAGCTTCTCTAAAGACACTTTACTACAAGCCTTTAGCAAGGTGAGTTTTTTGGTCTCTAGCTCATTCAATGTCATACGCTCCGCCAAACGTAAATACCGTGTCACCATTTTGAGGCGTTCTTCTCGACGGGTGGATTCTTGTTTTGCAGATTCTAGAAATAACTGCGCTAAGTTAAGTAATGCCCGAGAGTTTTTTGGGTCATTTTCAATAGCCAAACCAAAGTAACGAATTGCCTGGGGGATCTTGTCTGCAAGGTAATGCTTAACACCTAAGCGGTTAACCCGAATACTCATTTCTGGATCATGCGTATATCCCTTAGGCTTATCCTTGCCTGGAGCGGGGCGCTGCTCAAGAATAGGTAAACGGTCGCCTGTTATATCCAATAACTCTCTTTGTAAATCCAGTGATTGGTCAAGTTGCCCAGCAAACTTAGATGCTTCAACCATGTAACGGTTTGCATCATCTTCATTACCCATATCACTGCTTAGCTGGCTTCGTAAGAGCGCAGTCTTAACCTTAAGGGCTTTATCTTTGGGATATTGGTAACTCGCAGTATTGAGCAATTCATCAAACTGCCCCTGAAGGCCAAGTTGCTCACTTTCAGGAAGGTCCGCCATTTCTAATCGACGTACATTAGCCAAGCGTAAGAAAGGTTCAGGAGAGCTATAACAGCTATCTCGCCCTAGTGAGATAGACTTCCGGTATGCTCCTTCAGCCAACTCTAATGTTTTCGTATAAACAGCTATTCTGCCAAGCTCCATTTGCCTTAACAAGCTTAGTGGTGATTTCTGAGTAGCATCTTTTAATGTATCTTGCACAGGTATTAATTCACCCTCATGCTCATACAGCTTAGCAAGCAAATCATAAGCAGATAAAAAAAGAGGAAACTTCGCCACAAGTTTTATGAGCAGAGGTTTTGCAACAGCGTATTTGCCTTGCCCCATACAGGCTTGTGCAAGACATAACCCACTCTCTTTTTCATTATGATGCGTAAAGCGCTGCTTGAAAAAACGCTCGGCTTCTTCAAAACGATTTAGTTGTAACAGCAACTTCCCTTTCATCATCTGTACATAATCATAATCACTTCCAGATAACTCAATTTGATCACACGCCTTAACCGCCATATCTAGCTGACCGCGCTCCACAAGAGCATCTACTTCACGTAGTGCATCCTTACGGAATATCAGTAAATCTAACCTTGATTTAAGCTCATCCATTGAAAATGGTTTGGTTAACAATGCATCAGGCTGATTATCAATAGCATGTAATATGACTTCTTGCGAAGAATCTCCCGTCATAAACATCCAGCAGGCTTCAGGTTTTATATAACCAAGAAAGCGAGACTCTTCAAGTAATTGCAAACCCGTTAGCTGATCACTTCCATTATGCCCCAATAAAATAATATCAAAGGCTCCATCTTTAATCAGTTCCAGTACGTGACTATTAATAGTTACCGCCTGGATATTGGCAATTCCTAACTGTCTTAACATGTAAACAATCGTCGAACGCATATTTCCACTGCTTTCGATCAACAGGACACGTTTAGTAGAGTAGTCAATTTTCGGCGGGTGCACTAAATCAGCGATCCTTCTGCAAGAATAAAGTTTTCAGTACATAGTATAGGAGCCATTGATGGCCGGGGGAAGGAGTCAGTCGTTCAGACAAAAAAAAACACCGGCGAGGGTGAACACGCGGTGTCTAATACAGTTCTATGCTGTGGATAACATCTTATCTTCACACGTGCTTAAGACCCATGACTTAAATCAAGTAAAAGATGACTACACGCATTTTTAGACCTTCGGCTAAGCAGTCCAGAATGTCATTTTCCAGTACACTGATAAAAAAGAATGAGAGTTGAAGGGAATATGACAACTACTTTTATTACCCATGACGATTGTGGTCTTCATAATATGGGACCAGAGCATCCGGAAAGCCCGATTAGACTATTAGCAATACGCAAGGTCCTTGAAAGGACAGGCTTAATCCAGCAATTAGAAACAATGCAATCTATTCATGTTACTTCTGAGCAGATAGCAATGGCGCATGCATCACTTCATCAAAAACGCCTAGAAATGAAACTGCCTGAAGAAGGCATCGTTTATGCGGATGAAGATACGGCCTTGTGCCCTGATTCTTTACATGCCGCTAGTTTAGCCGCAGGCTCAACTATCCTAGCGACTAATCGAGTGCTTGCAGGTAAGACTGATAACGCCTTTTGTGCGGTAAGACCACCAGGGCACCATGCTGAACATAATACGCCGATGGGCTTTTGTTTTTTTAACAACGTGGCGATAGGTGCAATGCAGGCATTACAACACCCACAAGTGAAGCGTGTGGCTGTTGTCGACTTTGATGTACATCACTGTAACGGAACTGTTGATATATTTAAAGATAAACCAGAAGTGCTAGTTTGTTCTACCTTCCAGCACCCGTACTATCCTGAGAGATATTGCGACATTCAACGACCTAACATCGTTAACTGTCCAATGCCTGCTCACAGTGATAGCGCTTTTTTCAGGAATATAGTTGAGAAGCATTGGCTTCCGGCATTACAAAATCACAAACCTGATATGATTTTTATCTCGGCAGGCTTCGATGCTCATCACGAAGACCCAATGGCTGACATAAATTTAAATGAAGATGATTATCGCTGGGTCACAAAACTACTCATGGACGTAGCCCGTGTATATTCTCAGGGACGCTTAGTGTCTGTTTTAGAAGGCGGCTACAACCCTGTAGCATTAGCGTTCAGTGTTGAAGCTCATGTGGAGACACTGGCAGGCTATTAACCTTTCTTCAACATAAACATACAGATACAAAAAAGGCTGCTCAAGGAGCAGCCTTTTTATTTACTTATCGCATTAGCCAACAAACTTGATCATAACGCCCGCAGCAACCGCAGAACCGATTACACCTGCAACGTTTGGCCCCATAGCATGCATCAGCAGGAAGTTTTGAGAATTAGCCTCAAGACCCAACTTGTTCGATACACGAGCAGCCATAGGCACAGCAGATACACCAGCAGATCCAATCAATGGATTGATAGAGTTACCACCTGCCAATTTGTTCATAAACTTAGCCATTAAGATGCCCATCGCAGTACCGATACCAAAAGCAACAATACCTAGCACTAAGATGCCTAACGTCTCTATATCCAGGAATTTATCAGCGGAAAGTTTAGATCCAACCGAAAGTCCCAAGAAGATAGTAACGATATTGATCAATGCATTTTGCGCAGTATCACTTAAGCGATCAACTACACCACATTCACGCATTAGGTTACCGAAACAGAACATACCCAACAGAGGCGCAGCATCTGGCAGCAACATAGCTACCAATATGAGCAACGACAATGGGAATAAGATTTTCTCTAACTTCGAGATATGGCGCAGCTGCACCATTTGAATCTTACGCTCAGCTTCCGTTGTTAATGCACGCATAATAGGCGGTTGGATCAAAGGAACAAGCGCCATATACGAATATGCAGCTACTGCAATTGCACCCAGCAATTGAGGAGACAACAAGCTCGCCACATAGATCGCCGTAGGACCATCAGCCCCACCAATGATACCAATAGCAGCAGCATCTTGAATGCTAAAGTCCATTAACCCCAAGCTAGTTAGAGTCACAGCACCCAGTACGGTAGCAAAAATACCGAACTGTGCAGCGGCGCCTAAAAACAAGGTTTTAGGGTTCGCCAACAACGGTCCGAAGTCTGTCATTGCACCCACACCCATGAAAATAATCAAAGGTGCTGCACCTGAAGCAATCGCTACTGTATAAAAGTTATACAGCATGCCGTTATTGAAGCTATTGTCGTTTGCAAACAGTGTCGCCGCCGCATGCACACTAGCAGTAGAGGTATGATATGCATGTAAAACATCATGCGGATCAACACTCGCAATACCTAGAATAGCTGCAAAGCCCGATAACAACTCAGGGGTAGCAAAATGTACCGCATTTTCTACTGCAGAAAACGCCAACCCTGCTTCTGGAATGTTTGCCAGAATGCCACCAAAGCCTATTGGAACAAGCAATAGAGGCTCAAAGTTTTTTCGAATCGCTAAGTAAAGCAGCAATAGACCGACAACGATCATTGCAAATTGCCCTACTGAAATATTATAAATACCTGAGGCTAGCCACAGGTCGAGAAGCTTATCCATTCGATAGACCCCTTACGCTAAAGTGATAAGGGTATCACCCACCTGAACTGCATCACCCTCTTTAACGTCAACAGAAACAACTGTACCGGCTCTTGCAGCACGTACTTCAGTTTCCATTTTCATTGCTTCGAGGATTACGATTACATCACCTTCTTGAAGTGCCTGACCCGGTGTTACCTGGACTTTCCAGATATTACCAGCCAAAGGTGCTGATACAGGATCACCTGAAGTAGCAGCTGGCGCAGCGGCAGCAACAGGGGCCGTAGCAGGAGTTATTGAAGAAACATCTCCTCCTTCAGCTACTTGAACAACATAATTCTGACCATTGACAGTAATAGTATAAACTTGTGGTCCAGTATTTTTAGGTGCAGCCATAGCCATAGCATCCTCTAATGTAGGGGCAGGTTCAAACGCGTCAGGGTTGCCGCGATTTTCCAGGAATTTCAAACCGATCTGTGGGAATAATGCATAGGTTAATACATCATCAATTTCTTTATCTGCACTAGCTAGAGTGAGACCTTTTTCATTTGCCACAGCACGAAGTTCGGTTGTTAGCTTTTCAACTTCTGATTCAAGCATATCGGCAGGACGGCAAGTTAATTCTTCTGCACCATCCAAAACACGTGTCTGAAGCTCAGCATTATATGGTGCAGGAGCTGCGCCATACTCACCTTTAAGGATGCCTTGAACTTCTTTAGATATAGTTTTGTATCGCTCGCCCATCAAAACATTGATAACAGCCTGCGTACCAACAATCTGAGAAGTAGGCGTAACCAGCGGGATATAACCCAAGTCTTTACGAATACGAGGAATTTCAGCGAGTACTTCATCAAACTTATCGGAAGCACCTTGCTCTTTTAGCTGGCCCTCCATGTTTGTCAACATGCCACCAGGCACCTGAGCAATCAGAATACGTGAATCTGTACCGCGCAAAGAACCTTCGAATTTGGCATATTTCTTACGTACTTCTCTAAAGTAGGCAGCAACATCTTCTAACGCTTCTAGATTCAAACCAGTATCACGATCAGTACCTGCCAATGCAGCTACCACAGACTCAGTCGAACTATGTCCATATGTCATAGACATAGAGGATATAGCTGTATCGACACGGTCAATGCCAGCCTCTACCGCTTTCAGGATCGTCATATCAGATAGACCTGAAGTAGCATGTGCATGAAGCTGCACTTCTAAATCAGTCTGTGCTTTAAGGCGAGAAACAAGATCAAATGCAGCGTAAGGAGTCAGAATTCCTGACATATCTTTAATAGCAATTGAGTCTGCACCCATATCTTCTAGCGTTTTAGCGTATTCAACCCACATATCAGTCGTATGGACAGGGCTTGTTGTAAACGAAAGAGTACCCTGAGCATGCTTACCTGTTTCCTTCACTGCTTTGATCGCAGTTTCTAGGTTACGTGGATCGTTCATTGCATCAAAAATACGGAATACGTCTACACCATTAATAGCTGCACGTTCTACAAATTTATGTACAACATCATCAGCATAATGACGGTAACCAAGTAGGTTTTGCCCGCGTAATAACATCTGCTGAGGAGTGTTTGGCATAGCCGCTTTTAGTTCACGAATACGATCCCATGGATCTTCTCCGATAAAACGGATACAAGAGTCAAAAGTAGCTCCGCCCCAGCTTTCTAGGGACCAGTAACCAATTTTATCAAGCTTCTCTGCGATCGGTAACATATCATCAATACGCATACGCGTAGCGAAGAGAGACTGATGAGCGTCACGCAGAACTACATCAGTAATACCTAGCGGTTTCTTTGCATCGGACATGGGTAAAAGGCCTTCTGTCGATAATAGTGCACGAATAATTTATAGTGTTATTTATCGTTTCTTATGAACGATATTTATGTACCGCAGCTGTAATCACAGCTACAAGCTCATCACTTCCACCCTGCGCAACCGCAGGTGAAACAGATCTTGAAGGGGCTGCTTTAGGTTGCGGAGCTGGTTCATATTTAACGACCAGCTTTGACATGAGAGTTGTTACACCAACTAACAACGTCAGGAACGTAAAAACAAAGCCCATACCAAAGACCATCAGTGTAAGGCCTTCTGATAACAGATTATCCATCTGTGGCTGCTCCTAATTTAATAATATGAAAAGTATGTATAAACCCCTAATACCAACGAGTATCTTCGTAAAACCGAATATACTGCGTAATAAAAGAAATTTATGACAGAGGCAATTAAACCTCAAAAGGCACGCTGTAGCAACTTTACCTCTGTGTTTTAGATTTACTTTCGTCGATACATCCACAGATTGTCGACAATATTATTAATCAACAAAATCAACAATATAAATAAAAATTACGCGTTAACTAACCTGTCGATTAGACTAACGGACGAAATATTTTTACGTGATTAAAGCCTTTTTCTTGCAAATTTTGTGCATGCAAACGACTCATAACACCTTTATCACAATACAATAGATACTCTTTATTCTCTGACCAAGTGACTACTGCAGCATCAAGTTCGTAAAAAGGAACAAGGATAATTTCACACCCTGGCATATTTAACGGCTTACGTTCTTGCTCATTTGGCGCACGCACATCAACAATTACTTGATTTTCAGAGACTTTGCTCATCGCCTCAATTTCACTTTGAACATCCAAGTTTTCTATAATTTGATCGATCGCTATAACCTTGCAGCCTACAACAGCCTTATTCAAAACATCCATATCCAGGCATTCTTCTTCTTCTAACACTTTTGCCATTTTTGCTTGAGTAGTTGGTCTGTCTGAAATAACACCACAATACTCTGGAATCATTTTGACAATATCAAAGCAGCCGAGTGCTTTTGTTTTGTCTACAATCTCTTGCTTATCCATGGTAATTAACGGACGAATAACTAGCTTACTTGTTGCCTGATCAATCACAGTTAAATTAGGAATTGTCTGGCTGGAAACCTGTGCAATACTTTCACCAGTAACAATCGCATCAATTTTCATGAAGTCAGCTACTTGTTCAGCAGCTCTCATCATCTGCCTTTTCAGCACAACGCCCATATGAGAGTGATGTACATTTTGTAAAATATCACCAACTACCTCGTCAAAAGGTACAGAAACAAACTTTACACGTGCAGATGAGCCATAGCGCTGCCATAAATGAAGAGCAACTTGCTGAACACCTATTTCGTGAGCTTTACCACCAAGATTAAAAAATAAGAAATGTGTTTTAGAACCACGACGCATTGTCATGTAAGACGCGACTACAGAATCAAAACCACCAGAGATCAAAGAAAGGACAGCGTCTTGAGAGCCTAACGGGTAACCACCTAAGCCCTGCAACTGTTTTTCAACGATATATAGACGCTCATCCCGCACTTCCATATCAACATAGACATCAGGATTATGTACGTCGACACCAGCCGACTCACAGTGCTGCAACAAACCACCACCAACATATCTCTCTAAATCAACGGAGGTGAATTCATGCTTACCGCTACGCTTTACACGTACTTTAAATGTTTTGCCTTTGATACGCTCAACGTACAGTGGTAGCGTTTTTTCAAAAACATCCTGAAAATCACCCAGAGGGAATTCAGTTACCTGAATAAAGAACTGCACACCAGGGGTGCGCTGCATAGCATCACAAACCGCCTCATAAGAGCTTATCGACTCTTCTGGTAGAACAACTTCGATTTTATCCCAAAACCCACTGACAGTTATTTCATCGGCAATGCGCTTTAACTGTATTTGTAAATTATTTTGCAGCCGCTGAATAAAACGCTTACGTACTGGACGGCTTTTAATGGTAATTTCTGGGAATAATTTGACGATGAATTTCATATCAAAGAGCTTTCTTAGATTAGGGATTTAGGATTGAACTGAATGATAATACAAGGAGAGGAAGTGGTGCGCCCGAGAGGATTCGAACCTCTGACCGCCTGGTTCGTAGCCAAGTACTCTATCCAGCTGAGCTACGGGCGCGCTTACACTTTTTTAGACATACTGTGTTACTGATCATACTATTAGTTAAGTGGTGCGCCCGGCACGATTCGAACGTGCGACCGCCTGGTTCGTAGCCAAGTACTCTATCCAGCTGAGCTACGGGCGCGTTTAACACTTACTAGGTATAACTTTTACACTTTTCACACTATCGATTGTTAAATCGATTCACACTGTTGACTGGTGCGCCCGGCACGATTCGAACGTGCGACCGCCTGGTTCGTAGCCAAGTACTCTATCCAGCTGAGCTACGGGCGCAAATGGCGGTGAGAGAGGGATTCGAACCCTCGATAGAGTTTCCCCTATACGCCCTTAGCAGGGGCGCGCCTTCAGCCACTCGGCCATCTCACCTGGTCAACGCGGCGTACTATACAAGACTGATTTTAAAAAGAAAAGCATTTATTCTAAAAAAATTAATCTTGTGTTTCAGCACTGTCGGTTTCACCGTCTTTTTCACGCTGAATACGGTCGTAAATCTCTTCACGATGCACTGCTACGTCTTTAGGCGCATTAACACCAATACGTACCTGATTACCCTTTACACCTAGTACAGTAACAGTGACTTCGTCACCTACCATCAAGGTTTCACCTACACGGCGAGTTAAAATTAGCATTTCGGATCTCCCAATCGTCCCTTAGTACCACATTACCGGATCAGGTAATTATTATTACCTGACCTAGTCATTGTGAGCCTACACTATAGACTAAATATTAAGCGTCGTCATTCACTGACAGTATCGGCTTTATCCAGCTCAAATGCCGAATGTAACCCACGCACAGCTAGTTCAAGGTACTTCTCAGCAATTACAACAGAAACCTTAATTTCCGACGTTGATATCATTTGAATATTGATATTTTCACTGGCCAAAGAATCAAACATCTTAGTTGCCACACCTGCATGAGAACGCATACCAACACCAACAATAGACACCTTAGCGATTTTATTGTTCCCCACGACTTCCCTTGCAGAAAGATCACTAGCGACTTGGCGAAGTATCTCTTCAGCTTTATTGTAATCATTACGATGTACAGTAAAAGTAAAGTCTGTGGTTTGATCTGCTGCGATATTCTGAACAATCATATCAACTTCGATATTAGCGCGACTGATCGGCCCTAAAATCTTTGAAGCTACGCCCGGAATATCTGGCACACCTAATACAGTAAGTTTTGCTTCGTCACGGTTGAATGCAATTCCTGAAATAACTGGCTTTTCCACTGTATCATCTTCCTCTATAGTAATCAGAGTACCCGGCCCATCTTCAAAACTGGACAGTACACGTAAAGGTACTTTGTACTTACCGGCAAATTCGACCGAACGAATTTGTAATATTTTAGATCCAAGACTTGCCATCTCTAGCATTTCTTCAAAGGTTATTTTTTCAAGACGCTGAGCGCCCTCAACAACCCTAGGATCTGTTGTATAAACACCATCTACATCCGTATAGATTTGGCACTCATCCGCCTTCAGGGCAGCAGCCAATGCCACCCCCGTAGTATCAGAGCCACCACGGCCTAACGTTGTTATATTGCCTTGAGCATCCGCTCCTTGAAAACCAGCAACAACTACGACGCATCCTGCCGCTATATCCGCTTGAATTCGCTCAACGTCTATATCCTGAATACGCGCTTTGGTATGTGAACTATCCGTAAGGATACGAACCTGACTACCCGTATAAGAACGCGCAGCTATGCCGCGTTTTTCTAACGCCATACAAAGCAACGCAATCGTTACCTGCTCACCTGTCGACAAGAGCACATCCAACTCTCGCAGGCTTGGCGTATCTTGAATACTGCTAGCCAAACCTACCAATCGATTTGTTTCACCGCTCATTGCTGACACAGCTACTACTAAATCATGCCCCTGCTCACGAAAGCGCTGCAGTTTATCTGCAACCGCTTCGATTCGTTCTACCGAACCAACCGAAGTCCCACCATATTTCTGTACAAATAGAGCCATTGCCTATCAGTCTCCATCAGCTATTTATGTCGTTTACCTATACTATCGATCGGCGATCAAGGTTTTAACACTATCAAGTACTGCAGGTAATGCAGCACAGTCCACTCCTCCGCCCTGTGCAAAGTCTGGACGACCGCCGCCTTTACCGCCTAATTTAGCTGTCAGTTCGCGTACTAAATCACCCGCTTTAACTCGACTTGTCAGGTCTTTAGTTACACCTGCCGCCAAACTTACCTTCCCTTCACTCTCTGTAGCCAGCACAACCACTGCTGACCCTAATTTATTCTTCAGTTGATCAATGGTATCTCGTAGCGCTTTAGGGTCGGCACCATCAAGATTCTCAACCAGCAATTTAATACCATTCACTTCCACGGCATTAGAGACAAGATCTCCACTTTTAGCCGCAGCAAGCATCATTTTCAAACGATCCAACTCTTTTTCTAGTTGGCGATTACGATCAGACAGACCCTGAGCTTTCTCAACTACCGTGTCACGAGAGCCTTTGACCAGCGCGGATATTTCATTCAAATGATGAGTATTAGCTGCTACATACTCCAGTGCAGCCTGACCAGTCACTGCTTCAATACGGCGCACTCCCGCAGCAATCCCGCCTTCTGAAATAATGTGCAAAAAGCCAAGATCGCCCGTACGTTTTGCATGTGTACCACCACACAATTCAACAGAGAAGCCTTCTCCAAGTGTTAGTACGCGAACCTGATCATCATACTTTTCACCAAACAACGCTTGCGCACCGGTTTGCCTAGCATCTTCTATCGCCATAACATCCGTTTTAACATCGGTATTAGCACGTATTTGACTATTAACCATAGCCTCAACCTGCGTTATCTCGTCTGCTGTGAGCGCCTCAAAGTGAGCAAAGTCAAAACGCAACCTTTCAGGGTTCACTAACGATCCTTTCTGCTGTACATGTTCACCAAGGACTCTGCGTAAAGCCTCGTGCAATAGATGTGTGGCCGAATGATTGTTAGCAGTAGACAAGCGAGCAGCTTCATCAACATGCGCAAAGACCTTATCGCCTACAGACAAAACACCTTCTGCTAATTCGCCCATATGTAAATGACTCTTAGCTTCTTTAGTGCAATCAGTAACGCTAAATTGCCCTTGATCCCAGCTCAACTGCCCCTGATCACCAGCTTGCCCACCTGACTCAGCATAAAAAGGTGTATGATCCAACACAACAATGCCTGATTGCCCTGCTGTTAGTTGCTTAACCGTTTCACCTTCTACAAAGATAGCAACAACATTCGAGCTGCCTTCTAAGTGTTCATAACCAACAAATTCAGTTTCACCACTAAGTTCAAGCTTGTCGTTATAATCAACAGCAAACCCACCTGAAGCGCGCGCGCGCTGGCGCTGCTGTTCCATGGCCAGCTCAAAGCCTTCCATATCTAGCGTCAAGTCATGCTCACGAGCAACATCAGCGGTTAAGTCTGCCGGAAAACCATAGGTATCATATAACTTAAAGACGGTTTCACCGGACAGAATTGACCCTTCAAGACCATTAATGGCTTCCGTTAATAAACGCATACCATTATCTAATGTTTTAGCAAACTGCTGCTCTTCTTTAAGCAGAACACGCTCAATTTGAGACTGCATTTTAATCAATTCAGGGTAAGCTTCACCCATCTCATTTGCTAAGGAAGCGACCAATGAGTTGAAGAAAGCTCCTTTCATACCCAGCTTGTTACCGTGGCGAATCGCACGACGAATAATACGGCGCAATACATAACCGCGCCCTTCATTTGAAGGCGTAATACCATCAGTAATCAAAAATGAACACGAACGAATATGATCCGCAATAACGCGTAATGACTTACTGTCTAGATCATCTGTTTTTACTGCTTTTGCCGCTGCTTTTAGCAAGTTTTGAAACAGATCAATTTCATAGTTGCTATGCACACCCTGCATTACAGCAGCAATACGCTCCAGCCCCATACCTGTATCAACAGATGGACGCGGTAATGGTGTCATTTCACCATCAGCAGTACGGTTGTACTGCATGAATACTACATTCCAAATCTCGATGTAGCGATCACCGTCTTCGTCAGGACTTCCTGGAGGACCACCAAAAATATCTTCACCATGGTCAAAGAAAATTTCAGTACAAGGACCACACGGGCCGGTATCACCCATTGCCCAAAAATTATCTTCATCTAGCTTCGAAAAACGCTCGGGATCGACACCAATTTCTTCTTTCCAGATACGCTCAGCTTCCGCATCTGAGTGATGTACCGTGATCCAAAGTTTTTCTTTAGGCAGGCCCATCACTTCTGTAAGGAAAACCCAAGCAAAACGAATAGCTTCAGGTTTGAAATAATCACCGAAGCTAAAATTTCCAAGCATTTCAAAAAATGTATGATGACGAGCTGTGTAGCCAACATTTTCAAGATCATTGTGCTTACCACCGGCCCGCACACAACGCTGAGATGTTGTAGCGCGACTGTATGCACGCTTATCATCACCAAGGAATACGTCTTTAAACTGCACCATACCGGCATTGGTAAACAGCAAAGTTGGGTCATTCGCAGGAATCAGTGAGCTTGACGCCACTATTTCATGCCCCTGTTTGTTGTAATAATCCAGGAAAGCCTGGCGAATTTCGGCACTTGTCATGTATTTCATATGGATGAATCGTTCCGCTGCTGGTTACACACCTAAAAAAGCCCTTTTAATGAGCTATTTAATGTAAATCACACGTAAAATGGCGAACAAGTATATATCGCAGCCGGAATTTGTTCGAATCTTTTTGTCAATAGATGATGAGATATAAAGCAGCAATTAGTCTATTCCATTTCGTTATTAGCCAACTCGAGAGCGTATTTGGCTTGTTCATAAGAGAAACCACGGCTGAGCAAAAAGCGTACGCGTTTCTCGTAAAGCTTCCTATCTTGCTTATCCGTTTTTTCCTTAAACTTTCGCTGACATAACGAAGCAGCCAATTCAAACCAATCAGGTTGTTGGTCTTGGATACAGTCTTTTAATAGGCTTTCACTTAAACCTTTACGCTTACCCTCTTGTAATATCCGCAACAAACCATAACCCTGGCCTGTTTTACTTCTTACTAACATCTCAGCAAAACGCTGATCACTTTGATAACCACTGTCCTGGCATTTATCTAATACACGTGTCAGCAATTCCTCATCATATTTATTCCGGTACTTTTGCTCAATTTCTGCACGGCTATATTCTCGTCGCGCCAATAAAGCAATAACAGCACATCTGATTTCAGCTTCGGCTTCCATATTTGCTCCGGCATATAATATTTAGACAATAAAAAAGGCCGTAAAAACGGCCTTTAATTATGATAACTACCTTATCCTAAATAAGGTTTACAGATCCAACTGCTCAGCATCTGCTTTTTCTTCTTTATCAGGAACCTGTGAAGTCAGCAGTTTATCACGCAAAGCACTTTCTATCGCTTGTGCCGCTTCTGGATGCTCAGTTAAATACTTAGCAGCATTGGCTTTGCCTTGCCCAATTTTATCTCCATTGTAAGCGTACCAAGCGCCTGCCTTATCGACAAAACCGTTCTGTACGCCCAAATCAATAATCTCACCCATACGGTAAATACCTTGACCGTATAGAATCTGAAACTCCGTCTGCTTAAAGGGAGGAGATACTTTATTCTTAACAACCTTAACACGCGTTTCGTTACCAATAATTTCATCGCCCTGCTTAACAGCACCAATACGACGAATATCCAAACGAACAGAAGCATAAAACTTTAAAGCATTACCGCCTGTTGTTGTCTCTGGTGAACCAAACATCACACCAATTTTCATACGAATTTGGTTAATGAAAATCAGTAGACAGTTTGAGCTTTTTACATGACCTGTCATTTTTCTCAGTGCTTGAGACATCAAACGTGCCTGCAGCCCCATGTGCGAATCACCCATCTCGCCTTCTATCTCAGCTTTAGGTGTTAGCGCAGCTACTGAGTCAACAACAATAACATCTACAGCATTAGAACGAACCAGCATGTCACAAATTTCTAGAGCTTGCTCCCCCGTATCCGGCTGAGACACTAGCAACTCATCAACATTAACGCCGAGTTTTTCTGCATAGTTAGGATCAAGCGCATGCTCAGCATCCACAAATGCACAGGTTTTTCCCTGCTTTTGCGCTTCAGCAATAACTTGCAATGTAAGGGTGGTTTTACCAGAAGACTCAGGCCCATAGATCTCAACAACACGACCATAAGGAAGACCACCTATACCCAGCGCTACATCCAAACCTAATGAACCAGTTGAAACGGAAGGAATAGCCTCACGCGGCTGATCTCCCATGCGCATAACAGCGCCTTTACCGAATTGACGTTCAATCTGTGATAAAGCGGCATCAAGCGCTTTTTTTCTGTTATCGTCCATATTCAACCCTTTACACTGCCTGACAATAATACTGTATGTATGGACAGTATTATTACGACATCCCTATTTAATTGCAAGCATCTTAATTTATTTCTTAAAGCAAACTCACAATACCTTCTAATGCCTTCTCAATACTTTGACTTCGTACCTGTTCCCTATCCCCTAAGAATAAATTGCCAGTGGCTACTGTAGCCTCACCCCGTATGGCCCAAGCAAGCCATACAGTACCAACAGGTTTATCCTTCGATCCACCTCCTGGGCCCGCCACTCCGCTCACTGCAACCGCAATATCAGCACCACTTTTATGCAAAGCACCTTCTGCCATTTGCCTAACAACAGCCTCGCTAACCGCACCATGTGCTTCGATAACATCCGGGTTAACACCCAGCATTTGCTGTTTCGCTTCATTTGAGTAGGTCACATAACCACAACCAAACCACTCAGAACTTCCCGCTACCGCTGTAACTGCTTGTGCAATGCCACCGCCTGTACAAGACTCAGCCGTAGCTAATACTGCAGCACGTGACTTCAGCGCTACCCCTGCCTCTTCTGCAAAATTTGACATCAGGCTCTCCAAATACACTTGATAATTCAATTACAAAAATACGAAACTATTAGCACTTTATTAGTAACAACTAACTAATACAGCCTAGTAACTAGTGTTACTAACTCATAGAAGAAAAGTATCAATAATAGATAAATGATGCAGCCATTAATCACACAATGACCTGATTTTACGATAGCAGCATGGCGAAGCACGGAGAAACACAAACGAGCAACTCGTTTTAAAGATAGGCAGGATAAATTTTGATTAAAAAAAGGGGAGGATATTATCCTCCCCAAAAAATGACCTTAATGGTCAGACCCGGAAACACAACTACCGCTAGCTCACTAACTTGTTAATAGGCCTTCTTGCTTAACAAATTGGTAAGTGTCATCCAGTGCTTTACTGAATTTTTCAATCATTTCATCAATCTGCGCTTCGGTAACAATCAGCGGAGGACAAAACGCTAAGGACGAACCTGCAACAGCACGCGTTATCATGCCGTGGTTCTGGCAAGCTTGTTGTGCAAAAGCACCCACTGCACCTCCATTAAATGATTCACCTGTTTGCTTATTAGCAACCATCTCAACAGCAGCGATCATGCCTTTCCCGCGCACCTCCCCAACTAGAGGGTGTTCAAGAAACTCACCAAGACGCTTCTGCATATATGCTCCTAAAACGGCGGCACGGGCGAACAAATTATCTCGCTCATAAATCTCCATTGTTTTCAGTGCGACGGCACAAGCAACCGGATGCCCTGAATACGTATAACCATGGCCAAACACACCAACAGAAGAGCTTTGATCTACCATGGCATCGTACATATCACCACGTATAACCGATGCACTAATCGGCATATAAGCAGAAGACAACTGTTTAGCCAGCGTCATCATTGCTGGTTTTTCGATGCCCATTGTTGTACAACCAAAGTCATTCCCCGTACGTCCAAAACCTGTGATAACTTCATCAGCCCAAAAAAGAATGCCGTACTTATTAAGAATTGCCTGCACTTTTTCGTAATAACCTTCAGGTGGTACGATGACTCCACTGGCCCCTGTAATTGGCTCAGCAATAAATGCAGCAATAGTATCAGGCCCTTCTTTAATAATAAGCTGCTCAAGATTATTAGTAATACGCTCAACAAACTGCGCTTCACTTTCACCCGCCAGAGCACCACGAAAATAATGCGGCGCATCTGTTCTCAATACACCTAAAGCGTCAAACGGCAAATCAAAATGAGTGTGATTTGGCGGCAAGCCTGTTAGAGATGCAGCAGCCACCGTCACGCCATGATAGGAGCGTTCACGCGAAATTATTTTATACTTCTCCGGTTTACCGATGGCATTAAAGTAATAACGCAACAGTTTAATATGAGTATCATTTGCATCACTTCCTGAGCTACCAAAAAAGACTTTGGCGTTCTCTACAGGAACCATTTCAGCGAGCTTAACTCCTAAATCCATTCCCACTTGATGTGTCTTGCCACCAAACATATGCGAGAAAGATAATTTACTCATCTGTTCGCTTGCTGTATCCACTAGCTCGCGATTGTTATAACCCAACGATGTACACCAAAGACCTGCCAATGCCTCAAGGTATTGGTTACCTTCGCTATCATAAACATAGGCACCCTCCCCTCGCTCAATAGTCAGTGTGCGGGTCGCTTTAAAGTTGGTTGTTGGGTATATAATACTGCTCATACTCTCTTTCCTCGAGAACACTTAAGACACCTACATGTTTCTAAAAAAGTCTAATTAGAGAACACATAGGCACCATTGATAACGTCTAAATATTAACGGTTAAGACCGCCCATACAGATATATTTGGTTTCTAGATAATCATCTAGACCGTACTTTGAACCTTCACGCCCTTGACCGGACTCTTTCATCCCACCAAAAGGAATAACTTCAGAGCTGATAGCTGTTTCATTCACGCCAACCATGCCGTAATCCACACCTTCTGATACGCGCCATATACGGCCTAAGTTTTCTGTATAGATGTAAGCAGCTAGGCCAAACTCAGTATCATTTGCCATTGCGATTGCTTCTTCTTCGCTAGAGAACTTGAATACAGGCGCAACAGGGCCAAAGATCTCTTCACGGAACACACGCATCTTGTTGGTAACATTGGTCAAAATTGTCGGTTCATAAAAACAACCACCTAACGCACCGGGCTTACCGCCCAAGACAACATGAGCACCTTCAGACACAGCACTTTGAACCTTAGCGTGAATTTCTGCAGCGGCTTTCTCAGTAATAACCGGACCATGAGTGGAGTCATTATCCATACCATTACCAACACGAAAGCCTTTTACCGCTTCCGCAAACTTCTCAACAAATGCATCATAGATACCATCCTGTACAAGAATACGATTTGCACAGATACAGGTTTGGCCCGAGTTACGATATTTAGCAACTATTACGCCAGCAACGGCGGCATCTAAGTCAGCATCATCAAAAATAATGACTGGTGCATTACCGCCCAACTCCATAGAGGTGCGCTTGACTGTATCGGCACACTGCTTCATCAATAACTTGCCAACGGGTGTTGAACCCGTAAAAGTGACTTTTTTCACGATAGGATTAGAGGTCATCTCTGCACCAATCGCTTTTGCATCCATGCCAGGAAGAACACTAAACAGACCTGCTGGTAATCCAGCACGGTTAGCCAATTCAACCAATGCCAACGCAGACAATGGTGTCTCTGCCGCCGGTTTAAGTACCATTGCACACCCTACAGCAAGCGCAGGAGCCACTTTTCGTGTAATCATCGCGTTAGGGAAATTCCATGGCGTAATAGCTGCCACAACACCTACCGGTTGCTTAACAACAACACCACGACGGTCTCCAGGAGTAGGGATTATATCACCATAAACACGCTTACCTTCTTCGGCAAACCATTTAATAAATGAAGCGCCGTAAGCCACCTCACCGCGAGATTCAAACAAAGTCTTTCCTTGCTCAGCCGTCATCAATACAGCCAAGTCTTCTTGATTATCAATGACCAGAGAAAACCAGCGCTCCAATAACTCTGAACGCGTTTTTGCAGGCAAAGCTCTCCAGCTAATCATGGCTTCTTGTGCTGCCAAGATTGCACGTCGCGTCTCATCTGCACCAACACTAGCAACATCTGCCAAATGCTCACCCGTTGCTGGGTTAGTCACTGCAAACGTTTCACCGTCGGTACCATCGACCCATTGGCCATTTATATACGCCTGTGTTTTTAACAAGCTAGGATCTTTTAACTGCATTGTCATGCTCACTTCTCCGACAGTCCGATAGCTAGAATTCGTGCTATCACTTAATGTTGTGTATTTATAAATCAGTTTTTCATTGGCTTATATAATGATTTGAATCCATTTACATTTAAATATACAAATGTAATATTCGCTTTCATCCCGACTTTTATCTTGGAGGTTATTATGGGCCGCAAAAAAGCAGCCATTTCTGGCCAATTAGCTGACATTGACCTTCGTTTGCTCCGGGTTTTCACCGCAGTAGTTGATGCAGGAGGATTTACGGCAGCTGAAATCCGTCTAAATCTCGCTAACTCAACCATATCTAACTATATTTCCGATCTTGAAAAGCGTTTGGATATGCACCTGTGCGAGCGCGGCCGAGGTGGCTTTCGCCTAACAGAGCAAGGAGAAGTTGTTTATGCAGCCACCTTGGAGCTTGTTGGCGCTTTAGAGCAATTCAAGCAGCGAATTAATCACTCACACAACCGCATTTTTGGACAACTTCATTTAGGCTTTGCAGAGCATATGCTAGGGGCTCACAACTCCTGCATTGTTAATGCTATGGATAGTTTTTCCCAGCAAGCCCCCGACGTACATGTACAAATCAGCACTATGAGTTCTGATGAAGTCACTACTGCAGTTATGGATAAGCAAGTTGATATCGGCATCACCGTTCTACCGCACCAGTATCCAGAACTAGAAACATTGCCACTCTTTGATGAAGAGATGCGTCTTTATTGCGCACAAGGTCACCCTCTGTTTGAAAAGAAAAACGAGGAAATAACACGAGAAGAATTACGGCAATTTTCTTTCGTCGAATCTCCTCGATTAATGCCTGGTAGGGAAACCCACCCTGATATGAAGCTCTGGAATAAGCAAGCCAAAGCCCATCACCAAGAATCCCGAGCAACACTAATTTTAAGTGGCCATTATTTAGGATTCCTTCCTCGTCATTTAGTCAGAAACTGGGGACTAAAAGCACAGATGCATCCCTTATTTACTGACACATACGGCTATACCAATGTTTTCCAAGCCATTACCCGAAAAAAACGCAGTAACGAAGTCATAATCAACATCTTCAATCAATGCCTTCGACAATCCATTGCCAATACAGAAAAGCAAACAATGTCTGAAGATCATTAACCGCGAATAACGAAGACAGAGCAGTCGGCATGACGTACTACTTTTTCAGAGTTTGATCCTAAAAAGTAACTACTCATGCCAGGCCGTTTTGCCATCATCAAAATAGCATCAGACTTCAAAATACCTGCTTGCTCGATAATCTGATCATGCGCTGTACCCTGACAAGCAGCACACACGCCCACTAAGTGCTCAGGCACCAGACTAGTAAGTAAATGCTGCATGCGTTGCTTCGCATCTTTTTTATGCTCGGCATAAGTCTCATCGTTAAGATGCGGGTAGCTCCCTTGGTGCACGAGGCTCTGATCCACATAAAGTAAATTAATCGATCCGGCAGCACTGCCAACCAACAATATTGCCGCCTCGACTAACCTAGGTAACTGCTCTTCATGAGCCAAATCAACAGGAATTAAAATACTCTTAAACACTACGTCCCCTCCCCTTAACCCATCACTTTATTAGGTAGCCACAGTACGATTTCTGGAAATACCATGCAGAGAATTAAAACGACTAAATTAAGCATAATGAACGGCGTCACAGATTTGTATATATCCCCCATCCCGACACCTGCTGGCGCAATACCTTTGAGATAAAACAAAGCAAAACCATAAGGCGGCGTCTGTACGGCTATTAGAATATTAATAATCATCAATACACCAAACCAAATAGGGTCATAACCCATAGAGACCGCAATAGGAGTAAATAAGGGAGCGCACATCAAGACAATAATGAACTCATCAATGATAAATCCAAGCAGTAACATAATGATTTGAAACATGATGATGATCATGATCGGCGGCAGATCAAGCCCACCGACAAACTCGGCTACCATGCTCTGAACACCCATCAATAGGTGAAAGTTACTAAAGACTGAGGCGCCAAAAATTATCCACATCGCTACACTGACCAAAATAGCCGTTTGCAAACCAGCAGCTTGGAACATTTCCATTTTGAAACGTTTAAAAACAATTGCTAACACAATGGCACCCACTACACCGATGGCACCGGATTCAGTCGGCGTAGCTATACCGGTAATAATACTGCCCAACACAGCGACAATGAGCAGGACAGCAAACAAACCATCTCGTGCAGTCCTGAATTTTTGTTTCGCATTTAAAGGCGTACTTGGCTCCATCTCTT
Source organism: Neptunomonas japonica DSM 18939 (assembly GCF_000422765.1). Lineage (GTDB taxonomy): Bacteria > Pseudomonadota > Gammaproteobacteria > Pseudomonadales > Balneatricaceae > Neptunomonas > Neptunomonas japonica. The sequence continues at coordinate 43,639 of NZ_KE383916.1, read as the reverse complement.
CTAATAAAGGAGCTCTTGAAGGGTTAAGTCGACAACTGATAACAACGTAGGCAACTAGCAAGCATATCATCAGTAATGCAGGCACCATCGCACCCAAAAACATTCGGCCAACAGAGTTTTGCGTTGATGCAGCAAACATGATCATAGGAATACTAGGGGGAATCAAAATACCCAAACCACCACCGGCCATAATCACACCCAAAGCCAATCGCTTATCGTAACCACGCTCAAGCATTGGACGAAGCGCAATACTGCCAGAGGTCATAATCCCGGCACCAATAATACCTACCATAGCGCCAATCATTGAGCATACAGCAATTACACTGATGGCCAGAGAGCCTCTTACTTTCCCAATAAGCAATTGGCTCGCGTTAAACATGGCATCACCGATGCCCGACTTAGTCAGCAATTGACCCATGTAAATATAGAGCGGGATGGCCAATAAAATGAAGCTGAAATAAGTGGCCTCAATTGTCGAAGGTATAACATTATAGATTCCATCGCCCCAGGTCATATAGCCGATAACCATCGCGATACCACCTAGCGCCAAACCTACCGGCGCACCTAGTGCAAAAAACACCAAGATACAAAGTAATAAAACAGCTGTTAATAACTCAATTCCCATCATCACTCTCCTGCTCAATTAACGCCTGACCGGTAAATAGGTAATAAAGATCAAGCAGCATATCGCGGCCTAATTGAGCTATAAAAAGCCCACTAGCAATAACCAGCATTACCCAGAAATGATACATAGGAGGCGCCCACTCACCTTGGCGACGATAATCAAACTCAATGGCTTCTTCGTACTTGCCAAGACTCATATGTAGAATAATCAGTAAAAAGAAAATCCCTAGGGAGAAAGACAGCAGATTGAACACACATCGTGTTTTATGGGAAACGCTTAGATAGAGAATATCAACATTGATATGCGCTCGCTTTTGCTGGGCATACGCGCCACCTAAAGCAGCAACATACCCAAACAAAAATAATGAAACATCAAAAGCCCAGATAGTCGGCTTACCGAGAAAGTAGCGAGAGAACACTTCGAACGCGACAACAAAAGCCAAAATAGGCATTAAGTAAGAAGCAGCTTTACCTGTCAGCATAACGACAAGATCAATACTGCGGCATACACCTCTTAAGAAAGTGGCAACCATGAAGACACCTATAAAGTAAAAAGAGGCGAAAACGCCTCTTTCAATGCTGAAACGAATTACTGGCTCTTTCTCAGAATATCGATCAACTGCTTACTGTATTTATCTTGCGAAGCGTACTCATCCCACAAACCAGCACCGGCATCCGCCCATGCTTTTTTATCAGCATCACTCGCTTCAGGGCTCCATTGCAGCCCTTTAGCTTTCATCTCTGTCACTGCTTCACTTTCCCAAGCTTTGGACTTACTCAATTGTGCCTGAGCATGATTCTCTGTCGCTTTTTGCACAGCAGCCTTCAGCTCTTCTGGTAATTTTTTCCAAGCACCACGATTTACAACAATAGGTAATACTTGAGCACCGGCCAGCGGCAGGCGATACATATACTTCGCAACTTCAACATGGTTTCCATCACGATGGTCGATCATGTTACTGCCGATAGAACCGTCAATAACACCGGTTGCTAGACTCGTGTATATTTCGCTCCATGCCAGAGATACAGGTGATGCGCCGAGGTTACGTAGGAATTTTCCGTAAGCACCCGGAGCACGAATTTTTAAACCTTGAAAATCAGCTACTGAATTAATAGGGTTTTTCGTGATGATATATACAGGTGGTTGAATATAAGGCTCAAGCCACACCATACCTTGTGACCCATACGCTTGCTTAAGTACCACATCCCAACCTTGGTCATGGAACAACGCATTCAGTTTTACCGGATCATCTGTACCGCCCGGCAAACCAATCTCTACAACACCTGCAGGTAGTTCACCGGCGTGCATAGATTGGAAAGGAGCACCCATTGTGATCAAGCCAGACTTGACCGCACCCAGCAAACCAGCTGTACCAACGCCTTCACCTGAGTAAAGAACCTGTACAGCAATTCTGCCATCAGACATTGACTCTATGTCTTTAGCTAAACCTTCATACAACTCACCAAAAGCTGTACCACGTCCATACAAGTTACTAAAACGCCAATTATGCTCAGCTGCAGATACATCTGCCACGACAACACTTAAACCTAAAGTTATCGCGAACGCTGATGTAGAAATTTTATGCTTAATATCTTTTATTTTTTTTAACATATTAATTACCCGTAATTTTCGCTTTTGGCTTGTTCAATAACCGTTAAACTCAGAGCTAGCTATCCTTCCAGATACATCTCTGCGTTTAAATTAGCGTGACTACACGTAAAGGTTTATTTTCCATTACTTAACAGGCAGACCTCTTCAACTTAGAATAAACTGTTAGTCATCGGTGCATATTTGGAGTTTTGGCTGTGCTGTGATGATCCACCAGCACTGAAGGCGAGTAAGAAAAGTCATGAAAAATTTTTCGTTGGGCCAAATTGGTGACTATGAAATAAAACAGCTTAAAGTATTCAAAACCGTGGTTGATTGTGGCGGCTTCAGTGCGGCTGAAACTCAGTTAAACATTAGTCGCCCAACGATTAGCATTCATATTGCCAATCTAGAATCCAGACTAAATTTAACCTTATGTAAGCGGGGTCGAGCAGGGTTTTCTTTGACTGAAGAAGGCGCTGTAATCTATCAGCAAACCAATACATTACTAGAATTACTAGAAGGGTTCCGTAACACAATAAACAACCTTAGCACCCAACCGTCTGGCTCTCTAAAAATTGCCCTTAGCGATGCTTTCAGCTTAGATGCCCGTTGCCGTTTACCACAAATAATCAAGGAATTTTGTCAGCTAGCGCCCGATGTAGAGCTATCAACAGATGTTGAACACATGAGTGTCATGGAACGAAAGGTGTTGAATGATGAATTAGACATTGCGTTCATTCCCTATCATCGCCAATTAGAAGGGCTAAATTATATACACCTCTTTTCTGACAATAATTATCTGTATTGTGGTCGAGACAACCCTCTCTACGACCTATCTGAAGATCAGTTAACCGAAGAGCTTATTAATGGTTCACGCATGGTGCATGCGGGGCTTAAACCTCATGAAGAAGTTTACCAGCAGCTATCCAGCATGCATCTTGCCGGAACCTCTTATCATTACGAATCTCGCATCGCAATGGTCTTATCTGGACAGTATATTTGCTTCTTACCAGAAGAGGTTGCCAAGCCTCATGTGGCTAAGGGGAACCTCAAAGCTATCGCCTCTAGCAGTAAGTTCTTTTCCTTAGGCGCTGCGGTTATCAGTAAGAAATCCTCCCAGCCAAACCGTGCTAAAGACCTCTTTCTTAAAACCATTCTCAATGTTTTTTCAGACACCCAGATAGACGCTCCATACTAAAAAAACTTCATATTTTAAAACTCATTATCATTGTGCATTTGATAAAATATACCCTACTGGGTATATCAACAATGATCCCCTGCAAAGTATCTTTATTAGCCTCAGCTATATAAACCCTCAGCCAAATAGTTATGACGGCGAACAAGTAACTTGATGGGTTTATTAAACATCCGAAGCCAAAATCGACCTGCTACCTGCCGGTCGTGATATAGAGGTTTATTATGGCAGCACCATCACACACAACGTCTTACTATGCCGCCTCGGCTAACGATAAGAACATACGCCCAACACTAAACGAGCAGATCACTGCAGACATCTGTGTTATTGGTGCAGGTTACACCGGACTTTCTACAGCGCTACATCTCGCCGAGAGTGGCTTCAAGGTTGTTGTACTTGAGGGTAGCCGCATTGGCTTTGGCGCCTCAGGGCGTAACGGTGGGCAGATCGTCCACAGTTTTAGCCGAGATATCGATTTTATCGAGAAGCACTACGGCAAAGAGACGGGCACCGAGATGGGTAAAATGGCTTTTGAAGGCGGGAAAATAATCCGCCACTTCATCAGCAAATACGGCATCCAGTGCGACCTGAAAGAAGCCGGCATCTTTGCCGCGTGTAATGCTAAACAGTTACAAGAAATGGAAAGTAAAAAACAGCTTTGGGAAGCGCATGGGCATACTCAGTTAGAGATGCTCTCAGCAGAAAGTATTCAAAAGCATGTAGGCTCTACACGCTATGAAGGCGGCTTACTGGATAAAAGTGGTGGGCATTTTCATCCGCTCAACCTTGTATTAGGTGAAGCTGCTGCATTGGAGTCTTTAGGCGGTGTCATTTATGAAGACTCAGAAGTTATCCGTGTTGAAGAAGGTAGCAAAGCCAAAGTTCATACCAAAAACGGCTGCGTCACAGCTGATTTTGTCGTTGTTGCGGGTAACGCTTACTTAGGTGGGCTCATTCCAAAACTTGAACAAAAAGCAATGCCATGCGGTACGCAAGTCATCACCACAGCCCCTCTAAGTGAAGCACAACAAAAAGAACTGCTGCCTCAAGACAACTGCGTGGAAGACTGCAACTACCTACTGGACTACTTTCGCTTATCCGGTGATGGCCGTTTAATTTATGGCGGCGGTGTAACCTACGGCGCACGAGAGCCTAGTAAGATTGAGTCTCTTATCGTACCTAATATGCTAAAAACCTTCCCGCAGCTCAAAGGCGTTAAAGTTGATTACGCATGGACGGGTAACTTTTTATTAACACTCATGCGCTTGCCGCAGTTTGGCCGTATCGGCGCTAACATCTACTACGCACAAGGCTATAGCGGCCACGGCATTACCTCTTCACACCTAGCTGGAAAAGTACTTTCTGATGCTATTCAAGGACAAGCAGCTCGTTATGATATTTTTGCTAGCCTTCCTCAGTATCCTTTTCCAGGTGGAAGGGCTTTCCGCATTCCTTACACTGCCATGGGCGCTTGGTACTACAACATGCGCGATAAACTAGGCGTTTAGTTTTTTATTAACATAGCGTCTAACAGCGCTGTGACACAGAAAATGGCTCAAAAAAATATAATAATGACCAAGGTATTTCCATGAGTACAGATTTAGCTCAACCCAGCATTGAGAGTAACGCCTTAACACACGTAGAAGAGACTACGAGTAGCCCTCAAAAGTGGTTACTATTTTTCGGCGGCATTATGGCCTTCTTTACCTATCTTTCAACACAACATGTTGAAGGGGAATCTTACGGTTTTTATAGCCTGCTGCCTGCTCTATTGATTCTATTTGTCGCTGTTATTACTAAAAAACCGCTTGAGTCTATTTTTGCAGGCATTATCGCCGGACTGCTATTACTAGACCCCTCCAATGTTATCAGCGGGCTAGGTGATTTATCTATCTCTGTTGTTATGAACGAGACCATTGCTTGGATTGTTTTGGTATGCGGCATGATGGGCGGATTAATCAACATGCTAGAGCGCGGTGGCAGCGTGCTCAGCTTTGGTCAAATGCTAGCGCGACGTATTAAAACACGTCGTGGAACCATGCTCACAACCTGCACATTAGGTATCATGGTATTTATCGATGATTATCTAAACTCTTTGGCTGTTTCTGCATCGATGAAAAACCTCACCGATCACTATAAAATCTCACGTGAAAAACTCGCCTTTTTAGTAGACTCTACAGCAGCCCCGGTGTGCATTCTCGTTCCCGTATCAACATGGGCGGTGTATTTTGCAGCCTTACTTGAAGAAAACGGTGCAGCAGCTGAGGGCAAAGGGATGTCGCTTTATATCGACTCTATCCCGTACATGGCTTATGGCTGGCTAGCGCTACTGGTTGTATTTTTAGTCGCCGCAGGTATTTTGGGCGACTTTGGTGCCATGAAACAAGCTGAAGAACGTGCTAAAGCAGGCAAAACAATTCCTCCCGGTATTTTAGTGGATGGTTTTGATACATCTAAGATGAAAAAGACCTCCCCACTCATTGGATTAATGAACTTCCTATTGCCAATGGCGGTGTTGGTTGCTGCAAGTATTTACTACGATATAGACCTGCTATTAGGTGCATTAGTCGCGTCAATGTTTACTATGGTGTTGTATTTCTGGCAGCGTCTATTGAGCTTTGCTCAACTGGTAGACTCTATGCTGGATGGCTTTAAAGTCATGCTACACCCAATCGCAGTAGTCTGTGCTGGCTTCATGGTAAAAGAGATCAATGATCAACTCGCCATGACTCCCTATATCATCGATTCCCTAACACCCTACTTATCTAAAGAGATGCTGCCAGCCTTAGTGTTTGCTTCTATGGCAGCTGTCGTATTTGCAACTGGTTCTAGCTGGGGCGTTTTTGTAGTGTCATTACCGATTGTGATTCCTATGGCCATCGCATTTGATATGTCGATGCCATTAACCGTTGGTGCGCTCTTATCTGCTTCTGCATTTGGCAGCCACGCCTGCTTCTTCAGTGATTCAACAGTACTGTCATCACAAGGCTCGGGCTGTACACCAATGCAACATGCACTCACACAGATTCCCTATGCAATGATCGCAGCTGCTTTAGCATTTGCATCACTGTTGATACTGGGTTTTGTTATGGCTTAAAGCCACAACCAGCCTCAATTATTGTGTAAGTAGCTACTGGCTCAATTCGTTGATTTTTCAGATAACATTATCCAATGAAAAGTTAGTGATTGAGCCTAAACCGATTCAATCGATTAACACCAAAATGTTAATCTCATGACAGAAGCGCATAATAATGACAATTACTTCTACTCGTATTGCCACCGTCATGCTGCTGTTTGTTAGCTTGATCTGGGGGGTTGAATTTGTTCTGATTGATCTTGCTGTCGCACGGATTCCAACACATACCTTTAATGCTATCCGTTTTGCTTTAGCTGCCCTATCGTTACTGCCTTTATTATGGTTGTCAGCGAAAAATGAAGCACCATTAGCCTATAAAAAACTCATACCCGCAGGCTTGTTATTAGGCTTTTTACTGTTTATTGGTTTTTATACACAAACAGAAGGTTTACGATTCACCTCGGTGTCTAATGCCGGATTCATTACTGGGTTGAACGTACCCTTGGTGCCACTACTCGGTTTATTTATATTCAGAAAAGCCGTCAGCAGGCCCGTATGGATTGGAGTTTGCACTGCAACTACAGGCTTATATTTGCTAACAATGGGTGATAACTTAGCGTTCAATTATGGCGATGTACTAGTACTCATATGCGCATTCGCATTTGCAACTCATATTGTGCTCACTGGCCGTATGGTTGATAGCTTACCGATCATTCCTCTAAGCATCGTCCAGCTCGTCGCTGTTGCCGTTTATAGTACTTTTGCCGCATTAGCTGATCCCAACCCGGCGTTTTATTTCCCTGAAGCAACACCCATAGCTTGGCAAGAACAACTACTTAACCCAATAGTTTTACTTGCTGTTTTAATCGCAGGCGTGCTTGGAACGGCTTATGCTTTTTGGGCGCAGTCAGCAAGCCAGAAACTACTTGAGCCGCATAAAGTAGCGCTTATTTTTGCAGCAGAACCAATATTTGCACACATATCAGCATGGTTATTTTTAGATGAGACGCTTGGTGAGAAAGGTATGATTGGTGCTGCTTTAATCATATCAGGCATGCTCATTTCAGAATTGGCAGACAGAAAACGCCCTGCCAAGGTCCACCCTCTTGACCATACTGCTACGCCTGACTAAATATACTCGGTCACTACCGCTAGCACTAACGACTACTGTTCAAGCGTATTAAGGTCAGCGCAAAGAGCATCGAGATGATTGATCTCACGGCTCATCTCACGGGTAATATTGATTAAAAAAACCACAAAATCTGAGGGAAATTTTTCGCAGACTTGATGAAATAAAGCAGATGAAATTTCTAAAAGGTACGTGGGTTCTTCTGCAACAGCAAAACCTCTTCGCTCATGCAAACCAATCATCCCGACAAAGCCAATTTGCTCTCCTGGTTTGAAGCTACGAATATAGATTTTTTGGTCGCCTTTAGCCCTAGAAAATCCCACTCGTCCATTTAATACCACATAGAAATAGTTGGAATCTTCACCCGGAGAAAACAGTGTATACCCTTGTTCACATTGATAAATACTGCCTTCTTGTAGCAGAAATTCAAGACAATCTTGTGTCAGAGCTCCAAACATTGAAAGCTCCCGACAGAAGTCTGTTGGGAAAATATTATCAACTGCCGAATAGGTGAGTAACTGCATAACAAATACCTAATCTTGTACTACTGATTTTCATGACAAACTGCACTATGACAAGTATAGCCCATTCACCATTCAAACAGTGCTGCAAAGTGAGCTCTTAACTACTCAGATAAAAATATAATAAATATGCCTCTACTAGTAAGACACTGAGTTAGTAGTTTTATATCCAGAAAGCTTCTTAATAATAGCAAATCACCTACTTCCAATAACAACGACGAATAGTAAAAATGCCTGATTTTAACTTCACATTTAAGTTTAAAAAAAAGTAATATAAAAATACTTACTAAAACAAAACCACATCTAAAACGTTAAAAAAGAGCATTATCGTGAGCAAAATAAAATTTAAAGGCCAGCTAAGCGACATTGATCTGCGCTTGCTTCGAATATACAAGGTGGTTGTAGAGTGCGGTGGCTTTTCAGCGGCTGAAGTTGAACTCAACATTAGCCGAGCGGCTATCAGCATCGCTATGTCTGATTTAGAAAGCCGCCTTGGCTTTCGGCTCTGCCAACGAGGACGCTCAGGATTTTCTCTATCAGAAGAAGGCGAACACATTTATCACTACACTCTGCAACTGCTATCATCAATTGAAGACTTTCGCACCCAAGTCAATACACTGCATACGCAACTCAAGGGCGAGTTAAACATAGGTATTACCGACAACCTCGTTACCCTGCCGCACATGAGAATTACAAACGCGTTATCAGCACTCAAAACTCAAGGGCCCGATGTAACGGTCAATATCCGAATGATTCCTCCTAACGAGATAGAGCTAGGTGTGCTTGATGGACGTTTGCATATTGGGATAGTACCGGATTTACGCCCCCTTGCAGGCCTGCATTACTTCCCGCTTTACCAAGAAGAATCTCAGCTTTATTGCTCATCAGCCCATCCGCTCTTTGCAGCCCGAGACAGTGTTTTAAAAACACTGGGGGAGTGGGATGCTGTCGTACCTGCATATGCACAAACACCCGAAATCAAAGCGTGCTATCAACAACTAAAATCCACTGCAACAGCTACCGACAGAGAAGGAATTGCTTTTCTAATTCTGACAGGGCGCTACATAGGTTATTTGCCGGCACATTTAGCGGCGCAGTGGGTTGGTGCCGAAAAAATGCGCGCCTTACTTCCTGAAAAGTATAACTATTCAACTCAATTTTCTGCAATTACCCGCAAAGGCGCACGCTCAAATTTAGTTTTACAGACCTACCTAGAAAACCTAACTGATACAACTCAATCCTAATAAATTTAGCCTGACCTCTAGAATAATACAGTTAAGTAATTACTTAACTGTATTAAAAATATTTAGGATTTAACCAACATTCTGCTTAACGCAAAATCACTGAGCTTCACATCAAATGAAGCCACGGAATGACCATACAAAAAAAATACCAGAGGTCACTATGACAATTACGAAAAACGTCAAATCTATTATTACAAACTGCGCACTCGCCGCAACACTGTCTATATCAGCTATTGGATCAGCACAGGCAGATGAAACTTTCATTCTTGCCCAAGCAATGACAACAGATCATATTTTCCATGCATCTTCTGAGAAGTTCATGGCAGAACTAGCAACACAAAATTCAAGCTATTCCGCAGACTATCACCCGGGTGGTGACTTGGGTGACTGGACTTCGCAGTTTGAACAAACCATGCAGGGTGTCATCCCTATGACTATGACGTATGGTGCTTCTGAATTTGATGGTCGTTTAGACCTAACATGGCTGGGCTATGTTGTTGATAGCTGGGACAAAGCGCGTGAAGTATACGGCCCCAACGGACCAATGCTTGATGTGTATAACAAAATTCTTGCGGACAACGACCTTGTCTCTTTAGGTATCATTCCTGCTGGTTTTGGCTCTATCACTATTCGTAAAGGTGTCGGCAAAATTCCAACAAACTTCCCAGAAGATGCGAAAGGCATAAAAATGCGTGTAGTGCCTACACCGCTTGCTGTGCAGCGCTTTAAAAACTGGGGATTCTCTGCCGTACCGATGCCTTTTGCTGAGCTTTATACAGGACTTCAGCTAGGCACAGTTGATGGCCGTGCTTTTGGTCCTGCTGTTGAAATTTGGCAGATGCGCGATGTGCTAGAAAGCTACATTCTTACACGTGACTACTTTGAACATGCTTTTTGGCTAGTCAATAAAGATTGGTGGGAAGACCTACCAGCAACTGAGCGCGAAAAAATTCAAGCAGCGGCTAATGAAACACTCAAATGGGCATGGCAAGAAGCTGAAGCGATCGACAACAGCTATTTGGAAAAAGTACGCGACCACGGTATTAAAATCGTAGAGCTAAATGACCAAGAGCTGGAAAAAGCAAAACAAGCATTGTATGCCAGCGAATGGCCATACATGGAAAAAATAGTGGGTAGCGAAATCATGGGCATGATGCGAAAAATCGCAGGCATTAACTAATCCATATTCGAACTAGTTAATGATGTCTACGCCGTCATCTCTCAATGAGATGACGGTATTTCCTCTAACCTCTTCGAGGTAGCCCCAATGACCGTGCAAAAACACACTGCAGGTGATAGCAGCGTTTATAATTTTGATCCCGACCTGTCTGACCACCCTGCCCCCCATCACCTAAGTGCTATTCCTGAAAATGAGCCCCAAGGTGCAGAACGTTTTTTAATAAAATTCGAACAGATTCTTGACTGGATTTTTCGAGTACTGATGATCATGACAGGACTCGGTTTATCTTTTTTAATGTTCGGCCAGATCATCATGCGTTATGTGATTGAGTCCCCTTTCGCTGGCATTGAAGAAGCGGCTGTATTACTGGGTGTTTGGATCTACTTTTTAGGAATGGGCTACGCGACCCGTGTACGAGAACACATACACGGCGGCATTGTGACCCTCATCATTACCGACCCTTACAAAATCAACATGATTCGTTTTGCGGGCTCTATCATCAGTATGACAGCGGCCTGTATTTTTGGTTACTTCGCTTTCAAGTATGCACTGTTCGTTATCGATAAAGGGCGCATGAGCATTAACCTCCAATGGCCTCGTGGGCTCTGGAGCGGCAGCATGATTGTGGGCTTTTCAATGATGGCTGGCTACTTTCTTCTGGAAGCTATCAATGAGTTTCGAGCATTACGTAAAAGCCGTCAGGCTCGTTGTCATCAGGAGTAAACTAAAATGACTATTTTTCTTCTTACTATGCTGCTAGTTGTCATTTTACTGCTGGCTGAAATCCCTGTTGCTTTTTCTTTTGGCATTGGCGCACTAACTTTTGCCTACACCACAGGCAACAACATATCTTTTTTGATCCCTCACGGCTTTAAAACTGCCAGTGGTTTTGCGTTACTAGCCTTACCGTTATTTATCTTTGCCGGCATATTAATGGCCGAAGGCGGAATATCCGATAGGCTACTTAATTTTGTTAACGCCTTTGTAGGACGAATTAAAGGTGGATTAGGCGCAGTTACTGTCCTTACTTGTGCGTTATTTGGCGCAATTTCTGGTAGCTCATCTGCCGCTATCGCGGCGATTGGCCAAATTATGATTCCGCGCATGGTACGAGAAGGCTACCCAGAAGGCCATGCAACGGCATTGGTTGCTTGTTCTTCCGTATTGGCATTAATGATTCCCCCCAGTATTCCCATGATCATCTTCTCGATAACGGGCGGCCTTTCAGTGGGAGCTGCGTTCCTATCAACAATTATCCCAGGAATTATGCTTACGCTGCTGTATTGCATACTTAACTTCTGGTTCTTGCGTAATAATGACCAAATTAAAGTAGAGGCACCGCTTTCATTTAAAGAAGCGACGGTAGGTGTTGCTAAAGCGGGTTACAGTGCAGGATTTGCTCTGCTTATGCCGATCATCATCCTAGGTGCTATTTACAGCGGTATTGCCACGCCGACCGAAGCAGCCGCCATTGCCGTAATCTACGCCATTCCTGTTGGACTCTTTGTTTATAAAGGCTTATCACTACGCAGCCTTGGCTCTGTTACCGTTAGAGCTGTGACTATGACAGGCTCCATTATGGCAGTATTGTTTTTCCTGTTCATCATGAGCCGGGCGATGATTCTTGAACAAGTACCTAAAGAATTAGCAGAAGCATTACTGCAGATATCAGATAACAAGTATGTAATCTTGCTGTTAATCAATGTTCTACTGTTACTGATCGGCATGATAGTTGATGATATTTCAGGCAGTGTATTAGCAGCAGTCATCTTCTTACCGGTAATACAACAGCTAGGCATAGATCCTATTCACTTTGCAGCTGTCGTTGGCGTGAACTTAGGCTTAGGCAATGTATCTCCACCCTGCGCCCCGATGCTTTATATGGCAGGAGGGGTTAGTAAACTCTCATTGGATAAATATATAAAACCCACTCTAAAGCTCCTCTGTTTTGGCCATTTACCTATGGTGCTACTCGTTACATTTGTTCCGGAACTATCGCTATTTTTACCGCATTTAGTCATGGGGAATTAAAAAACTCACAACGATTTACACCTTTTATCAGACGAACCTATACCTAGATTCGTCTGCTTTTTAACTTTAAAAAAGCTATATTCACCTGCTGTTCACATCTCTATTTTTAAAAAAATCAGAACTAAAAGCCTGCAGTTTTTTACTCTTCCCAATGATAATATATAGGAACTCTTAACGAACGGATCTTCAAATAAGAAAGGTATCTAATGCTATTTAACTCCGCCGAATTCATATTTGGATTTGTTCCTATTGTTTTATTTGGCTTCTTTTGGATAGCCAGCCGCTTCGGCAACGAATCAGCCATACTCTGGTTAGTATTATCTTCCTTATTCTTTTATGGCTGGTGGGACCCTAGTTACCTTCTGATTATTCTTAGCTCTATGGTGTGTAACTACCATCTGGGGCGATATATCTACAATCTTAAAAGTAAATGGCTACTAACTGCGGGGGTAGTAGGTAATCTTGCCGTTTTAGGGTACTTCAAATATGCAGGCTTTTTGGTTTTCAATTTAGCCTGGTTAACCAATAGCGATTGGTCTATCGAAAATATAGTTTTGCCATTAGCGATATCCTTTTTTACGTTTCAACAAATTGCTTATCTAGTCGACTCTTATAAACAAGTGACTGAAGAATATCGCTTTATTCATTACGCTTTATTTGTAACTTTCTTTCCACAACTGATCGCCGGACCTATAGTCCATCACAAAGAGATGCTGCCACAGTTCCAAAGTAATAATGCGTTTCGTATTAACGCAAATCATATAGCAATCGGTATCAGTATTTTTGCGATTGGGCTTTTTAAGAAAACGGTGATAGCTGACGGTATGGCCGACTACGCCAACCCTGTCTTTAATGCAGCAGATGCTGGTTCTGCACCTGATTTATTGCTCGCATGGTCTGGCATACTCGCTTATACCTTTCAAATCTATTTCGATTTTTCAGGATATTCAGACATGGCGCTAGGCTTAGCACGCATGTTTGGCATCATTCTCCCTCTTAACTTTTACTCTCCTTACAAAGCCCGTTCTATCGCCGAGTTTTGGCGACGCTGGCACATTACATTATCGCGCTTTCTCAGAGATTATATTTACATACCTCTTGGGGGGAATCGTAAAGGACAAGGCTATCGCTATCTTTTTCTTATGACGACAATGCTATTAGGTGGGCTATGGCATGGAGCCGGTTGGAATTTCGTCATTTGGGGAGCTCTTCACGGAGGTTTTCTAGCCGTACACCAAGGCTGGCGCTTATTGAGTGAACGCCATACCTGGTTACAATTGCATGCATCTATTGCTTGGCTCATCACTATGCTGACTGTCATCGTTGCATGGGGCTTTTTCCGTGCCACCAGCTTGGACGGAGCATTAAGTATTTTACAAGGAATGGTTGGGCTAAACGGTGTCGCGATACCAATGGCTATCCTAGCCCGCTTAGGTGAGATAGGTGTAATGCTTCAATCATGGGGAGTGACAGGCTACCACGGGGGTGCAAGCCATCTAGTATCAGCATGGATCTATTGCCTATTACTTATCCCTGTTGTTGTTTGTTTGCCTACTGTACAAGATCTATTTCGCCAGCATCGCGCATCACTAACCAATATAGAAGAAACAGCAGGCGCTGGTTTTTGGCTTGCTCCACGTTTCATTCGTAAGCTTGCATGGCAACCAGCACTGGTATGGGCAAGCTTTTCATCATTGTTGCTCGTCATTGGTTTAATGACGCTTGGGCAAGTCAGCGACTTCCTCTACTTTCAGTTTTAAAGGGCAGTATGAACACTTATCTAAAACAATTTTCTACTGTCACAGCTTTACTGTTAATAGTTGTCGCTTCATTAAACTGGGCAACAGACCCCTTTGCGGTCTGGCATAACCGCTGTATAGAGGGGTTAAATTGTCATAAAACAGAAGCGGGAGACAAAATATATCTGACTAAAGCCTACCAATGGCGGCACGTTAATCCTAATATAGTCATATTAGGTAACTCTCGACCGGAGTTAGGCCTTAACCCTAGCAGCGCCCTTTTTAAAGAAAAGACAGTCTATAACCTTGGAATAAGAGGTGCAGGAGTAGGTACGCAAACCAAACATCTACTAAATTTGCTAGAAACAAGCACACCTGAGCGTGTAATATTAAGCATCGATTTTTTAGATTTTCTCCAACGTTCAACATCTACAGTTAACTGGCCGCCTAAACCTTATCCTAGTTCTAATATGCCATTAACTTTACTGCAACAGCCCAATCCTTATTACTTCAATAATAATATAAAAGCGCGCTTAGCCACTTTATATTCGCTGGATACAACCCTTGCGAGTATCAAAACCCTAGCGAGACAACACCAACAAACAAACTACACAACCCTGGACGGATTCAATCAAGCACAGGGTTTTATCCCTATCGTCAATAATGAAGGCACTCAAGCTCTGTTTGACCAAAAGCGACAAGAACTACTAAAAAGACTAAATGGAAAATCATACAGCCTAGCGGATAAGCAGGGACAATCCAGCAGCTTTAACTCTTTGAAAATATTGGTTGATGCGCTGAAAAGCAAAGGTATTAAACTGGATATCTTTATCAGCCCTTACCATCATCGATATCTTGAGATTGTTAATCAAACAGGTCATTTCGAACTCTATCTAGCGTGGAAACGAAAGCTAGTTAACCAGCTATCCATATTAGACTTTTTCCCTCATGGAACTCTATTAGATTTCAGCGGTTTCAACCGATATACCCTTGAACCAGTGCCTCAGGGGCGAGGAAAATTCATGAAATGGTATTGGGAGCCATCGCACTACCGGGAAGAGCTTGGAGAGGTGATTATTGAACACATTTTATCAAGCAATACTGAGTTCAAACTAACGAAAGAAAATATCGAACCACGATTAGCTAAAGAGAAGTCCACGATTAGTAGCCTTCATGCTAGTTCAGAATAACCGCCCTCTGCTTGCACTATTGCTGCCTTCTTGCAGCGTCCATAAAAAAAGCAGGCTCTGATAAATCAGAAGCCTGCAAAAAGGATAGAGCTAGCAATAAAGTAAGACTTATTAATAGAGTAGCCACTATCGATAAAGTAGGAGCTATCAAAGATAGAACAGACTACTCCAGGGAGAAAATTTGAGGAGCAAAACATAACTCCTCAGAAAAACATCTAGCTAGGGAAAGAGAACGATACGCCTTCACGTACACCGCTTGAAGGCCAACGCTGAGTAATCGTTTTACGCTTAGTGTAAAAACGTACTGAGTCTGGACCGTACGCGTGAAGATCACCAAACAATGAGCGCTTCCAACCACCAAAACTGTGATAAGAAACTGGCACTGGCAGTGGTACGTTAATGCCCACCATACCCACTTGAATATTATCAGAGAAGTAACGTGCTGCTTCGCCATCACGGGTAAAGATACAAGTACCATTTCCATATTCATGATCATTGATCAGCTGCATCGCTTCATCCATCGTATTAACACGTACGATTTGCAATACAGGGCCAAAAATCTCTTCCTGATAGCTAACCATTGAAGGCGTTACACCATCAATCAATGTCGCGCCAACAAAGAAACCTTCTTCATAACCAGCCACCTGAGGGTTACGACCATCAACAACAATGGTTGCTCCGTCTTGCTCTGAACTATCAATATAGCCCACAACTTTCTGCTGGTGCTGACGCGTAATAACAGGACCAAAGTCATTGCTGCTATCAGTTGCTGCACCGACTTTTAATGACTGCATGGCTGCACTCATTTTAGCGACCAATGCATCTGCCGCCTGATCACCTACTGCAACAGCAACAGACAAAGCCATACAACGCTCGCCTGATGATCCAAAAGCAGCACCCAGTAGTTGATTTACAGCATTATCCATATCAGCATCTGGCATAACGATCGCGTGGTTTTTAGCACCGCCCAAAGCCTGACAGCGTTTGCCATTTGCATTGGCTGTGCTGTAGATATACTCAGCAATCGGTGTTGAACCAACGAAGCTTACCGCTTTAACACGAACATCTGTTAGCAGTACATCAACGGCTTCTTTATCACCGTTAACTACATTCATTACACCTGCTGGCAAACCCGCTTCCTGTAACAGTTGAGCGATAAACAACGTCGAACTAGGGTCACGTTCAGAAGGCTTCAATACAAATGTATTACCGCAAGCGATAGCCATTGGATACATCCATAACGGCACCATCGCAGGGAAGTTAAACGGTGTAATACCCGTAACAACACCTAACGGCTGAAACTCACTCCATGAATCAATATTTGGGCCTACATTTTTGCTATGCTCGCCTTTAAGTAGCTCGGCAACACCACAAGCATACTCAACATTTTCAATACCACGCTGCAACTCACCCGCTGCATCATGGCTAATTTTTCCGTGCTCTTCACCGATCATCTGGCAAATTTTATCGGCGTTCTGCTCTAGCAAAGCTTTGAAGCGAAACATAACAGCAGCACGCTTACCTACTGGCGTATTACGCCATTCAGGAAACGCCGCCTGTGCAGCAGCAATCGCTTCTTCTACTGTTTCTACGGACGCCAACGCAACTTGCTTTGTAGCTTCGCCGGTCGCCGGATTGAATACATCTTGAGTACGTGCTGCATCAGTACGCATTTCACCGTTAATTAAATGGCCTACAGTTGTCATTTTCTTTCCTCAAATTTTTATTGTTGCGAGCTTATGCAAGTTCGTTAATCGACTCGCCCAGCGCATTAATCACGTTATCAATCTCTGCATTTTCAACAGTGAATGGCAGACCCAGTTGAATCGTGTCGCCACCACAACGAACATAAAAACCTTTTTCCCAACACTTCATCGCAATCTGGAAAGGACGCAATGCAGGCTCTCCCGGTGCAGACTCAATGGTTAAAGCGCCAGCCAATCCGTAGTTTCGGATATCCGAGACATACTTTGTGCCCTTGAGGCTATGCAGCATTTCTTCGAACTGCGGAGAAACAGTTTTGACCCTTTCAACTAACTTGTCTTGTGCCAAAATATCCAGTGAAGCAAGGCCAGCAGCACAGGCAACGGGGTGTGCGGAATAGGTATAACCGTGTGGCAATTCAAGCATATATTCTGCGCCACCTGCTTCCATAAAGGTGTCGTAGATTTCCTGCTTAGCAACCATAGCTCCCATAGGGATAACACCATTGGTTAGCTGCTTCGCTATCGTCATCATATCTGGCACAACGCCAAATTCTTCTGCGCCTGTATTTGAGCCCATACGGCCAAAGCCTGTGATCACTTCATCAAAAATGAGCAAAATATTGTGCTTATCACAAATCTCACGTAAACGTTTAAGATAGCCTACAGGCGGTGGAATCACACCAGCAGAACCGGCTAATGGCTCAACGATAACAGCAGCAATATTAGACGCATCGTGCAGCGCGAGTAAGTTTTCCAGCTCATCAGCTAAGTGCGCGCCAGTTTCTGGCATACCCTTAGTAAACAGGTTCTCTGGCAGCATCGTATGCGGCAAATGTACGGCATCTAGCGCTTGTCCATAAAGCACACGGTTACCGACGATACCACCGACACTCACACCACCCCAGTTAACACCGTGGTAGCCCTTAACACGACCAATAAAGCGCGTTTTGCTCGCCTGACCTTTCTTGCGCCAGTAAGCACGAGCAACTTTCAGTGCTGTTTCTACAGCTTCAGAACCAGAACCGGTGAAGAAAACACGATTTAGCCCTTCAGGCATTAATTCAGTAATACGGTGTGCCAGCTCAAATGACTTTGGGTGCCCATATTGAAAAGCAGGAGAGTAATCCAATTCTTTAACTTGACGGCTTACGGCTTCAGTAATTTCCGGGCGGCTATGGCCAGCACCACACGTCCATAAGCCAGAGAGGCCATCAAAAATTTTTCTACCATCAGCAGAGGTATAATAGTTCCCCTCAGCTGAAACAATTAGGCGTGGATCTTTCTTAAATTCTCGGTTGCCTGAATAAGGCATCCAGTGAGCATCTAACTGCTCTTGAGATAAACCGCAAAGTGCCTGGTCGTCATTATTTTTATTCATTCGCCACCTCATAGGTTGTAAAAAGATGCTAAACAGACTGAGCTGTATTGATCTTACAATTCGATATCATTGATGCAATTATGCCCAGTTCATTAGGTTATTAAATTCATTTATTTTTAACTTATATTAAGTGATAAGTTAACTATAGAAACCTATCACGCAATGAGTAATACAACATACCAGCCACTAACCCCGGCCAACGTAGCAAGGTGCCTCCAGGAAAATCCGGCGTAGGTACTTTTGCAAACAGGTCAAATTTTTCTGCACTACCACTAACAGCCTCCGCCATTAGTTTGCCACCCAAGGTAGCCAATGCCACACCATGACCAGAATATCCTTGTGCAACAAAGAGGTTACCCTCTATGCGGGCAAAATAGGGCATACGATTAAGTGTAATGGCTAACGTCCCGCCCCACCCATAATCCACTTTAACGCCTGCTAATTCAGGATAGACCTCAAGCATATGCCTTTGCACAAAGTGCCTAATATCCTTAGGAAAACGCCGTGTATAGTTTTCACCACCGCCCCACAAGATGCGATTATCAGCTGACAGCTTAAAATAATTAACAACAAACTTTGAGTCAGCGACAGCGACATCGTCGCGGTTAATTCTGTGGCACAACTCATCACTCAATGGCTCAGTTGCTAGCATAAAATTATTGATAGGCATGATCTTGCTAGCAATTCTTGGCTCTAGATTTTCTATATAACCATTACAGGCTAGCAATATATAACGTGCTTTAACCTCACCCTGCACGGTACTAACACGAGTATCAACCCCGGTTTTGTATGCGCTTACCCTAGTATTCTCATAAATACTGACCCCAGCACCTAAAGCAGCGTCCGCTAGTCCTAGCGCATAATTAAGCGGGTGCAAGTGGATGCCTTCGCTCCAGTACTCTCCTGCATGAAAATGATCAGTACCCAGCATGGCTTGTATTTCATCACGCGCAAGATAACGAATGTCCTCGTAACCCAACTCTTTTTGCTTATGCTCAACTGATTCTTGCAGCGCGTTAACATGAGATGCTTTTGCCGCAACATGCAGTACTCCTTGCTTCTGGTCACACTGAATATTGTGTTGTGTAATCAGCTGCCTCACTAATGCTACGGATTCAATAGACATATCCCATAGCACTTTAGCATTGCCAGCGCCAACCTTGCTTTTAAGCGCTTGGTATTCCATATTATGGCCAGGGCAAACCTGACCACCATTACGACCAGAAGCACCCCAACCTATTTTTTCTGCTTCTAATAACGTCACTGAATAACCTTTTTCAGCCAGATGTAATGCAGCAGACAGGCCCGTGTAACCTGCGCCCACAATACAAACATCCGTAGTTACCTCGCCAACTAGCTCCGCATGACAGCGCGTATCATTACCAAGCGTGTTCGCCGTAGCCATATAATATGAGGGAGCATATTCAGCCATAATGGACGCCGTCTCTTACCTTGTTTTAGGGTTATCGTGAATGAAACAATAACAACATAAAATATCAACAGGCACTATATTTATTATGTTCACTGTTACAAACACCCTGTTGCCATAACTTATAGATCAATAGCAGGGCAACACAGACGAGAAAATATGAAGGTGATTTATGGAAGCCGTAGAGAAATTTCTCAAAGATCACGCTATTACAGAAGTAGAGTCAACTCTGCCGGATATGACCGGAAATGCACGTGGGAAGTTTTATCCCACCAAAAAATTCCTCGCTGAACAAGGAGGACGTATACCTGAAACCTTGCTTGTTCAAACAGTGACCGGCGATTGGGCAGCCAACCACTACGACATTGTCGACGCCAGTGACCGGGACATGATTTTAGTGCCCGACCCAGAAACTCTGCGCATTGTTCCTTGGGCAGATGAGCCCACCGCTCAAGTCATCAACGATTGTTATGACACTCAAGGCGGACTGCACCCATTATCTTCACGTACCGTACTTCGCCAAGTACTCGCTTTGTTTGAAAAAGAAGGGCTACGCCCAGTTATTGCACCCGAAGTTGAGTTCTACCTTATACAAAAAAATATAGACCCTGATAATGAATTAAAACCAGCCACTGGTCGCTCAGGTCGAAGAGAAACCGCACGCCAGTCATACAGCATTGATGCTGTTAATGAGTTTAACCCTGTCATTGATACTCTTTACAGTTACTGTGAAGCCCAAGGCTTGGATGTAGATACACTGATACACGAATCCGGTGCCGCACAGATGGAGATAAACTTCCTTCATGGCGACCCACTAAAGCTAGCCGACCAAGTTTTTGTCTTCAAACGCACCTTACGCGAGACTGCTCTCAAGCATAATATCTATGCGACGTTTATGGCTAAACCGATGCAGCATGAGCCCGGAAGCTCTATGCATATTCACCAGAGCCTAATCGATGTAAAAACAGGAAAAAACATCTTTTGTGCTGAAAATGGCGACTACAGTGAAACTTTTTATCATTACTTAGGTGGGTTACAAAAATACACACCCAGTGCTATCAGCTTTTATGCACCTAACGTCAACTCATATCGCCGCTTTGCGCCAGACATATCGGCCCCAGTTAATATGAAATGGGGCATAGATAATCGCACAACGGGGCTACGAGCGCCTAAAGCCGAGCCTGAAGCGACCCGAATTGAAAACCGTTTTCCAGGCTCAGACAGTAACCCTTATCTTGCTATTGCGGCCAATCTTGCCTGCGGGTACTTAGGGCTCAAAGGGCAACTACGGCCCACCAAACCCACATACGATGCCGCCGCTGAAGAAGGCGATACTGTAGAGCTTGCCCGCTCTCTTGAAGAGGGCCTGCGCTTATTAGAAGAATGCCCTGAGCTGCGTGAAATTATGGGTTCCCGCTTTATTGATGCTTATATCGGCGTAAAACGTGCCGAATTTGAAACCTTCCATAAGGTGATTAGCTCTTGGGAACGCGAGTTTCTACTACTCAATGTTTAATATATTAAAAAGCATTCTAAATTGGCTGCATATTCAAACAGCTGAATAGCAGCCAAAACATCCCTTCTGTGATCTCGTAGAGTGGCTCTGCTAAACAGACTAATAGTGGCTCTATACACATTATTGCTGGCTGCTAATCTAGCCAAGCAGAAATAATCAAGGAACATGATGCGATGTATATCCCAAAAAATATGCAGATGAGCGACCTGTCGACTACTCACGACTTTATAGAAGAGTTCGGCTTTGGTGTCATTATCTCAGGCTCCCTAACCGGCACACACATCCCCTTTGTTATACATCGTAACGAAGGTGAGTACGGCGTGCTATATAGTCATTGCGCAAAAGCTAACCCTCACTGGAAAGAGCTTGAAAACGCAGAAGTACTGATCATCTTCTCTGGCCCACATAGCTACATTTCTCCCAGTTGGTATGCCCACGCACCGGCAGTACCTACGTGGAACTATGCAGCAGTTCATGCATATGGAACTGCTAGCTTATTGAGCGACAAACAAACGTTAGAAGCGGTGGAAGAAGTAGTTCATCAATACGAGCCCGCACTCCTTGAGAAAAGAGAAATTATTACTGACGAATTCAGAGATAAGCTACTAGCCGGTATCGTTGGTATTAAAATAGAATTATCACGTATTGACGGTAAGCTTAAGTTAGGCCAGCTTCGTAAAAGTGAAGATCAGGAAGGTGTTTACACAGCATTGAGCCAGTCTAAGCACACAGCTGATCAAGCCCTTGCCCTGTATATGAAAAAGCTAAATTTAGGAACCGGAAATCTACAATAGCTTCACCCTCTTTTTTGGCTTAGGGCTTATTAATAAGCCCTATTCAAATGATGAATTATTCTCATGATTATGACAAAAAAACATCTCTTGTTGCGACGCAGCAACAGCACTAATATACGCTCCTAATTTTTTATAATTAAGCCGCTTCAGCCTTAGTCGCTGATGGCTAATTTTGACAGTCTGTACAGACTATTTAGGACACCCAGAAAACCTTATGACAAAGCTCAATGAATTCAGACAAAACCACCAGCCCGCTCACGGTGAAGCTGAGAAAGATTACTTCCTACGTTTAAGTGCTGAATACAAGAAATTAAACAAACGTGAAGCCCGCCTGGTTCGTAAAAACTTGTGGATGAACCGTCTTTCCACAACAGCTAAAATGTTAGTTAGCAAGCCAAACCTATTACAGATTAACTAATAGCGGTTCTTACGATTGATTAGAAAAGCGGAGTGCGAAAGCATCCGCTTTTTTTGTCCTAAAATTAAACACCTTCCAACAATTTTGTTATATCTAAACTCTTGCCACTAGGCAGCTCTATCATTTAAAAACTTAGCCATCCAATGGGCTATCTCTAATGAATCGGTTGCTGCTTCTGGTTGGCGTAGTGTTGCTAAGCCTTGTTCTGACACGTCAGTGGGGATAACCTCACCTTTGCGCAAATCAATCAGTGGATCACTGTATTCGATAGTAAATTCAGGATGGGCCTGAAAAGTAATGATTCGGTCATCGTAGATAAGCCCAGCATATTGGCAAAAATCTGAAGCCGAAAACACTTTCGCATTCGCTGGTTTAACAACCACTTGGTCCTGATGCATTGCATTGATAACGTACGAGTTTACATCTGTGGGTAGGAAGTCAAACTCGCCGGTTAGCCCGTAGCGCTGTAAACCTACACCCCAACCACCTTCATACTTATCTACTTTTCCGTTAAACGCTTCGGCAATAATTTGGTGACCAAAGCAGATGCCGACCATCGGTTTGTTAGCTTTATGAATATCAAGAATCAGCTTTTTAAGCTGCTGCATCCATGGCAAGTTCTGATAAACATTAAACTTTGAACCCGTAATAACCCAACCATCACACTGCGAAGCACTTTCAGGAAAATCTCCTTCACGTACATCAAAGACTTCGTATTCAAATGGGCAATCCGCTTTGTTGAACAACTGTACAAACATATCTGCGTAAGAACCGAATTTACCCAGCAGTTCATCGGGAGTAATACCTGTTGCCAGAATCCCTAATTTCATCATGTTATCCGCCACTACCTTAATACCATTACATAAACTGTTACTTAAATTTTATACATTCTCATTTAAAGCTAATGCAGCGCTTATGCTCGTTTGCACATTCTACTCCTGATTACTGGATAGCTTGGTCTGTCTACGCATCTGATACATCGCCGCAAGCACCCCAATCGCTACAATCGCAATCATAATGGTGGCTAAAGCATTAACCTCTGGTGTTACACCCAAGCGTACTTTGGAGAAGATAACCATGGGTAACGTGCTATTACCGGGTCCAGAAACAAAACTCGCGATAACCAGATCATCAAGTGACAAAGTAAATGATAGCAGCCAACCGGAAATCAGCGCCGGTGCTATCAGCGGTAAAGTCACCAAGAAGAACAAGGTAGAAGGCTTAGCGCCCAAGTCCATTGCCGCTTCTTCCAAGGTTTCATCCATTGATGCTAAGCGTGATTGCACAATGACTGCCACATAGGCCATACAGAACGTCGTATGGGCAATGATAACCGTTCCAGTACCACGCCCAGCAGGCCAACCAAACATCCCTTCCATTGCAACAAACAATAAGAGCAGCGAAAGCCCGGTAATAACTTCCGGCATAATCAAAGGAGCCGTAATCCAACCAGACAAAATCATTTTGCCACGAAAGCGACCCATTCTAGATAAGACAAAGCCAGCCATCGTACCCAACACTACCGCCAAACTAGCACTGACAAGTGCAATCTTTAAACTAACGAGAGCCGCATCAATAATTTGTTGGTTTTTGAAGAGTTCGCTATACCACTTTAACGACCAGCCTCCCCACACCGTCACTAGCTTTGACTTGTTAAAGCTATACACGATCAATGCAATGATCGGCGCGTAAAGAAAAACAAAACCCATGCTCGCGGTAATAGTTAAAAATAATGATCTGCGCTTCATGAGTGAGCCTCCTCTTTACCTTGTGCATTGCGGATCAACATCACCGGCAACACCAGTACTACTAACATCACAATCGCCACTGCCGATGCCATTGGCCAATCTCGATTAAGGAAGAACTCATCCCAAAGCACACGGCCAATCATTAGGGTATCGGAACCACCCAACAGCGCAGGTATAACAAACTCGCCCACCGCTGGTATAAACACCAATAAACAACCCGCAATAATACCGGGCACAGCTAAAGGCAGCGTCACCAAAAAGAAGCTCTGATAAGGGCGCGAGCCCAAATCTTCAGCAGCCTCCAATAGTGTTAAGTCCATTTTTTCTAACGCGGTATACAAGGGTAAAATCATGAACGGTAGATAGGTATAAACAATACCGATATATACAGCAAAATCAGTCTGCAACATGACTAATGGCTGGTCGATAATCCCTGTGGATAACAAGAACTCATTCACGATGCCATTCTTTTTCAGAAAGCCCATCCACGCATAAACGCGCAGCAAGAAAGACGTCCAAAATGGCAAGATAACCAAGGATAGCAATACCACACGCATAGAAGGCTTACTGCGAGCGATTAAGTATGCAATAGGAAAGCCGACTATCAATGTAAAGAAGGTAGATATTGACGCTATCTTTACTGAACTTATATAAGCATCTAGATAGAAAGTATCTTCAAACAAATACAAGTAATTGCCAAAATTTAGCTTAAAGGTGGCATATGCCTCTTCCAAATCCCATTCGAGCATCGCCGAATATGGCGGCACCGCAATCGCAGATTCGGATAGCGATATTTTGAACACAACCAAAAAAGGAATAAAGAAGAAGATTCCTAACCACAAACCTGGGACAGCAATAACACTAAAGCGCCCCCAGTTGACGCCTCTAGATAAGTTATACCTAGCCATGCCTGATGCTGACTTATCGATCCAGGCGGATCCTGACGGGATACTCATGAGGTCAAAACCACACTGCTATCCATATCCCATGACAAGTAAACCTGTTCATGCCAGGTAAAACGCGCTCCCATATCCCTTACAAAATTAGGCTGAGTGACACGCACGTCTTTGCCATTAGCTAAGCGCACTTTAAAAACAGAAAGGCTGCCCATATAGGCAATATCTTCAATAATACCCTGAATGCAGTTTTCTGTTTGTTCTGGCCTATTACGGCTGATTTTGATCTTTTCTGGGCGTATTGCCATATGCACGGTTTGGTTTGGAGCACAGCTAATACCGTGATTAACAAACAACTCAACACCCGCTTCTTTAGAACGAATGCGTACGCTATCAGGAAGGTCTTCAACGACCTTACCCTCAAACAAGTTGACCGAACCAACAAACTCAGCCACAAAACGACTATTCGGATACTCATAAACCACATGTGGTTCAGCGGTTTGTACAATCACACCGTTACTCATTACGCCAATGCGCGTCGCAAGCGTCATCGCCTCTTCTTGGTCATGTGTCACGACAACAAACGTAACACCTAGCTCTTCTTGAATATTAATAAGCTCAAACTGAGTCTCTTCACGTAGCTTTTTATCCAGAGCGCCTAAAGGCTCATCTAAAAGCAACAACTTAGGACGCTTAATCAGAGAACGCGCTAATGCAACACGCTGGCGCTGGCCACCGGAAAGCTGATTCGGTTTACGCTTACCAAGAGCACTCAGTTGCACCATATCTAACATTTGTGCAACACGTTGCTTTACTTCACTACGCGCAACGCCTTCTCGGCGAAGACCAAATGCCACGTTATCGGCAACACTTAAATGAGGAAACAATGCGTAAGACTGAAACATCATATTGACAGGACGTTTCCACGGTTGAATACCCGCCATATCCACACCATCAATGATAATACGGCCACTGGTTGCCGACTCAAACCCAGCCAAGATACGTAGCAGTGTACTTTTACCTGATCCTGATCCGCCTAAAAGGCAAAATAATTCGTTTTTATAGATATCCAACGATATGTTATCAACAGCGGTAAACTCACCAAACATTTTGGTGACATTCTCAATTTTTAAAAAAGGTTCTGCACCATCCTGCTTCCACAAAGGCACTTCAGTAGAATTAGCTACAGTAGACGTAGATAGTTCATTAAGTTGAGACGACGTCATAACAACCCCTCAGGTATTTATTATTATCAGGGAATCTCTAAATAAACCTAGCCGTTAGATTTCTCCAGGTGCAAACGAAAGGCTTACTTAGAGACTCTTACTTGGAGCAATAAGGGGAAGATCGGCCACCCCTTATCACTAATTTATTACGCTATTAAGTAGACGTTAGCGACCGGTTTTAATACCGCTCCAAGCGCGCGTTAATAAACGGTCGAATTTAGCCGTATGGGCATTTTGTGTGAAAAGATTAGCTTTCACTTCATCTGATGGGTAAATACCTGGGTTGTTACGCACTTCATCTAGCAATAATGGCTCTGCTGCCGTATTCGCTACTGCGTAATAAACGTAATTTGAGATACCGGCTGCGGTTTCTGCTTTCAACACAAAATCAATAAACTTGTGCGCTGCCTCTGGGTGCGGCGCATCCGCAGGAATGGCTAACAGATCAAACCATACCAAGGTGCCCTCTTTAGGGATTGCATAGCCAATCACGTTACCTTGGCCTGCTTCTTCAGCACGGCTCTGTGCTTGTAAAATGTCTCCGTTATAACCTAGAGCTACGCATACTTCACCGTTTGCTAGATCAGATATGTATTGGCCTGAGTGGAAATATTTATAGCTAGAGCGCACAGATTTAACCAGTGCTGTTGCTTTCTTAAGATCCGACTTCTTCTCGGAGTTAGGATCAAGCCCTAAATAATTTAGTGCAATAGACATCACTTCGGCGGGAGAGTCTAATAAACCGATACCGCAATCTGCCAATTTAGCGGCGACTTCTGGTTTAAAAATCAGGTCCAGTGTATCAAGTGGCATTTCACCTAAACGCTCTTTAACCATCGCTTCGTTAAAGCCCAAACCAATAGTTCCCCATGCATAAGGAACGTTATGTTTATTGCCTGCATCATGGCGTGAAATTTTTTCTGCTAACACCGTATCTAAGTTGGCATAGTTGGTTAGTTTTGAACGATCAATTTCAGCATAAATACCCGCTTGTACATGGCGCTCTAAAAATGAGCCTGTGGGTACAACAAGGTCATAACCAGTGCGACCAGACATCAACTTAGCTTCTAATACTTCGTTAGAATCATAAACGTCATAGTTAACTTTAATACCGGTTTCTTTCTCAAACTGGGTAACCGCTTCAGGGTTGATATAATCTGACCAGTTATAGATGTTAAGAACCTGCTCTTCGGCAACCACAGTATTAGAAAGTGCGAATGTCAGTGCGGCTGCTAAACCAAGTTTTTTAGGACTCATTGAACGTTCTCCATTTCAGGCTATGCCTGTATTATCCGAATAGAAATTCTCATTCGTATTCAGTTGCAGCTCTAATAAAACGATCTCAACCAGTACTGTATGCATTTTCTCATTACAGACTATTAAGCGTTAATCGAAGCCCTGCATATTGTTATTTTTATCTACTTCCTTAAATCTACGCTAGCACTGCATATGAGCTAAATACCCATCGGGGGGTATTTGGCCCAAAGTAGTAGAGGCTAACTATTTACTATGACTACAACAATCCTAAGTAAGCTTCATACTCAATATCAGAGATTTGCTCATGCAGTTTTTTCTGTTCTTGGCGCTTTGCCGCCGTATAAACACGGATAAACTCTTCGCCCAGATACTCTTTGAGTACATCGCTCTTATTAAAGATCTCGGTGGATTCATCCCACTTATTCGGTAGCACCAGCTTGTCGTTATTTTCAGCGTTAGCATCACCTTCAATTGGAGCCGGTGGCATTAACTTATTTTCGATACCGTAAAGCGCACCCGCTAAAATAGAAGCCAATACTAGATATGGGTTAGCATCAGCCCCGGCTACACGGTGCTCAATACGACGCGCATTAGGAGGGCTTTCAGGTATGCGGATGGCAACTGTACGATTTTCATAGCCCCAACTTGCATAAGTAGGCGCATGCGCACCCGCCATAAAGCGGCGATACGAATTCATATGTGGTGCAAAAGTTAGCATACTGTCTGCCATGGTATGCATCAAACCAGCTACCGCGTGCTTGAGAACATCCGTGCCTTCCTCACCGCCATTATCAAAAACATTATTACCTGCTTCATCTAATAGGCTGAAGTGTACATGCATACCATTACCGCTTTTCTTGGCATACGGCTTCGCCATAAAGGTCGCAGCATAACCTTGTTTTCTGGCAATCCCTTTAACTAGACGCTTAAACATGATCGCCTGATCACCGGCCTGCATTGGGTCTGGTACATGATTGAGATTAATCTCAAACTGCCCAGGGCCTAACTCAGAGATAATCGTATCCGCAGGAACTCCTTGAATATCACAGACCTCACGAACCTCTGTGAAGAATGCAGATAAGCAGTCCATTTCATCAATGGAATAACAGTCAGTCTCAGACAAGCGACGGCCATGCCCTTCAATCAAAATAGGTGGACGAGGACGCTGGGTTTCCTCAGACTTCCCATCCATCAAATAAAATTCTAGCTCTGTAGCAACAACGGGGGTTAAGCCGAGTGCTTTAAAACGCTTAACAACACCACTTAATACCTGGCGTGGGTCGGCACCAAATGGCGTCCCGTCTGGGTTAAACATCATAGCCAAAACCTGATCACGCGGTGAGTCTGCCCAAGGCACGGGAACAGAGCCTTCATGAACAGGCATACAAACACCATCACTATCGCCTGTTTCGAAAACTAAACCGTTTTCTAAAACGTCATCACCCCAAAAATCAAAACCCAGCACCGAGCGAGGCAGCTTTACACCCTCATCCTTTACTTTATGCAAAGCGCTTCCTGGCATGCGCTTACCGCGTAAATTGCCGTTTAGGTCTGTAATAAACAGGTCAAACTCATTGTCTTTTTTGGAATTCATATAAGATTCTCACTCGACATCTTTTGTGCACTCGGTTAGCCGAAGCAGATTAAGTACATAGTTTCACATAATCACTTTAAGAAAAACCATACTTTGTGATCACAAAAATAATTTTATGTAATCAGAAAAATAAAACAAGGCGAATTGACACTTTATGAAAAAAATCTTTCACCCTGTTTAGTGATCGCATTAGAATAGAAAAAAACAGCCAGAACCGATACCGATTATGGACAAGAAGTCTCCCATACAAATTACATTAACTGAGCGCGATGACTCTGTAACTATCACCCAGTGGGTATATGAGACGTTAAGAGGCGCTGTAATGAACGGTCAGATTCTTCCTGGGCGTGCGCTCACGATTAGAGAGTTAGCCGCATTACTTGATGTAAGCCCTATGCCCATAAGAGAAGCACTACGCCAACTATCCGCTGAGAGTGCATTAGAAATACAAGGCAACCGGCGCGTTATGGTTCCCACTATGACGGCGATGAAATTTACTGAGTTATGTGAAGCACGCATTGCCATTGAATCACACGCAGCAGCCAGGGCCTTACCTTATATAGATGCCACACGCTTAGCTGAACTACACAGCCTAGATCGCTTAATTGATCAGGCCCAAGATGATGAAAATCTTGAGCAAATAAGCATTCTTAATCAAAATTTTCATCGTTTGCTCTACACAGCCAACCCACACCAAGTAACCTTGCCGCTCATCGAGAGCTTATGGTTACAGCTAGGGCCTTTCATGCGTTTAGCCACCAGCAAACTCGAAGAACATTATGTAATAGACAGGCACAATGAAGCGATGCTCGCCATAGAAAAGCAGGATGCTTTTGCACTTCAATTGGCAATCACAGCTGATATTCGTGAAGGTATCGCCTTTGCTAGCACACCTGAATTACTACATCGCTTTATCGAACAATCCAGAACCGCCTCTCACGCCTAACCATACCGTGTGCCGTGCTTCAAGGCGCACACCCTCTTAGCTAAAAGCCAAAGAAAAAACACACTCATAAACGCATTAAAAGAGTACTCAAAAAATCAATGTGAGTGTTTTTTGATTGACTTTTAAATTTTGTGATCACAAAATGAAATCATCACCTGATGAAGAAATCAGTAATTAAACCTCATTTAATGATCACAATTGATAACTCAATGTGACAACTTTTCGCTTTCAACTATTCATGAAAGCATTGTGGAGAGAGAGATGCTCACAGATAAAAACAACGGCTCATCCATCACTGCAGATGTTCAGTCCCTTGATGCCAGCTACCATTTACACCCTTTCACCAATACAGGTGCTCTTAACAAAAAAGGAGCACGCGTCATTACCAAAGGGGAAGGCGTCTACATCTGGGACAGCGAAGGCAATAAGATTTTGGACGGAATGGCCGGTCTGTGGTGCGTCAATATGGGGTACGGGCGCCAAGAGTTAACAGATGCAGCTACGCAACAGATGAGTGAGCTGCCTTTCTACAATACTTTTTTCCAGACAACACATGCGCCTGTTGCTGAATTAGCCAAAGAGATTGCTAGCGTTACTCCCGGTGATCTGAACCACATCTTTTTTGCAAACTCAGGATCTGAAGCAATAGACACCATTATTCGCATGGTGCGCCAGTACTGGGCCATCAAAGGAAAGCCGTATAAAAGCATTCTTATTAGTCGAGAAAATGCCTATCACGGCAGCACCGTCGGCGGTACAAGCCTAGGTGGAATGAGCGGAATGCATAAGCAGGGCGCGCCATTACTGCCCAATATCGAACGTATTCGCCAACCCTATTGGTATGGTGAAGCGGGTGATATGTCAGAAGAAGAGTTTGGTATTGCCTGCGCAGCTGCACTGGAAGAAAAAATCCTTGCAGTGGGCCCAGACAATGTTGCGGCCTTTGTTGGTGAGCCCATTCAAGGCGCTGGCGGTGTTATCATACCACCAGCAAACTACTGGTCAGAGATTCAAAAAATATGCACCAAGTACGACGTATTACTAGCCGCCGATGAAGTCATCTGTGGATTTGGGCGTACGGGCAGCTGGTTTGGCAGCGAAACACTAGGCATTACACCAGACATTATGTCGATGGCTAAAGGGCTATCTTCTGGTTACTTACCCATTGCTGCGGTTGCAGTAGGTAACCGTATTGCTAACGCGTTCATTGAGCACGACGACGACTTCAACCACGGTTTCACTTACTCAGGTCACCCAGTGTCAGCGGCTGTAGCCATTGCCAATATAAAGCTAATGAAACAAGAAAATATTGTTGAGTATGTAGCTAATGACATTGGCCCTTACCTGCAGAAAAAGCTTCGCGATATGCTCACAGAGCATCCTTTAGTTGGCCATATAGAAGGTGTTGGTTTAATCGCGGGTATCGCTCTGGTTAAAAACAAAGAAACCAAAGAACTCTTCCCGAGTGATCTGGATATTGGTTTAATGTGCCGTGACCACTGCTTTGATAACGGTTTGATTATGCGCGCTGTTGGTAGCCGCATGGTGCTTTCTCCACCGCTTGTCATCACCCATGCTGAAGTCGATGAGCTCTGTGAAAAAGCCCGCCTTTGCTTTGATTTAACACTTAAGTCCGTCAGCAAATAACATTTATCAAAGTGGCCAGAGGCTATCACCTCTAGCCACTTTGGTTTATACACAAGCTAAATAAAGGGAAGTAGGTATGAACCACAAACCCAGCCTGGACAGTACATCAGCCAACTGGCAGAAGGATCTTGCCTACGTTATCGATCATATTCGCTTACGTAATTTCCCCAAAGCCTTGGCAGAGCTATTAGCAACGCAATGTAATGTCAGCACTATATTGATGGTGACCTACAAGAAGTCTTTTAAACCGATAATCTTACACCCCACTGATCCCGCTGAACAAAGCCCAACATTGCGCACCTACATTAACCAAGCGTACATTCTAGATCCGCTGTTTAATGCTATACAAGCTGGCATAAATTCAGGGCTTAGCCGCTTAATTGAAATCGCACCCGATTCATTTGAAACCACCGAATACTACCAAACCTGCTATAAAGATTTTGACTTGATTGATGAGATAAACCTGATCATCGAATTGGATAATGACGTCACCTGCGCAATCTCCTTAGGGCGAAAATCCAGCATGGGCACCATCACACGTGCTGAACTGAATCGTCTCAACGAGATATACCCCATCGTTAATTCACTGGTACGTCAGTTCTGGTTATCGCAATCTCAGGAGTATGTGCAGTACGAAAAATCTGAAGGAGCGATGAAACAAGCACTGAACACTTTTGGAAGTGGTGTATTGACGCGGCGAGAGCAAGAAATTTCCGGACTAATATTACAGGGGCACTCTTCTAAAGCGATAGCCAGCAAGCTAAATATTAGTTTGGGCACAGTTAAAGTTCATCGTAAGAACATCCATACCCGCCTTAACACATCGACTCAATCTGAAATATTCACACTCTTTCTTGTGCACTTGAGCGAGCTGGAAGCGACAACATCTTCTTCAGATGGACCTCTCTCTAACAAGATTGCATTGGCAGGTTAAGCTCTCTTTAAAGACTTAAGGTCGAAAAATGTAAATAAGGTTAGCGCATAGAGTGCGCTAACCTTATTTTGTACAGGCCCGTTTATAATCGAATCCATACATTTTTCAATTCTGTATATTTTTCCATTGCATGCAATGATTTATCACGCCCATTTCCGGATGCTTTAACACCACCAAAAGGTACGGTTGAATCACCTTCACCCCACGTATTTATCCAGACCATACCGCTGTGAATCTTACGGCTAACACGATGCGCACGTGATAAATTTGCTGTCCATACAGAAGCACCTAAACCGTACTTAGAGTCATTCGCTAGTGCGATAGCTTCCTCTTCAGTATCAAACTCACATACCGCTAACACTGGCCCGAAAATCTCTTCCTGTACGAATGTCATACCATTGTGCGCTTCAGAAATAATCGTCGGTTTAGCATAAAAGCCCTGCCCTTCAACGTACTCTGGGGTACCACCCAATAACACCTCTCCTCCTTCTTCTTTAGCAGAACAGATAAAGTGCGCGACTGTTTCTAACTGCGCCCCATCAACCATCGGCCCCATATTGGTGGCAGGGTCAAGTGGGTCACCCGGTTGGTAATGGCTAGCCGCTTCAACAAGCGCAGCAGTGAATTCTGCTTTAATACTTTTTTGTACATAGATACGTGAGCATGCAATACACACTTCACCTTGGTTTGAGAAGATAGCGGCAGCAGCAGTAGCGGCGGCTTTCTTTACATCGTCACAATCTTCAAAAATCAAATTAGGTGACTTACCACCCGCTTCCAACCAAACACGCTTAAGGTTGGATTGGCCAGCATATTCCATCAATATACCGGCCACACGTGTTGAGCCGGTAAATGCCAGAACATTAACATCGTGATGCAAGCCTAATGCTTTACCCGCTGTATGCCCAAAACCCGGTAACACATTAAACACACCATCCGGGATGCCTGCCAGCGTAGCTAACTCAGCCAAACGCAGCGCACTTAACGGTGATTTTTCTGAAGGTTTCAAGATAACACTGTTACCGGCGGCCAATGCTGGCGCAAGCTTCCAAGTCGCCATCATTAGTGGGTAATTCCACGGCGTAATAGCCGCTACAACACCCACGGGTTCATGACTAATCAAGGCCAAGGTATCGTTACCTGTTGGCGCTATTTCACCATAAAGCTTATCGATACACTCTGCGGTCCAACGAATACAGTCAATGCTGTCTGGGATATCAATTGCTGTCATTTCAGAGATCGATTTCCCCATATCCAAGGTATCTAATACCGCAAACTCATCCTTGTGCTGCTCAAGCAGATCAGCCAGTTTCAACAATATTTGCTTACGCTGTTTAGGCGCTAATTCTGACCAAACACCAGAGCGGTAAGCCTGTAAGGCACTTGCTACAGCCAGATTTACGTCGGCTTCATCACAACTAGCAACATCTACCAGCAGCTTCTCTGTTGTCGGGTTAATACAGGGAAACGTTTCACCACTCACGGCGGGCTGAAAAGCACCATTAATATAGGCTTGATGGCGCAAAACGACAGATTCGCTCAACGCTTTCCATTGTGTATGGTTTGTCATGATTTACTCTCTCTGCTTAACCGTAGATATCACTTATAAGAGTCAGTCTACGAGAACCCTAGTTAGACAATATATACACCTGAGTAGGTAGCCTATATCGCTAGGGGTAATTATTTATCGGCTACCCACTCAAGGGTATATAAAGCGACCGCGAGTATTCAGCAAGATACAGGGATGGTGTCGCCATGCTATATGGCATCGACGCTCTTCTTTGAATATGCACTTTACCGCCTGCTCATAACAGGCGGCTTTTTTATGCCATTTTATTAGCCGCTAATACATATAAATATTCCAGTGCTAAGGTTGCTCCAGCCAAAGAAGTGATCTCTGCCTGATCATAGGCAGGTGCTACTTCAACCACATCCATACCAATGAGATTCAAACCTTGTAAACCACGAATAACTTTCAATGCGCAATCAATACTGATCCCCGCGACCACAGGCGTACCTGTACCGGGAGCAAAGGCCGGATCTAGCCCATCAATATCAAAACTTACATAGACTTGTTTGTCCCCTACACGTTGTCGAATGCGCTCTAATGTTGCCGCAGGTCCGTGATCATCCACCCAAGCTGCATCCAACACCTCAAACGGATGATCTTCAACGGTATAAGCCGTGCGAATACCTATTTGTAAGGAATGCTCGGTATCAACCAAGCCTTCCTGCACAGCATGGTGGAAGATAGTGCCGTGATCATATTTACTGCCACCAGAATAGGTATCGGTATGCGCATCAAAGTGAACCAGCGCAACCGGGCCATGCTTTTTAGCGTAAGCGCGTAAAATAGGCAATGTAATGAAGTGATCTCCACCAAAGGTTAACGCGCTTTTTCCTGCCTGCATAATCGCACTGATATGCTCTTCAAGATTATCAACTAATGTTTGTGGTTCACCATGCTTAAAAATGACATTACCTGCATCTGCCACCGCTAGATGATCATCCAAAGCAAACGTCCAAGGCCAACGAGCGCCCTCCCACACTAGGTTAACGGATGCTTGGCGAATGCCTTGCGGCCCAAAACGTGAACCCGGTCGCCCCGATGTTGCCATATCAAAAGGCACACCACTGACGATCACCTCTGCATCACACTGTGACAATGTGCTTACTGCTGGAAATTGCATGAACGTCATACCCATAGCGCCATACAAGGGCATATCTGCATCCGCTACTGCCGAGCTATTAGCAACGCTTACACTCGATTGACCATCAACCTCAGACATCTTCTGTTCCTCAATATTTATGCGCTTTTAGCCCAGTTACTAATCTAGCGATTAAGCTAACTTAACGGGTTAATCCAGCGTCTTATTAAAACCTGAGAATAGAATACCTTTCTATAAATTATTAGTTAAATGCATAGTTATAATATATAAATGCATAATATTAATAATTTGTTTTTTCTTTCAATAAGCTTTCTATGAAGTACCCTCTATGAAACCACTGCGACAGTTTGATCTTAATTTGTTGGTTATTTTTGAAGCACTTATTAGTGAGTGTCATGTTAGTAAAGCCGCAGAAAAAGTATTCCTGAGCCAGTCAGCGATGAGCCATGCGCTCAATCGCTTACGCCAACAACTCGATGATCCGTTATTGATAAGAACTGAGAATGGTCTGCAGCCCACGCCTCACGCATTAGAGATGCTGCCTGATGTCCGAGAAGCTCTGCAGCTTATCAACCGTACTATCGCGCCTACCGCTTCATTCGTAGCGCATAACAGCGATCGTACGTTCAGTATTGCCTGCACAGATTATTTTGAGTCAGTTATCTTTCCTGACCTGCTCAAACATCTACAAAGCATTGCTCCAAACATCAGACTAGAAATAGAGATGATAAGCGAGCGCGCTTCTGCTGTGCGCTTGGAAAATCGTCAAGTAGATATCGTGGTAGGCATGGATGCGACACAAAAGATCCCGGCACATTTGATAGTAGAGCATTGGAGAACAGAACAGTTTGTTTGCCTCGTTGGGCAAGATAATCACTGGGTAACAGAGTCATTGTCAGTGGATCAGTTTGTAACACTCTCGCATGTTGTTTTTTCTGACCTTACGGGAGACACCACCAGCGCCATTGATAACTGGCTAAGCAGCCAGCAGCTATCCCGCCACGCTATCGCGCGAACCACCAATTATATGGCGGCAGCCAGAGTTGTTTCCAAGACACCGGCCATCATCACACTGCCCTCGCAGATGGCAGAACTATTTTTCCAGATGCTACCACTACGTAAGGTCTCGCCTCCTAGCAGCATCCCCAGCATCCCCATGACAACTATTCATCATCCACTCTTTAGCAATGACCCAGCGCTTATATGGCTTAAAGAGCAGATACACCTTTTTAACGCGCCTCAAACGACCTAACGTTTATTGGCTACCACTCACGCTTGGCTGCCGTACCCTCTCTATAAGCTTGATACCACGCCGCTGAGTCAGCCATGACCAAGTCATCATCTAACGGGGGGTACTCCAAGCCTTTTTTATGGCAAAAGTCAGCAATATCGGAGCAACTCCATTCAAAAAGTGTATCTTTAAACTCCTGAGGATCAAGACGAGACTCGTTATACAAACCCGCTTTTAAACGCTGGTTCTGCGCCTCAACCATAATAATGCCGGCAGCCGTCGATACATTAAGTGAGCCCACCATACCCATCATAGGGATAAGAATATGCTGGTCAGCCAGATCAGCAGCCTCTTGGCTAACACCCTCTTTCTCTGAGCCCATCAAAATCGCGCAAGGAATAGCATAATCAACATCACGATAATCAAC
Organism: Neptunomonas japonica DSM 18939; assembly: GCF_000422765.1. Lineage (GTDB taxonomy): Bacteria > Pseudomonadota > Gammaproteobacteria > Pseudomonadales > Balneatricaceae > Neptunomonas > Neptunomonas japonica. The sequence continues at coordinate 6,303 of NZ_KE383916.1, read as the reverse complement.
TGCACGCTCAGAAAAGTGCGCCGCGTAGACTTTCATCCCTTTAGAGCGGGCTTGCTCAATTGCTTCTTCACAGGTGTCGTGATGAATAGTTTTGACCCAACGATCACTGCCTTTAGCAGTGCCGCTATATCCATAACCTGTTTTAGGCGCCACAGTGTGTACATAGGGGACGCCTACTGCATCACAAGTACGGATAAGTGCCGCTAAGTTCCTGGATTTATGCACCTGGTCTGTAATGAGTTGCAGATCGGGTTGGCGTCGTTCAAGCGTCGATATCAGTTTCTGTTTGCGTTGCGGTGTCATTATGAAACTCTGGGTTCTATTGATAAGAGCCCTATTTTAACGAATACCTGAACCTACTGTTGATGATTCTTTTTAGAATATTTCTTTACATAGAAAAAGGACAATAGTAAATAAATTAATATTTGCAGGTACAGATTTACTTACTAGGTGCGTCTCATGTCGGAATATCGTTATCAAGAACTTGAAAACTGGCTTCTACAGGGGATCCAGGAGCAACGCTGGGGCCTAGGCGAACGTTTGCCCTCAATAAGAATTCTGTGTCGAGAGCAAAAGGTATCAAAAGCGACCGTACTTCGCGCACTACATAAGTTAGAAGGGCGAGGGTTAATAGAAGCTCGACCCAAATCAGGTTACTTCGTCACATTACAGCCTGACGCTGTAAAGCATCCGGTCAGTCGCATAGGAATAGAAGCACCACGTTCAGTAAATGCAAGTGATCTACTGCATGATATTATGAGTAGGAGCGCAGCATTTGACTTGTTACCTAATTTACACACAGGTGATTTACCTCACGGGATTACCGTATTAAATCGTTCAATCGGGCGTTCACTAAGACGCCAACGAGGTGATAATTACCAATATTATGATGAGCCAGCGGGTAATGTAGGTTTACGGGAGCAGTTAGCTCTCCACCATGCTCGGCGTGGCTGGGTAACATCACCCGATTATTTGTGCATAACTTCTGGCTGCCAGCATGCGTTATTCCTCTCCTTAATGGCATGTTGCAAAAAAGGAGATGTAGTCGCAGTTGAGTCACCAGGATTTTACGGTGTTTTACAATTATTAGAGCAACTTGAGCTACAAGTTATTGAAGTACCTACATCAACTAATACGGGAGTTGATGTGGCCGCTTTAGAAGAAGTGCTAAAACGCTGGGAAGTTAAAGCCTGTATCGTGTCTCCTTCTTTCGCCACACCTGGCGGAGCTTTAATGCCGCTAACCTCAAAAAAGCGCATTCTTGAACTGGCTGAGGAGCATGATTTAGCCATAATTGAGGACGATATTTATGCCGATACAGCATTCGGGGCTATACCTGACCCTCTAAAAGCCTTAGATACGCAAAATCGGGTAATACTTTGCAGTTCTTTCTCTAAATGCTTATCACGTGATTTGAGATTAGGTTGGGTATCTGGGGCTCGCTGGCACCAACGTATTTTACATCTTAAGCTTGTGACTCAATTAGCCAACAGCAGGTATCAGCAACAAGGTGTCGCCGAGTATATGAAGGACGGTAGCTACGCTGTGCACCTTAGACGTCAACGTAATGCACTGCGAGAGCGCCGAGATCACTTGATTGCATATTTGCATGCTTGGCCGTGTGATTTACGTGTAAGCATTCCGGAAGGTGGATTAGCTGTGTGGGTGGAGATGCCGGAGCACGTAAACACCTTACTGGCCTACCCTGAGGCATTAAAGCAAGAAGTGGTCATAACACCAGGTCCTCTATTTTCAATCAAAGGGCAATTTAAACACTGTTTACGCATCAGCTACGAGCATCCTTGGAATCAGCAAAGGGTTGAAGCACTTAACCGTCTCCCAAGTATACTTCTCCCATAAATGAAATTAATCTGTACCCCATTCCTTTAAAAACATTGAGCCTGTACCACATCGGTAGCAAAGTTTAGTCTGTGCAAATAGACAATTTTCACAGGCATTATTACTTTGTATAAATATGACCAATATGACCATGCTTTAGTGCAGGCAAGAGTACAGCAGTTCCGGGATCAGGTTGAACGCCGCTTATCTGGGGAGCTTAGCGAAGAGGAGTTCTTGCCACTTCGCTTACAAAATGGGCTTTATTTACAAAAACAAGCTTACATGCTTCGTGTTGCTATCCCATATGGGACCTTATCTTCTAACCAACTGAGGACGCTAAGCCAGATTGCAAACAAGTATGATAAAAACTATGGGCACTTTACAACTCGTCAAAACATTCAATTTAACTGGATAAAACTTGAGGAAGTGCCAGATATACTGCAATTACTGGCAAATAACGAAATGCATGCTATCCAGACCTCTGGAAACTGCGTTCGGAACATCACCACAGAAGCATTTGCTGGTGTAGCGAGCGATGAGTTAATTGATCCAAGGCCTCTAGCTGAGATATTGCGCCAGTGGTCAACCGTAAACCCTGAATTTCTTTACCTTCCCCGGAAGTTTAAAATAGCCATTTCATCATCTGAATATGACCGTGCAGCTGTTCGTTCTCACGATATTGGACTTTATTTATATCGTGATGAGTACGAAGAGATGCGACTAAAAGTCATGGTGGGTGGAGGCTTAGGTCGAACACCTATTCTTAATCAACTGGTGAGGGAGGACCTTCCTTGGCAACATTTACTGACGTATGTTGAAGCTGTGTTAAGGGTCTACAACCGCTATGGCCGCAGAGATAATAAGTACAAGGCACGAATAAAAATCCTTGTAAAAACCTTAGGTGTAGATGCTTTTTCACAGGAAGTAGAACAAGAATGGGAGCAAATCCGAGATAGCTTCGCTGAATTGACCTTGGCAGAGTATCAGCGGGTTTCGGCAAACTTCACTCCCCCGGCCTATAAAAAACTCGATGCTATCGACTTAGTATGTGGCTCTTGGATGGCAAGAGATAATGCATTTTCAACTTGGGTACAGAATAATACCCGTTCTCACAAAGTTGATGGGTATGTATCAGTTATCTTATCAACAAAACCGGGTCCCTATGTACCTCCAGGGGACGTTACAAATAAACAAATGAGTGCAGTTGCAGATTTAGCCGAGCAATTTGGGTTTGGTGAAATTCGTGTGACTCATGAACAAAACTTGGTACTACCCGATATTCGTAAAAGTGATTTATACACACTATGGAAAATACTTGATGATTTAAACCTAGCAACTCCCAACATAGGTTTACTTACCGATGTCATTGTGTGCCCTGGAGGTGATTACTGCTCTCTCGCTAGCACCCGTTCCTTGCCTGTTAGTCGTGAAATTCAACAGCGTTTTGACAAGTTAGATTTTCTACATGAACTGGGTGAACTTAGTCTCAACATTTCAGGATGCGTTAATGCTTGTGGCCATCATCATATAGGCAATATCGGTATTCTAGGTGTTGATAAAAAAGGGGAAGAGTTCTTCCAAATTACGATAGGGGGTGTGCAAGGAAAAAATAGTGCGATAGGAAAAGTAATAGGACCTGCATTTAAAGCTGATGAAGTGCCAAACGCAATAGATAGACTTTTATCAACATACTTAGACTACCGAGAGCAAGAAGAGCCCTTTATAGAAACGGTGCATAGAATAGGGCTTCTTCCATTTAAAGAGCGAGTTTATAAATCAGCTGTTAAGGAAAGTGCATAAACATGGAAAACACAATCGTAATAGTCGATGGGGTTGCTACTGCGACCAATGATGATCCATGGAATTCCGTTTCTCTATACAACAGCTCAAACCTAGCAGCTTATGAGATTATCTCATTCGTTAATTGGCAAGAGCACTTGGACTCACAACCTTCGCAAGACCCCTCTAAGCTAGGGGTCAGCTTACAACCTGATGACGACCCAGCAGTATTGGCACCATGGATCTCCACACTACCACTGATAGTACTTGAATTTCCGAGTTTTAGAGACGGGAGAGCTTATACTCAAGCGGCACTGCTTAGAACACGCTACGGTTTTAAAGGCGATTTACGTGCCGTTGGAGATGTATTGCGCGATCAACTTGCAGCAATGCGTCATTGCGGCTTCAGCTCATTTAATGTCCGCAAAGATAAGTCTGCCGCAGATGCCTTAAAAGGACTGACAGGTTTTGACATGATATATGCTCGTTCAGTTACTAACCCTGAACCTTTATTTAGAAATAGAATACTATGAATATCATTAAATCTTCAACCTCACTTAATGACAAAGAAAGAAATGACATACTATTCAATGGCGACGTAGTTATATTTAATAATATACCCGCCATGCTTGAACTTAACTTTCACCTCAGGGAACTAATAAAAGGCGTATTCCAAGGAGACATCGAGTTTGAAAAACTTGATGAAAGCAACATCTTAGAGTTCCATTGTAATATTGATATTTTACAAAAAAAATTTCGAAGTAATAAATTATACAAAAACCTATTTGCCTTATCCCTCAAACAAAGTGGAATGAGAATAGAGAAAAACTATTCTGACATAATATTTATGCGTTCAGTGCCCCCAGTACATACAACAAACAACCAATATCGAGGAAAAATTGGATATCACCGTGACACGTGGGGAAGTAATATACAAAATCAAATAAATTGGTGGAGCACTATTTTTCCAATCACTGATAAAAATACGCTTGTGCTTTATCCTCGATATTGGAGCGAAGCGGTTGAAAATAATACTGATCACTGGTCCTATAAGGATTTTTGCAACGCAAGAATCACTGCTAAGAAAAACAAATCGGATATTAACTACCCATACTCCCCGTCTGCTACACAAATAATCAATGAAGAAAACGCTGTAAGTATTACTATAAACCCAGGTGATCTACTTTGTTTTTCAAGCGCGCACTTACATGGCAGTACATCAGAACCACGCGACTACTGCAGATTCAATATAGAACTTCGTACTTTTAGTGATGATGATTTATGCCTCAATCACCCTCCGCCAAACATCGACAATAAAAAAATATGCCTTATTACAGTTGGTTCAAACGTATAAGCGACAGCAATAACCACCCAAAATCTAAAGACTAATAAAGCAAGTATTAATATAAAACTCTTTTATAATTTATATAATTAAATTAATAAAAATAGATTATAAAAACAAAAAACTAATTAGAAAACAACTTAATAAAAATAGAAAATCTGTGCACCATTAATATAAAAACTCTGTACCTACATCCAATATATAAATACATATAACATACTTTATATATACAAAAAATAGTCTTTTAAGTAATCACTCTTAAACCTGCACATACGTATAACCAATAAACTTATAGGAAAGTAAATTTATTATGCAGGATTAAAAATCTAATAGTTTGTTGATGAGAGCGCAATATGAGTAGAGAAATCACACACCCAACCTATAACTACAAAGTGGTGCGTCAATTTGCCATCATGACAGTCGTATGGGGTATCGTTGGAATGGCAATTGGTGTCTTAATTGCTGCACAATTGGTATGGCCAGCTCTAAATTTTGATACTGCTTGGATGTCTTTCGGCCGTTTACGCCCGTTACACACTAATGCAGTAATTTTCGCATTTGGCGGATCAGCGTTGTTTGCTACATCTTATTATGTAGTTCAGCGTACTTGCCAAGTTAGCCTTCTCTCAGACAAGCTGGCCGCTTTTACTTTTTGGGGCTGGCAAGCTGTAATTGTAAGTGCAGTCGTTACACTTCCGATGGGCTACACTTCTACAAAGGAATACGCCGAACTCGAATGGCCAATCGACATTCTGCTAGCCATTGTGTGGGTTTGCTATGCAATCGTATTTCTAGGCACTATCAAAAACCGTAAAACCTCGCACATCTATGTAGGTAACTGGTTCTATATGGCCTTTATTATCACTGTAGCGGTTCTACATATTGTTAACAGCATGGCTATGCCTGTTTCTATGTGGAAATCTTACTCGCTATACCCAGGCGCTGTTGATGCCATGGTACAGTGGTGGTACGGCCATAACGCAGTAGGGTTCTTCCTGACTGCAGGTTTCTTAGGCATGATGTACTACTTCGTACCTAAGCAATCAGAGCGTCCAATTTACTCTTACCGCCTATCGATCGTGCATTTCTGGGCTCTGATTGCTACTTACATGTGGGCTGGTGGTCATCACCTTCACTATACTGCATTACCAGATTGGACTCAGTCTGTAGCAATGGTTATGTCTTTGATTCTATTAGCTCCGTCTTGGGGCGGCATGATCAATGGTATGATGACACTGTCTGGTGCATGGCATAAGCTACGTACAGACCCGATACTTCGTTTCTTAGTTGTGTCTCTGTCCTTCTACGGTATGTCTACCTTCGAAGGCCCTATGATGGCCATT
>NZ_AUGR01000006.1 GCF_000422765.1 Neptunomonas japonica DSM 18939 | reverse complement strand
TGATTAGTGATATACCATATAGCGACAAACCAAATACGCAACTCTGTGCGTGTTTTATCAAAAATAGTACCTGCTGTTACTGTGGTTTGGTGTTTACAAGAACGACACACCCAGCGTTTACGGCTTTAAAAACTAGCGTTACTCACGGCATTGCATTTAGGACAGATGATACCATCAGGCCACTTTAGTTTTTCAAGATAGGCACGACAAGCTTCTTCAGAATGGAACCAATCAAGAAATTGGCTTAAAGTTGTCGGGTAATCGGTGCCTGCAACAGGCATGTTGTTGTGATGATCCATATTGGAATTTTGGCAGACATGGAGCTAAGGGGATACCCCATATATAAATACAGCTATGGATTATTATGCTAACAACTCTACTAGGTCGGTTCTCTCAACAACAGAACCATGACATTCCTCTTTTTCAAGACCCAGTTGCTGCTGGCTTCCCATCGCCAGCACAAGATTACATTGAGAAAACCCTGGATCTAAACGAGCTATGCATCAAACATCCTGCAGCAACCTTCTTTGTACGCGCTCAAGGAAACTCTATGATCGATGCCGGTATCTTTTCAGGAGATATTCTTATCGTAGACCGCTCTTTAACAGCCCGCTCTAGCGATATTGTCATTGCATGCCTTCATGATGAGTTCACCGTTAAACAGTTAATTATCAGCTCAAATTCTGTACAGCTTAGACCTATGAACAAAGCCTACTCAACGATCACTCTCAATGAAGGTAATGAGCTCGAACTGTTCGGTGTTGTCACCACAGTCATCCACTCATTAAGAGGCTAAGTAATGACATCTTGCTTTGCGTTGGTCGACTGTAATAACTTTTATGCCAGCTGCGAGCGCCTCTTCAGGCCTGACCTACGGGGCCGACCCATTGTGGTTTTATCAAATAACGACGGTTGTATTGTGGCCCGCAGCGCAGAAGCCAAAGCATTAGGCATTCGCATGGCTGTTCCATTATTTGAAGTGCAGGAACAATTACTTCATGAAAACGTGCAGGTATTTTCCTCTAACTATGCACTTTATGGCGACATTTCGGCGCGTGTCATGAATATTTTGGAGCAGATGGTAGCTGATATAGAAGTCTACTCAATCGATGAGGCCTTTTTAGATCTAAACAGCATCGATAATGCATCGTCTGCAGAAGCATTTGGCATTAAAATAAAACAGCGTGTTGAAAACTGGGTTGGCATCTCGGTGTCCGTAGGTATAGCACCCACTAAAACGTTAGCAAAGCTCGCCAACAATGCCGCTAAACGTTATCGAAAAACTGCAGGTGTAGTAGACCTTACCTCAGCAAAAAGACAAGAAAAGCTCCTAAACATAACGCCGGTTAAAGAAGTATGGGGGATTGGTTCGCGCCTTGCCAAACAACTAAACAACGTTGGCATAGACACTGCCTTACAATTAGCACGCAGCCAACCCGGCTGGATTCGACAACAGTTCTCTATCAGTGTTGAACGAACCGTTCGTGAATTGAACGGCTTATCATGTATAGATATGGAATCATCGCCACCCGCCAAAAAACAGATTTTATGCAGCCGAACCTTTGGTGTGCGTGTTGCTGATTACAAAGATATGCATGCGGCACTGTGCAAGCATTGTGAACGGGCAACGGAAAAACTACGGGAGCAAGGTAAACAAGCACGTGTGGTTTCAATATTTATCAAAACCAGCCCTTTCAGCCCAAATCAAAGTTATTATCGCGATAGCGCCAGCTGTATTCTAGACACACCTACCCATGACACTCGTGATATAACCCAAGCAGCTATTCAGTTATTAAAAACGATATACAAAGAAGGCCTTCTCTACATGAAGACGGGCGTGATGCTCGCTGATTTCTATGAGCCTGGCACATTTCAGGCAACACTCTGGGACAAACCTTCACCTTTTAGAAATTCGACCGCACTCATGCAAGCTATCGATAAAATCAATAAGAGTGGCAAGGGACACATTTGCTTTGCAGGACAACAGCGCTCACACGGCTGGAAGATGAAGCAAGAGAAGCTATCCCCTGCTTACACTACACAATGGAGTGATATTCCTAGCATTCGCTAGCATGCAACCAACACTTACTAACGCCTCCATTCAGTGATTAATCGGTAACTGTATATGCACAGTTGAGCCAACATTAAGATCTGATGTTACTGCCATATCGCCTTGGTGCTGCTCAGTGACGATGTAATAAGAGAAGGATAACCGCTCACCTGCATCAAAGTCAGCTTCTGGAGCCTTGTTACTAAAGAAAGGTTCAAATAAATACATCTGCTCCTCATTAGTTAAACCAACGCCATTATGCTGAACCTTAATCCAGAGACTGTCATAACATTCAGCCAGAATAATCTTAATGGTTGGCTTAAACTCTTCGGAGCGATGCGTCTCTTCCATTTTCATTTCTAGTGCATGACATGCATGACGAAACAGACCTAAAAAGACTTGCTGAAGCTCAGTAATGTAACAAGGTGTTAACGGCAAATTCTTTTCGTAATTGCGCTCCAAAGCTACCTTACTAAACGGCAAATTAGCTGAAACCGAGATAACGTCGTTTGCCAAGCCAATTGCATTTTCCATTACGTCTACAATATTTGCTAACTGCTTCTTATCATGACGACTGCGTGCAAATGACAACAAGTTACTGATAATAGTCGATACCTGCTCCCCTTTATCTGACATATCATGAAGAATAGTATTCAACTGCCTTGCCTGCTTATCATCAGCTGCCGCTTCAACGTTTGCTTTATCGGCAAGCGTATGCTGGAAGCTTTTTAGATCCATTAAAATGGCCTGCAACGGAACATTAATGTCATGTGCCATCGTTGAAGCTAACTCCCCCATAAATGACATCTTATCGTTGTGGATCAGCATGTTTTCAGCAGAGGTCTGCTTACTCACATCATCAACCAAAATAACAACACCCTGTTCAGCCTGGCCCTGCAGGGGATAAATTGTAATATCGTAATGCGCTACACTTCTCAGGCTTTGCTTAAAGTGGATGGGGGTATTCTTTTCGATCACCTGCTGAATCTGCTCGGGCGATATAGATACCGTAGGATAAGCTTCCCATAAAGTTTTCCCCAGGGCTTGAGTTACAGGGATTCCCGAAACTTTCTCTACCTGTTTATTCCATTGCGTCACTCGACCTTCGTTATCCAGCCCCACCAACATCAATGGCATAGACGTTAAAATATCCTTGATATAGGATTCAGAAGAACGCAGCCGGTCGCTCGTAACCACATGTTGCGACACCTCATCTTCTAATAACTGATTACTGTGCTTTAAAAGTTTATTAGACTCATCAAGCGTTGCAGTACGATCTTTTACTCGCAGTTCAAGATCTTTTCGTATTTCAGTTAACTCAATATTCGTTTTAAAAGCACGGCGGCGGGCAAAATATAAGCCTATCGCTACAATAGAAAGCAAGATGATCAGTGTACCGCTGCTCCAGTTAGCCAAAATTTGCCAATTAGTTTTACCATTAGCATCTTTAAAGATACTGGTGATCCCTGCATGCACCCATGAAGACTGCATTACCAACAACATTAAAACTAAAATATTTTTCATATAAATCCAAGTATAATCAAATAACTACAAAACACTGTTAACAATTTAAATCTTATAAAAACACTACTTTATCCGACCAAGATTACCCGCATCATTGCGGATAAACAACTCAGTAAAAATAAGGGCATCACGAACTCTTGTACTCGATATTTAAGCATATCAAAAACGCTAACCGACACCTGCAAATAGTTAGAATCTCACACGAATCTTGATTTTCTCAGGATAATCGTTCAAAAAGTCGCTATTAATGACTCTCTTACTTGTCCCTAACGACACATATCCATAGAATAATGCGATTTTCAAGTGAACTCTGTAAAGGTCAATACTGCCATGCGCGCAAGCAAATTTCTTATCGCAACGCTCAAAGAGACTCCTTCTGACGCTGAAGTCATCAGCCATCAGCTGATGCTACGCGCAGGTATGGTTAGAAGAGAAGCATCAGGACTCTATTCTTGGCTACCTATGGGCTTACGTACGCTTCGTAAAGTTGAGCGTATTGTGAGAGAAGAGATGGATAACGCAGGCGCAATGGAAATACTTATGCCTGCTGTTCAACCTGCAGAGCTTTGGGAAGAGTCGGGACGTTGGGAACAATATGGTCCAGAACTATTGCGCTTAAACGACCGTCACGGCCGCTCTTTTTGTGTAGGCCCTACACATGAAGAAGTTATCACTGATATCGTGCGTAACGAAATTAGAAGTTATAAACAATTACCTGCTAATTTTTATCAGATTCAAACCAAATTTCGCGATGAGATTCGCCCTCGCTTTGGTGTAATGCGTTCTCGCGAGTTCATCATGAAAGACGCCTATTCTTTCCATTCTTCACGTGAGTCTTTGGAAGCGACCTATGACGTGATGTATCAAGCCTATACCAACATCTTTACACGCTTGGGCCTTGATTTTCGTCCAGTGATTGCAGATAACGGCTCTATTGGCGGCAATGGCTCGCATGAATTCCATGTACTAGCTTCCTCTGGTGAAGATGATATTGCCTTCTCTGATAGCAGCGATTACGCCGCTAACGTTGAAATGGCCGAAGCGCTGACACTCGGTGAAAGAGCAGCTCCAACAGATGAAATGGCACTCTTTGACACACCTAATGCAAAAACTATCAATGAGCTGGTCGAGCAATTTAACCTACCTATTGAAAAAACCGTCAAAACACTCGTCGTTGTCGCATCAGAAGAATGTGAAGCCGATTTTGTAGCTTTATTGGTACGTGGTGACCATGACTTAAACGAAATTAAAGCAGAGAAGCAACCCGATGTAGCGGCACCACTATGTTTTGCTACTGAAGAAGAAATTCTCAAAGTAATGGGTGCAGGTCCGGGGTCACTAGGCCCACTCAATCTGACTATCCCATGCATTATTGATAGCAGCGTTGCCAACATGGCTGACTTTGCTGCTGGCGCCAATATTGAAGATAAACACTACGCCAATATCAACTGGGAACGTGACCTACCTACACCCACTATTGCAGACCTGCGCAATGTTCAAGAAGGCGACCCTAGCCCTTGCGGTCAAGGAACACTGCAAATTAAACGCGGTATTGAAGTAGGGCATATTTTCCAACTAGGCACGAAGTACTCTGAAGCAATGAGTGCCACAGTATTAAATGAAAATGGTAAAGCGACCGTATTGGAAATGGGTTGTTACGGTGTAGGGGTAACACGCGTAGTTGCTGCTGCAATCGAGCAAAACCATGATGAAAATGGGATTATTTGGCCAGCAAGCCTTGCTCCATTCCAGATTGCTTTAGTTCCATTGAACTATGATAAGTCTGAAAAAGTTCGCAATGTTGCCGATGAAATCTACACAGCACTTCAATCAGCAGGCATCGAAGTATTACTAGACGACCGTAAAGAACGCCCTGGTGTGAAATTTGCCGATATGGAACTAATGGGGCTACCTCACCGCCTGGTCATCTCTGAGCGCGGTATTGAAGCCGGTGCTTACGAATACAAAGGCCGTCGCGATAGTGAAAAACAAGATGTCTCAGCTGAAGGCATTGTTGAATTCCTAACGCAAAAAGTCACGGGCTAATACCAACAGCAATATCAAAAAAGGCTGCCTCTTAATGTGAGCAGCCTTTTTTATGCTTTTGATTTACTTAAACCGTTAACATTCCCTTTCATCACGCCGCACAACAAAACCGTTCAAGTTCTCATCATATGGTAGTGACTCAGATATAACTTGCGCAACATTGGCAAGTGCAGGCCCTATTTGTAACCATGCCTCAACTTGACGAACCGCATTGCTTTCACCACACAACATAACTTGAACCCGCCCATCAGAAAGGTTTCTAACCCATCCTGCTAAGCCATGCGACAACGCCTCATCCATTGTAGATTGACGAAACCAGACACCTTGAACCTTGCCAGTAACAAAAGCATTAATACATATTTTTGCCACGACTCACTTCCTCTTATATTTTTAACTATAAATCTACCGCTTAACAACTGACAAAGCCTCGTTTGTCACATTACCTACATCGGTTTTAGTATTTGAAAATAGTCGCTCTAGTGTAATATTAAGGTCACGCTCCTGCATTTTTTTAACATCATTCAGACAGCCATCTAAATTATTTTCCCAAGCTGCATCATGACCAGTAGCCGACAAAGGATCCGGTATCGGCCAAGGTAAAAGACGGCATAACTCATTCAACGTTATCGTATTCAACCCACGCGATAGCAAATATTCACCTTGATCTGTACGTCGAACCAGATTCTGAGACATTAGCATCTGAACATATTCATCCCAGCTGGATTGATCTAACCCATTCACTTGCTGCAATAACTGATCATCACTCAATGCCTGCCCAACTTTTTGCCCTTCCCACAAGCGATGCAATACACCAACAACAGTATGTAAATGCGACTTCTCACGTACTCGCCCTCTAGACTGATAAACCGTCAACGCACGAGTCAGCTCGCACCCCATCAAAATAATAAACCAGGAGATAAAAATCCAAACTAGAAACAGAGGGATCGCTGCAAATGCTCCGTATATCAATTCATATGATGGAAATTGTGTCGCATAAAAAGCAAAACCACGTTTAGCGCTTTCAAATAAAATTGCCACCACAACAGCCCCGATAAAAGCATTTTTAAGAGGGACTTTACAGTTAGGTACTGCAGCATAAAGTAAGGTAAATGCGGCTGCAGACATAACAATCGGCAGCATAGTAAGCAATCTAGATTTTCCAACAAGATTTGTGGCGTCGGATATTAAAGGTAGCGATGCAATATATGACGATACCAATATCCCCAAACCTATAAGAATCGGACCGAGGCTCAAAATAGCCCAATACAACAAAAAACTAGACATACCTTTACGTTGATCTGAAACTCGCCAAATACGATTAAATGCCACCTCAATATTGCGCATCATCATGATAGATGTCACAACAAGAAACCCGACACCCACCGCTGTTAACTTTTGCGCTTGATTCGTAAAATCTTTAAGGTAATTTTGGATCTCCTCACCCGTTGTTGGCACAAAATTAGAAAAAACCCATCCCTGCACTTGCTCCCCAACCCCCTGAAAAGAAGGTATGGCAGCTAACATAGCAAAAGACACCGTCATTAAAGGTACAACTGCAAATAACGTTGTGTATGTCAGCGCAGAGGCATTAATAACACCACCGTTGCCAAGAAATTGGCGTAATAAATAACGTAAAAAACGTACTGCTGGAAAATCCAGTAACCCACTCATTTAACGATTCCTTACAATAAAACTTTTATGATGAGCCTTTGTTGCGCCTTCTTAGACGTATACAATAACGGCTTTATCACTTTAATGGCTGTTTTATAACAGTTTGCACGGGAAATCAGAATGAGCCAAGTGACAATCTACCATAATCCTCGCTGTTCAAAATCACGTCAGACACTAGAGCTGATTAAAGAGCAAGGGATCGATCCAGATATCCGCGAATACCTGAAAGAAGCCCCTTCTGCTGCAGAATTGAACCAAGTCTTAATTTCACTTGGTATAAGCGCGCGTGAATTGTTACGTAAAAACGAGCAAGAATATAAAGATAACGATCTTAGCAACCCAGAACTTAGTGATGCACAAATCATTGAAGTTATGGTCGCTAATCCAAAATTGATTGAGCGCCCTATCGTATTCAAAAACGGCCAAGCACGCATCGGACGCCCACCCGAGTCAGTGCTGGAGATTTTATAAGTGGCATCATCTTATATCCTAGTGCTCTATTACAGCACCCATGGTGCAACACGACAGATGGCTCAACACATTGCGCGTGGTGTTGAAAGAGCGGGCATGGAAGCCCGCTTACGTACCGTACCAGGCATTTCAGCTGTGAGTGAGGCCACTGCACCGGCGATTCCTGAAGAAGGCGCCCTATATTGCACAGAAGAAGATTTAAGCCAATGTGCAGGATTAGCATTAGGTAGCCCAACTCGCTTTGGCAATATGGCAAGCGCATTAAAGTACTTTGTAGACTCTACCAGCGGTATCTGGATGTCAGGTGCGCTAATAGGCAAGCCAGCTTCTGTCTTTAGCTCAACCTCTAGCCTACACGGGGGGCAAGAAACCACACTTGTGAGCATGATGTTTCCGTTACTACATCACGGCATGGTTATTAGTGGCATCCCATATAGCCAGACAGAACTACTAACAACACAGTCCGGTGGAACACCCTACGGTGCAACACATTTGGCTGGGCGTGATAATAAACGGGCACTAGACCAAGACGAAACATCTCTTTGCCAAGCGCAAGGTAAGCACCTCGCAACATTGGCAAAAAAACTTTCTGTCAATACAGACTCATAAGCACAGGACCTTTGATGGAAACCCTACGTAAAAAAGCACGCATCACACGCGTAATCACCATCGCCAGCTATGTGGGATTAATGCTGTTGTTCACCCTATGGTACATGGTGATTCACCCTTTAGAAACAGGGAAGCCTTGGGTTATATGGGCTGTTCATGTACTGCCATTAGCCGGCTTTATCCCTGCTATCATATCGGGAAATCCACGCAGTCATGCATGGCTTTGCTTTGTACTGTTGATCTATTTTATTGAAGCAGTTTTAGCAACAACAATGAGCCTAGAAACACGTAGTTTTGGCATTGCCTATACACTACTGGTTAGCACATTGTTTACTGCAGCCATGATGTATATTCGCTGGCAGAGCCGATATGCTCGTTTATCTCGCGATTCAGAGCCAGCACCTAAATAGTATGTTTGATCCCTCAAAAATCAGGCGCGACTTCCCGATATTATCAAGCAGGATCAATGGGCAACCATTGATCTACCTTGACAATGCAGCAACAACCCAAAAGCCGCGCGCTGTTATCGATAGCCTTTCGCGCTTTTATAAATCTGCTAATAGCAATGTTCACAGAGGCTCACATACCCTCTCAAACAGAGCAACCAGCGAATTTGAAGCAGCGAGAGAGCAAGTAGCAAGCATAATTAACGCGCCCCATGTAGAAGAGGTTATTTGGACACGTGGAGCGACTGAGGCCGTTAATTTAATTGCTCAATCCTACGCTGATTCAATATTACTTCCTGACGATACTATTTTATTATCAGTGATGGAGCATCACGCCAATATTGTGCCTTGGCAACAAGCAGCCCATAAAAGGCATGCGCATATTGCGGTGATACCTTTAACACCAACAGGCGAACTAGATCTAGCAGCGTACCAACAACTACTGATTAAGCATCGCCCTAAAATTGTTACGCTCACCCATGTATCTAATGCACTAGGCGTAATAAATCCGGTAGAAAAAATCACAGAGATGGCCAAATCAGTGGGCGCAACTGTCGTTATAGATGGAGCCCAAGCTATTGCTCATGAGCTAGTTGATGTTCAAAATATTGGATGCGATTTCTACTTCTTTTCAGGGCATAAATGCTATGGTCCAACAGGCATTGGAGCACTCTGGGGGCGCAAAGCATTACTTGAACAGATGCCGCCTTGGCAATGTGGTGGTGAAATGATTGAAAACGTCAGCTTTTCTGGCACTACTTTCAACCGCATCCCCTTTAAGTTTGAAGCAGGCACTCCTCCCATTGCTGACGCTATAGCACTGGCTGAGGCGCTAAGATACCTAGCTAATCTAGATCGTAAAGCGGTCGCTGCACATGAGAAAAACCTCAGAGATATTGCTATCCAGTACTGCCAAAACATTGATGGCATAACACTACTGGCAGCAGAGCCTGATAATGTCGGCATCTTGTCACTGATGGTTGAAGGCGTTCATAATCAGGACTTAGCAGCCTTACTAGACCAGTCTGGAATCGCTGTTCGAAGCGGGCACCACTGCACTATGCCCCTTATGGAGTATTTACACTGCAACGGCACTGTCCGCGCTTCGTTTGCCTTATATAATACCCAAGCAGAAGTAACTCGTTTTGCCGAAGTACTGCAAGACTGTATTACACAACTTAGAGGTAACACTCCAACAGATATTGATACACCCCCAGAAAATAGCTCTCTGTCTTATTGCAAAACAGAAAACCACCCACTGCTCGTTGAAAAGCTAAGCTCTGCTACTAGCTGGCAAGCTCGTTTTGATTTACTTCTTAGCACAGGAAAAAAGCTATCCGTACTCCCTACCCATTACAAAATTGATGAGCACCGCATCGCAGGTTGTGAGTCCAAAGTATGGCTTGTTGCACAACAACAACCAGACCTGACTTGGGAATTTGCTATCGACTCTGATGCAAAGCTAATGCGTGGCATTATTTATCTGATTTTGTCTGCGGTTCAACACCAGACAAGCGAATCCATTCAATCCCTACAAACCAAAAAACTACTTCAGTCATGCAAATTAACTAGTTACCTAAGCCCTTCACGAACCAATGGCGTGCAAGCAATCATTAATCAGATAAAGCATCTTGCCAAATAAATACTTTAACCCCATTTTTATACTAATCGTTCTAGTTCTTGATCTTTGCACAGCAATAACAGAAGATTCTGTGTAGCGTCCCTAGCACTAATAGCGATAAAAGAAGTTAAAAAAGAACAACTAAGCCGGCTCTACTCTTTGCCAAATGCGGCACACTCATTCACTTTCAACAAAGCGATAGCACCATGAATCTTAACGATGTAAGCCTTTTTATTCGCATTGTTGAAACAGGAAGCTTTACCTCTGCTGCAGAAAGCTTGGGCATTCAAAAATCGACTATCAGTCGCCGTATCGCTCAACTTGAAGATGAGCTAGGCGTACGCTTATTACAAAGAACAACGCGTAAATTAAAGCTCACGGACGATGGAGAAGAGTTATTTGGTCGCTGCCAACCTCTTATTAATGAACTAGATACCGCGAAAGACCACCTATCTGCCACTCAAAGCAACCCTCGTGGACGCTTACGCATCACTATGCCGTCAGAGCTGGGGGTTTTTATGATGAACGAGGTCGTTGGCACTTTCATGAAACGCTACCCTCAAATAATGCTTGAGGTAGAGCTGAGCACCCGGGTGATTGACCTGATTGAAGAAGGCATAGATTTAGCCATTCGTGTTGGCGAACTTGCAGACTCTAGCCTTATCGCTCGCCGTGTCGCTAGCGTTTCACGAGGCTTATACGCCTCGCCTGCCTACCTCGCCAAACATGGCACACCAAAAACACCTGATGACCTTCAAAATCATGAATGCTATGGAATATTAAAAGCCATCGAACACTGGGAATTTGACAACTGGAATGAAGTAGTCGAAGTGACAGGGCATTTAAAAGCAAATAGCATCAGTTTTATTCGCGAACTGCTATTGCAAGATATGGGCATTGCAAGGATGCCTCGTGTGTTCTGCTGTAACAGCGTACAGCAAGGGGATCTTGTTGAAATTCTAAGCGAGTACTCGCCCCCTCCCATCGAAGTTAACGCCCTTTACCCTAGCCGCAGACACTTGAACCCTAAAGTCAGACTATTCATCGATCACATGATGGAGATGATTGGCGACCACCCTTGGGCTAGCGAGCAAATGGTAACACCCATATCTAACCATAATCATGACTAGAAAAAGAAAAAACAGCTAACCTCTAAGTGTAGACCACTTTGAAACATATGTATGATTAATCGCCATAATTAATTATAATACCACTAAATATTAAATGGACTTTAGGTGAACACATTGAAAAATAAAATATTGGGCACTCTAAGCCTTTTATCTATTTTAGCGCTACAGCCTGCTAATGCAGCCTTTATTACTGATGTTTCAAGTTTAACAGGTGCAGTTAACCTGATAGATTTCAGTGAATTTACTGGAAGTAACCAGCACCACAGCGTAAATGGACCGATCAATATTGGCACGTCGATCGGTGAAGATATTAAAGTTTCAACCACACAAGATCCTGAAGATCTGTGGTTAACAAATACAACGTGGGATCTTAGTAATAACCAAGAGTGGAACTCGGGCAGAAACGGATTCTTAGGCATATCTCAACCTGATAACGTCAATGTTTTTCCTGTAAGAATCGACTTTAATTCAGGCAACATCTCTAGTTTTGGTTTTTTCATGAACTATTTCTCTAGAAGAGATGCGGACAATGGTGCTGTTAGCCTAAGTGCATACGATTCTGGTTCGACATTATTGGAAGAATTTGTAATTAACAGATCTGACAGCACCAGTATTAACACGCCTAGCAGCAATAATGACGGGGCATTCAGAGGAATCAAGCGAGACAATGCAGATATTGCTTATATTGAGCTACTCGGGTTTCACTCTGTCTTTGACGATCTGCAGTTCACCCGCTCTGGAACTAGTTCTGTTCCAGAACCAGGCAGTATCTTATTGTTAATGCTCGGGCTTGCCGGTATTGGCGCATCAACGCGAAACAACAAACAAATGCATTAAACGTTAGCATAGCGCTTTTTACGGTATAGCTTCTAAGAAGCTATACCCCTTCCATCACTCCAAATATACTGACATACCAAGAAGCATACATTATGACTACTGACATGGCGTACATTCTTGTTTGTACTTTTTATCGCTTCTGAAAGAAGCCAATGTAACAACGCCAGATCCAGAGTAAACCCCATTAATCGCGCCAACCTGTAGGTTAAAGGCTATACTTCATACCCTTCCCGTTCACGACTTTGCATTAGCGATACGGCCAGCAGGATTTTATGGATACCAATACACTATCAGCTTTTATTGCGGTTGCAGAAAGCCACTCTTTTTCACTGGCTGCGCAACAACTATTCATCACACAATCAGCTGTTAGCAAGCGCATAGCCACACTGGAAGAGCAACTCAATCAAAAGCTATTTGATAGGATTGGTCGAAAAGTAACGTTAACAGAAGCCGGCCGTGAACTCCTCCCCAAAGCAAAAACTATCGTTAATGCAATTAAAGATGCGGGGCGCGCCATGGGGAATTTATCCGGTATTGTAAAAGGTCCTTTATCACTCGCAGCAAGCCACCATATTAGCTTACACAGGCTACCTCCCATCTTACGTCGGTTTACAAAAGAGTACCCGGAGGTTCAGTTAAGCTTGCGCTTTGATGAGTCTGAAATTGCCTATAATGGCGTGCTGCATGGAGATCTTGAACTAGCACTAATCACACTTGCACCTAAGCCCGATCCAGCGATCCACTCTCAGTCGATATGGGTGGATCAACTTAAGTATGTTGTCGCACAAGATCACCCTCTTGCTCGTCAAAAAACGGTGAGTTTAAAGGAGCTAACTCACTACCCAGCCATACTTCCTGGTGCATCAACATTTACACAGCAGATTGTGGCGGAGCAGTTTCAAAAAAAATCTCTTAACCTAAATGTAGCAATATCTACCAATTACCTTGATACGATCCGTATGATGGTAAGCATTGGATTAGGCTGGAGCCTTTTACCAGAAACCATGATTGATAAATCGCTAACAGTACTAGAAACAGGTTCAGAGCCTATTAAGCGTCACCTAGGCTATATACATCATCGAGATAGAACGCTCTCGAATGCAGCCAGCAAGCTAGTTGATATGCTATCTTAATCTTTATGGCTATTCATAATCCAAGTTAGCTCTATTACACTCCCTATATTAAGTATGATTTGAGGTAGACGCGTGCCTAGTGAGACAAATGACCCCATGCAGGCGCTACTTGAACAGCAGCAAGCTCTTTTCAAACAATGGATTGATGAGCAAACAACAAGTGCTGCTTGTGAAAACATTCCTCCACATGAATCACAAGATTTAGCACGCGTCTCAGCAATCCTTGCAACACAAACGACCGAGTTTCTACGCTTTGGTCAAACAATACTTGAACATACGGGTAAAAGTTCTTCGAACAGCAGCACTTTGAAAGTTACTATCGAAGGCCCGCTCAAACAGTTTCGTGATTTTGTGCAGCAACAAACAGGAGAAGCCTTGCTCAAGCAGTGGAAACTACCTGAAAACGTTGCTGCCCTATTCAGGAAACATAGCTTTAGTGATGATATTTTATTTGAAAATCCATACATTAGCGGACTGAAAAGCTTACTCAACACTCCTTCTGTCGGAACAACACATGAGTTGCAGAAGAATACAAGTGACGGGATTAAGCTTCTACTCGAGTACCAAGACTCACTAGCGGAGTATATTGAGCAATATAGCCAAATAAACCTGCACACAAGCCATGCACTGATGCAGGAGTTAATACAAGGCTCAAAGAGCGTAGAAACACTTGGAGAGCTGCACAACCTTTGGGTAAATTGTTACGAAGCGGCTTACTCTGAATGCCTTTACACCCAACAATACCAGCAAAGTCATGGAAGAGTATCCAATGCACTTATGCATTTACGTAAATATGCTCAAGATATGCGTGACATTCAATTTGAGGCAGTCGGACTAGCAACCCGTAAAGGCTTGGATACAGCTTTACAGCGCCAACATGCTTTACGCAAAGATATGCGAAAAATGAACAAAACTCTCGCTGATATAAAAGAAGTACAAAACCAAATATTAATCTCTGAGTTAAAAAGCACTGTGCAACAACTTTCCTCAGATATTAACGACCTTAAACAAGAACTATCTGAGCTAAAATCCCCAACATTAATATCAACCTTGGCCGGTACTGATGAAAAATCTTAAACTTGATCCAAGCAAGATCCAAGATGAACTCATCGACTTAGAGCAAAAATTACAAAGTAGCTATGAGACACTAAAAGGGATATCACAAATTGATGTTGCTCAATCTCAAGCAGTAGAAATATTCGCTCAAGATAAACTGAAGCTTTTATACTTTTCAGGCAATAAGGCCGTAGAAACACGTTGCAAAACGCCACTATTAATCACATACGCACTCGTTAATCGCTGGTATATGATTGACCTGGAACCTAAAAAATCATTATTGAAAACACTCAACAATCTTGGGCTAGATGTTTACGTCATTGACTGGGGATATCCTGATCCTGCTGATCGATTTAACGATCTTGATGATTATATTAACGAGTATATTAACAATTGCGTTGATCAAGTATGCCTACATGCACATGTTAAAAAAACAAACTTACTAGGCATCTGCCAAGGCGGTACACTAAGCCTGTGCTACACCGCAATTCATGGCGAAAAAATCAATAATCTCATCACCATGGTTACTCCTGTCGACTTTCAGACAGAAACAAATCTACTTAGCTTGTTGGCACGCTCTATTGATGTAGATCTCGCCGTATCCACTTACGGCAATATCCCTGGCGAAATGCTCAATGATTCTTATAACTCTTTAATGCCTATGCGCTTAGGCATTCAAAAAAATCTAGGCATGCCTAACCATCTTCATAATACAGAAAGTGCGCTCAGTTTTTTGCGCATGGAAAAGTGGATCTACGATAGTCCAGACCAAGCAGGAGAAGCATTCAGAGAGTTTATTAAGTGGTTTTTTCAGGAGAATCGTCTGATTAAAAATCAACTTAGCATCGGTGAACATCCCGTAAGATTAGCTAACATTACCCAGCCTGTACTCAATATATTCGGCTCTTATGACCACTTAGTACCACCAGACGCATCTATTGCCTTAAGACAATATATTGGAAGTAAAGACTATCAGGAAGAAGAAATAAAAGCGGGACATATAGGGGTGTTCGTTAGCGGGAAATCACAAGCCATAGTGCCCAAGAAAATTAACGACTGGCTTTTAGAAAGAGATTAAGGAAAGTAAGAACAAGACTTACCTTCCCTAAATTTTTGTATGTTTTTACTTATCAGAAGGCTTTTCTGAGTCTTTCACATTACTTTCTGACTCAGCAGGTGCTCCGTCAGCTGGCCCCTCACCTGGTTTGAACATATTCCACACAGCCATATTACGATCAGCAATGCTGTTCATCATAGTAAGAGGATTAGCCACCCCCATCATAGTTTGCATCTGTTCTTTGATACGGTCTTGATGCTCAAGAAATGATGCGATACTTTGTTCCAAATACTGGCTCATCATTCCTTGCATGCTATCGCCATAAAAACGAATAAGCTGCTGTAACACCTGATTTGTCAGTAGCGTTCCATGCCCGTCTCCTTCTTGCTCACTAATGATTTGAAGAAGAATATTTCGAGTCAGATCATTACCTGTTTTCGAATCGAGTACTTGAAATGCTTCGCTGCTTAAAACCAGTTCTTTGACATCTTCAAGTGTGACATAGCAACTACGTGAAGTATCATAAAGGCGTCGATTGGTATATTTTCGAAGAATTCGCAACGTGTTCTCTCTCTCTTTTCTACAGCATCTCTAACGATGAGTAGTGATTAGCTTTTATTATTGTCGGATTTCCCATAACCCTGCATCATATTAAATATCAGCTTCTGCAGTGATTCCATCGAGCCAACACTATTAGTAATGTAAGGTTTGAGCAGTGTTAATGGATCGTAACCTTCTGCTCCGGCATCCATTTGCTCCCTGACTTTTGCGATCATTTCATCCTGAAGTGACCCAACATCTGGAAGCCCCATAACTTGACGCAACTCATTCGGCGTCATCTCAACATCTACTTTAAAATTCATGTCATAACCCTTTGTTATGCAGCAGAATAAAAGACTCTTCTTAACTATATAGCGATACTTACTGCAGTGCAAAATATTAGCATCAATTTTGCTGCACTTTTCCCGGATGAACCCATACATATGCCAACACGATAGCCACAAGAGAAACGGCAGCGGCCACACTAAAAGTCACCGCTGAACCATAACTATCCCAGAGCAAGCCTGCGACTACAGCTCCTGCTGTCCCACCTAGACCAAAACCAATACTAGAAAATAATGCCTGACCACGACCTTGCATGGTGCCGGGAAAGTAGTAATGCACTAGCGAAATACCAACAGCATGCAAGCTGCCAAATGTTGCAGCATGGAGCAGCTGAGCAATAATAACCATGAAAATATTTTCTGGCCAAAAAGCTAATAAAACCCACCTCACCACACATAATACTAAGCTAACAAGCATAATAAAACGCAAACCCACGCGAATAATAAGGGTATGCATAACAACAAAAACGAGTATCTCTGCAACGACACCTAAAGACCACAGCATGCCAATTTCTGTGCGTGTATACTCCAGCTTTTGCATCATCAAACTAAAGAACGTGTAGTAAGGTCCGTGAGAAAATTGAATGAGCAATGTGATAATAAAGAAAGCAATGATGTGCGGTTTAAAAACCACATCTCGAAAGCTTGAGCTTTCTAACAGGCTACCATCTTCAGGCTTACTAACCTCTGGTATCAGTAGCGAGTTCAACCATATAAAAACCATTAAAATGAGTAGTATTAAAGGAATCCAGCTTACCGAGACCTTATCTAAGATATAGCCCACAAGTAAAACAGTACTAATGAAGCCTATTGAGCCCCATAAACGCACCCGACTATACTTGGACTGCGCAGCACCAAGGTGGTTGAGTGTCACCACTTCAAACTGGGGCAATACCGCGTTCCAGAAAAAGCTATATCCCAGCATAACAAGCGCAATTCCAATAGCAGTGTCTTGCCAAAACATTGCAATGAAAATCACCCAAGTTAATAAAGC
Organism: Neptunomonas japonica DSM 18939; assembly: GCF_000422765.1. Classification (GTDB taxonomy): domain Bacteria; phylum Pseudomonadota; class Gammaproteobacteria; order Pseudomonadales; family Balneatricaceae; genus Neptunomonas; species Neptunomonas japonica. The sequence continues at coordinate 232,789 of NZ_AUGR01000006.1, read as the reverse complement.
GCCAGCACGTATTACACGTAACCGCTGTCCGGTTCTGTCCGCGATCCACCCCCATAAAGCAGGCGCCAAAATACGTGAAAAATGCAGTGTAGCCATCAACAAACCAATTGTCTTAGCATCAAAATCTAGTGATTCTAGATATAAAGACCAATAAGGGATCATAGCGCCTAAAAGCGCAAAGTAGAAAAAATAGAAACCTGATAGACGTATATACGGCAAGGTAATAACCGGTTAGCTAATCAAGGTTGAGTACACAGACTCTCAACAGAGGAATGGAAAAATATTATGATGATAAAAAATTGGCCGACAACAACTAAATTGCCGGCCAAGCTATTACTTACAACTCAGTCACGCCGCCCATATAAGGAAGGAGTGCATCAGGCACGATAATACGACCATCGGCTGTTTGGTAGTTCTCTAGAACAGCGACCAAGGTACGACCAATTGCCAAGCCTGAGCCATTCAGGGTGTGTAATAGTTCTGGCTTACCTGTTTCAGGGTTTCTCCAGCGAGCTTTCAAGCGACGTGCTTGAAAATCCGTCATATTAGACACTGACGAAATCTCGCGGAACTTGTCCTGGCCCGGCAGCCAAACTTCTAAGTCATAAGTTTTAGCAGCACCAAAACCTAAATCACCACCACACAACGCAACCACGCGATACGGCAAATTAAGTTTTTGTAAAATAGCCTCTGCATGCTGCGTCATTGCCTCCAGAGTTTCCCAAGAGGTAGATGGTTCAACAATCTGCACCATTTCGACTTTTTCAAACTGGTGCTGACGGATCATACCGCGAGTATCTTTACCAGACGCTCCTGCTTCTGAACGAAAACATGGTGTATGTGCCGTATATTTAACGGGCAACTGAGCGACATCGACAATTTCATCACGGACAATATTAGTCACAGGAACTTCAGCTGTCGGTATCAAGTAAAACTGGCGGTCACCAAAAGGAACTTTGAATAAGTCTTCACCAAACTTAGGCAGCTGCCCTGTTCCTTTAAGGCTATCCTCATTCACCATATAGGGTACATAAGCTTCAGTGTAACCGTGCTCTTCAGTTTGTACATCTAACATAAACTGAATCAATGCTCGGTGCATACGTGCCATTTTACCCGTCATCAACGCAAAGCGAGATCCCGTTATTTTGGCTGCTGTTTCAAAATCTAAACCGCCATTACGCTCGCCTAACGCGACATGATCTAACGGATCAAAATCTAGTTCGCGCGGTGTACCCCAACGACGAACCTCAACATTGTCATCTTCACTGTCGCCAGCAGGAACAGATGCATCTGGCAAGTTAGGAACGCCTAGCAAAATATCATCTAGGTCAGCGGCAATATCACCTAGTTTGCGCTTGGCTTCATCTAACTGATCACCTAAAGTTTGAACCTCAGCTAACAACGGCTGAATATCTTCACCAGACGCTTTTGCTTTACCTATCTGCTTAGAGCGAGTATTACGCTCATTCTGTAGGTTTTCGCTCAGAATTTGCGCTTCACGACGCAACGCTTCCAGTTCGTTAAAACGAGCAACAGGAAAAGCATATTTTTTCTTTGCAAGCTGTGCAGCGACAGCTTCAGGATTGTCTCGAACAATTTTTGAATCTAACATGAGTTTTTAAACTACCTTATCTAAAACAGGCGGGTGATCCATATACCAGCTGACAGAGCAGCAATGCACATCAAAACACTTAATAATACATAAATTAATGCGGACATTATATGTCCTTCCTGCACCAGCGCCACTGTCTCTAGAGAGAAAGATGAAAAAGTTGTAAAGGCACCCAGAAAACCAACCATCAACAATGGTCTTAATTCCGGAGACAATCGCGTTTTCTCCATAATAAGAACAAATAAAACACCCATAACAAGCGAACCCAAGACATTACAGGCCAGCGTTCCTACAGGTAGCTTATCGGCCTTATCATTGAGAGCACCAGCCAACCAGAAACGGCTGGCCGCCCCTAAAGCGCCTCCGACAGCGACTGCCAGGATAGTTTGCATACCTTATCCTTTATTCTGATACCGTTTGATTGGGCTTTGCTCATCTAGCATCCCAAGCTGTTGAAGTTTAGCACTTATTTTCTGCTCAAGACCACGCTCACTCGGCTGATAATAACGTCGAGATGCGATCTCTTCTGGATGGAATTTCTCCCCCGCAGCATAAGCATTGGGCTCGTTATGCGCATAGCGGTATTCTTCGCCGTAACCGAGGTCTTTCATTAGTGACGTAGGTGCATTACGTAAATGCACCGGAACGGCATAATCAGGATCACTACGTATTTGTGCCCGGCACTCATTAAATGCCATATACACAGCATTGCTTTTGGGCGCACTGGCACAATAAATAGCAGCTTGAGCAATAGCGCGCTCACCTTCTGCAGGACCTACTCTCTCAAAGGCATCCCACGCTGATAATGCCACCTGCATAGCACGTGGATCAGCATTGCCTATATCTTCGGAGGCTATCGCAACTAAACGACGTGCGATATAAAGAGGGTCGCAACCACCTTCTAGCATACGACAATACCAATACAAGGCACCATCAGGAGAAGAGCCGCGTACCGACTTATGAAATGCAGAAATCATATCGTAAAAAATATCGCCTTGTTTGTCATAACGGCGCCCACTACTTTGTAGCACCTCTTTTAAAACCGACTGCGATATTTTCTCAACACCCTTGTCAGAAACAGCTAAATCCACGGCTATTTCTAGCAGATTTAAGGCACGACGAGCATCACCATCAGCGGCTCGAGCAAGTTGCTCTAACGCCCCTTCTTCAAACTCAAAAGCATGCCCTCCAAAGCCTTTGTCCTTATCGGCTAACGCATGTTGAATAACCTCTAAAGATTCGTCATCAGTCAGATTACGCAACAGATATACTCGTGCACGCGATAACAAGGCGTTATTCAATTCAAACGAAGGGTTTTCGGTGGTAGCGCCTATAAATAAAAAAGTGCCGTCTTCAATATAAGGCAAGAAAGCATCTTGCTGAGATTTGTTAAAGCGGTGCACCTCATCAACAAATAAAATCGCCTTGCATTGCCGAGAAGCCCTCATCTGCTTTGCTTCTTCTACTGCAGCTCTAATCTCTTTAACACCGGACAAAACAGCTGAAAGTGTCATAAAATGTGCATCGCAGGTATGTGCAATAATTTTTGCCAAGGTGGTTTTACCAACACCAGGCGGCCCCCAAAATATCATAGAGTGCAATGCGTTCTGCTCTATCGCTTGGCGAAGGGGTTTTCCTGCTGACAGTAGATGAGACTGACCGACGTAACCTTCCAAGCCGCTAGGCCGCATTCTTGCCGCCAGCGGTTGATAAGGAGGTGTTACATCATCAAACAGGTCGCTCATCAGGCCTCATCACTCACAATAACATCAGTACCTTTGGGAGGTGTAAACTTAAATAAAGCATCATCCATGGAGTCGTTAATGACAGAATCACGCAATAAGATAGTTGTTTGTTGGCCCAGTACATCTTGCAACATCAACTCGGACATAACTCCATCGATAAAATACAAGCGAATCCGCTGAAAGCTGCTTTGATCATCTTTTGGTAACAACTCAAATAGCTGCTCATTCTCTTGATTAATAGGTAAGAATATTTCAAATTTTTCGGCCAGCTCTACAACATTGCCATTCAAAATAAGTGCAGCACCATTGGTTTGTTTAGGATCAACCGGTTTACGCGTTGCTTGCTCAAGATCTGGGTCATAAATCCAAACATACTCACCATCACTCACAATAAGCTGCGGGAACGGGCTTTGCGTTTCCCAGCGAAACTGCCCTGGACGTGCCACTTTCATTGAGCCTTTAGAGACTTCGGCCGCATTACTCTGATCGCTACGGGTTACCTGCTCAAAGTTAGCGCTAAAACGATCGTAACCCTTTAGCACCTGCGTTAAAGCCTCTGTAGGTGTTGATGCCTCCGCCAAGGCTAGCATTGGCATAACCGCTAAAGAGAGAGTCGCACACAATTTATATAATCTATTCATTCTTTACCCTATTAAACTATTTGGCTTACAACGATTAACCTCTTACCGGAGGGGGGGCCAATACTTCTCGCTGGCCGTTGGATCCGGCCTCAGTAACAACCCCTGCAGCTTCCATTGCTTCTATCATTCTGGCCGCTCGGTTATAACCAATTTTCATTTTTCGCTGCACACTTGAGATAGATGCTTTGCGAGTTTCAGTAATAAAAGCGACCGCTTCGTCATAAAGAGGGTCTTGCTCATCATCAAATAAGCCTCCAGATGCCGCACCTCCTTCCGCCCCCGAATCACTTAATACCGCATCAATATACACAGGAGCACCTACCTGCTTCCATGCTTCAACTACACGGTGTACTTCTTCATCGCCAACAAAAGCACCATGTACTCGGTTAGGAACGCTGGTTCCGGCAGGTAGATACAACATATCACCGTTACCCAGTAAGTTTTCAGCACCGGACTGATCTAGAATCGTCCGTGAATCAATTTTCGAAGACACTTGGAATGCAATTCTTGTAGGCACGTTAGCCTTTATCAAGCCCGTAATAACATCAACGGAAGGTCTTTGCGTTGCCAAAATCAGATGAATACCTGCCGCCCGCGCTTTTTGAGCAATACGTGCAATTAGCTCTTCTACTTTTTTACCAACAATCATCATCATGTCAGCAAACTCATCAATGATGACGACAATATAAGGCAACGTTTCTAAGGCGGGTGCTGGCGTGCCAAACGGCTCGCCATGCTCTTCTGCATTCCAAAGCGGATCAAGTAATGGCTTGCCTTGCTGCTCTGCAGCTTTAACCTTGTCATTGAAACCAGCAAGGTTACGCACGCCCATTTTTGCCATTAAGCGATAACGGCGCTCCATCTCACCTACGCACCAGCGCAAGCCGCCAGCCGCTTCCTTCATATCAGTGATAACAGGTGTGAGCAGATGCGGAATGCCTTCATAAATTGAAAGTTCCAACATTTTGGGGTCAACCATCATCAAGCGTACTTCTTCTGGCGTTGCCTTAAACAACAGGCTCAGAATCATGGCATTAACACCCACAGACTTACCTGAACCTGTAGTACCCGCAACCAATAAATGCGGCATTTTTGCAAGGTTAGCCACCACTGGATTACCGGCTATGTCATTACCCAACGCCAACGTTAACCGAGAAGATGCCTCGTTGTATGGCTTTGAGTTAAGCACTTCGCTCAAGCGCACCATTTGGCGGCTCGCATTAGGAATCTCAATACCAACAACGGACTTGCCAGGAATAACTTCTACAACACGTACACTCGATATCGCTAAGGAGCGCGCCAAATCTTTGGCCAAATTAGTGATTTTGCTCACCTTAACACCCGGGGCAGGCTGTATCTCAAAACGTGTAATAACAGGACCCGGATTGACTTCCACCACCTCAGCAATAACGCCAAAATCTTTTAGCTTACTTTCAAGCAAGCGTGACATATCTTCCAACTCTTCTTCCGAATACCCGTGGTCCGCTTGCAGCTCAGGAGGGTCTAACAAATCGAGTGAGGGTATTTTTCGTAATGAGCGAACCGGGCGGCGCTCTTTGTTTTGAGCATTATTATCTTGGTCATCACTTTGAATAGGCTGGTGCGCTTCTGCCAATGGCACAATTTTAAGTTCTTTCTTAGGTTCTTTAGCAGCAGAGGGTGTTTGCATCACGGTATTCTGAGGCTGCGATTTTTCCACCTCAGAAGACATAGATAACTCATGACCACCTGACTCTGGCCTAGAGTCCCTGATAGGCAAAGAGCGTTTTACGACCTCTTGCCTAACATTGTCCGGGTTAACAATGTCCGTCACTAAAGGAGGCACGGCATTTCTCTTATCGTTTCCTGATAATACCTGCGGTGAAGTCCGCTCATGATGAGCAGACGCAGACTCTCCATTCACCGCATTAAATGATGGTCCCGACGATGTCGAAAAGTGCTCCTCAGCCCCACTATGTAAGCTTGGCTCAAAGCGCTCTCTTATACGTTCTTTTAGTGATTTTGTTGTGCTGTACTCTGCACTAGCTACATTGTTCTCACTTTCTGGAATGCGCTCTTCAGCGTTATTACTCTCACTGCCTGGGCTCAACAATGCTGAAAGTCCACGATATGCAGATAACACCCATGCGCCTAAACGGTTTTGGATACTATCCCACGAAAGCTCCATATAGAAGGTACACCCCATACCCGCCGCCGTTATCAAAAGCACAGTACTACCAAGCAAACTAAACCAAGAAACCATCCAGTCAGATAATGCTTGGCCGACAATGCCACCACTCGTAAAGGGAAAGCCTAACGATTGGTTTGAAAGATGAATCGACGCCAAAGCGCATAAAGAGGCCATCAATAAAAGAATGCCGAATGTGCGCAACATAGCAAAGGGCAGCCCGTCTAAAAGCGACACCTCTTTTCGCACCATAAAGCGCACAGTAGGAACAATGATAATAACGGGTAAAAGCCAAGCCGCTATTCCTAGAAAAGAAAACAGCAAGTCTGTCATCCAGGCCCCGAATATACCCGTCCAGTTACTCACGCCAGGGTGGTAACCAAGGTGAGACCAACCGGGATCTTTGGGGTGATAACCGAGCATACCTAAAAGCATATAGGTACAACTCATGATAATTAAAAACAACACGCAAACTTTTACTACACGCGCTAGCAGCTCAGAAAAAGCATAGGGGCTTGTTGGGAGCTTATTTTTCACTCATATTCCTTTTAATCTTAAATACTTACTACGAACATTTAAAAATAACACAATTCAACTAATGGTATCGAAGGCTCTTGATAGATAAAGACAACTACATACTGTTAACAACCCGCTAATTAATTAAACACTCACTATTATCCCACCAATAACACGCTATAGTTATAATTGAAGACTAAAATCCCCATCCAATGTCATATGAGGTTATAGACATGAGTTTAGCCAATCTGTTTCAAAACAACTCGCGTGTATTGACCTTTACGATCGCTAATAGCCATTTTGGCATAGATGCCTGCAATATCCTCTCTTTTTCAGATGAATATAAACAGATACAACTCGCCAGTACTGCCCAGCATCCTAGCTTTCTTGGTTATTTAGATTACCGAGATACGCTGATTAATGTTTATGATAGTGCGACCTTACTTAATAGAAAACGAAACTGGGATGATAAAAACCAACTAATTGCTGATATTGACACTTATAAGCAAGCACACACCGACTGGATTCAGGCACTTGAGCGAAGCATTACTTCGGATGAAAACTTCACTCTCTCAAGGGATCCGAAAATGTGTGCGTTTGGGCAGTGGTTCTATAGTTTTAAAACAGAAGATTCCGACCTTCTCGCTATACTAGAGAAGATTGATAAGCCTCATCAACTAATTCATCAACTGGCTGACGTTCTACTAGAAATGAAAAATAGTGGGGATGCTGAACGCGCCATACGGTTACTGTCGATCGAAAAAGGTACGACGCTTAGAAAACTGTTGCGCTCATTAGATCAAATCACAGACATTCTTAAGCGAGACATGCACCCCGTCATCATCCACCTTACACTTGACGGCAAAACCCCCTCTTTCTCTTTAGCACTAGATGAGGTCGATGACATTATTGACTACGAAATAGATAACCTTGATACACAAACAGCACAAGCGCTCAGTCACGAGCCGTTAAAAGGCTATCTAAGACATAAGTCAGGACAACGCTACATGATGCTGTGTATCGAAAAGTTATCAGCACAGATTAGAAAAATATCTTCTCTTGAGGATTGTATTTCTTAAGCACTCCCCCCATCATATTTTTTATAAAACACAGACACATATAGTTTAAGGCATGCATTCATGAGCGAAACACAACATCACAAACTTCTCATCCTTGGTTCTGGCCCTGCTGGATACACCGCTGCGATTTATGCAGCACGCGCCAACCTTAACCCTGTTGTTATCACAGGAATGGAAGCTGGCGGCCAGCTAACTACAACAACAGACGTAGACAACTGGCCAGGAGATGTTCAAGGTGTTCAAGGCCCTGAACTCATGCAGCGCATGCAGCAACACGCAGAGCGCTTCGACACCACCGTATTATTCGATCACATACATACTGTTGATGTAGAAAACCGTCCATTCACTTTAACAGGTGATATGGGTGTTTATACCTGCGACTCCCTCATCATTTGTACAGGTGCATCAGCGCAGTATCTAGGTCTTGAGTCTGAAGAAGCATTTAAGGGTAAAGGTGTCAGTGCTTGCGCTACATGCGATGGATTCTTCTATCGCGGCCAAAAAGTGGCTGTCATCGGCGGCGGTAATACTGCAGTAGAAGAAGCACTTTACTTATCGAACATTGCTGATGAAGTAACACTTGTTCATCGTCGCGACTCTCTTCGTTCTGAAAAGATTCTTCAGGACAAGCTGTTTGATCGTGCTAAAAATGGCAATATCAATATCATCTGGAACCACCAACTCGACGAAGTACTGGGTGATGATTCTGGCGTGACAGGCTTACGCTTGAGCAGTACGGATGGCAGCTCCACTCAAGAACTCGACTTAGCGGGCGTATTTATCGCTATCGGACACAAGCCTAATACCAGTATTTTTGAAGGCCAGCTTGAGATGAATAACGGCTACCTTAAAATCCAATCTGGATTAGAAGGTAAAGCGACTCAGACCAGCGTAGAAGGCGTTTTTGCTGCAGGAGATGTATGTGACCACATTTACCGCCAAGCGATCACGTCTGCAGGCTTTGGTTGCATGGCAGCGCTAGATGCTGAACGCTATTTGGATGACCTGGCCAAATAGGTGCTTAGATAGCCAAACATAACTACAACAGACCGAAGGTTAATTTGCCTTTGGTCTTTTTTGAACATTTCACATGATCCCTTGGTTACATCCAACTAAATTAATCTTCCCCGATACGAGCTCAGCACTAGATAAACCTGATGGCTTGCTCGCAGCCGGTGGCGACCTTTCACCAGAACGGTTAATTGCGGCTTATAAGCACGGTGTTTTCCCATGGTTCAGCCAAGATGACCCAATTCTTTGGTGGAGCCCAAACCCTCGTTGCGTATTATTTCCTGAACGAATACATATCTCTCGCAGCATGCGTAAGCATCTCAAAAAGAGCCACTACCGTGTTTCTTTTGATGAAGCCTTTACAGACGTCATACAAGCCTGCGCGAGCATCCGTGAAGAGTCTACAGGCACTTGGATATCGCCAGAGATGCAAGAAGCCTACATCGAACTCCACCAGCAAGGTGTTGCCCATTCTGTGGAAGTGTGGGAGAACGAGCAATTAATTGGTGGCTTATACGGGCTAGGAATAGGCAAACTATTTTTTGGTGAGTCCATGTTCAGCTTTCAAGTAAACGCATCAAAAATTGCTTTTATTGCGCTGTGTAAACAATTAAAAATATGGGGGTACCCGCTAATTGATTGCCAGGTTCATAATGACCATTTAGAAAGCTTAGGGGCTACTAATATTCCCCGCGAGGAATTTATACATTACATTAGACAATATATAGATACAGAAACGCATCACCCTTGGAGTTTCGGTGAGCCCATCGCTACGCTAGGTATTGAAAGTTAATGACAGAGCTTAAAGAGTTACATTTTTTTGCAACCCCTGAGCACAACTGTAGTTATATTGAAGGCTACAAGGCTAAAACTCTGTTCGTCGATCCGCACTCAAGCATCTCAGTCAATGCCTTTAGCCAGCTATCTAATCTTGGTTTCAGGCGCAGCGGCAAACATATCTACCGCCCTCATTGCGATAATTGCCAAGCCTGTATTTCTGTCAGAGTTCCTGTTGATCTGTTTCAACCTAATAAAACACAACGCCGCATTATTAATAAGAATAAAGATCTTGTTGTAAAAAAATCAACGCCTCACTACAGCGATAAATACTTCAAACTCTATTCTGATTACATAACACATCGCCACGCCGATGGTGACATGTTTCCCCCCAACAAAGAACAGTTTATAAACTTCTTAATTGAAGGTGAGCAACCGTGTGATTTTTTAGAATTTTACTTAGACGACAAACTTATTGGTGTCGCCGTTACCGATCAACTCGTACAAGGACTGTCTGCTACCTACACTTTTTTCGATCCAGACCCTGATTTGCAAAAGCGGAGTTTAGGGTCTTACGCTATTCTTTGGCAAATTGAAGAATGTCGCCGACTCAACCTTGAATACCTATATATGGGCTATTGGGTACAGTCTTGTCGCAAAATGAAGTATAAAATCGCCTATCGTCCTTTAGAGTTTTTAATCGATGGCCAATGGATTCTCATTAGATAACAATAAAAGAGCCAATACTCTTTGATATCCTTAGATAATTCAGGCAGAATACTGCGCTCTGATAATAGGACATTGTTCGAAATCAGCCCTTTCACAGGTAGGTAACGAATGGCTAAAGAAGATAGCATTGAAATGGAAGGTACCGTGGTTGACACGCTACCCAACACCATGTTTCGCGTAGAGCTTGAGAATGGTCACGTAGTTACCGCTCATATCTCAGGCAAAATGCGTAAAAACTACATCCGTATTTTAACGGGTGACAAAGTAAAAGTTGAACTAACACCATACGATTTGACCAAAGGCCGCATCGTATATCGTGCCCGTTAGTACAATCGATCTGGCTTAACTTTATTGTTAAAACCAGATTCGAAAGTTCCCCAGTGGCAGCCTTAGGCTGCCACTGTTACATTTAGCACTATTTCATTTTGATCATCCACTGACACCTGCACTTCTCCACCCTCTTCTGCAAGATCACCAAATAGAATCATCTCAGCCAATGGCTTTTTAAGCTTCTCTTGAATCAAGCGTTTCATTGGACGAGCACCCATTTTTTCATCGTAACCATGCTCACCCAACCAAGTACGCGCATCATCATTAACATGCAAGACCACTTTCTTATCGTCTAACTGCGCCTGCAGCTCTGTTAAGAACTTATCAACCACACCCATAATGATATCTGGCGACAAGGCTTTAAACTGAATGACAGCATCAAGACGATTGCGAAACTCAGGTGAAAACAAACGCTTAATCGCTTCCATACCATCTGTCGAGTGATCTTGATGAGAAAAGCCAATGGAAGGACGGCTCATTGCATCAGCACCGGCATTGGTTGTCATAACCAATATCACATTACGAAAATCCGCTTTACGGCCGTTGTTATCCGTCAATGTACCGTTATCCATCACCTGCAAAAGAATGTTGAACACCTCAGGGTGAGCTTTTTCAATCTCATCCAATAACAACACACAGTGTGGAGACTTGGTTACAGCCTCAGTTAATAGACCACCTTGGTCATAACCAACGTACCCAGGAGGTGCACCAATTAAACGAGATACGGTATGACGCTCCATATACTCAGACATATCAAAGCGAATTAATTCAATCCCCAGGATGCGTGCAAGCTGGGTTGTCACCTCTGTTTTACCAACACCGGTAGGGCCTGAGAACAAGAAGTTACCCACGGGTTTATGTGGGTCATTCAGACCTGCACGTGATAAACGAATAGCCGAGGATAATGAAGAGATCGCTTCTTCTTGGCCCAACACAACCATTTTCAGGTTGTTATCAAGCTTTTTAAGCTGCTCTTTATCAGATACGGAAACAGTTTTTGGCGGAATGCGCGCAATCTTAGCAACAACTGATTCGACTTCATGAACATCAATGATCGGGGTTCGCTCTTCTTCGCTCAACAAACGCTGATAGGCACCCGCTTCATCAATAACATCAATAGCCTTATCAGGCATATGCTTATCATTGATATATCGGTCAGCAAGCTCTGCAGCAGCTCGTAACGCTTCATCGGTATATTCAATTTCGTGATGCTGCTCAAATTTCTTGCGTAGCCCACACAAAATCTCATATGTGTCCTGCACATTAGGCTCAAGCACATCAACTTTTTGAAAGCGTCTGGCTAAGGCGCGATCTTTCTCAAAAATGCTTCTGAATTCTTGAAAGGTCGTAGAACCAATACAACGCAAGTCACCCGAGCTAAGTAAGGGCTTTAATAGATTAGAAGCATCCATCGAACCACCCGAAGCAGCCCCGGCGCCAATAATTGTATGAATTTCATCGATAAACAGAATCGCGTTGTCTTTAACTTTGACTTCATTCAACAATGCTTTAAGACGTTTTTCAAAATCACCACGATATTTAGTACCCGCAAGCAATGCACCAAGATCAAGTGAATAAACGACACTGCCGTTCATTACCTCAGGGATTTTTTCTTCAACTATCAGCTTAGCTAAGCCTTCTGCAATAGCTGTTTTACCAACCCCCGCCTCGCCAACTAATAATGGGTTATTCTTACGGCGCCTAGAAAGAATCTGAATGACACGCTCAACCTCAGAACTACGTCCAATCAATGGGTCTATGCGCCCTTCTCCAGCTTCCTGGTTAAGATTAACGGCATACTTGCTTAGTGCACTTGGCTCACTGTTTTTTGTGGCCTCATCGGACTCCAGCAAGCCCTCACCATCATGCTCATCCTGACTTACACGAGAAATGCCGTGTGAAAGATAGTTAACCACATCAATACGCTCAACACCTTGCTGCTGCAAAACGAAAACTGCGTGGCTTTCTTGCTCACTAAAGATGGCAACAACTACATTCGCCCCCGTTACTTCATTTTTACCCGAAGACTGCACGTGGAATACAGCACGCTGTAAAACACGCTGAAAACCTAAAGTAGGCTGCGTTTCCATCGCCGGAATATTTTCGGGCAATAGCGGCGTTGTTTCGTCAATAAACAAGCTCAACGCTGTTCGTATTGTATCGACATCAGCACCACACGCGGCTAGCACTCTGTATGCATCTCTATTATCGAGCAGAGCTAACAGCAGATGCTCAACCGTCATAAATTCATGGCGGTTTTCACGTGCACCTTTGAAAGCAGCACTTAATGTATCTTCAAGTTCACGATTTAACATAGCTACGTCTCCGCTAAACAGCTTCTACTTCAGATAACAAAGGATGCTTATTATCTTTAGAGTATTGATTCACTTGAGCCGCTTTAGTTTCAGCAACATCACGAGAAAAAGCACCACACACGCCTTTACCTTCATTATGAACAGCCAACATGACCTGCGTCGCCTGCTCTTGAGTCATACTGAAAAAAATCATTAACACCTCAACAACAAACTCCATGGGGGTGTAATCGTCATTTAACAATAGCACACGATACATAGGTGGCTTTTTTAGCTTAGGCTTTGCCTCTTGCGTTGCCAAACTTCCGTCATCTGAAAAAGGCTCATCTCCTTGCTCTCCCTCTGATGCACCACGAATCACATTTTTATATCTTTCGGCCTTCATGAACAATCTCTAATAAAAAATGATAGATAAACTTAAGAACAATTAGCGTCATCGAACCACAATGTTATACTCGATTTAAACAGGTGTGGTAAACCTACTACCAGAAGTCCCTGCATTCATGAGTCACGCCTCTTACAATAGAACCATTGTAGCAGGTGTGAGCTTTGCAGTTCAGGCATACTCTCTGCTAGTAGACCTGTAAATTAGCCAAAATTGGAGTTTGAAATGCAGACAGGGAAAGTAAAGTGGTTCAATAATGCCAAAGGCTTCGGATTTATCATCGCAGATGAAAACCAAAACGAAGACCTATTTGCCCATTATTCAGCCATTCAAGTCGAAGGGTACAAAAGCCTAAAAGCAGGGCAACCCGTCAGCTTTGAAACAACTCCAGGCCCCAAAGGCCTTCATGCCGTCAATATAACTCCATTGCCGCAGCAACAACCGGTAGAAGTAGAGGCACAAGTGTAAATTGACGCTACAAAAACCAGCTAAACCTAGCTGGTTTTTGTCATCAGCTTTCTATTCCTTCTTCACATGCCTTGAATAATAGCTTCACCAAACTCAGAAGATGTCAGTAAAGTTGCGCCGTCCATTAAACGCTCAAAATCATAAGTCACTGTTTTCTCACCAATAGCAGCATTGACACCTTTAAGTATTAAATCTGCCGCTTCAGTCCAACCCATATGCCGCAGCATCATCTCTGCGGACAAAATTAAAGACCCAGGGTTTACCTTATCTTGCCCTGCATATTTTGGTGCCGTTCCATGCGTTGCTTCAAAAATAGCAATGCTGTCTGACAAATTTGCTCCTGGCGCAATACCAATCCCCCCCACTTCTGCTGCTAATGCATCAGACAAGTAATCCCCATTAAGGTTTAATGTTGCTATAACATCGTACTCTGCCGGGCGCAGTAATATTTGCTGCAGCATGGCATCTGCAATAACATCTTTTACTACTATATCCTTACCCGTTTTTGGATGCTTAAAGACCATCCATGGCCCACCATTTAATAATTCAGCGCCAAACTCTTGAACCGCCAGCTCATAACCCCACTCTTTAAAGGCACCTTCGGTAAACTTCATGATGTTACCTTTGTGCACCAGCGTTAACGACTCACGATTATTATCAATACAATACTGTAACGCTTTCCGCACTAAGCGCTGCGTACCTTCCTTGGATACAGGCTTAACACCTATACCACAGTTATCTTCAAAGCGAATTTGTGTGACGCCCATTTCCTGTGTTAGAAACTGGATCACCTTTTTTGCTTCTGCAGACCCTGCTTTCCACTCAATTCCTGCATAGATATCTTCAGAGTTTTCCCTAAAAATAACCATATCAACATCTTCAGGCTGCACAACAGGACTCGGCACGCCTTTAAACCACATTACAGGGCGCTGACAAACGTACAGATCTAATTCTTGTCGCAAAGCCACATTTAAAGAACGAATACCACCGCCCACCGGTGTAGTCAAAGGCCCTTTAATGCCAACAACAAACTCTTTAAATGCGGCCAGCGTCTCTTCAGGCATCCATGTATCTTGGTCATATAACTGAGTTGCTTTTTCACCTGCATAAACTTCCATCCAAGAGATCTTGCGTTTTCCTCCATAGGCTTTTTCGATAGCGGCATTAACTACATTCATCATAGGCGGCGTAACATCCACACCTATTCCGTCACCAGTAATATAGGGAATGATAGGATTAAGAGGCACATTCAGTGAATAGTCTGCGTTAACGGTAATCTTCTCACCTTGAGCCGGTATTTGAATATTGCTGTATGTCATCGCTCTACTCCATTAATAGCTATTAAATAGATTCGTAGAAATATGTGTCAGCAGGCATAATTAACAAAATAATCCGAACTATTACGCCGCCCTACTTTACTCATACTACAGAAACAGGATCTATGTCTAATATCTTGATTACCAACAAGCCCTTTCAAGTACTCACTCAGTTCACTGATCAAGACGGCCGAAAAACACTGGCTGACTTCATCAAAAAACCGGGGTTTTACGCAGCAGGCAGGCTTGATTACGACTCAGAAGGATTGCTTATTCTGACGAATGACGGGGCACTACAACACACGCTTGCACACCCTAAATTCAAGATGGAAAAGACGTATTGGGCACAAGTAGAAGGCGATGTTACTGATAGCGCCTTAGAGCAACTGCGCAATGGTGTAGAGCTCAAAGACGGAAAAACACGACCAGCAAAAGCCAAGCTAATACCAGAACCCAATGTATGGCAAAGAACCCCACCCATCCGCGACCGCAAAGAGATACCGACTAGCTGGATAGAATTAAAAATAACCGAAGGAAAAAATCGTCAAGTCAGACGCATGACAGCGGCCGTTGGCTTTCCTACATTACGCCTAATCCGAT
The DNA here is from genome assembly GCF_000422765.1 of Neptunomonas japonica DSM 18939. Taxonomy (GTDB): domain Bacteria; phylum Pseudomonadota; class Gammaproteobacteria; order Pseudomonadales; family Balneatricaceae; genus Neptunomonas; species Neptunomonas japonica. The sequence continues at coordinate 217,101 of NZ_AUGR01000006.1, read as the reverse complement.
ATGCCATTGGTAACTGGTGTTTAGAAATGCTTCAACCCGGAGAGTTTAGAGAAGAGACAGTTAATATAGCGCCTATGTCTAAAAGCCAGAAAACACCTTCAAAAAATGCGCATACGACACAAAATCGTTCCTCGACAGCTAAATCACGAAAACCTCGTAATCGCTAATACAGCAAGATATTTGTACGTATCACCTCATCATGAAGTGACACTACTAATAGTAAGTAGTTAAAAAAAGGTGGAGGCACAACCCCCACCAAGCCTGGAGAACATAAGACACATTACAGATAGGCATTAACTGCTGAAGGGGATTCGCAACAATACCTTCTGCAACAAACTCTGTTTTCTATAGCACGTCAGTACGATAATTCACGATGAAACGAATATCATTGATGCGCGGAACAACTGCATCATCGCCATCGGCATGAGCAACACGCAAGCGTAAATTCAACCCTTTAGCAGCACCACTTTGTAGCGTGTACTTCGCATCAAAGTTAGTTTCATGACGCTTCCCATTATCACCACCACTATGATCAATATCCCAAGATTCAGTATGTCGCGCCATAAGGCTTAAGCCCTTGATACTTGGCACATCATAATCGATACGCGCCTGTAGAGACTGCTCATCTTTAGCATTGAAATCCAACAGCTGCACCGCACCCCAAGTAAAGAATTGAGTATTATCTTGCCCGCCCCATTTTTGGTCGTAACCATCATCCCCGCCAACTCTCTGATAGGCCAGAGTATAAGCAAAATCACCTTTGGATAAGCGCGCTGTTAGCCCCGTCAAATTACTATTGTAATCACTACCGTATAAAACACCGTCATCTTCACCGCTCATATGTGCCAGGTCTAATAACAGATCATAACCGCCTAACTGAGTCGGGTAATTCAAGTTTATATAAGTTTGTTTCTGGTATTCGTCGGCTACTGCATATTGTAAATGCACACCTAACCCATTGTTGAATTTATAAGTCCCACCGACAGAAGCCACTTCATACTCACCACCATTAGCTGAATAAGAAGTAAATTTTTCACTGTTATTGTTTGACGCTTTATCCGAATAAAATGCGTAAATTTCACCATCGCCCAGTTTTAGAGTAGCGTGTACAGCCTGAGTGCTAGGTGCCGATATACGAGAAGTCAGATCGTTCAATAGCGGTGTCATCAAAACCATCCGCCCTAGGCGAATACTGCTGTTTCCGGTGGGTTTTAGTTTTACAAAGGCTTGCTCTAGCGTGGTATAGCCCTGCCCCTCTGGCGTCAGAACATCAGAAGAGTTAATGGTTTTATCACCTTCCAGCTTTGCCACATGCACAACAGATACATCAAAGCCAATCATACCTCCCCATAAAGGTGACGATATATCAGCACGAAATGCCTGCCCCGCAGCGATCGTATCTGGGATGCCCGCATCAAAATCTCGATTCATGTAAAAAGTACGTAAGCCAAGGTTAATCTGCATTTCATTATCAGTTTCAGCCGCTACCACATGCCCAGTAGTGACAGAACTCAATGCAATTGTGGCGAGTGCTATTTTTTTTAGTATCATTAAATTTACCATTAATTATTTTTATTCACTTAATCAGAAACATTCTCACGAAGCCCTAGATAATGGTTAAGCAAAGCCATGTGCCCTACACACTAAACAACCAAATCTCCATGAGGCGAATCAGTTTATATGTTTAAAAATTCATAAAAAGTATATATTTCCTATCATCTCCATCGATTTAACTGATAGGGTAATGCCGCAAAATTGCAGTCCAACATGATCAAACATTCAGCCATGAGGTAACGTTTTATGCGTCTTGATATCGAAGCTCTACGTGTTCTTGATGTCGTTATCCAAGAAGGCAGTTTTGCCAAAGCGGCCGCTAAATTGCACAAAGCTCAATCGGCCATTAGCTATCAGATAAAAAAGCTAGAACAGCAATTTGACGTCCCTATCTTCGATCGCAGCAGCTATCGAGCAGAACTAACACCTCAAGGACGAGCGCTATGGCAAGAGGGCCGACAACTTCTACAACAAGCTATACGGATCGAAAACCTAGCTGATCACTACTCAAAAGGTTGGGAACCCACTTTTGAACTTGTAATCGATGGCGCTCTACCATTGGAGCCTGTGATGCGGGCCATGAAGGCGTTAGCTGAGAAAGAGATCCCAACCAAAATCCAAATTAAGGTAGAAGCATTAGGAGGTGTCCAGATGCGTTTTGATCAGGATGAAGCCAATATGATGCTTGTTGTGGATTACACCCCTAGCCCCAAACTAAATGCCATCCCGTTGCCAGAAGTGCCTATGATATTAGTCACCTCTAAGGATCACTGCTTGGCCCAACAAAAGGAAGTAGACCTTAACCAGCTACTTAACTATGTCGAGCTAACTATTCATGACACCAGCGAACTTCCTACTAGCAAGCTAGATTCCCTGCAATTTGGCGGCGACAAAGTGTTTTACTTACACGGCTTTGATAGCAAAAAAACCTGCCTACTGATGGGCCTAGGTTATGGCTGGATGCCATTGTCACTGATTGAAACAGAACTCGCCTGTGGCGAACTGGTAGAAGTAGATTACACAAGCTCCCGCCATGCATTCACGCCAAAATTAGTCCATTCTGCAGAGCTACCACTGGGTAAAGCCGGCGAATTAATCTTGAGTGAAGTGCTTTCAGAATTCGAAGCGCTTTCCCGCTAGAAACGCTACACCCTGTAAAAGCCAACTAGCAGCAAACTAAGCACCTGCTAAACCCTAAAGCAACCCTTAGCTATCTCATCAGGTAAACCTTCGCCCAACAACATCAAATTATTTGATCATCTTTAGCGAAATATTATTCTTTTTTTTTATCATCATTCAAACGAAAATGACTTAAATCAAGTTTATAGGTCGAACAGCCTCAGATGACTTCTAAGATTCATGAAGCATCGAAGCCATAGTCTATTACTCACTAACAACAGAATAAGAAAGGAATAAACAAATGACCGTTCAAAGCAATCCTCTGAGACTACAAGGCATAGAATTTACCGAATTTGCCAGCACCGATTCTAGGTTCATGCACGATGTCTTTGTCGCATTTGGTTTTTCCAAGTTAAAGCAGCACAGCACCAAAGACATCACTTACTACAACCAGAACGATATCCACTTTTTACTCAATAATGAAAAAGCCGGATTCTCAGCCGGATTTGCTAAGAGCCATGGCCCTGCCATCTGCTCTATGGGCTGGCGGGTAGAAGATGCTGACTATGCTTATAAAACAGCGATTGAACGTGGCGCTAAAGCCGCAGATGACGACAATAAAGACCTGCCTTACCCGGCAATTTATGGCATTGGCGACAGCCTGATCTATTTTATTGATAAGTTCGGTGCAAAAGGCACTATCTATGAAACTGACTTTAACCATCTCGATCAGCCCGTCATTGTTGAAGATAAAGGTTTTATGAATATCGACCACCTAACCAACAACGTCTATAAGGGCACCATGCATAAATGGGCTGACTTTTATAAGAATGTGTTTGGTTTTACCGAAGTACGCTACTTCGATATTAAAGGTGAGAAAACCGCATTGATCTCTTATGCGCTGCAGTCACCCGATGGCAGCTTCTGCATTCCAATCAATGAAGGAAAAGACGATAACAATAACCAAATCGACGAATATCTAACTATGTATAACGGCCCAGGCGTACAGCATATCGCTTTTCGCTCTAACGACCTGCTAACATCATTGGACAAGCTAGACCATGATGTAATCGACACCCTAGATATTAGCGACGATTACTACGAAGAAGTGTTCAATCGAGTACCCGGCGTATCTGAAGACCCTGCCCGCGTTAAGCACCACCAAGTGCTTCTGGATGGCGATGATTCAGGCTATCTGCTTCAGATCTTTACCAAAAATCTATTCGGCCCGATCTTTATCGAGCTAATCCAACGCAAAAACAATAATGGCTTTGGTGAAGGTAACTTCCAGGCGTTATTCGACTCAATTGAGCGCGATCAAGAACGTCGCGGCGTTATCTAGACAGCACAACCCAACACAAAAAACATGAGTAGATGAAAACCCCACTCCCTTTTCTATGCAGAGGGAACGGGGTTGCTGTACCTGAAAACTTACAAATACAAAAAAATAATAAACAAGGAATACCTATGTCTGACCTAACCGGTGCAATCTCAGCACCAGCAGATGACAGCAGCGCTGTCGCAACTGGAAAAAAACGCCTTCAGTGGTCAAGCCGTATGGCTTTCATCTTAGCAGCAGCGGGCTCCGCTGTTGGTCTTGGTAACATCTGGAAATTCCCCTATATTACCGGTGAGAACGGCGGTGGCGCTTTCGTATTAGTTTACTTAGCCTGTATTTTACTGATTGGTATCCCAGTGATGATGGCCGAAATAATGATCGGCCGTCGTGCGCAAAAGAACCCCGCAGAGGCGATGGAAACCTTGGCACGAGAAGCCAAAGCGAACCCTATTTGGAAAAGCGTGGGATGGATGGGCGTTATTTGTGGCTTCCTGATCCTCAGCTTCTATACCGTCATCGCTGGCTGGGCTGTTTCGTACATATTTACCGCAAGCAGCGGTGCCTTTGTCGATATCACCCCCGACCAAGCCGGTGCTATGTTTGGCGGCATGCTGGCCGACCCTATCCGACTCTTATCCTGGAGTACTCTGGTTGTTATTGTCACTATGTATATTGTTGGTCGAGGCGTTAATGCAGGTTTAGAAAAAGCAGTTAACTTTTTGATGCCAGGCTTGCTTGTACTGATCCTGATAATGGTTGGCTACGCGATGAGTACCGGCCACTTTATTGAAGGTGTTAAATTCCTTTTTGCGCCTGATTTCAGCAAGCTCTCTACAGAAAGCGTATTGGTTGCTCTGGGGCATGCCTTCTTCACGCTGAGCTTAGCATCCGGCGCTATTATGACATATGGCTCATACCTTCCTAAAAATACATCCATTGTTAAAACTTCAATGGCGGTCGGCTTTGTTGATACTGCAGTAGCGTTACTAGCAGGTATGGCTATTTTCCCTATCGTGTTTGCCTACGGGCTTGAGCCTGGCGCAGGGCCGGGGCTGATCTTTGTCACCCTGCCTATCGCTTTCGGCCAGATGCCATTTGGAACACTGTTTGGTTCTCTATTCTTTATCATGTTGTCGATAGCCGCTATCACATCGGCTATTTCGCTAATAGAACCTGCGGTCTCTTGGTTAACCGAGAAGCGCCAGTTCTCTCGCCTAAAAGCCTGTATCACGTCAGGTCTTAGTTTATGGTTGCTAGGTATTGGTACTGTGCTCTCCTTTAACGTCTGGGAAAATAAAAAGCTATTTGGTAAGACGTTTTTTGATCTGATCGACTTCCTAACTGCAAATCTGATGATGCCACTAGGCGGTCTGTGTATCGCAATATTTGCCGCATGGGTTATCAAATCAAAGGTCGCAGAAGAAGAGTTAGGCATGGGCGCGGGCTTACTGTTCAAAACGTGGCAGTTTGCTATGCGCTACCTCACTCCGATCGGTATCGTGATTGTATTCCTCAATGCCTTGGGCGTAATTAACCTATAAATATAGCTCTATAACTCTCGGTAAACGGTCACTACAGATCGTTTACCACCTCTACTTACTATCCCAATGCCATATTCACTAATGCGATAACAGACACAGCGGGCTGTATTAAGCCTAAGCCTCTCCAGCAAACTAATTAAAAGATAATGTATATGAATTTAAAACCGCTAAAGGGTGCTCTCGACAATCGCCCAGACATCGTAAATCAAACCATGAACAGCCGCGCTTTAGTGCCGAAAACCCAACAAAAACTACAACTTGGTTCAATCACAACGCACATCAAAGAAGACCCCATATTTGAGCTGTTACAGCAGTTTCGACAAGACAGCCGCAGTAATAAAATTGATCTAGGCATAGGCGTCTATCGAGATCACATCAACCAATCACCGGTTTTTTCAGCCGTTAAACATGCAGAACAATGGCGTGTCGATACCGAAGAAGATAAGACCTATATTGGCCCCCTTGGTGACCTTCCCTTCTGTCAAGCTATTGCTAGTTTAGCGCTAGGCGAAGATCTTGTTGAAGTATTAACAGACAGACTAGCCTATGCGCAGACTCCCGGAGGGGTTGGCGCATTACGTTTAGCGTTTGAGCTGTTGTCAGAAAATAACGCCGATAGATCACTATGGCTCAGCGATACGACCTGGCAAGTACACCTTCCTATCGCCAATGCTGCAGGGCTAGCGCAGCAAAGATACAGCTATTACGACCCTGCAAAAGGCCCATTGGGCTTCGAAGCGCTGCTGGACAGCCTTAATTCAGCAAAAGCAGGCGACGCCATTCTGTTACAAGCGAGCTGCCATAACCCTACAGGGCTCGATTTAAGCAACGATGAATGGCACAGGCTGGCTCAATTTTGCGCACAAAAAGAACTATTACCCATCATTGATATGGCTTACCACGGACTAGGAAACAGCCTAGAGGCCGATCGCCAAGGTCTGCAGATTATGGCTTCTGAACTACCCGAGTTATTGCTCTGCTATACCTGCTCTAAGAATTTTGGCCTGTATCGTGACCGCACAGGAATGGTGATGGCTATCACAGCTGATGCTGAGCGATGCTCAATGGTGTCAAAGCAATGGATGCAACTAGCAACCCAACACTACTTTACGCCACCAGCGCATGGAGCAAGTCTTGTTAGAAAAATACTCAATAATAATGAGTTACGAAAACTCTGGGAAACCGAACTAGAAACGATTAGCGCCCGATTACGCGACGTTCGACACAATATATTCAACACACTAAGCGAGTCTGTTCCCGATAAAGATTGGCGCTTTCTGATAGATGGCAGAGGTATGTTTGCCTTATTTCCGTTGTCGGCAGAGGAAATTCTACAGTTACGTGAAGAGTACGGCATCTATATCGTTAACAACGGACGAGTAAACTTATCTGGCTTTAACACGCTTAATTTTTCCAGAGCAATGCAAGCAATGGCTAATGTCTTAAACAAGCAATAAAGAACAAATACAGAGAATTAAAGAAGCTTGAACGATGTGTAGTAACGAAGATTAAAATCACTCAATGCCACAATGAAACTTACCCTTGTACTATTGAGGTAAGTAATACCTAAAACCAAATTCTAATAAAACGCACCTTCATCTGATTTTAAGAATGACCAAAGGGAGTAAACAATGGCAGATTTATTTGAAAACCCAGTAGGCTTAGATGGCTTTGAATTCATCGAATTTTCATCACCTGAAAAGGGCCAACTAGAAACCGTATTTACAGCGATGGGTTTTACCCATATTGCCAATCACCGCACTAAAGACGCGCAACTATGGCGTCAGGGCGGCATTAATTTAATCGCGAATTACGAGCCAAAATCAGCAGCATGGTACTTTGCTCGTGAACATGGACCGTCCGCATGTGGCATGGGCTTTCGCGTTTAAAAATGCAGTAAAAGCATATAAGCACTTATTGGCACAAGGCGCTGAACCCGTTCTAGTCGAAACGGGCCCTATGGAACTGCGTCTACCAGCAATTAGAGGTATTGGCAGCGCGATCATCTACCTTATTGACCGATATGGCGATGAATTATCTATTTATGACATTGATTTTGAATACATTGATGGCGTAGGCCGCAATCCAGTGGGAGCAGGCTTCAAAGTAATCGACCACTTAACTCACAACGTGTATGGCGGTCGCATGAAATATTGGGCCGATTTCTATGAGAAGTTGTTTAATTTCCAAGAAATTCGCTTCTTTGATATCAAAGGTGAATACACCGGGCTAACCTCCAAAGCACTAACGGCACCAGATGGTAAGATTCGCATTCCGCTTAACGAAGAAGGCGAAGGCGGTAAAGGGCAAATTGAAGAGTTCTTAAGAGCATTTAATGGTGAAGGTATTCAACATATTGCTTTTAGTTGCGATGACTTAGTTACATGTTGGGATCGCTTAAAAAAAATGGGCATGCCTTTCATGACAGCGCCACCAGCAACATATTATGAATTGCTTGAAGGTCGCTTACCTAACCATGGAGAGCCTGTTGAAGAACTTCAAACACGTGGCATATTAATGGATGGCACCACTGAAGGTGGCCCTCGATTACTGCTTCAAATATTCTCTGAAACCCAGTTGGGTCCAGTATTCTTTGAATTTATTCAGCGCAAAGGCGATGACGGTTTTGGTGAAGGTAACTTTAAAGCATTATTCGAATCTATTGAACGTGACCAAATTAATCGTGGTGTATTGAATACTGGGAAAAAATGAGAAAAAGGGGGGCGTCAGAGCCCCCCACTCCAACTAAATGGTTTTCATCATGTAGCTTATCGCTGCAAAGATGCTAAAGAGACTGTTGAGTATTATCAAAACGTTCTCGGTATGCGAATTACGGGACAGTCTACTTAAGCTACGCGCGCACTTTACATACGGATCGCACATAGCGTTTTACTAAGAGTGATGTAGTTTGATCCAAGTATCGCACACAGATATTTTAAATAGGCATTGGATAATGACTGATTAATACCGGGCGTTTAAAATAGCTATAGAGATCGGCAATTGGCGCAAGCTTGCCAAAACGCTAATCTGGTTCGACTCAAAGCCATTTAAGTCGCAAAGCGATCCAAAGCAGGCATGGTGTTCCCCACAACACGGGCCGAAATGGAAGCGCGAAGCGCTGGAGTGGAGGTCCGGCCCCGAAGGGGCAAACGTGCTTGTGCTTGTTAGCTGCATTTAGAACTCCGGATTTGTTTGACCTAAAAGCTCAAATTCGTGCGATAAGCCTGCCATGAACTCATTTGTGCCAACAATTAAGGCGCCTATGACTTGTTGATCATCGGTTTGCTCGGCCTGGATTACCACGACATTTGATTTTGTATTTGTTTCGCCGTCAGTGTGAATTGCATATTGTGGTATTTGGATATTCATTGGAACGCCAATATTGACACCTTCTGATTGTAGTAAGAAGACGGCAGCACCCTCATTTATATCTGTTTCTGTTGCAGGCCTGTCAGCAACATATTTAATTATTGATAAATCTGGCCATTGCACTTTTGTTTCTCCTTGTGCGATAGATGAAATTATTAATGCAGCAATAAATATAATCTTTGTCATTGTTGACAGCTAACGCCCAAAGCAACGGCGCGCGTTAGCGCGTCCAGCCCGCAGGGCGATGCTGCCTTTGCTTGTTAGTGGCTTACCCAATTTCAACCTCTGTGATATTTGGGTGTTTTTCAAATAACTCTTTAAAATAAACAAAACACTCATCAGAAGTGCTCATTTTATTTTTACCAAAGAGCTTTTCTTTAAAGCTACGATATTTGTCGACTTGGAACACCCACTCTAGCTCAGCAGCTGGATCGTCGCCTTGCTCGAAGAAAGTACAAGATCCAATGAGATAATTGTTGCCCTCATATTCCAATTCGCTGTACCAGCCCCAATCTTCCGCGTCGGGTTCGGAGATCACAAGTTCGCTTCGCAGTTCTTTTCTTAACCATTCCAAAAGCGACAACCCATATATAGGATTTATAGGATTCTCTTTCTCTTTTGAAACATCAAACATGGATGTCTTGAAATGAATAGCTTGATTCATGAGTCTTCCTGCCCACTAACAGCTAATTATATAGACCGGGGCCTTATAACTCTTTGGCCCCATTAACAAGGGTGAAAAAATCAAAGATCGCGGCACATAATCTTATAAATCAATAACCTGAAGAGCTTATGGAAGTGGCGTTGATAGACAAACGAAGCCTCCATGCTCTTGTTGTTATTCATTCCGTTGTTTGTGAGCATAAACGATTTTCTTTAAAGATCAATATGTTAACGCTACTTTCATCCTTATTAAGGGGAAGGGGGTCCACTGAACAAGGGGCTGACAGCAATATCATTCACAAATACTGTATCTAAACGCTCATAAAATCGAGCCTATTAGGCAGCAGGATCAGCCTATTATTCGTCCCCTTCTTGAGCTGCGGGTTAGCTGATGCGATATTATATTAGCAGTACCTTAAATTCTGCTTTTGGCACACTGGAGACATAAAGCATCGCCTACCAAAGTTCACTGATAACACTTCAAGTTATCTATAACTGACAGCATAGTAATCAGATTGATGTACCGCTAAGGTCTCAACATTAAGGCCTATTTAACCCCCCTAAAAAGTCAGTCCCCCATAATACGTGTGTAACTACTGCGGATAGGTTTACACAGATCTGTCTCTACTCAGGCAAAATCCATCGTTACAACAACGCGCTTCTCACCCAATGTTAAGGCTGGAGATCGATGGACCGCACCAAACCCGTCATTGCCGAACCAACCATCGCCTTTTAACAGCACAACGTCACCCTCACTGGCTTGTTGAATACTAGCAGCGTGGGGGTATAAACCCGATTCATCATCGCTTAACCCCATGTTACCTGCACCGAGTTTACTGCGATCCACACTGCAATTGCCGAGCCATTCCGTTCCTTGCCCATAATAAGTTGAAACCAAACGACAGCCCAGTTTATCGGTATGAAAACGTGGGCACATCGCACGGTCTAACACTTGTAACCTTAGGCCAACTTCACCAAGATCGAACAAGCAGCTATACATATCCAATAACAAAGCTAGGTCTTCTATAAATGCGGACTGTCCCGCCAAATCTGGTAGTAAAGATGTAAGCGACTGTGTTGGCGTCTTATGACTGAGAACTGAGCGTAGATTAAAGTTTGGATTGTTATCTACTAGTTTTTGACAGTAACTGGTGACTTCACCGGGCAACGAGCGTTGCAATATCACCAAATTTACCTGCTCTTCATAGATAGTTGTTAGCACCTCAGGAGAGTCCCCTGTTATATGGTTATCTTCACTCTGGTAACTTTTTACATAAACATTACTTTCTACTAGCTCCGCAGCACCCACACAATCACCTATCCCATAAAATAAAAATTTAATTGTTACACTATAACATAACAATTTAAGGATTAAGTAATGAAAATAAAAGTGATGGATTCGGCCATGCCAGAAGGAAAATATTGTTAATGCACTTGAGGTAGAAGGCAATTCTTGATGCCTCGTGTTATCTATACGAGGCATCAAGCAGACAATTATCCCCCCGTCATATTCATAAAACGGACTATCTGCACATCACCATCAGACGTAAAGCGGTGCTCTTCGGGCTTATGCTCGATAGCTGTGCGAATCGCCTGCTTTAAGCGTTCGGTATCTCCCGGGTAGCGGCGCAGAATTGCTTTTAGGTCAACGGAGTGTTCATTACCCAAACACAAGAGCAGTAAGCCTTCAGCCGTTACGCGTACACGATTACAGTCACCACAAAAGTTATTGCTATGAGGAGATATAAATCCAATACGGCTCTCACTATCGCCCATGCGCCAGTATTTAGCAGGGCCACCACTGTTCTCGGTCGTAGGTAGCAGAGGGAATTGCTCGGTAATGAGCTCCTTTACCTGCTCACTGCTAAAATAGGTTTCAGCTCGGTCATGCTCTGCAATCACACCTAGAGGCATCTCTTCTATAAAGCTAAGATCTACCTGCTTCTCTCTGGCAAATTTAACGAGCTCGACGACTTCATCATCGTTGCGGCCTTGTAGTACCACCGCATTAAGCTTAATCCCCTTAAAGCCAACGCGGCAGGCGGCATCAATACCCGCAATCACCTGATGTAAATCACCGATACGTGTCAGTGCTTTAAAGCGTGTCTCTTGCAAACTGTCCAAGCTGATATTAATGCGTGTTAGCCCTGCATCTTTAAGTTGTTGCGCATAACGGGGCAACTGCGATCCATTAGTGGTTAAACAAAAGTCCTTCAAACCCGGTAACGCACCCACTCCTTTAAACAGCTTTATAACATCCCTGCGTACCAGTGGCTCGCCACCGGTAAAGCGGATTTTACTAATACCCAGCTCAGTAAATGCTTTTGCAATCATGTGTATCTCTTCCAGTGACAACACTTGCTCACGCGGCAAGAAGGTCATTTTCTCACTCATGCAATACACACAGCGAAAATCACAGCGATCCGTTACTGACATTCGAAGATAAGTGATCTCTCGTCCAAATTTGTCTATCAGCCGTTCACTCGCCATGTTTCACCTTCATCTTTACAGTAAGTCACTAAAAGGCTGGATCAATACACGATCACCTGCCTCAACTTCGCTATATTGCTCTTTGATCTCTATCAAGCAGTTGGCTTGTATCATAGAGGTTAAAATTCCGGAGCCTTGTGCGCCCGTCGTGCGCACCACCAGTTCACCTTGATCATTTATACGGTATACGCCACGGCTATAATCAATTCGCCCCTCACGGGACTTAATTGTTTCTTGTGCAATCGCCGACATTTTATGTGGCTGCCAATCCAATTGCCCCATCATTTTTCGTAACGTGGGCTGCACAAATTGCAGAAAAGTTACCATTACAGCTACCGGGTTACCCGGTAAACCAAAGAACGGTGTATCACCTACCGCCCCAAACGCTAACGGCCTACCAGGTCGCATAGCTACTCGCCAAAAAGCGATATCACCCACAGCCTCGAGTGCCTGCTTTATATAGTCGGCCTTCCCCATAGAAACACCGCCCGAAGAGATAACCATATCCGCTTGTGTGGCAGCACTACTCAGCACCCGCTCCATAGAGGCTTGCGAATCTTCAATAATACCTAAATCAACAACATGGCACCCCATACGCTGCAATAATCCGGTCAGCGTAAAGCGATTGGTATCATAGATGCAATTTTCTGGTAATGGCTGCCCTTGAGCGACAACTTCATCACCTGTTGAGAATATAGCTACACTGAGCTGCTTAAAAACACCAACTTGCTGCTTACCCAGTGATGCTAACAAACCTTGCTCTTGCGGGCGAATCAGGCAACCCGCCGATAATGCCACTGAACCTGCCTTTATGTCTTCACCTTTTTGGCGTACATGCTGGCCAATTTTCACCGCATCAGAAAATGCTATCTGGTTGACATCTCGTTCAACCGCTTCTCGAATAACAATAGAGTCGGCACCTGCGGGTAATGCTGCGCCTGTCATTATCTCAACCGCTTCATCAGGCGCTAAAGTGCCATTAAAAGCACCACCCGCAAACACTTGCCCAACAACCGTTAGCGTGTATGACTCCTGACTGGAAAGATGCTCAGCGCAAATAGCGTAACCATCCATGGCAGAGTTAGTATGTTGAGGCACATTAAAAGAGGACACTTCATCTTGTGCCAACACTCTGTTGTGCGCTTGGGAAAGCGCTACCATTTCAACCTGAGTAGGCTTCGCTATTTGCGCTAAAATACGCGCAATACTCTCTGTAACCGTGAACATTCCACCGGGATTTGCTGCTGGGTCAAAGCAGTTGCCAGTACGACTCATAATTTGTCTCCAACAGCCGCGTTGTGAAAAGAGCCACCCTTAATACCCTTTTCATTTAGGTATGACAAAATAAAAGCGACAATGCTCCCTATATTATTCAAATCCAATAAGGGTAGGTCACGTACAAGCTGAATAGCTTCATCACTCGCCACTGCAATAATGTTTTCATCCTCGCCATGTAATTGAGGTTTATTAACTTCTCGCCGGTACAGCTCAATTTTAGGGAATACCTCTTTTTTAAAGCCTTCGACCATCACCAAGTCTAATGCGGAGTGCTCCAACTTATTAAGCATACTAGAGAGTGATGGCGTAGCACTTTGCGGCTCTTCAGACATTAAAGCCCATCGCTTTGAAGAACAGATCAGCATCTGATCAGCACCGGCATGGCGTATTTCATAACTGTCTTTTCCGGGGTGGTCCACGTCAAACTGATGATGAGCATGTTTGATCACACCCACCCGAACACCTCGTGCTTTTAGTTCAGGTAGCAACTGCTTAAGCAGTGTCGTTTTGCCTGTGCCACTCCAAGCAGCCAGTCCAAGTAGTTTAGGCACCTGCTGCAACTGTGCGATATCATCTTTGCGGTTCACATTAACAAAAGCATCAGGGTAATCAGAGAAATCCACTTCAACCATGCGCTGTTGTACGTACCAACGATCAATCTTTCTCTCACCGGTTGCCAATATCGCGCGCACGCTTTCTAACAGCTCACGCTTAATTAAAGCCACCACCGGCTGCAGACGCTTACCATCATGCGCCACTGCGATTTCTACATCACTTTGCTCTGCCTTAGCGAGCATACGTGTGACTAACTCTTGCGGCAGAAAGGGTCCATCACAGGGGATAAATAACACCCAATCCGTTGTGGCATGATGCAAACCAGTAGCAATGCCCATTAAGGGTCCTTCGAAACCGCCTTCAAGGTCAGTCACGACTGGCAAACCCAAAGTGCCATAGGCATCTAAGCTGCGGTTTGCATTAATCAAGCAACGCGATACTTGTGGTAATACCCTATCCAACACATGACGAATGAGCGGCTTGCCATTGAGGTCAGCCCAGCCTTTATCAACACCACCCATCCGCCTGGCCATGCCCCCCGCCAATACAACGGCAGTAATCTGCTCACTATGCATAACGTTTCACCTGCGTTAGTGACTCTACTTCATGCAAAGCGCCATCCTCTAACTGAAGATGTCGGTTACACAGCTCAGTCACTGTATTGCTTTGATGGCTAGACACCATGATAGTCGTCCCCTGCTCTAACAACTGCCCTACTAACTCGGCAACAGTACTCACCGAGCGACGGTCTAAATTGGCTGTTGGCTCATCAAGAAACAGCAAACGCGGAGCCAAAATCCAAGCTCGTGCCAGAGCAAGGCGTTGCCTTTCACCACCGGATAACGAATATGCCGGTTGTTCTGCCAGGTGCTCTAAGCGCGCCCATGCTAACGCTTGCTGCACCTTGTTTTTAACATCATGCCGATTCCCCTTACGCAGCTTTAAACCATAAGCAACGTTATCAACGACGTTACTCATGAAAACATAAGGCGTTTGATGCAGATAAATAACGTCTGGATGAAGGCGATCAGACCACCAGCGGCGATGATTTGGCGTGACTGAAACATTACCACTACAAGGCTTTTCAAGCCCTGCCATAATTTTCATTAAGGTCGTTTTACCGACACCATTTTCACCTTTTAAGTGCAGGCTCTGGCCTTCTTGAACATGAAGTTGCTCGATGCGAAATATCTCACGAGTTCCAAAGCGCTTCACAAGGTTATCTATTTTTAATTCAAGTCCCACGCTACTTTCCTCATAAAATCATTTCCAAGAACACAAAACAGCTCATTTATTCTTTTAGATCAATTGCCCTTTACCGCGCACCGAAGCCAACGTGAAGTTCAAAACAAGCGCCAACATTAAGAGAACTAACCCGAGAGCAACGCCTTGCGAGAACTCTCCTTTACTGGTTTCTAATGCAATAGCGGTTGGTATATTGCGGGTATAACCCAAGATATTTCCGCCAACCATCATTGAGCAACCCACTTCAGATATGATGCGGCTAAAGCCAGCCAACATCGCCCCCAATAGAGAAAACCGCGCTTCACAGGCAATGGTTAACGCTGCCCGCCCGCAATGAGCACCCAGTGTGCGTGCTGTTTCCCAGGCACGCCGGTCAATTCCCTGAAACGCAGCATGACTCATACAAACCAACACAGGAAAACAAAGCAAAACCTGCCCTATCACCATTGCCGGTTGGCTAAATAACAGATGTAACTCGCCAAAAGGGCCGCTACGAGACAGCAACAAATAAAGCGTCAACCCCACTACCACAGTAGGAATAGCCATCAATGCATTGAATAATGCGATGACCATCCAGCGCCCAGGAAAATCAACCATTGCCAACAAAAAACCCACAAAAATAGCCGGTACTGCAGATATCAAAATAGCGGTCATTGAAACGCAAAAAGACACCCATATGATGCTCCATAGCTCAGTATTACCGCTAAATAGCAGCCTGATGGCATCAATACAGGTGTCGAGTAAACTCATCTCCATCAGTAATCACTGCTCACTATCACAAGCGACATTGCATTCATCATTACTGAGCCGTCACGATTTGTTGAGCAGAGCCATGAAACAGCACTTCTCCATTAATACGAAAATCATTAACCATTTTCTGCCCTTGTGCAGACACTAACCACTGCGCTAACGAGCGTGCTCCCTCAGTATTAAGCCCTTTGTAACGCTCAGGATTCACTAACATCACCTGGTACGGGTTAAACAAACGCTTATCCCCTGCAACCATCAGTTCAAGATTCAAACGCGCCTGGTAAGCTAACCATGTCCCACGATCGGTCATGGTGTAACCTTGCAGCTCATCAGAAACCTGTAACACTTTCCCCATGCCTTGGCCTATCTGCTTATAACCATCAAAGGTAGGGGCTGCATCTGCCGCTTTCCAAAGAGCTAACTCTTTCTTATGCGTACCTGAATCATCACCACGAGAGATAAACTGTGATTTACTCGCAGCGATAGCGCGCAATGCCTGCTCTACATCCATGCTGCCTTTGATTTTTGCCGGATCACTAGCTGGTCCAACCACAACAAAATCGTTATACATCACGCTTTTTGCTTCAATACCGTGCCCCTGATCGATAAAAGCTTTTTCAGCAGCCGGGGCATGAGTCATTACAAGATCCACATCACCGTCCCTACCCATGCGTAACGCTTTGCCCGTTCCAACAGCAATCACATGAACCTTAACACCGAATTTTTGCTCAAACACAGGTAATAATTTATCTAGCAAGCCTGAGTTATACGTACTGGTAGTGGTTGCTAGGCGAATGATATTTTCTGTAGCACTAGCCCCTAACGAGACACTCAACAACAGCACTATTGAGAACAAACATGAGATCCATTTTTTCATTATTGCTTACTCTTTAATAAATTTTTTATCTGGCTAGTTAGCTTTAGAGCAATTTAAATGCCAACCCAATACGACACAAAGCCAATGCCCAAAAGCCATTTAAAACCCCGCTATTACGAGGTTTCGATAGGTAATAAGCGGTGATTTTATTTGATTAATACTAAATCGAGACAATAGTCTTAACTGCAAAAGCGATTAATATGGGTCATAATGACCAACCGAAAAATAGAGAGGGTCAATTTGTCCCTCTCCAATATGCTTTTGATCGCGGCGCTACCCATAAAGGTCATGCAGAGAGACTTAAATGAAATCGGATTCAGATAAAATTAGCCCATCCCCTATTGCTGTTTCTGTATTGGTAGTCGATGACGAGCCTGGGATGTGCAGCTTTCTTAATAAAGCGCTCAAAAAGAAATTTGCTTTAGTTGAAACCGCCGGCAGCATTGAAGAAGCCGAAGAGTTACGTAAACGCTGTCACTTTGATTTGCTGATTGTCGATATAAAATTACCGGGACGCTCTGGGATGGAGTGGAGCGAAGCAATGGAACAAACCAAGCGTAGTAGCGATATTATTTTTATGACGGCCTTCGCTGATCTTGAAACAGTCATCAAAGCACTTCGTGCAGGTGCCAGCGACTTCATCCTCAAACCCTTCCGATTAGAACAGATGATGAATGCCGTTGAGCGCTGCCTAGAGCGCCGCGCTATGACTCGGGCGAATTTTGTTCTGCAACGCGATGTTGAAAAAGCTTTCCCAATTACCAATATGATGGGCAACAGCCCCTCTATACGCCAAGTACAGGAAGTTATTCATCGTGTAGCTCCAACACCTTCTGCCGTCATGATTGAGGGTGAATCTGGTACAGGCAAAGAACTCGCTGCCAGAATGCTGCATCAATTTAGTAACCGCAGCGGTGCATTTGTACCCATTAATTGCGGGGCCATCTCTCCTGAGTTATTGGAAGCAGAGCTCTTCGGCCACACCAAAGGCTCTTTTACTGGCGCCCTCAAAGCACGCGATGGACTATTTAGCTTTGCCAATGGTGGCACACTATTTCTTGATGAAGTGGGTGAAATGCCCTTACTAATGCAAGCAAAGCTACTGCGCGCCTTAGAAGAAAAGGCAGTGCGCCCTGTCGGTAGCGAGCAAGAGATCAGTATTGATGTGCGTATTATTGCAGCAACTAACCGACAGCTAAAAGATGAAGTATCCTCAGGACGCTTTCGTGAAGATCTGTATTATCGTCTCAACGTACTTAGCATTACCTTGCCTCCACTAAGAGATCGCCGCGAAGATATACCTGAACTCATCCATCATTTTTCAAATACGTTATCGCTTGAATTAGGGCTTGCAGCCATTCCTTTTAGCCACGACGACCTCAAGGAAATGCAGCATTATCATTGGCCGGGAAATATTCGCGAGCTCAAAAACCTCATTGAACGTTGTATTTTATTAGGAAAATTGCCGGCCGAGTACTTCCGTGAGCAAAACGCAAATGACTCGAAAACAACAGGCAACTTTGCAGGGTGGACAATGGACGCTGTCGAAAAGCAGCATATCCTACTTACCCTTGAGCAACATAGCGGCAATAAATCCTCTGCCGCTCGTGCACTGGGTGTTTCAAGAAAAACACTAGACCGTAAACTAACGAGCTGGGCAAGTGAAGAGCAAACGACAACCGAGTACGAGAGCGCTCTATGATCTGGGCCTTGTGGCAAAAAATTAATAGCTCGCTACGCAACAAGCTATTATTACTGACCTTGGCGCCTCTCATATTAACTGCCATTGGCTTTGTCATTATGGCCGCCTACTGGGCCAGCAGCTATACCGATCAGCAGCTCTATATGAAAGTCAGAGCTGATCTTTCAGTAGCCAAGGGTACGCTGGACATAATGCAACAAGAGCAGCTCAATGTGCTCACCCAGCTAGCAGGTAGCTACGAGTTTCGCACTAATCTTCAGCTTGATAACCAACGCGCTATTCAAGTACAAATGCTCGAAACACGCCAAGGGCGTCAACTGGATTTTTTGCGCTTTCTCTCTACCGATCTAATTGCTGATATCAAAGACCCCGCACTAGCGCCGCTACTGCCCCGCCTATATCGCGGAGAGCCGTTAAAAGGACTCACAGTACTTGATAAAAAAATGCTCGACCTCATCAGCCTTGGTCTTGAGAAACAAGCCCAAATATCCTTAACGGAAACACCCAGAGCCATCCCTACTAACCGCTTGATTGAAGATAAAGCGATGGTTATTAGGACATTACTACCCGTTAAAGATGAATTTGGTGAGCTGATCGGCATACTCGATTCTGGCAGTATTCTTAACAACACCACACGTGCAGTCGATACCATTCGTGATCTAGTTTATGGCCCCGGCACTCTTCCAGCAGGCGGTATTGGTACGGTTACACTCTTTCTTGATGATGTTCGCATAAGTACCAATGTGCCACAAAACCAAAATTTTTCTGACAGCCCGAACGCTGCTCATGATGACAACTCAAGCAATAAAAGACAGATGTCTCTGCAAGAGCGCGCTATTGGCACACGCGTATCTGCCGAGGTGCACAACTACGTCATGACACGCGGCTTAACCTGGATTAACCGCGCCTTTGTCGTTAATGACTGGTATATCTCTGCTTATCAACCTCTCATAGATTTAACCGGCCAGCGCATAGGTATGATCTATACCGGTTTTACAGAAGCACCGTTCAGCAGGATTTATTATAAGACGCTGTTTGAATCAGGCAGCCTGATTGGGCTCATTATGCTGATATCCGGGTTTGTAATACTGCAACGTACTCGTGTACTCATCAGCCCTCTGGCTCGCATCCACTCTGTGGTGACAGCGGTACGTGATGATGGATCCATACACCCGAGAATTGGCAAGTTGGACACCTCCGATGAATTAGTTGACCTAGCCCATCAATTTGATGCCATGTTAGATTTACTTGAAAGCCGTGAGCAGGAAATACTGCAAGCTCACGATCAGCTAGAGATTACCGTCGAAAAACGTACCAGCTCACTACGCAACCGAACAGACGCACTTAAACAACATATACGCTTACTAAAAACCACGCGAAAGAAATTATTAGATAATGAAAAACTGGCAGTATTAGGCGAGCTAACCGCCGGTATTGCTCATGAAATAAATAACCCAGCGGCGGTGATACTCGGCAATATGGATTTACTGGTAGCAGAGCTAGGAGATGCAGTAGAGCCTGCTCAAGAAGAAGTCGATATGGTCATTCGTCAGGTGTATCGTATCCGCTCACTGATCAACAACCTGTTGCAGTACAGCCGCCCAGATCACTACGTAGATAGTTACCAAAGCCACCAGATAAACCAAGTCATTGATGACACTCTACTCCTAGTCTCTCATGCTCTGGAAAAGCAACAGGTCAGTATAAAGAAAAGTTACAATGCTAGCTGCTCTGTACAGATCAATTACCAGCAAATCCAGCAAGTCTTAGTTAACCTAATTCTTAACGCGTCACACTCACTAACTGAGCCTGGCAGCGTCCAGTTATACACTTCTGATTGGATCGAGAGTGATGATGCAGAGAAAGACAGCATCGACAAAAAAGGTGCTGATAATGAGAGTACACAAGGCAATGTTAAAGGCGTCATTATTCGCGTTATAGATAAAGGACTAGGGATTAGCGAGCAGAACCTACAGCATATTTTTGATCCCTTCTTCACCACAAAAAAGAGCGGTACCGGTCTTGGCCTATCTGTCAGTTACGGTATTGTGCGCCGCCATGGCGGTGATATCAAAGTATCCTCAGTCGTTGGTGAAGGCACTGTATTTTCTGTGTACCTATTACACCGCGCCAATATCTCTACAGACAGCAAACTGGAAGGGATACTTGACGGATTGACTGCAGCAGAGCGTACCAATCGCCGCTCACTCGCAGATGAACAAACCTAAGAAACACGCAGCACTAACTAGTTATTTTGGTGCTGCCTTATTTTAGTTATTCACCCTCAGAGTTCCAGACTAACCGCCCACTGCGGCTAAGGTCATATCCTTGCAAACGATGCGCTAACATAACGCCCTCAGAGCCCTGCAAAAATTCGAACAACTGCTGTAACAACTTCCTAAAATACACACTGCGTGGCACCACAAGATCAAAGCTCTCTTCACACACAGGAATAAACCCTAAACCAAATTCCTTAGCAGCACTGAGTGTACCTGGGCCAATATCGGCTTCTCCCCGAGCAATCATAGACACCATCTCACGCTCTGAATACGCGGTATTAGTGATCGTTAGCCGCTCAAAGGGATATGAGTGGGTCATCAACCATTCCTTTAAAAAACGCTGAGATCCTGCTCCTTTTTGTCGTACCGCCCAGCGCGTATTATGATCTAGCGCTGTTGTTGGATCTTCAAAACGTGATTGATCTTGCGCACGTACAATGAGTCCTTGGCTGCGGCAAAAAAGATGAACGAGTATCCAATTCTTAGAGGCACTGTATTGCTGGATTAACGCAGGGTGGCGTACTTCACTTTCTTCCGCTCTGCCCCAATGAATCACACAGGCGTCGGCATGCCCTTGCGCCAACAACTCAAGCCCCATTGTTGTACCCGTTACGGTATAACTAAACAGCGCTTGCGCCCTGAGCTGCTGTGTAAGACGAATGGCCGCCGCTTGTAGCAACGGATCATCACTCCCCCCTAAAATCAGGCGATCTGTCATCAAACCACCATGACAGCTATCCAATAACCAGCGATCCACCAGCACCTTAGGAAACAGCCATTTTCCGGTCAGCTTTGTTGCAGGGATCTTCCCTTCAGCTGCCATCACATAGATTTTTTTCTCATTAAGATGCAGATATTCAGTCAATTGACGAACATTTAAAAAGGTAGGGGGTAACTCGCTCACGATACAGCTTCCGTTGCTTTTATTTTGACGTCAATTTTAGGTGCAGACATAGCATCTAGCAGCAGTGAATCTTCACCGCTAAATACTAAGAAGTGCTTACCCTTGGCCCGCGCTAACATAATAATGCCAAGTTCCTTCGCTAAGGCTAACCCCATTTGAGTAACACCTGAACGCGACAGCAATATAGGAATACCCATCTGCGCCACTTTAATCACCATCTCAGAGGTTAAGCGCCCTGTGGTATAGAAAATTTTATTCTTTTCATTAATGCCGTCGAGCCACATTCGCCCCGCTAGCGTATCAACCGCGTTGTGACGCCCCACATCTTCCACAAAGGCAACGACCTCCTCACCCTCACAAATAGCACAACCATGCACTGCACCTGCATTTTTATAGGTTTCATTGTGCAGATTAAGATTATTAAGGAGTGCGTAAACGGTACTCTGTTTAATGTCAGCTTTGGGCAGCGATACTTCAGCAATTTTATCCATTAGGCTGCCGAACATAGTCCCCTGCCCACAACCGGTTGTTACTGTGCGTTGCTGTAGTTTTTCCTCCAGCCCCGGTGGCTCGCCATTAGTAACGACAACCGCCACTTCAACATCCCAATCTACCTGAACAGCTCGCACCTCATCCAAGGTAAGAATAAACCCTTGATTACGCAAATAACCTAGCACCAGTGCTTCAGGGTCACTGCCCAGCGTCATCAGAGTGACGATTTCACGCTTGTTGAGATATATCGTTAAAGGGCGCTCACACGCTATCTCGACAACACGAAGCTCACCCTTTTCATCTAATGCCTGAACCGACTCTGTTAAATTCGTTGCGGCCTTACTCAATACCAACTGTGTATTTTGACTGCTCATTAGCATACCCGTTAGTTTTTATCCGTTATGACTAACTTTGCAATTTCTGTTCCTGCCAAGCGGCTTACGAGCAATACCCAGCCCCTTTCCACGAAACACCAGTAAATACAGACAAATACAGACATTGCTGACTAAAGGATTACTCGCCCCATGGGCCAAAATGTCCCACACACTTTTATATCTGTCCCTTTTTTACCACTCAGGTTCAGATTCAAACCTACTCGCCCCCTTTATCTGCTTTTCGCTGACCAAGCTAACCTCCCTATGCGCCGCGTCCCAACAGACTATTAACACTGAACAAACAGTGCTGGCCCATCCCTTGCTAAGGCTTTAAATACATTTACAACAGGAGCCGGATGATGTCCGCCAGCAAAAGCATTGATCGTTGGCCCATGCAAATAGCCCTACAGCATGAACCTGTGCTGACTCGCGGTTGGGAAACAGAGCGCTGGAGTATTAAGGAATTAATACCCAGATCAGATGAGCGAGAAAGCTACATCAATATAGATTTAGAACTCTATAAAGATGAGCGTACGGCATATCGCTTTAACCTGAACTCAGCATCACCTCACCTTTTTGTGCTCTGTGATGAAGATGAAACAGACGGCACATTAACTCCCGTGCACATGACTGCCAGCCAAGATGACGCCGCTTCATTTATGGACGGTGAGCATCAGATATTAGAAACACCTATGCCAGCCGCCGTTCAATGCTGGGTAGATAGCTACCTAGGAATACATGGCGAGCTTATAGACGAAGGCAAGAAAAAGAAAAAAAGAGGCAAGGGGCGCAGTAGTGAACGATAAGACTTTTATCTCTCGCTGGTCTCGCCTCAAGTCAGAACGAGCAGCGCAAGCGCTAGAAACCAAACCTAATCAGCTGGACGACACACTCCTTGCATCACAGAGCAAGCTACAAGAGCGCACTCTTGTCGAGAGTGCCTCTGGCGACTCATCAATTGAAACAACTCCCCTGCCGCATGAAAGCGATGCAGATAAAAGCAACACAAGTGAAAGCAGCACAGAGGAGAACCTTGAGTTAGCCGACATTCCACCACTCTCTGATGAAGACATGCCCCCTTTAGAAAGCCTGAGTGAAGAGTCTGATTTCAGCCAGTTTTTCTCCTCGGGTGTTAGTGATGAGTTACGCAATTTAGCACTACGCAGGCTGTTTAACTTACCGCAATTCAATATTCGTGACGGCCTCAATGATTATGACGAAGACTTCAGCAAGATGCCGGCATTAGCACAAGAAGTTGCCGCCAAAATGCGTAGTTGGATGCATGAAAAACAAGATGAACTTACAACAGAGCTCACATCAGAAGAGCAAGAAACGCTAATACCAAAACAAAACGAACATCTCTCATCACAAGAGAATGAGAAACAAACACAAGAAACGACCACACCTGTCAGCAACTCATTGACTGATAAGGAGATAGAGACACTTGCAGAGATAGAAGATGATCTTGGCGACGCAGACTTGGAAGGCTAACGCGCCGAATTGACACACACGCCACAGGGCAGGCAGACAATATGTCCCACAGTGAAGCAATTCGTAACATAGCGCCCTGGTCTACACCCATTTTAAGGCGCTTTTTTCAGATTTTTCTGGTGTCGCTTTTGCTTTATTTATATCAGTGATTTCAATCTGTTCGGGTGAGTACAGGTTGGCAACCCTAACAACATGAATAATAAGCAGCCGCCGATACCAAAGACGGACTGTCCGTAACCGCTAAAGGTTGCACATGTTGTCAGTGGTCAGGTGAGGTATTAAATGACAAACGAGCAACCCTTGAACAGTCTGACACAGCAAACCGCACGCCAAACAGCGCAAGCGCGTGTCACGCCGCCACACAATTTAGCACCTGCCACGGTGAGCTTTAGCACCCAAGGGCACCTGTTAATTACTGGCCCAGAAGATATGATCCGTCTTGCAGCCGAACAGCTACAAGAGATGGCCAGCATCACCCTATTGTGTACCGAAGCAATACAAAATACCGACACGACGCATTTAGAACAGGCATTAGCCGCGGCAGCAAACCTACCCGCCTACCAAACAAAAATAGAAGGTATTAAAGGCTTTTTAGGCCAGTTCCAAGTCATTGTTCATCATGAAGAACAATCGATTGAACTTGCCAAACTCACTCAAAACCGCGCTACCTTTGATTTAGTTCTAAACGTGGGCAAAGAGTCATTATTTGTAAATGCTGAACTGGCACCTGCCGGTTATTTCCATATATCACCTCATGCAGATAACTTCAGTGAAGTAATACAGCAGCTTCCTGAATACATTGGCAAATTTGAAAAACCACGCTACTTTCAGATCAATAATGACATTTGTGCGCACTCAAGCCGAGGGCAAACCGGATGTACTCGCTGCTTAGATGTATGCCCAGCAAACGCTATTAGCTCGATAAAAGATATCATCAATATTGACCCGCACATTTGCCACGGTGCAGGAGGATGTACAACCGCGTGCCCAACCGGTGCAATCACATACACACTCCCACAACCAGCTCGCTTACTAGACTATATTCAAAAACTTTTACTGGCTTACCAAGAAGCTGGCGGCACGCAACCTGCCCTATTACTTCATGATCACGAACAAGGCCAACAGATAGTCACTGAGTTGCTGCCACAGCTACCTAGTAACCTTATACCCATTGAACTAGAAGAAATAACCTCAGCAGGCCAAGAAATATGGCTTGCAGCATTGGCCGCAGGCACTAGCCATATATTGTTGTTAGATACACCGGCTGTACCTGAATCCATTCACACACTGCTTAACCGCGAAGTAAAACTCACGCAAACCATGTTAAGCGGTTTGGGCTACCAGCCTTCTCAAGTCCAAGTGATTGGTCGTGAGCAGCTGAGTACAGACTTGCCAGAACAATTGAATGGCCTGCTTACCCAGCAAGCAGTACCAGCGGCTTTCAACACTTCACATGAGAACAAACGCGACACACTGTTTGCTGCGCTAGGTCACCTAGCTGAAAACGCACCTCAAGCACTACCCGAACACCTCACCCTGCCGGCGGGTTCTCCTTTTGGCCAAGTCTCCATCGACTCCTCAAGCTGCACATTATGCTTGTCCTGTGTTGCGGTCTGCCCGACGCAGGCCCTGACCAGTGGAGGGGAAAAGCCGGCGCTTAATTTTACTGAAAAAAACTGTGTTCAGTGCAACCTGTGCGAGCGCGCCTGCCCCGAAAATGCCATCACCTTAGAGCCACGCCTGTTGCTTTCGGATACACGTAAGCACGCTATCGAGATCCATACAGATGAAGCTTTTGAGTGCATCACGTGCAGTAAGCCTTTTGCACCCAAACGTACTGTCGAAAAAATGCTCGATAAGCTGAGTGAACACCGCATGTTTCAGGGGGAGGCTATTAACCGACTAAAAATGTGCGAGGACTGCCGGGTTCAAGACATTTATGTCGACCTAACACAACACCCTGAAAAGCAACTTGAACTGTAAGATTAAGGAGTCAGAGACCATGAATATGATTAACGCGACTCCTGCTCTGCAGGAAACCGACCAGTTAAGAGCCGACATCTACGCCCTGCTCGCCACGCTGTTGCGCCAAGCACCAAACGGCGATCTGCTCGAGTGGCTAGCAAGCCTTGAATCTGATCAAGACGAAGACACACCCATGGCGCGCGGCTGGAGCACGTTAGCACTGGCCGCTAAACATAGCCGACCCCAACAGCTTGATAATGAATACCATCACCTTTTTATTGGCGTTGGTCGTGGTGAGCTTATGCCTTTTGCCTGTTGGTACTTAACCGGGTCACTCATGGAAAAGCCTCTCGTTTTACTACGCGAAGACTTAAACCGACTCGGTTTTGAGCGCCAACCCAGCGTTAAAGAACCGGAAGATCACATTGCAGCGCTGTGCGAAGTAATGAGCTTACTCATCACTAACGGCCATGGCTATACAGCACAACACCAGTTTTGGCAGCAACATTTACAAAGCTGGGCTACTAAGTTTTTTACAGATTTGCAGAATGCGGATAACGCTGTGTTTTACACCGCTGCCGGCTTGTTAGGCACCGCTTTTATGCAACAGGAAGATAACTGGTTCCTGCAGTTATCACCTGCCGCACGTGAGAGCGGACAACAATAAAAACAGGATGCTTAACCACTAAGCGACTTACAGAGCGGAGATAAATTATGAGCCAGCAAGAAAAGCCTGATACAGGGCGTCGCGGGTTTCTGAAAACACTGGGACTAGCAGGAACAGCCGTTGGCGCTGTTGCCGTTACCGGCACCGTTAATGCACAAGTAACCGCAGAAACAGAAGAAGAAACTAAAAGTTCTGGTTACCAAGAAACGGAACATGTTCGTAGTTATTACGACACATTACGTAACTAATAATACGAACAGGTGAGGATCTGAGAATATGAGACTAACAAAAAAATCTGATCAGCCGTCCGCTACGTCCAATACATCGGGACTAGGCCTGAGTCGTCGGCGCTTCTTGCAAAACTCTGGTATCGCTGCCGGTGGTGTAGCAACAGCAGGCATGATGGCACCCGGCATGATGCAGCAAGCACAAGCAGCCATCGTACCCACAGGAGCACCAACAGAAGTAAAACGTACGATCTGTACTCATTGCTCAGTTGGTTGCGGTGTTTATGCCGAAGTACAAAATGGTATTTGGACAGGCCAAGAACCTGCTTTTGATCACCCGTTTAATTTAGGTGCTCATTGCGCTAAAGGCGCAGCCGTACGAGAACACGGCCACGGTGACCGTCGTTTAAAATACCCAATGAAGCTGGTAGATGGCCAATGGAAAAAGCTCTCATGGGAGCAAGCTATCGATGAAGTCGGCGACAAAATGCTGCAAGTTCGCCAAGAGTCTGGTCCAGATTCAGTTTACTGGCTTGGCTCAGCAAAATTCAGCAATGAGCAGGCTTATCTATTCCGTAAATACGCGGCTCTTTGGGGTACCAATAACGTCGACCATCAAGCGCGTATTTGCCACTCAACTACCGTAGCCGGTGTTGCAAACACCTGGGGTTATGGAGCGATGACCAACTCGTTCAATGACATCCATTTTTCTAAATCGATTATTCTTATTGGTTCCAACCCTGCAGAAGCTCACCCCGTAGCGATGCAGCATATTCTGCGTGCTAAAGAGCGTAATAAAGCACACATCATCTGTGTTGATCCGCGCTTCACCCGAACAGCTGCTCACGCTAATGAATATATTCGTATTCGTCCGGGTTCTGATGTTGCGTTTGTCTGGGGCCTGTTGTGGCATATTTTTGAAAACGGCTGGGAAGATGATCAGTTCATCCAACAGCGTGTTTATGGCATGGAAGAAGTACGTGAAGAGGTCAGTAAATGGACACCGGAAGAGGTTGAAAATGTTTCCGGTGTTAAAGGCGATCAAATGCGCCGCGCCGCTAAAGAGCTAGCTGAAAACCGCCCGGGTACGATTATCTGGTGTATGGGAGGAACCCAGCACACCACGGGTAACAACAACACGCGTGCTTACTGCATCCTGATGTTGGCTTTAGGCAACATGGGTAAATCGGGTGGCGGTACTAACATCTTCCGTGGCCATGATAACGTACAGGGCGCGACCGACTTAGGCATTTTGTCGCATACACTACCTGGCTACTACGGATTATCTGATGGCGCTTGGAAGCATTGGTCTAAAGTGTGGGATGTCGATCTAGAGTGGCTTCAAAACCGCTTCGATCAAAAAGTTTATCGCAAACTAAAGCCTATCAATAACAAGGGTATTCCTGTTTCTCGCTGGATTGATGGTGTGCTTGAAGATAAAGCGCAGATCGACCAAAAAGATAACCTGCGTGTCATGGTATGCTGGGGCCACGCCGTCAACTCTCAGACACGCGGTGTAGAGATGAAAAAAGCGATCGAGAAACTCGATACGCTGGTGATTGTTGACCCTTACCCAACACACGCGGCGGTAATGTCTGATCGTAAAGATGGTGTATATCTGTTACCCGCCTGTACTCAGTTTGAGACATCCGGCTCAGTGACTGCCTCCAACAGATCAATTCAATGGCGTGACCAAGTCATTGAGCCACTGTTCGAGTCGAAACCTGATCACGAGATCATGAACTTGTTCGCTAACAAATTAGGTTTTGGTGAAGAGCTTTTCAAGAATATCGAGATTAAAAACGGCCAACCGGTCATCGAAGACATTACCCGCGAAATCAACAAGGGTATGTGGACAATCGGTTACACCGGTCAAAGCCCTGAGCGTTTGAAGCTGCACCAGAAAAACTGGCACACCTTCAATTACGATACACTGAAAGGTGAAGGCGGCCCTATATCCGGTGAATACTACGGTATGCCGTGGCCATGCTGGGGAACCGCGGAGCAAGGGCACCCAGGTACACCAATCTTGTACGATACCAGTAAGCCTGTCGCTGAAGGTGGATTAACCTTCCGTGCCCGTTTTGGTGTAGAGCGCGAAGGTCAAAACCTACTCGCTGAGAACTCATTCTCTAAAGATTCAGATATCAGAGATGGCTATCCAGAATTTAGCGATAAACTGCTGAAAAAACTGGGCTGGTGGAATGACTTAACTGCAGAGGAAAAAGCCCAAGCTGAAGGTAAAAACTGGAAAACCGATCTATCAGGCGGTATTCAGCGTGTCGCTATCAAGCATGGCTGCTCACCTTTCGGTAATGCTAAAGCACGTGCCGTGGTATGGACCTTCCCCGATAAAGTGCCACTTCATCGTGAGCCACTCTATACACCACGCCGTGACCTAGTCAGCAAATACCCAACATGGGACGACTCTGAATCCATGTACCGCCTACCAACGCTGTACAAATCAATTCAAGACAAGGATCTTTCTAAAGAGTATCCCATTATTCTCACATCTGGCCGCTTAGTTGAGTATGAAGGCGGTGGTGAAGAAACACGCTCTAACCCGTGGTTAGCGGAGCTTCAACAAGAGATGTTTGTTGAAGTAAACCCTGTTGATGCGAACAACATGGGCTTTCGTGATGGTGACGATGTATGGGTTGAAGGTGCTGAAGGCGGCAAGGTTCGCGTTAAAGCATTAGTCACTCGTCGTGTTGATGAAGGTGTGGTGTTTATGCCGTTCCACTTCGGTGGCCACTTCCAGGGTAAAGATCTCACCGATAAATACCCTAAAGGTGCTGCACCTTATGTGACCGGTGAGGCGGCCAATACAGCCACCACATACGGTTATGACCCAGTCACTCAGATGCAGGAAACGAAAGTTACCTTGTGTCGTATCAATAAAGCTACCGCATAAGGGGTAACAGATTATGGCTAAAATGAAATTCCTCTGTGACTCTAAGCGCTGCATCGAGTGCAACGGCTGTGTCACCGCTTGTAAAAATGAGAACAACGTTGAGTGGGGCATCCAGCGCCGCCGTGTCGTCACTATTAATGACGGCGAACCCGGTGAAACCTCCATCTCGGTTGCGTGTATGCACTGCACAGACGCGCCTTGTATGGCCGTCTGCCCTACTGACGTTTTTTATCAAACGGAAGATGGCATCGTGCTACACAATAAAGATGGTTGCATCGGCTGTGGCTACTGCTTATTTGCCTGCCCATTTGGAGCGCCACAATTCCCGAGCGATGCTGCTTTTGGTGAACGTGGGAAAATGGATAAGTGTACTTTCTGTGCAGGCGGCCCTGAAGAGGACAACAGCCCAGAAGAAAAAGCCAAATACGGTGCCAACCGTATTGCCGAAGGCAAGCTGCCCATGTGTGCTGAAATGTGCTCCACCAAAGCACTGTTGGCAGGTGATGCTGCCGAAGTGTCTGATATCTTCCGTGAGCGTGTGATCTACCGAGGTCACAATGATGGTGCGTGGGCACAAACAACACTTCAGAACGAAACAGACTTGGCTTATGATGCGACGCAACCTAAAGCCTAAACTTTAGCTCTTAACCCTTAACGCGCCGGAACACTCCGGCGCCTTATTATTAGGGGGATCTATGATTCCACATAAATGGCCCAGTGTTACACTGCCATTTCATACCTTACTGCTGCCCTTGCTGGCACTCACATTAGCATTCACGCTGCTGTTCTCTGGGCTAACACAAGCATCCAACTCTTCAGAAGCGAGGCCCGCTGAAAGAAAAGTCGCGAGCTTTGCAGGCCCTGAATACTGGAGAGCCATACAACAAGGTGAAGCAGGACAAACACAATCACAAACAAGAGAAGCCAATCAGCTCATCAATGTGCAAGGTGAAGAGTGGCGGCAATGGCGTAACCAATGGGTAACACCAGCAGGCGCCTATGCTATGGGCGGCACGCTTGCCGTACTGCTTTTGTTTTATATTCTGGTGGGACAAAATAAGCTTGACTCCCCCCGTACGGGTAGCACAGTTGAGCGTTGGAAGCGTTTTGATCGCGCCATGCATTGGACGGTTGCCACACTGTTTATCATCTTGGCCATTTCGGGCTTAACCCTGCTCTACGGGAAGTTCTTCCTACGCGCCGCATTAGGCGATTCGCTTTGGGGCAACTACGCCACAGCCTGTAAGCTAGCTCACAACTACTTAGGGCCTATATTTGTAGTGGCGTTATTAGTCATGATCATCAAATGGATGAAGCATAACTTCTTTAACAGCACTGATATCAAATGGTTTATGCAAGGCGGCGGCATGGTCGGCAAAACCCACCCTAGCGCGGGCTACATGAACGGTGGTGAAAAAGCATGGTTTTGGGTGCTAACAATAGCCGGCCTGGTTGTTTGTATTAGCGGATTAGTCATGGATTTCCCAAACTTTGACCAATCCCGCGAAACAATGCAACTTGCGAACCTAATTCATGGCTCCGTATCACTGCTATTGATAGCCGCTTCGTTCGGCCATATCTACATCGGTACCGCCGGTACTGAAGGCGCACTCGAGGGCATGAAAAGCGGCCATGTTGATGAAACATGGGCTAAGCAACATCATGACCTTTGGTATCACGAAGTAAAGAATGAAGGAAGCGATAAGCAGTAACACGTGGCTCGCCGCACTCTCCATGACACTTTAGAAATCAGGCCTGTATGGACTTTTAATAAGTTTATACGGGCCTGCCTTTTTAAAGCCTTTCAAGACTCAATTCTGTATTCACAGCCCCCCGATACTTCAAAAAACCAAACATATATTGAAAACTAACAAGAAATATAAAAACGTTTAAATTCAAATATTAAACCATCATAGCGAGTTAAAAAAGTCACCATTTTGGTTCAGCTTAGGTATAAGTCTGTTTGTTGATAATGCGCGCTTTTGCAAAAGGCTCGTAAACGTGAAGTAATAGGAAAGCACTGAATTTCACTTTGCTCTGCCTGATCATCACGTGAATGAAAGCAGTGTCATGACTTAACACGGGAGCTATACAAAAAATCGACCAAAACAGGTGTGTAACATAATTGCACACTGGCAAAGGTCATACTTACAAAATTGGAAAAACAAACACCCTAAAATGTAACTGATTTTATATTTTAATAATGGATCTACCGATAGATATCAAGGAACGTGCAGTGAACATTACTATCATCAACAGCACTGGCTTTTGGCCTTTAGGCTGGGCTATAACACCCAAAACCCAACAACCCGTATTAAATTCTTTGCGACGCGCAGGTGCGACCGTCGATGTGTATGAAGTCGATAGCCGACAATCGCTACTTGATGCCATTGATATAATCAAACAAAAGCCCTGCCTCATTTGGGCTAACGCATATAAAGTAAAAGAAGCGGCTAATAGCGATCATTGTTTTTGGTTAGCTGATGTATTGAATCAACATAATCTGCCTTTTATCGGTTCAGACAGGCAAGCCTTAAGTGATGTATTGCTTAAACATAATTGCCAATCTATTTTAGAAAAGGCCAATATACCGATTCCTGCTTTTGCCTCAATCAGTGAGCCTATGTTGGCCGAGCTTGATAGCATCATTGTCGCCCGCTCTATGAGCTTCCCGCTATTCGTTAAACCCGATGCATTGTCATCTAGTGTTGGTATTAGCCAAGATTGCATCGTTAAAGATATCAACTCACTAACGTCGAAAATAACTCAAATGGGCGCGGATTTTGGCTATCCGGTAATGGTTGAAGAGTTTTTACCTGGCAATGATATAACAGTCGCAGTATTTGATAGCGGCGAAGAGCAGCTACTGCTATCAACTTATTATACAGCCGACAATCACAATGGGGCCGAATCAGTGCTCGACCGCACCGATAGACTGCAAGACTGGGGTGGTAGTAAGCGAATGAGTATGGTGACCGAAGCACACATTTTGGCGCAAATTCCAGCCCTCGCGTTATCTGTATGTAAAGCCTTAAATATACGTGATGTCACTCGTATGGACTGCCGTTTAGACGAGTCAGGACAGCTCAAAGTTTTTGATGTGAATGGCTTACCCGGATTAGAGTTCCCCGATAGTGTCACTGTTTGGCAAATCATCACCCAACTTTCATATGTAGGCCAACAAGAAGCCTTCGACACTCTAATTTATTTGGTAATTTACTGTGCAGCCAAAAGGTACAAGCTAACACTCCCTGCACTGATAGAAGAAAAGGCAATGGCTTACATACAAGAATACGACCACAACAAAAGAACGACTGTGGCCTAAATCTCTTTAAACATGACGTTGCGTAATAACTGCTCTTGAAACATCGGCCTCTGAGCTATTTGCCTCATGCCGATGGCTTTAAGGCTTCGCATACTGGGATGGTTATCAGGATGGACAGTTGATATCAAATATTTAATGCCTGCTTGTTGTGCTGATTCGATTCTAAGTTGGGACATATTTTTATTTATACCTTGGCCACGATAGTCAGGGTCTACTACAGTAAAAAAAATCATTGCACTTTGTTCGGCGGGTAATGATTGCTCTTTCAGGTAACTAGGCCAAGCATCCAACAGTCTTAGTACTGAAAACCCTACGAGCCGGCCTGCATCTAGCGCTATCACTTTAACGAATCCACCCCCTAGTATTCGTTCAAAAAAACCCGCTTCTGGTGGATACAAATAAGGCGCGGCGTTTTGATTGATGACTTTTTCCATCAATGCCTGAAGCGTATCGAGGTATTCAAACGCTAATTGGTGCTGATCAATGACCTGATAATTTATTGTCATTCTTATATACCTTAAAAAATGATTGTTTTGTAACTGCTTATTTTCTGTCTCAGAATTAACGATCGCTTAAACAAAATCAGCAGCGCAAGAACCTACAGATAGCGACAATAAATTGCTCACAAGAAAGCACTATACTAAAGCACTTATTTCAATGCATTTTTAAGCTGAATAATAAATTACTTGATTAAAAATCAACGAATTAAATGGAAAGTCCACCTCCTAATATCAAGCTGCTTTAAACTCATGATTGAATGCTCTTTGAATGCGAATCCGACATGAACACAACAACAAAAAGAGCGCTGAGACAACACCTTGAGTTAAACCTACTTACAAATAGTAGTTGCATATACAATTATATTAAATTAGCCTTATACGCATGTTTGAAGAATGCTTATATTTTAACAGTAATGCTTTGGCACGAACTGTAACCCGTATTTGGACTGAGGCGTACAAACCTTTGGATTTGTCGCCCTCTCATGCCTTTTTGTTGCGTGCAGTTCTTTCAAAGCCAGGTTTAATGCCTCGCGAATTAGCAAAAGAACTCAGCCTTTCTCGGTCTACAGTAACTCGTTTCCTAGACAGCTTAGTGAAACGCGGGTTTCTGATACGAAAAATGACAGCCCAAGATGGCAGAGAAATTCAGATTTACCCAACAAAAGCAGCTATTGAAATTCATGATGAACTAGATCAAACGGGCAAAAACTTATCTAAACTGATGAGTAGCATCATCGGCCAAGATGACCTTTCCCAAACGGTATCTAATCTAAGAAAAATACAAAACATTGTGGAGGAAAAGTAATTTTTTCACACATATAGTTGTATATACAACCATTTACATAACAACATTAATAAAAAATAGGACTACAAAAAATGCCATACATTAACATACGCCTAGGTACTACATTAGATAACGAACAAAGAGGTAAACTTCAGCAAAAAACAACCTTACTCATGAATACCATTATGGGAAAACGTCAAGAAGTAACCGCGGTGCATATACAAGAAGATAGCCCACAACAATGGGCAATTAACTCTGTAGCCTTAAATCCAGAAAACCCTATTTGTGCATATGTAGATATTAAGGTTACAGCAGGGACCAATACCTCAGAAGAAAAAACCAATATGATTTCCGAAACAATAAAAATGTTACGAGATGAAATTGGCACAATACAAGAAGCTTGCTATGTAGTAGTTGATGAAATACCGGCCAATTCATGGGGCTACAATGGAAAAACTCAAGCAATACGAGCCGCTTCGAAACTATGAAAATTTAATAATTAGTAATGGCCGCGACAGCGGTCATCACAAAGCACATCATAACAGCCATCTACACGAGTACTTGCTTGCTACATCTACGTTTTTTGCTCTGTCTATAGCGCTAAACTCCGAGCCAGGCCTGTATTCACATCATTGTTTCCAATTACAGCAACTAAACAATAAAACGTTTGCATTTAATCACTCGAGTATTTAGCGCAGGATGGTTTCAGACTTGTCAGACAAGGCGGCTATTCCGCTACAGGTCTCTGGTGATAATAAAATTACTCTGAGGTTGATATGAAGTATAAAAATAATAATGCCATAGCGATATCCTTAACCACTGCAATACTGCTTGGTAGCAGCAGCGGTTTTGCTGCAACAGCGTGGAAGATTGCAGGTGGCGATTCTGAAGGCAGCTCACAACATGCATTTGGTTTGAAGTTTGTTGAGCAACTAGAAGCCAATACAAACGGCGAGTTCAGTGGGCACCTGTTCATGAATAGCCAACTGGGTAGCGAGCAGGATACCGTTGTTGAAACTGGCCTTGGCACACTCGACTTCTCTATTCTTGCTATTAATAACGTTACGCCCTTCTCCCCTAGCGTTGGTGTTTTCACCTTACCTTATGTAATTCAAAGTCTTGAAGAAGCTGAACTACTTACTCAAGGAGAAGTCGGCGCTGAGCTAATTGAAAACACCGTAAATGATGCCGGCGTGCGGATTGTTGGATGGGCGTATACAGGGTTTAGAGTACTAACAAACTCCAAACAACCAATTGAAACCTTAGAAGACCTGCAGCAGGTTATCGTGCGGGTACCCAAAAATGAAATTATGATCGATACCTATAAAGCATGGGGAGGTAACCCTACACCTATGTCTTGGGCTGAAACCTTCACAGCACTGCAGCAAGGCGTTGTTGATGGGCAAGATAACCCCTATGTGACAGTAGATGCGATGAAGTTCGATACGGTACAAAAGTATGTAACAAATATCCGTTATATCTTTTCTATTG
Organism: Neptunomonas japonica DSM 18939; assembly: GCF_000422765.1. Taxonomy (GTDB): domain Bacteria; phylum Pseudomonadota; class Gammaproteobacteria; order Pseudomonadales; family Balneatricaceae; genus Neptunomonas; species Neptunomonas japonica. The sequence continues at coordinate 181,206 of NZ_AUGR01000006.1, read as the reverse complement.
AACCTTTAATTATGAGTGAAAGCATTTTTCAGGCTCAAACACCTAAGGTTCAGCAGGCTATTATTAAAGCAGGCGAAACAGCCTCCAAGCACAGTGCAGAGTTCCTTACAGCAAATGAAGCACGGATCAAACAGCGATTGGTTGAGAAAGGCATGATAATTACCGATCCAGCAAATGGCGAAAAAGAGTGGATAGAGAAAGCCACAACAGCTGTATGGCCAAAACACTATGAGAGTATTGGCGGTAAAGATAAGCTTAATCGCATTCTTCGTTTGCTTGGCCGTAGCGAAGTGTAATCTAGCTATTAAGTACTTCTGGATTGCCTTGCCAGCTATGCTTGCAGGGCTTTTTTCGGTTAACCTTGCTTGTACCATTATCCAGATGCCCTTTCTATGAAACGCTCCAGCCTGTCCGGCCAAATTGCAGATATCGATCTAAAGCTACTACGTATCTTTAAAACCGTTGTTGAATGCGGTGGCTTTTCAGCAGCAGAGGTCGAGCTTAACATTGGCCGCTCAGCTATCAGCCGCCAGATGTCCGACCTAGAAGCCCGGCTTGATATGAACCTATGCCAACGTGGCCGTTCTGGATTTCAGCTAACTGACCATGGCAGATTGGTCTATGAAGCCATACAGGAACTGGTCCTTGATCTAGAAAAATTTAGAGCTAACGTTAATGCCCTGCATAGCCACCTGATTGGCGAAGTGACGCTGGGCCTTACTGACAATATGCTTACCGACCCAAACTCGCCTGTTGTTGAGATTCTAGGGGCATTTCATCAGCAAGAACCTGGGGTGAAAATCAACTTACAAGTTGCCGCTCCAAATGAGGTCGAACGAGCCGTTATAGAAGGACGCTTCAATATAGGTATTATTCCCCAACATCACGACCTGCCAGGGCTGGAATACTATGACTTATATAATGAAACATCATTGTTCTACTGCGGTCATAATCACCCCTTGTTCAAGGTTCCAGACGATCAAGTCAATATAGATACTGTCAGCCAGTATGACTTTATTGCCCCGGGATACACCCACTCCGTTATGCTAAAAAAGCAGTTCCCACAGTTGAAAGCCAGTGCTACCTCTTATCAGGTAGAAGGTATCGCTACGCTAATTCTTAGTGGCCAGTATGTTGGTTTTTTGCCAAAGCATTACGCAGTACTTTGGAGTGACAAACAATTAATGCGTGCTCTGCTCCCCCAAACACTCAATTATAAAGTGCCATTTAAAGTCATTGTACAGCGTGATTCGCGCCCTAATATGCTGCGCAAAACATTACTTAACGCCTTTAAAAAGTACGATCCTCGTTAGTTTCTGATTTAGGCAACTTTACCTGCAACATTTGCCATTTATTGCACACACCTCAATTCATAAAGTAGATCTTTACTAAATGAGTTGAGGAACCAAAATGTCTCACCCACAAGAGCTTAGCTTTAGCCCTCTGGCTTCTGAAACCGTCCCTCGCTATGCGGGTATAGCCACTTTTATGCGCTTGCCCCATTACAGCATCGCTCAAGCCCCTCAAGCCGATATCGGGCTATACGGAATTCCTTGGGATGGCGGTACAACTAATCGCGCCGGTGCTCGTCATGGCCCACGACAGATCCGTGATGCCTCATCTCTTATGCGTAAGGTGCACCCTGTGCTTAATCTAAGCCCATTTAAACTCGCTAAGTGTGCAGACTTTGGTGACGCACCGGTTAATCCGCTACAAATCGAGCCCACGCTAGACATGATTGAGCAGTTTGTCTCAGAGATGGTTGAGCAAAATATTGTGCCTCTCGGTGCCGGTGGTGATCACCTAGTCAGCTTGCCAGTATTACGTGCATTGGCCAAGAAGCATGGCCCTTTAGGCATGGTTCATTTTGATGCACATACGGATACGTGGGATCGTTATTTTGGTGACTGCAAGTATACCCATGGCACGCCATTTCGACGCGCTATCGAAGAGGGGATCCTTGACCCAAAACGAATCGTTCAGATTGGTATAAGAGGTGGCCTGTATAGCGAAAATGACGATAACTGGGGCCTAGAACAAGGTATTCGAGTAATGCGCATGGAAGAGTTCACTGAACTCGGTGTGAAAAAAGCACTAGAAATTGCGCGCGATGTTGTCGGTGATCAGGCAACCTATATCAGCTTTGATGTCGACTGTCTCGATCCAGTTTTCGCCCCCGGTACCGGCACTCCTGAAATCGGCGGCCTAACAACGGTAGAAGCACAGCTGCTGGTTCGTGGGCTAAGAGGATTAAACCTTATCGGTGCAGATCTAGTAGAAGTGTCTCCGCCGTTTGATGCAAGTGGTGCAACTGCGTTAGTGGGCGCCACCCTAATGTGGGAAATGCTATGCCTTCTAGCCGAGAAAGTTGACCAAAATAAACAATAAATAACGCCTTAAGTAAAACATGGAAATTGAATTAACCTCTTTCTAAACATCTAGCCCACTCCGTGATTATCACGCTGTGGGCACACCTGCTATCAAACCTCATTCACTTAACTTAAGGTTACCTAAACCTGCCTAAAAGATCGTTTGTCGCCTTCCCTATTATTACGGCACCATCAGTCACATCAACACTGATCAATTTTGCTAGATAAGGATAAAAATAATGCGATTCGAAAATCAAATTGCCGTTATCACCGGCGGTGCAGGTGGTGTTGGCCGGACTTTAGTGAGACTTTTTGCTAGCGAAGGTGCACGTATCATGATTGCTGATATGGATGAAACGGGCTGCCGGGACGTCGCTGAAGAGGCACGTGCAACAGGAGCCGACATCGCCTTTTTTGCTGGTAACCTACGTGAAAAGGGTTATTGCGAGCAGCTGATCAAGGCGACGATCGAGACCTTTGGTGGAATCGACATTTTACTTAACAATGCTGGCGTCATTCCACGGGGCACTATTGAAGAAACTACTGATGACATGTGGTCTCTGGCGATGGACGTTAACCTTAATGCCGTCTTTTTCCTGTGCCGTGCAGCCATCCCATATATGGAAAAACGCGGTGGTGGAGCAATCGTTAACACCTCATCTGTCTGGGGCACTCACCCTGGGCCTGCACACGTTGCTTATTGCACCAGTAAGGGCGCCGTTGCAGCACTGACTAAAAATCTGGGACGTGATTGTGCGCCTATGAAAATACGCGTTAATGCAGTCTGCCCCCACGAGATCAATACACCGATGATTAGAAGTGGGTTTGAGCGTCGCGGTCTTGATCCTGATAAGGCCGTGGAAGAGCTTAACAAAACAGTACCGCTTGGGCGTATTGCCGAACCTGAAGATATCGCCGATGTAATCGCTTTTCTCGCATCAGATCAGTCGCGTTATATTGCTGGTGAAACCATAGAAGTCACCGGTGCAAAACCGGTATCAGGGTGAGGGTTGATAATGAATCTACAAGATAAGCTAGCCATTGTCACAGGCGGAGGCCGTGGTATCGGCCGTGGTATAACCGAAAGACTGTTGGCCGCTGGAGCACGGGTATTAATAGCCCAACGCCAACCTCTTGATGAAGCGCTACAAAGTAACGCCAAGGTTTTTTATATTCAATCAGACCTGAGCGAGATTGAAGCGCCCTATCAGATCGCATCAGTTGCTGCAGAGCTTGGGGGCACCGACATTCTTGTTAACAATGCCGGTTTTATGTTCGAGCAACATATAGAGGATATGGACGAAGAAAATTGGGATCGTATGATGATCGTCAATATGCGGGCACCGGTGTTTCTTGCTAAAGCGGTGCTGAGTCAGATGCGTGCCAAAGGTAATGCGAGCATCATCAATATTGGTTCTATCGAAGGCATCGGCGCTAACCCTTACCATGTTGCCTATTGTGGTTCAAAAGCTGGCGTTCACGGTTTCACTCGCGCCTTGGCCATTGACCTAGGTAAAGATGGCATCCGCTGTAACTCCATTGCCCCTGGCTGGATTAACTCAGACCTGAGTAATGATTACATTAATTCCCAAGATGATCCGCAGCAAGCCAAGCAAGACCTACGCGCGATGCATCCTGTCGGTCGAACCGGTGAGCCTTCTGATATAGGCAGCATGGTCGCTTTTTTAGTGTCTGAGGAAGCAGGGTTTATCACCGGCCAAAATTTTGTTATCGATGGCGGCAGAACAGCCAAATTACCTCTACCTTTTTGACCTGTACAAACAACAAACCGGTAATAAGCATTAGCGGTTTTTCTAGCGAACGAGCCATATATATTATTAAAATAAGCTATTACATTCTAAAAATAGCCGTTTGTTCGAGCAGCCAGGCGCGTAATAACTTCATCTCTGGTTTTTCTGCTAGGTCTTTACGACAAACAAAATAATGCTTTCTTTCCGGTGCTGAATAACGTTCTATTACCGGCTGAATAAGCCGCCCATCATCTAACATATCCTGCACCAGATGCTGCCAACTAAGCCCCACTCCTACATCCTGCAATACCGCATCCAATAGCATAGGAAAATGGCTGAAAGAGATATCAGTGCTTACATCAGCACAGTCCAAGCCTTGCTGATCGAACCAAAACGACCAGTCTACTGCAGACCACCATTTTGCATTCCAAAACTTAGCATCCAGCTCAAGTAACGGTAGTTGCATCAACCCTTCTATAGAGTTGGCTGTTGGGTTAGCCTCAAGAAATACCTGCGTACAGACAGGAAATACATCCTCCGAAAACAGAAAGTCAGACTGGTAAGCGTTGTTATCCTCCAATCCAAGCGTAATACCCGCATCAAACTTGTCTGACATCGCGGGGTTTTCTTCCACGCTGATCAGATGTAGATGGACCTGTGAGTGCGCCCTACGTAACTGATTAAGACGTGGCACCAGCCACAGCCGTGAAAATGAACTGGTGGCATACAAGTTAATATTATTTAGGCGAGGGCCTGACTGCATTTCGTAACTGATAGCCGCTATATCTGCCAGCGAGCGATGTACTGTCTGAAACAGCTTAGTGCCCTGCTCTGTTAGATCGACTCTTCGATGACTACGCACAAACAGCTCAACATCTAATTGCGTTTCCAGCTGCCTAACTTGTCGGCTTACCGCAGCCTGAGTAACACATAACTCCTCAGCTGCTTGTTTAAAGCTGCAATAGCGTGCTGCCACTTCAAAAGTACGCAACGCAGTCAACGACGGTAGGCCTCTCAGTTTCTGTTGCATAAGTTACTCGAAAAACAGCGTACTTCATTAACAAAAAACAGGGCCTCAGCCCTGTATAAAAGTAGTCGTTGCCCCTTCTAGCAAAAACTAAACAGGTTAGTAATCTATCTCTATATCGCCTATCACATTCGTACAGCAAGATAAGACATAGCCTTGTTCGATCTCTTCCTCACTAATACCGCCATTTTGAGCCATTTCAAAATCACCGGATATGACTTTTACTCGACAAGCTCCACAGATACCCACACCACATGCCTTAGAGATATTTACTCCGGCCTCATTCGCCGCCTCATTTAAATTAGTACCCAGCGCTACCGCAACCGATTGGCCTGCGTCGGTAAAGCTGACCTGTACCATCTCTTTGGGTTGTAAATTTTCAACCTCTGCTGCATCAGCATGTTTTTCTGCTAGCTCAACATCCTTAACCGGTGTCTCGCCAAAGGATTCTTCATGGTAGCGATCCATATCAAACCCAACACCCTGGAGCATCAACTTAACCGCTTTCATATAGGGCTCGGGACCACAACAAAACACTTCTCGTGTCATAAAGTCAGGGGCGATCAAACTCAACATGTGATAGTTAAGATAACCACGATAACCATTCCACGCTTGCCCAATCCCTGTCGATTCACAAATCAGATGCATCTGAAAATTATCGATTCGACTCGACATATATTCCAGCTCACGTGAATAAATTATATCCCTAGGGCTTCGAGCGCTATGAGCAAAAACAATGTCTACTTCAGAGTCGGTATCAAACCACCAGCGTGCCATCGACATCACCGGCGTGATGCCCACACCGCCCGATAAAAGAAGTATTTTTTCTGATGGAAAGTCCATACAGTTAAACTGCCCGACGGGGCCATGAACCGCGACCTGATCACCCGACTTAAGGTTATCATGCAGCCAGTTTGATACTTTACCGCCAGCCACGCGCTTTACCGTAATCGAAAAACTATATGGAATCGAAGGTGAGCTAGAAATGGTATATGAGCGCATCACTCGCTCACCATCGATCTCTAGCTCCAAAGTGACAAATTGCCCCGGTTTGAAAAAGAACAACACCGGTTGGTTCATTCCAAAGGTGAAAGTAGTGACATCATGCGTTTCGGCAATGACTTTGACACAACGCACTTCATGGCGACCATTTGACCAGGTTTGCGTCATCATGGGGTTCATGAAATCGGAGGTATTAAATTCGCTCATCGGCCTCTCCTGGCAGCCTTAACAATCTGCCCAAATTATTTTTATTAGCTGCAATATTCGTAATAGCTAGAATAGTTGAAAAAACGCACAATCACAGTTCGATTCCGGCCTGCCACTCTTTCCATTTCATCGACATGTTGGCGCCTAATGAAAGGAACGGCTCAGGCGGTAATTTTGAAGGTGCCTGATGCTCTAAAAACTCACTCAGCAGATCAGACTGACCTAATACGGCCTGCTCTGCTGCCATCATGCCAGACAGCGTACCTTTAACAGTACCTAAGCCATTTTGGCAAGCCGCTGACCAAATGCGTTGTTCTACTTCACCAAACGCTGGCATCGAGTTCCAAGACAAACAAAGCCTACCACCCCAGCGATGCTCAATATCGACACCCTTAAGCATAGGAAAACGGCGAGCAAAAGAACGGTCCTGTAATTTTGCCGCATTACGTAAATTGCGCTCGGTTACTTCCATATTCTGATTGAGCGTTGCATGATTACGAACCACCACACGGTGCCCGCTACCCATAAAATCAGAACTTCGCCGTACGGTTGTTCCCATCGGATCTGCCGGTAATACCCCCCAATCACTCACACCTCCAAGCTGTTTTATTTCAGTGCTGCTCAAGGCACGAGTCATCGATGCATAGGTAAACACGTGCAGCAACTGGCGGGGAAAAAACCCGAACGACTGGATATGCCCATTAACGGCCAGAATCACATTCTTCGCTCTGACTGAACCGTTAGGCGTATTCAGGCGGTGTACTTCACCGGTTTCGATTCCAATGACTGGACTTTTCTCAAAGAAAACTACCTGTGAACTCAAACCTTGTGCGGCCTCACGAACAAAAGCTGCTGGTTGAATCATTACCGCACCAGGCGTAAACAATCCTTGGCGATAGAACTCAGTACCCGTCCAGTCTTTCATCTCGCTGGTGTTCATCAACTTGTAAGTTTCACCCAACGTTTCAAGGTGCTTACGGTAGCTTTCTATATGCTCCTCACCGCGGCTAGACCCTGCAGCTGTTACTTTGCCACAGGGGTCAAACACCTCACGACTCATGCCATACTCTTGTGCCATATCACGGGCAAAATCAATGGCCGCCCGATTCAAACGAATCTGCTGCAAGTCTTGCTCATGAGCACCGGCATAGGTCTCAGAATTCAGGTCATGGGGAAGATCAATCATAAAACCTGAGTTACGCCCTGCTGGCCCATCTGCCAGATTGTTTGCTTCAAGCAAAACAATCGACTCATCACCCACCAGCTGGCTTAATCGACGAGCCGCAGCGAGGCCAGTAAAGCCACCACCGACAACGACCCAGTCTGCAGAAATATCATCGTTAAGCTGAGGATACTCAGTCGCTGCTGGCAATATGCTATTCCAAGCTGCAGGCCCAGGGTCCTTAGGCAAGCGCTTTACGTGAATACTTTTACTCATAAATCGGTTCCTGTCTGAACCGCATAGGTACCTGCATTAGCACCTATGCGGATTCAATACTGATGTTTACTCAGTCAACGCAACCGTCAACAGCATCATCACTCAGGTCGACCCAGATTGTTTTCAGCTCGGTGTACTGATCATGGGCATGGATGGAGTTATCACGACCACCAAAGCCCGACTGCTTATAGCCGCCAAACGGTGTGGTAATGTCGCCTTCACCGAAGCAGTTTACGGTCACAGTACCGGCCTTAATGGCTTGAGCAGCACGCAGGGCTTTCTTACCATTCGCCGTGAATACTGATGCCGCCAGACCATAGTCAGTATCGTTGGCAACCTGAATCGCTTCGTCATAACTAGCAACCGTAATTACCGACAATACTGGACCAAAGATCTCTTCTTGTGCGAGTTTGTCGTCATTGCTGACACCATCAAACACAGTGGGTTGGATAAAGATGCCATCCATGGTTTCGCCACCCAACACCACGTCATGGCCTGCGGATTTTCCTTCATGCAGATAACCGCTGACTTTAGCAAAGTGTCCGGCATCGATCATTGCACCTAACTGCTTAGTCGGGTCCAGCGGATCACCGGTATTCCAATCACGCGCATGTGCTTTAATGCGTTCCAATAGCTGCTCTTTTACACCGGCCTGAACGATCAGACGAGAACCAGCAGAGCAGTTTTCACCCATGTTCCAGAAAGCCGCTGCACACACTTGCTCAGCCACTTTGTCCAGATCTTCGGCATCATCCAGTACGATGCATGGGTTCTTGCCACCCAACTCCAATACGACTTTCTTGAGATTCGAGTCCGCGGCATAACGCAAGAAACGACGTCCAGTAACGGTGGAGCCGGTAAACGTCACCATGTCCACATCCATATGCAGACCTAAAGGCTCACCCACTTCAGCGCCACCACCGGTGATCACGTTTAACACACCTTTAGGCAAGCCCGCTTCAGCCGCCAGTTCAGCAATGCGCAAAGCCGTGAGTGAGGTTTGCTCGGCAGGTTTAACCACCATTGTGCAACCCGCCGCCAGCGCCGGTGCAATCTTCCACGCCAACATGAGCAGAGGAAAGTTCCAAGGCAATACAGCCCCCACTACACCGACGGGTTCACGTACGATCATCGCGATGGCGTCAGAACCGACCGGTGCCGTTTGGTCATAAATTTTATCCGCCGCTTCAGCATGCCATGTCAGCGTATGGATAAACTCAGGGATATCGATACCTTCGCAATCAGCAATCGGTTTACCTGAGTCCAAGCTTTCCAATACCGCCAGTTCACGGCTGTTCTCTTTTACCAGCTTGCAGAGTTTAATCAGTACTTCTTTACGTGCCACCGGATGAAGCTTACTCCAGCGGCCATCTTCAAAGGCTTCACGCGCTTTGCTAACAGCAAAATCAACATCATCAGCATTACAGGCAGCCACATTAGCGAGTAGCTCACCGGTCGCCGGGTTGATAGTTTCAAATGTATTGCCCGATAGCGCTGGGCGAAAACCACCATTGATAAAGCTCATGGCAGGCGGATTCAGCTCTGCAGCAATCGCTTTGTATTCTTCCAAAGTTAACAGGTCTGACATGCGTTATTCCCCCGCCTGTGTGCTGGCAACTTCAGCTTTTGTTTTGCTGATGTTGGCTTTGATAGTCTTCACAAATGTGTCTTCTGGCGTTTCAGCGGCGATACCGGCAATGGTTGTTTTCAGCGTTTTGACTACTTGAGCCATTGCTTGTTTTTCATCCTTATTCAGGCCGCGCAATGGCTTACGCACTTGACCGGAAACACGGCCATCCAGTGTTACGCCATGCTTAACGCTCTGAATAAATTTACCGCCCTGCTCTAATACCCGCATGAGTGGCATCATGGCTGACATAATGCGACGTCCCTTGTTGAAATCATTTTCAACAACACAGGCGTTATACAGTGCCAGATGCTCTGTCGGCAGGAAGTTAGACCCCGCACACACCCAGCTTTTAGCTCCCCAGGCGAAAAACTCTAAGGCCTGATCATCCATACCGCAGGCAACCTGTATATGCGGATAGTCACGTGCCAGCATGTGCAAGCGATTGATATCACCGGAGCTTTCTTTGATACCGCAGAAATTGTTAGAACGCCCCACACGGTCGAGAAACTCCTCTTCCATATTGACGCCCATACGATCCGGGTAGTTGTACAACATTATGGGCAGATCAGCGGCGCGATCCACGGCTAGCGCATGCAGCGCCAGCTCACGTTGTGTTGGTAAAGAATAAGGCGGAGTTGCCACCAAAATCACATCCGCCTGATACTTAGCGGCATCTTCAGCCAACTTTAACGACGCATCTGGATTGACCGAACCAGTACCAAAGATAATCTGCAGACTATCGCCACAAATCTCACGAGCGATCTTTAACAGCGCAACTCGTTCTTCATGAGTCTCGACATAGTATTCACCGGTCGTACCGCCGATCATCAAGCCGTGAACGCCAGACGCCTGTAAGTACTGAACATGAGCTGTGTAAGCATCATAGTCGATAGAGTAATCTTCCTTAAACGGTGTGATTACTGGAGTATAAATCCCTTCGAAGTGCATTTAACTCACCTTCGTTATCATTGTTATTGATGGTCGTTTTAAGAGACTAGAAAATCTTAGAGAGACTCATCTGGTTTATAAAACAGCTTGATAAAATGGTAACGAGGGGGGGCAGGACTCCACAATCAACCTTTTATTCACAGAAAACATAACTTCAGGTTATGAGAGCCAGATAACCCACAAAAAATGGGAGCGCAACCTCCGCATATACAGGATTACAAAGCGAGGGTTTAATAAGATAAATGGGGACAGGCTTACCGGCTATACCGATTACATAACGACTTAGTCGGTTAAATGTGTTTTTTTCTGGATACCAGAGGCGATCAACAAGCATTCTGAGATTCGTTTTAATACCTGTGCATCAACCGATGATGAGTAAATCATATTCATTTTCAGCACTAGGTTACTGTTCAAAATATTCGCGGGTAACATTCTGGTTTTATCTAGAATCAGCAATGATTCCGGTAACAGAGATATAGCAAAGCCTGCATGAACAGCTGTTGCAACGTTCTCAAGAACCGGGCTACCAAACACTTGCTTGTATGGAATATTAGCTTTTTTCAGCCCTTCCAAGCATAGATCACGAACAATACAGTTATCTTCATGTATCGCGACCGGCACCTCCTCCTTCTCTTCCAGCCTTGCACAGGCCGGTCCAGACCATATCAAGCGTTCACTCCACAGTAACATCTCATCCGGGTATTCATCCTCGCCTGCAACAATGGCAATATCCAGCTCCCCCGCATCCAGTTTCTTTCTCAAGTTTCGGCTACGATCGCAGATTATTTTAGCTTCAAGGTTGGGCAGTTCTTGCGTGAGTACCGGCATAAAAAAGTTAAGAAAGTCCTGAGCATAGTCTGTTGGGATGCCAAAACTAAGTTGTCCTGAAAGGTCCTTTTCGGCTAGTGCTGACAAGGTCGCATTATTCAATTTTAAAAATTGCTCGCTATAACTGAGTAGGGTTTTTCCCGCTTCTGTTAACCGGATGCCTTGGTTGCTGCGTTCCATCAAACTAGTACCTAGCTGCTCTTCCAAACGTTTCATCTGCATGCTAACCGCCGCATGTGAACGGTAGATAGCTTTGGCTGCTTTCTTCAGTTCTCCGGTGCGAACCACCATGACAAATGTACGTAATAACTCAAGATCAAGTAACGGATCCATTGCCTACCCTTCTCAGATAATTAGCGAGTCTATAAAAGTAAACTCATCGTTAGTTATTCAATAAATCTAAACTGCTGATTAACTATTTTTAGTTTGCTTGAAGTATGCATTTTTTTTAGGGTAATAGGCAACATATCCAATGTAACGACCTGATACGCGCTGTTAAATGAACACAAGTTAGGGTCTCATCATTCATACGAGCGATCGTCGCTCAATAAAGACGTGGTAAGTAATATGACAACCCATAAAATTCCGGATCAAATGACAGGCGTTGTTCTAACAGGGCACGGCGGTCTTGAAAAACTGCTATACCGCACTGACTTAGCGGTACCAACTCCAGATAAAGGAGAAGTACTGATCAGAGTAGGCGCCAGCGCGGTAAATAATACTGATATCAATACCCGTATTGGCTGGTACTCAAAAGGCGTAACGGGACAAACCAATGCAGGCGCCGCACAAGGATTTGAAACAGCCGATGATGATGACGCTAGTTGGTCTGGTATCCCACTTGAGTTTCCAAGAATTCAAGGAGCTGATTGCTGTGGCGAGATTGTTGCTGTTGGTGAGCAAGTAAACCCTGGTCGAATCGGTGAAAGAGTACTGTTACGTAACCTTCAATCAGCAGCCTCACAAGGTGAGTTCAGCTGCATTACCTATGGGTCTGAGTGTGATGGTGGGTTTGCACAATATACCAAAACCCCTGCAAGCGAGGCATTTGCGGTACAAAGCTCATTGACTGACGCTGAACTAGCATCATTCCCATGCGCTTACTCTACTGCCGAAAACATGATCGATAGAGTTGGCGTTAAAGCTAATGAAACGGTACTCATTACGGGTGCATCGGGTGGTGTTGGATCAGCTGCAGTACAACTGGTTAAACGGCGTCATGCTAAAGTCATTGCTATCTGTGGCGCAGAAAAGGTAGAACAGCTTAAAGCACTAGGCGCCGACATAGTCATCCCTCGAGGAGAAAGCATGACGGATGTTCTGGGGCATCACTCAGTGGATGTCGTGATTGACCTCGTCGCTGGAGATCAGTGGGCGGAACTACTCGACCTGTTACGCAGAGGTGGACGCTATACGGTAGCAGGCGCAATAGCAGGCCCAATAGTCGAGTTAGATGTAAGAACGTTATACCTTAAAGATTTAAGCTTTTTTGGCTGTACTTACCAACCCCGGTCAGTTTTCGAAAATTTGATCCAATATATTGAACGTGATGAATTAAAACCTCTCGTTGCACATGAATACCCACTGCAAAAAATCACAGAGGCTCAGCAAGACTTTATGGCTAAGAAATTTATTGGCAAGCTGGTCTTACTACCGCCTAAGGAGAATATGCATGAAAATCGTTGAGATCTCTGTCTTTCATCGGCCATTACCTATTAAGGGTAAGCCCTATAAAATGGCCCTTCAAGAGTTAACAACGCTTGATTCAACTATCGTTAGAATAACCACTGATAGCGGTTTGATTGGCTATGGCGAGTTCTGCCCACTTGGGCCTGCCTACCAACCACAACATATGTTGGGAGGCCGCGCTGCGCTGCAAGAGATCTGCCCTCACCTAATCGGTATGAATCCTCTATTGATTGACCGTGTGTATGATGTGATGAATCAAGCACTGTGCGGTAGCCTCTACGCAAAGTCAGCCATTGATATGGCTCTCTGGGATATTGCCGGGAAAACCTATGGTGTGCGTATTTGTGATTTATTAGGCGGAGCGATTCGGGAAAAGGTACCTTCCTATTATGCAATCGGACTGACCTCACCGGATGAAGCAGCAGAGATTGCCAAAGAAAAACAAGCACAAGGCTTTCGCAGACTTCAACTCAAGGTTGGTGGCAGAGAGCTTCAAGAAGATATAGCCGCAGTACATAAGGTTTCAGAAGTTTTAGCAACAGGCAGCACATTGGCCGTCGATGCTAACCGTGGGCTACTACCGCGTGATGCTATTAACTTGTCTCTTGCATGTAAAGAGCTGGCCTTTGTCATGGAGCAACCCTGTCAGACATACGAACAATGCCTAGCGGTTCGCCAGCACATAGCCCGCCCGCTCTATCTGGATGAAGTGATTGAAGATCTAAACACACTGTTACGAGCTATTTCAGACAACGCCGCCGATGGCTTTGGTATGAAGCAAAGCAGAGTGGGTGGTATCAGTAAAATGAGAACTATCCGTGATGTATGCCACGTTGCCGGTTTACCCATAACATCAGATGACAGCTGGGGGGGTGATCTGGTTGCTTCCGCCTGCTTGCAGCTTGGTGCAACAATACAGCCTCAGCTATGTGATGGGGTCTGGGTTGCTGCGCCCTATATCGACGGCCATTATGATCCGGACAATGGCCTTTCGGTGAAACAGGGGCAACTGAGTTTGCCGAGCGGTTTTGGTCTTGGGATAGAACCACACATCAACACAACCGAGACTGCACTGATGAGTTTCGGCTAATTATGAACGGTAGTATTGGCCTAACAACTAGCCACGAGAAAGCAAGCAAAGAAGAACAGCCGAAATTTATTTCAAAGGGTCTAATTGCTTGCTTTAGCTATTTTTTCTAGCGGAACGACAGAGGTTTGCTCATCAGCAATACAGCCAAGGAACCATTCCTTAAACGTACGAAATGCCTCGTTATCTTGGCGACTTTCAGAATAAGTAAGGTAGTGCGACTTCTCCCGATAAACGGCCTCAGCTTCACCAATACGTACTAGCCAGCCTTGTTCGATCATAGGAGATACTAGTTGATGCCACCCTAGGCACACACCTTGATGGTTAAGCACCATCTGAATCAGCATATTGTAATCATTAGCATTGAACACATGACGATCCCCACCTAGGCCGATATCAATATCGATCCCTTGGGAGCTAAACCAAACGCCCCAATCTACATGCTCCGCAATTTGTGAACGCCCATAAGGACTGAGGTTAAGCAGGGTTTGATTTTGCAACACTTCTAGATCATTAATCTCTGGGTTTTGCTTTAAATAAAGCGGCGAGCAAACCGGATAGATAAGATCATAAAATAGCGGAATTGAATGATACCCTTCTCTGGGATCACTCACCTTATTAATGAAAATATCAGGGTGTACTCCTGGCTCCATCTGAAGAAAGTTATTCGTCGTCACAACACTAACATCAATGTCCGGATTGGCAGCAAAAAAACCGGGTAAGCGTGCCGAAAGCCAAAAAGCTGAGAATGCGGGTGAACAGCAGATAGTTAACTCTTGCTTGCGCTTATCACTGTTCTGAATTCGCTGTGCAGCCTGCGCTATGTTAACGAAAGACAAATAGGCGGCATCATAAAAGATGGTACCCGCCTCTGTCAGTTCAACGGCGCGCCCAGCTCGTTTAAACAATGAAACACCTAAAGACGCTTCAAGCTCTCTAATTTGGCGACTAATAGCCGCTTGCGTAACACAAAGAGCTTCTGCTGCACGAGTGAAATTTTGATACTTTGCCGCTGCAACAAAAGACTTCACCGCTCGGAGTGAAGGCATTTTTACTAAGATCTGATCAGGCTCTACATGTTTAACCATAACTTCAGGTATTCAATTCTCTAAATAAAAAGTCGCTTTACCGGTTTCAACCCCAGCCATACACTAAATTTCAAATCTGGGTAGGCCTACATTTTGTAAGTTATACCCTTACATGCTGTGTTGGCGCCACTGACAACGACACAACAATGACTAACAACGTCAGCAGGTATTTTAGTTACACACTGCACTGTGAGAAAACACTATAGTGCCAATATACCTGCCGAGACCAGTATAAGCATAACAATAACAGCGACTACAGCAGCGTAGCGTTTTGGGAGCACCACAATGACCAGCAAAATTAAAACTCTGGAGCTGATCAATCAGCGTAAACCGCGCCACGCCCTGACACGGGAAATTTATCGCGACGAAGATGTGTACCAACAAGACCTGGAACAGATCTGGCACAAAGAGTGGATTTTTGCCGGCCATACTATCGAGATAGAAAAAGCCGGCCAATACATGACGATTCAAGTGGGTGACTATCCCGTAGTTATCGTTTGCGATGACGCCGGTAATGTCAGAGCATTTCATAACGCTTGCCGTCACCGCGGCTCTCGCGTTTGCTCAGAAGCTAAAGGGAAAACAGCCAAACTGGTTTGCCCGTACCATAAATGGACTTTTGGCCTAGACGGCAAACTATTGTTCGCTGGTAACATGGGTGAGAAGTTCAACAACGATGCCCATGGATTGATGCCCGTACATTGCGAAGTCGTTAATAGCTACATATACATTTGTGTCGCTGAGCAGGCGCCAGATTTTGAGCAATTCCGCAAAGATGTAAGCCCGTTTATCGCTCCGCATAACCTTGAAAACAGCAAAGTAGCTCATGAAGCAAATTTAGTAGAAGACGGAAACTGGAAACTGGTTTTTGAAAACAACCGTGAGTGCTACCACTGCGACGCCAATCATCCTGAACTGCTCAATTCATTTGTCGAAAATCTCTCGGTTGCCGGCGTTGGAGGCGATGATGATCCAGAACTGGTAGCACATTGGGATAAATGCGAAGCAGCAGGATTACCGAGCCGTTTAGTAATGGATACAAATGGCCAGTACCGTATGACACGGATCCCGCTGTCTGCTAAAGCGGTCAGCTATACAATGGATGGGCAGCCCGCTGTTAACGGCCGACTCGATAATACCGATGTTAAAGACATTGGCGCCCTTCTTTATTTCAACTACCCATCCACTTGGAACCACTTCCTTGGTGACTTTGCCCTGAGCTTTCGCGTACTGCCTCTCAACTCGGGACAAACACTCGTAACAACTAAATGGCTAGTGCCCAAAGATGCGATTGAAGGTGTCGACTATGATCTAGACAATCTCACTAAAGTTTGGCTAGCAACTAACGACCAAGACAAGAGACTGGTTGAAGAAACATTCCGCGGGGTCAGCTCGCCCTCATATATTCCAGGGCCATTTTCTGATATCGCTGAGAACGGTGTATGTCAGTTTGTAGACTGGTACTGCGATACCATGAAACAAAAGCTTAACGACTAAAGCTTTCCTCTCTTAAGCCTCTGCCTGCCCTGCATGCAGAGGCTTTTTTGTGCACTTCCTCCTATTATCAGGACCATTCAATGCAGAAACAATGCTATCTGCGTGACTATCGCAAGGGTTTTATTTTAGTGATGATTGCCGCCATTAGTTACGGCCTGCAACCACTCTTCTCTCACTTCGCCTACAACGATGGTGCCAACCCCGTAGGGTTGCTCATATCGCGTTTTTTAATCGCGGCACTTTTAATACTGGGTTGGTTGAAAATTAAGAAAATTCGCTTGCCAAGAAAAAAACCATTCCTGCAAAGCATGTTAATTGGTGTTGGTTATGCCTGTGCCGCATTGGGGTATTACAACGCTAGCCATTCAACGTCTGTTAGCTTAGCAGTGATTCTGATGTTTTCTTTCCCTGCCTTTGTCACTCTCTACTCAATATTATTTCTCAAAGAGAGCGCCACAGCAGGACGACTGATAAGCATGACATTAGCAATGTCAGGTGTGATGCTGGCTGCAGGCATTGAGTTTAGAGGCGACTTGAATGGTATCCTCTGGGCTCTTTTTGCCGCCATCAGCTATGGCGCCGCTATTATTTATGGTTCTCACAACGCAAAGCCTGAAAACCCGTTAGCTTCAGCATGCTCAATATTGTTCGGATGCGTCCTAACATTAAGTATAGCCAGTCTACTCGAGCACATTCACCTGCCACAGTCGATAAGCGGCTGGAGTGCTACATTGGGGCTGGCATTGTTTGCCACCATTCTTCCCATCGCTACTTTTATTAGCGGCTCGCCACTCATTGGCGCTGCTAGTGCATCAACGCTTTCTACTCTAGAACCGATAGTGGCGGTTCTCATTGCAGTATCTCTTATTGGGGAACAGCTCAATTTATCAGCCTATTTAGGGGGAGTGATGGTCCTGATCGCTGCTTTTGTGCTTTCTAGGAACTGCGCTAATCATTCGCCCTAAACCAATTTCATGAGCATCCGAGGTTATTAAAGAGAGATGTAGGTTGCGCAGCCATATTAATAATAACCACAAGTTATGGTTTTTACGCTAAATATGTCGTTGGACGCTTTCGAGCAAAGAACTTAACTTAATAGGCATACCAACAGTCATGAGAAAACTTATATTGTTGTGATATGGCACGACTGTCACCACGATAGACTTCAATAATAATCATAAAAATGCAGAGGGTAGCATGACAGACAGCACAGATATTCTGTCGATTAAAAACGTCTACAAAGTATTTGGCGAACAGCCAGAGACTGCGATGAAGATGTTGCGAAACGGCGCAAATAAAGATGAAATCTTTGAAAGAACCGGTCAGACCGTCGGTGTTTTTGATGCCAGTTTTACTGTTAAGAAAGGTGAAATTTTCGTTATCATGGGGCTATCCGGCTCTGGAAAATCCACGATGGTTCGCCTGCTGAACCGTCTTATAGAGCCAACTGCTGGCAGCATCGAACTCAATGGCAAAGACATTACCGTACTTGGGGATGCTGAACTGCTGGATGTACGCCGTAAAGAGATGAGCATGGTGTTTCAGTCCTTTGCTCTCATGCCACATATGTCAGTTATAGAAAACGCAGCATTCGGCTTAGAAGTATCCGGCGTCGAAAAGAAAGAACGTAACTTAAGAGCACAAGAGGCGCTACAACAAGTGGGATTGGGAGAGCATGGCGACAGTTATCCTCACCAGCTATCCGGCGGAATGCAGCAACGCGTCGGGCTAGCTAGAGCGCTCACCAACGACCCAACTATCTTGCTAATGGATGAAGCCTTCTCAGCTCTCGATCCTTTAATCCGCCATGAGATGCAGGGAGAGCTGATTCGCCTACAGCAGGAGCAGGCTCGCACTATTGTCTTTATCTCACACGATTTAGATGAAGCGATTCGTATTGGCGACCGTATTGCCATTATGGAGGGCGGACGTGTTGTTCAGATTGGCACACCAAAAGAGATTATGCTCAACCCTGCCGATGAGTATGTCGAAACTTTCTTTAAAGGCGTTGATGTCAGCAAGATCCTTAAAGCTGGTGATATTGCTTGCGAGAAAAGCGCCTGCAAAATTCGCATTAACGGTTCAGTTCAACCTTTTGACCCGACAAACAACCAATTTGGCTACCTGCTGGATAACAGCGATAAGCTGCAAGGTGTGGTTCCGCTTGTCTCTATTGATGCACAAGCAAGCGCCAGCTCATTAATAGAGCAACAATTCGACCAGCATCATTCAGTTTACAGTGACGACATGATTAGCGATGTTGTAAAGCAAGTTGCTAGCTCTGAATACCCAGTCCCTGTCATAGAACGCAATGGCACCTTTTGCGGTGTTATATCCAAAGAATTGATGCTGAAAACGCTAAGCCATAACTGAGTTAAAGAATAATAATACTAAGGTAAATTATAATGTCTGAATTTAGCCTGTTAGATCCTTTTCAGTATCTCAGCATTCCACTGGGAGAATGGGTAGAAAGCATACTTAATTACTTGGTGCAGAACTTCCGCGGCTTCTTCCGTGCAATCCGCTGGCCAATCGACCAAGTACTAGACCTGTCAGAAACAGTCCTGCAATCAATTCCTCCCTCTATCGGCATCATCCTATCATCGTTAATGGGCTGGCAGTTAGCAGGTAAGAAAATGGGAGTTTTCTGTTTCATCACACTGACCTTCCTCGGCTTAATTGGAGTCTGGTCTGAATCGATGACAACACTGTCTCTTGTTCTGACTGCACTGTTTTTCTGTGTCGTATTTGGCATCCCTTTGGGTATTCTTTCCGCTCGTAGCGATCGAATAGAACGGGTCGTTCGCCCGGTTCTAGATGCCATGCAGACACTGCCTGCATTCGTCTATCTAGTGCCTGTCGTTATGCTGTTTGGAATCGGTAACGTTCCTGGCGTTCTGGTCACCATTATTTTCGCCCTGCCACCCCTTGTACGGCTAACCAATTTAGGGATTCGCCAAGTGCCCGCAGACAAAATCGAAGCGGCACGGGCTTTTGGCTGCACCCCTCGTCAGATGCTGCTTAAGGTTCAATTACCGCTGGCAACACCCACCATTATGGCCGGTGTAAACCAAACTCTTATGCTTTCACTATCGATGGTTGTCATTGCGTCAATGATCGCTGTGGGTGGTTTAGGACAGATGGTATTACGCGGTATCGGGCGCTTAGACATGGGGCTTGCGACGGTAGGTGGCGTTGGCCTAGTGCTGTTGGCAATATTTCTTGACCGTCTGACTCAAGCCATGGGCGAGCGTGCAGGTGTGAGCAACACACTTCATTGGTACGAAACAGGTCCGGTTGGGTTTTTAGTACGCAGCTATCGCACCATGCAATCTAAATAAGTAAGGCAATTGAATAGATAAAAAGTAGCACTTTAAAACACTCACTAAAAATAAACACAATGAGGAACTAGCGATGATGCAATCACGCTTAAAAGAACTGTCTAAGACTATTTTTAAACTAACTGCGGCGGCATCTATAACAGCCCTAACCATGACAAGCACCGCTTCTGCTGAAGCAATGCCGGGTAAAGGCGTAGAAATCACGCCTATTTTCCCGACCATTGCTGAAGAACGTTTTCGCGGCGAGATTGCGATCGCAGGTTTGGAAGCGCTAGGCTACGAAGTTGAAGAGCCTAAAGAAACTGAATATGCCACCATGATGTTGGCACTTTCTTATGGAGATGCCGATTTCAGTGTTCACGCGTGGGAAGAGCTTCATAAAACCTTCTATAAAAAAGCTGGCGGCGACGAGACTCTGGTTAAAGCAGGTGACGTTATCCCGGGAGTATTGCAGGGTTACTTAATCGATAAGAAAACCGCTGATAAGTACAACATCACTCAAATTACCGACCTGAAAAAGCCTGAGATTGCCAAGCTATTTGATGCGGATAACGACGGCAAAGCAGATCTAACCGGTTGTAATCCAGGCTGGGGTTGTGAGCTAGTGATCGATCATCATATGAAAGCTTATGGTTTAGAAGACACTGTTAGCCATAACCGTGGATCTTACTTCGCACTGATGGCAGATACCATTACTCGTTACAAGGAAGGGCAATCAATTCTTTATTACACATGGGTACCACAGTGGATTGCTGGCGTGCTGGTTGAAAATAAAGACGTGGTTTGGCTTGAAGTACCACATACAGACCTACCAGATGGCAACAACGACGCCAATACCAGCTTCAATGGTAAAAATCTGGGCTTCGCTGTCGATCAAATCCAGTCAGTTCTGAACAAAGAGTTTGCTGAAGAAAATCCTGCAGCGACTAAATTCTTATCTTTAGTGCAGATCAGTGCCAGCGATGAAAGTGCACAGAACCTAAAAATGCAAAATGGTGAAAAATCCATGAAAGACATTAAGCGCCACGCACAAGAATGGATTGCGGCTCATCAAGATAGTTATGACAGCTGGTTAGCTGCTGCTCGCGCAGTTAAATAAGTCCATCTGCCCTGCAAATTATTGACAGTAAAAAGGCACCTTGAGGTGCCTTTTTTTCCTCTGTATTTTCTTCTGATATATCGGAACATACGATGTCTCTATATAACTTTGTACAAAACTTACATTTTAGAGAAGTCCCACAACATACTCGTTATCTGGTCAGTACTTCTTTATTGGATATTATCGGTGTTATTGCCGGTGCCAAAAGCAACCAAACGACTATCAACATCTGTAACTATGCTGCCGACAATTACCCTGCGACAAAGCTGAGTTGCCGACTATTATTTGATGATCGAAAAGTTAATCCTCTAGGAGCCGCATGGGCCGGAGGCTTCAGTGCCGACAGCCTAGATGCCCATGAAGGTCACTTCACCTCCAAAGGACACGCCGGAGCTACGGTTGTCCCTGCCCTATTAGCACTCGCAGATGCTTGTCGTGATCAAGGTCGGGATATCAGTGGTGAGGAGTTTCTCAGTGCTGTCACTATCGCTTATGAAACAGGGCTGCGAGCCGGCGTTGCATTAATGGATACAGCCGCTGAATACCATGCCTCTGGTGCTTTTTCAGGCTTAGGAGTCGTGTGTGGTGGGGCCCGACTATTAGGTATGAATGAGGAGCAATTTCAGCACGCGCTAGGCATCGCAGAATACTTTGGACCACGTTGCCCTATGATGCGTTTGGTCGACTCCCCTTCCATGCTACGTGATGCCCACGGTGCTGGCGCCTATGCAGGAATAAACGCATTGCTGATGGCTCAGGCGGGTATTACGGGTGCGCCGGCAGAAACAGTAGCCGATAATAAGATAAGTCATTGCTGGAACGATTTGGGAGAACGCTGGGAGATAGACGCACAGTACTTTAAGCCTTGGCCGGTATGTCGCTGGGCACAACCATCACTAACAGCGGTTACTGGGATGATGGCACAGTATCCAGAGATAATAGCAACCAATATTGAAGCGATAAATGTAGAAACCTTTCATGAATCGATGCGATTACAAGGGCACTTCCCAGCAAATGCTGACGAAGCACAATATGGCCTAGCATTTCCATTGGCGGCATTAATCAGCCGTGGCCAAGTTGGCCCGAATGAGGTTACCGGGGATGCGATTCAGGCAGAGGATATTCTTCAGATTAGTCGCCTGGTTGAAATTACTGAAGCGCAAGATCTATCAGCACGATTCCCACAAGAAATCCTATCTAGAGTAACGATCCAGTTAAAAGACGGTTCTAGCCTGACCAGCCCGGTGACACAGGCAAAAGGGGACCCTGATACAGCAATGACTCAAGCTGAGCTCAGAGCTAAATTCCGATTACTGGCTTCAGTTAATTTCAGTGAGCAAAGAATTGCAAAGATTATCACTGCTGTGGATCTTCTAGAAAAAGCTGATGACTGTAGCCAATTGTTTGATCTGCTGATGAGTACCTAATAACTACTGATAACACATCTACCCATAAAATAATCATGACCAACACCGTGACAAGTAACTCAACCGACAGGAGGTAAAAAGATGATTATCACACAACAAAAACATCTTTTGATCTCCCCTACTACGGACTCAAAACATGTTGCATTACCAACTCGTGAGCGAATGCATAACCCCCTTAGCGTTGGCTTTATTTTAGCAGACAACTTTTCGATGCTAGCATTCACCGCTGCAGCCGACACATTAGTCACTGCCAACCTTGTTAACGTAAATGAACTGTATTCGCACCAGACTATTAGTGCCGATGCCAATAACTATTCTGTCATTAGCGATCTCGGAATCGAAGTATCTGCTCAGCTGACATTAGAGCAGATACCTATGGAAGGTAAAGGCGCTCTAGATATTTTAATTATTTGCGGCGGTTTTAGGTCACCGCTGCACGAAAACACGCGGCTATCGGCGTTCCTAAAAGTCGCTAACAAAAAAGGAATCACGCTTGGTGGCATTTGGAATGGTGCCGTTCACCTAGCCCATGCAGGCCTGCTTAATAATTGCGATTGTGCCGTTCACCCAGATAGTCATGCTTTTATACAGGAGCACTTCAGCCAAGTAACGCTCTCCACAAGTGCATTAATTATCGAAGATAAACGTATCAGCTGCGCCACGCCATCTAGCGCTCTGCAAATGATGTTAAAACTGATAGAAAAAACACAAGGCAGCGACCTTGTGCTTGCTATTAGAGATATCCTAAGCTGTGACCGTATCGCCGAAGATGGTGAACTTGTGCTGGCTCAGCCTGGTGATAACCCAGCGTTTCCTAATGCTTTGCGAAGCGTACTGGAACTCATGCGCTCTAACCTTGAAGAGCCTATACATTTAGATGAATTGGCATCTTTTGTGAGCATGTCCCGCCGACAAATAGAAAGAATGTTTCAGACATATTTAGACACCACACCGTACCGCTACTATCTTGAGTTACGCTTAACCTACGCTAAGCGATTACTAGAACAAAGCAGTTATTCCATTATAGCGGTTTCAGTAGCCTGTGGCTTTCTGAGCACAAGCCATTTCAGCCATTGTTTTAAGAAGTATTATGGGTTTTCACCCAGCATCGCCCGACAGCAAACCAATCAATAAAGTCATGCGGCATCACTAAAATCGAACTCAATAAAACTGTATTAAACATAACTAAAGAGTTAAAAACATGACCGCGAACACCACACAGCATACCGCAGAAAAAAAGGTCATACAGGTTAGCTTTGTCCTACTACCCGGATTTGCCCTCACCTCCTTTGCGTTAGCCATCGAAGCACTGAGCGTTGCAAACGTACTTAACGGCTCTGATCTCTATCAATACCAAATATGCCAAGTCGAACCGTTTAATATCGGCAGCGCCATAAAAAGCTCGAATAACGTGCCTATAGAAACAAATGGTGACATAGACTCATGCCAACAGAGTGATCTAATTTTTATCTGTGGTTACAGAAATGTTGCTGATTACAATAATCCACGCTTTTTTACATTACTGCGAAATATCGCCCGTCGTAAAGGCCGTATAGCTGCACTAAGCTGCGGTAGCTTCATTTTAGCTAAGGCGGGATTATTACAAGACAAAAGCTGCACGCTCGTACCTGAATACTGTAATACCTTTGCCGAGCTTTATCCCAGCATTATGCTACAAGAGAACCTATATACCATCACGGATAATCTGCTAACCAGCGCTGGCGGGACTGCCACATTAGATATGTTACTTTACTTAATTGGCCAAGATCATGGTCGTGATTTTGCCCAGCATGTGTCCCAACAGTTTTTACAGGAACGAATTCGAAGTCGCGAAGAGATGCAAACGACCCGCCGCTACCTAACCCTTCGCATGAAATCTCCCTGTTTGGGTGCAGCCGTGGAGTTAATGGAAAAGCACATCAGTGCCCCCTACCCAATCTCGACAGTTGCCAACAAAATAGGTACAACTCAACGAAATCTAGAAACGGCTTTTCAGAAACACGAGCACACCAGCCCTGGTCGATATTATCTTCATCTGCGCCTCCAGCACGCACGAAAAATGATTGAAGAAACGCACTTAAGTATTGCCAATATTTCGCAGGCAACGGGGTTTAGTTCACAGAGCCACTTTAGTAAATGTTTTCGTGAACAATTCAACCAACGCCCTTCCGAATTACGCCTTACACATTCATCGTTTCAGTAATACTGTTTTTCGCTTTTGTTATATATGTGCAACCACTACTTCAGTGAAACTAAGCACATATAAAAACAACAAATTGCAGGTATTACACAGTGTCTATAGCCTCCTCCAACCAGATTGACTCTCGCCTTGAAAGCAAATCAACCACATTCAGTGAAATCCCTATTATCGATATTGCTTCGCTAATCGATGGCAGCGACCCAATGAAAGTGGCCGATGAGATTGGCTACGTTTGTGAAAATATAGGGTTTCTTTATATAAAGAATCACGGTGTAGATCCGCAACTGATAAAAGATGCTTACGCACTGGCCGAGGCGTTTTTCAAGCTACCGGTTGAACAAAAGCAGCAGCTGAATATTGTTAACTCTGGACAAACGTTGCGCGGCTATATTCCAATGTATAGCGAAAATGTTGATCCAGAAAACACCCGTGACTTTAAAGAATGTTTTGATTTTGGTCTCAATGAAACCACTGTCTCGCCCTTCTTTGGGCCAAACCAAATGCCACAAAGCCCTGCTGGCTTTAAAAAAACCTTTGAGCAATACCATGATGCAATGATGACTTTATCCCGTAAACTCATCAGCGCTATCGCTCTTAGCCTAGAACTTCCAGCGAACTACTTTGAGAAGCTGCAACAAAAGCCTATAACCATCCAGCGCCTGCTTCATTATCCACCGCAAGAAGGTAACATTTCTCTAGAAGAAATAGGCATAGGCGCTCACACCGATTATGGGTTTCTGACCATCCTGTCTCAGGATTCGGTAGGCGGTTTACAAGTACAAAACCGTGATGGAGAATGGGTTAGCGCACCGCCCGTAGAAGATACTTTTATCGTTAACATTGGTGATCTTGTGCAAACATTTACCAACGATCGCTACATATCAACCACCCACCGAGTCATTAATACCAGCGGTAAAGAACGTTATTCTGTGCCCTTTTTTATCGATCTGGATTTTGATGCAAAAGTGAGCGTAGTGCCGACATGCCAAAATGATGATAACCCTGCCAAATACCCCACTTATACTTGCGGGCAACATAAGTACAAACGTTTCGTTGATAGCTATGAACATTTAACTAGCTAAATGGAGCAACAAAAGAGACTCGCTTAGCTTAGCTTACCTCGTCAAAACTAAGAGATGGCAGACAGTAAGAAAGTGGTAGCCTCTTTCGCATACTCCTCAACCTGCTTGTCGTTCGGCTTCTCATTCATTCCAATAAGAGTTGCTAAACGATGGGCGAGCAGCATTAATGGACCTATCTGTAAGCTCAGCTTAAATACAGAGTATCTGAGTGAACTAGAAGGCCTTAGCGAAGGGCAAAGTATTCTAATCATCTATAGGGTAGGAAATTCCGATCAAGCATTATTAACATAAAAATCTGAACGTGATAAAACGAATATGAAGGTATTTTGGTTAAAGGGTTGGACTATCTAAACAACACTCACTTGCTGATATTAAGCCCGCTATTTTCTTAGAAAGCACATGAAACTACTGAGTCTTTATAAGACAAAACCACCCTTTAATTACCACTCATGTTTGCAGTAATAACACGCAATATTGTGGGTTAATAACAAGTGTGATGAGTCACTTATTGACTTCTTCTTAGTGCCAGAAGCGGTCATCTATAGTTACGTAGGGGTTAGACCCCTAACAGCACTAACAGGATGAGGTAACGTTTACATCTTAGGCAGGGCTGCGTAGCAACAGAGCTTAAGGACGCGCTTATTATGTGGTTCTGCAATCACAATCCACTTTGTAAGTTACCGTTTTATTAAAGGAACATAATTTAAATCAAATATATGAAATAGCTAAACAAATTATAGGAAAGCTACATCGAGCTTTTCTAAAGCAATCCTGTTACTGGGGCTAATTGTCTCTTTACACGCAATCACTAGTAATTTCTCAGCTCGTGTAAGTGCGACATAGCCAAGCCTCAGATCATCGTCAGTAGTCGATTTCATTAAAGACTTCTTTTTAAGGAGTTTGTTTAGATGATTGTTTGAATTTAAAATAAGTAGGACAGACTCAGCCTCTAGACCTTTACTTTTATGAATCGTAAGAGCTCTGTTACCATCCACTGTATTGACAGTAGAAGGTGTAATATTCCCTAGTTCTTGCTTTAAATAGTATAAATCTCGACCAAACTTACTTAAAAAGACCCTTTTGACTGCTGTAAGGTCTATACACTCTTCCTTCCCAACCAACACAGACAAAGTTCTAAATTGTATTCGGCTTATCATATTGGCTTCACACAGTTTTTTTATACTCATACCAATACATTGTGAAACACTAGCCTCAATAAATCGAATACAGACAGAACCGCTATAAGAATCGATCTTAGCCTCATAGGGCAAAAGATTGCTCTTATTCATAGATAAATAGAACACTGTGCCTACCAGGCCTAAAGCTTCCCTTGTAGCATTAAATGAATCATATATATCCTGTGAACATGACGACTCTATTGCTCTTACAGGTGTAAAACATCCCTTAGCTGAAGTCTGTTGAAAAGCCTGATTAAACGTATTGGCTAAATTAACTATCTCTTCTGATGATCTGTAATTAACAGTTTTTTCGGTATAGGAATCGCATGAGTTTTTTACCTGACAAATCGGAAAGTCTTCATACTTCTTTGGTTTTACTGCATTATTTTCAGAGGCTCCATATGCAAAACCGTAAATGGACTGATTAGGATCTCCAACAATAAATAATTCTGTTCTTTTAGCGCTGTATATTTTAAGAAAAATATCGTGTTGCCATTTATAAGTATCTTGATACTCATCAATAAATAGGTACTGAAGCTTACTAGAAATTGCCTTTCGGATTTTTGATTTTGAAACAAGATCCTTAGATATTTTTACTAACTGGTCATATGTCATAAGCTGTGATTCTAACAATCGCTTATACATCTCAGCTTTTTTAATTTCCCACTTAGCGTTTACGACATAACCTCTTTTTCTGGGATCATCTATTTTACCCTTTGCCCATTTAATTAAATCAACCATCACTTCATGCTTACTTGCCAGTTCACTAACGATAGAAAAATTAGCTCCTTCATCCATATGAGGTTTGATTACAAAACGATATATAAAACTATGTATAGTTCCAATAAATACATTATTTGGTACATCGATTTTATTTGACAAGCGTTCCTTAATATCTCTAGCAGAGTCATTAGTATATGTAATGACACATAAAAACCTGTTTGAGTTCAAATATGGAATCTTCCTACAGACAGAGTCAACCATGCTAGTTGTTTTACCGCCTCCAGCTCCAGCATAGGTCAGTGAAATCATTTTTCATCCCCACACACAAAATCAAAAGCATCAACAATGTACTTAGGAATTATAAAGTCACCTGGTTTACCTAGTTCGCCCAAAAGATCAAAAGCAAATTCAGATTTATAACCCTCAATTACTGAAAAAATATCATCAACCTTTAGCTTACTTGTGAAATCATTTTCAATTTCTTTGAATTTTAAAGGCCTAGTAGATTTTATAGTATTTTTCAGCTTGGTCCTTCCTTGGCCAGTGGAATTATTTGAAATCAACTCTTTTTCAAATGTCGTTTGTTCGCTAATACTTACAAGAATATTATCGCTGTCGTAATCTTTCTTGAGTCCCGGAGCTCGGGTTCCAGTCTTGGTGTTTGCATCACTATCAGTTAATACAGCTGATTTTATATAGTATCCATTATTAACAACTTCTAGGAAGTTGCGGAAAGCCACTCCATTTACATTTATTATCTGACAGTTTTTCTTTTCTAGCGTAGTCCCAAAGTGCAACTCAAATAGTTTAGGTAAGATTATTTTTTCAGCAATACCTTCAACAAAAATCAATCTACGGCTAAAAAACATGACCGAGTTAGTCGCACATAACCACTTATTTAAATAATTTTTAGTTTTCTTTCCAGCAGCATTATCTTCAATACCATCCAATATATAATGTGACCTAAAATTGCCTGAATCACTATACATGACTACAGTATTTTCCAGGTTAAGATATGATGATATATGAGTAGAATGACTAGTAAGGATCACTTGCCTGTTTGAACTTTCGTTAAAGAATTCGCTATTTTCTATGTTTTCCGCAAAGTGTTTTTGGAGAACTGGACTTATATGCGATTCAGGTTCTTCTATTGCTACTAAACGAAAGTCTGGCACACCAGACTTCTCTTGAATATGCGACAAAACTAAAGCCATATATAATAGATTATTTCTACCTAGCCCATTATTCTCCACAGCAATAGGCTTATCACCATACTCCAAGCTAATTTTCTTTAAAAGTTCAGTGACTCCGAGCCCAGAAAAGCTAAAGTTTATATTGTTTTTACTGGATTCAGTTTCAAGTGAAAGCATTTCCAGAAGTTCTGAGATATCATTTTTAATATCATATAGTTCACCATCGCCTTCACTTATGGATTTATTTAAGGCGTCTGCACTCGCCTTAATGTCATCATATTTTGCATTATCTCTATTGTTTAAAATACGATAAAGTAATCTGTTTTCTCGGGATGCCGAAAGCTCTGTTTTTGCATCTCTTAGTGCATCTAGAAAATCAATTTTTAACGGTTCTAATTGAAAGCTGTCAGGTTTTATATTTCCACGGCCGGCTTCTATTTTGTATTTATAGTCGGAGATAGGGAAGTCTACTCCATCTATTCTTGAACGTTGTTCTTTTTCAATATCTTCGGGAGGCAGCCCAGCAGGTATAGTAATGAGTTTTTCTCTTACAGATTCAACCCATTTTGTTTTATTGGAAATCGAACAATAAAATGAATATTTTAAACTGGCAGTTGAATGTGTATCATTATCATACCATTCACTGACAATAGCCTCTTCATCTTCATTTTTAAAATCAGAAAATGTAGCGTTGATAGTGATGGTAGGAAAGATTAAATCTTCAGACTTTATAGTTATATCTGCGACATTTTCCTTGAATTCTTGCAAAACATCATAATTGAAATCTTCAAGACTTAGTGATCTTTTTCTATAACCTCCAATCTCATTATTCAGCAAAAGTGCTAAAGCACTTAAGAGATTGGTCTTCCCGATGTTATTTTCACCGATTATTAGTGTTTTCGGCTTTAAAGCAATAGAAAAGTTTTTAATGGAACGATAGTTCGTTACACAAAGATTACTAATAAACACTACGTTATCCTTTTCATAGTTATAATTTTTTGAAGAGAGATTACACGAAGGCATTAACACCGAACTGAGGAAAATAACATTTTTAATACTCAGCATTTTTAACTTGGCCAGCGCCTCACCAGCACCTTTACAGATAATGCAGGGTTTTTTTCAAAAATTCTAGAATAAACTGCGCACAATGAGGAGTTCGTAGTGGTAAAAAGAGCGCGATTTCTGAACTAGCAAAAAGACACTGATACATACTCATAAAACAAAGCCTGCTTATACGTAGAGATATCAACCACTGAGCGGCAGCTTGGGGTCGATAGCAGCCATGCGTGGTACTATTGAAAAACATATCAACAGATAATATCGCTTCAGCAATCTGACTACCTGCCGGATATTTAACCCACGAGCATACCGTATAAACAAGCAGTATTTCAAAATGCTCGTGGGAAATTCACAATCACATCACCACTGGTTTGCGGCATCTAGATCAGAAGTCTTTTGCTCTACCCAGGCTTCGGATTCTGCATTTATCTCTTTTTTCCAAAATGGCGCATCTTTCTTTAAATAATCCATGATGAACTGCGCGGCGGCAAAAGCATTAACACGATGGCCACTGGCAACCCCGACAAATACAATATTATCATTCAGGGACAGCCGCCCTACTCTATGGATAACAACAACATTACCGAGCTGCCAACGCTGACGGGCTTGTTCTACTATTTGTTCTAATGCACGTTCCGTCATGCCGGGGTAATGCTCCAGAAACATCTCTTGCATCTGGGTTTCAACATGTTCGCGTACTATGCCGGTAAATGTCACCACGGCACCACTACTGGCATCATCTGATTTAAGCCAATCGTAGAGTTCGCCTATCGAAAAATCTTCTGTTTGTACTTCAATTAAATTTTTAGCTGCTTGGTCTGACATCACAACACCTCGTTATCGTGAGAAAAATCATAACATTAATGCTATGGTGTGCGCCTTAATAAAGCCGATTTGGGAGAGTAAAATGAGCTGGACACCTCACGCTACCGTTGCCACTATTATTGAGGAAAACGGCCGCTTCTTAATGGTCGAAGAGTACTCAGACGGGACGCGTGTGTTTAACCAGCCCGCAGGCCATGTCGAACAAGGCGAAACGTTTGAAGCCGCCGCTATTAGAGAAACCCTCGAAGAAACCGGCCGCCATATATCCCTTACGGGTTTATTAGGCTTGTATACCATCAAGGGTAAGACCAATGATGTGACCTATCACCGCCTCTGTTATATCGCTGAAATCGTCTCACATGATGCCGCCTACGTGTTAGACAGTGATATCATTAGCACTCACTGGTTTAGCCGTGATGAGCTATTGGCACAAAAAGAATCACTACGCAGTGAGATGGTACTGGCTTGCATCGATGATTATCTGGATAATCGACGTTTTCCTTTAAATTTTGTTCGTCAGCTATAGTCTGATGTTTTTGTTTTACGTGTTGAGTGAGTCATGAGTAATACAACCCCACAAAAAGTAATTGTCGGCATGTCCGGCGGCGTAGACTCTTCTGTTTCTGCTGTTCTACTGATCCAACAAGGGTATCAGGTAGAAGGGCTTTTCATGAAAAACTGGGAAGAGGATGATGGTTCTGAGTATTGCACAGCGATGGATGATCTCGCCGATGCACAAGCAGTATGCGATAAGCTCAATATCGTGCTGCACAAAGCCAACTTCGCTGCAGAGTACTGGGATAATGTATTTGAATATTTTCTTGCTGAATATAAAGCAGGACGTACGCCAAACCCGGACATTTTATGTAATCGGGAGATCAAGTTTAAAGCCTTCTTAGAATACGCGATTGAATTAGGCGCTGATTACATTGCTACCGGCCATTACGTGCGCCGTGGTGAACGTGACGGCCAAACTAGCCTACTCAAAGGGCTTGATAACAACAAAGACCAAAGCTATTTTTTGCACCAAGTAGGCTCACAAGAGATTCAGAAAACACTCTTCCCTGTGGGCGAGTTAGAAAAGCCAGAAGTGCGCAAAATAGCTGAAGAACATGACCTCATTACGCACAACAAAAAAGACAGCACCGGTATTTGCTTTATCGGCGAACGTCGCTTTAAAGATTTCTTGCAACAGTACCTACCTGCCCAGCCCGGTAAAATTGAGACCGATACGGGTGATGTTATTGGTGAACATACCGGTTTAATGTATTACACCATCGGCCAACGCCAAGGGTTGCACATTGGTGGTTTGAAAAACTACCCAGAAGAGCCGTGGTTTGTAGCGGGTAAAGATCTGGATCGTAATGTATTGATTGCTGTACAAGGCATACAAAACGATCTGTTATTTACAGACTGGCTAACCAGCAGTGATATTTTCTGGATCAATGGTACGCCTCCAGAAACACCCTATCGCTGCAAAGCTAAAGTACGTTATCGTCAGGCGGATCAAGACTGTACGCTTGAAAAACACGATGATGGGACATATATCGTACATTTCGACGAGGCACAACGCGCCGTAACACCGGGGCAATCTGTCGTATTTTATAATAATGATATTTGTTTAGGTGGCGGTCCCATCGACTCAACGGGTAAGAAAGAGGCTTAATCAAAGATGTCCAGAGCGAATGATGAACAAACCGTCGCATTAGCTGCTATGTTTCAGGCAGCATCCCTCGTTGATCAAATCGCTAACCGCGGCATGGTTCCGCAAAATAGCCTTGAAACCAGTATTTATAGCCTGTTTGTAACTAACCCAAAAATTTCTGAGGATATTTTTGGCGGTGTTCACGACTTGCCATTTAACCTCGGCATGGGCTTAAAAGCGCTCAATGATGTGGTTGAAAAGAAAAATGATACTAAGAACAACAACATCACTAATTATGTTCTCAGTATGATTATGCTGGAAAAAAAGCTATCTAAAAACCAAGATATGCTGAATACGATGGGCAAACGGATTGACGAAACTAAAGAAAAGGCACGCTACTTTAACCCCGAAGAAGAAAATCCTTTAGATAACCCTTCCTCTTTTACGCACTCTAATGTGGTTGCCAACGTTGCAAGCTTGTACCAAGACACCATCAGTTCATTCAGTTTTCGCATTCAAGTGGCCGGCGACCCACGTCACTTACAAAATGCTGAAAACGCAGCACGAATCCGTGCCTTATTACTGGCAGGCATTCGCGCCGCTATGTTGTGGCGCCAAGTAGGCGGGAAACGCTGGCACTTGCTGTTTTTCCGTTCTCGTTTGCGCCCTTCTCTGCGTAAAATCATGAAGTAGGCGTTCTATCCGGCTAATTACAGATTTTTTGTCTTTTATCCGCTATAATCGCGCCTCATTTTTAACCCTTTAGCTACAGCGAGACGATACATGGAGCTTTCTGCCCTCACTGCCGTATCTCCGGTAGATGGACGCTACGGCAGCAAAACTGCTGACCTGCGCCCTATCTTCAGTGAATTTGGACTTATTCGTAACCGTGTTCTGGTTGAGATCCGTTGGTTACAACAACTGGCTGCTCATCCTCAGATTCCTGAAGTCCCTGCACTGAGTGAGACAGCAAATACCTTACTCAACAGCATTGTTGACGACTTTAATGAAGTTGACGCTGAGCGTGTTAAAGAGATCGAGCGTACGACCAACCACGACGTTAAAGCTGTTGAGTACCTGATCAAAGAAAAATTCAAAGATAATGCCGAGCTGGCTGCTATCAACGAATTTGTACATTTTGCTTGCACCTCAGAAGATATCAATAACCTTTCACATGCCTTAATGCTGAAAGATGGTTTGAGCACTGTTTTACCGATGATGCAGCAAACCGCTGATGAAATCGCTAAAATGGGACGCGACTTTGCAGGCCAGCCTATGCTGTCTCGTACTCACGGCCAAACAGCTTCACCAACGACTGTTGGTAAAGAGATGGCAAACGTTGCTCACCGTTTACAGCGCCAAATTAAGCAACTCGCTCAGGTTGAGTTTTTAGGCAAGATTAACGGTGCTGTAGGTAACTACAACGCTCA
This sequence comes from Neptunomonas japonica DSM 18939, assembly GCF_000422765.1. Lineage (GTDB taxonomy): Bacteria > Pseudomonadota > Gammaproteobacteria > Pseudomonadales > Balneatricaceae > Neptunomonas > Neptunomonas japonica. The sequence continues at coordinate 147,443 of NZ_AUGR01000006.1, read as the reverse complement.
CATCTCTGCCTACCCAGACATCGACTGGGAAGAACATGCACAAACCATGATCAACACACTTGGTTTGACGTGGAACCCGTACACAACTCAAATCGAGCCACACGACTATATTGCTGAGCTATTTGATGCTGTATGTCGCTTCAATACTATCCTGATCGATTTTGATCGTGATATTTGGGGCTATGTATCTCAAGGTTACTTCAAGCAGCGCACTATCGCTGGTGAAGTTGGCTCATCAACGATGCCGCATAAAGTTAACCCGATTGACTTTGAAAACTCAGAAGGCAATTTGGGTATTGCTAACGCTATCATGCAGCACTTGGCCGCTAAGCTGCCAATCTCTCGCTGGCAGCGTGACCTAACCGACTCTACTGTATTACGTAATATGGGAGTTGGTTTTGGTTACAGCATGATTGCTTATCAATCTACACTTAAAGGCATCAGCAAGTTAGAGCTCAACTCTGTGCGTTTAGATCTTGATCTTGAAAACGCTTGGGAAGTTCTGGCTGAGCCGATTCAAACAGTGATGCGTCGTTACGCTATTGAAGAGCCGTACGAAAAGCTTAAAGCACTAACACGTGGCCAAGCGATGAACAAAGACACTATTCAGGCATTTATCGACACCCTCGAACTGCCAGAAGATGTTAAAACCTCACTCAAGCAGCTAACACCGCATAACTACATCGGTAATGCTGTAGAGCAAGCTAAAAAGATCTAAGTATTTTTTGTCTATCTACATCTGAAAAGACATACAAAACGGGGCCATGTTAATGCATGTGCCCCGTTTTTTTACTACACTTTACCTACAACAATTGACTTATCGGTGGGTGCTTAATAAAGAGAAAGCACTCAAAGATATATGCACACTCAACTTATATGCATTATTAGGTGCAATAATCAGCACCATCCTTTCTTCGCTCGTTCTATCCATTATTCTTGAGCACTTTATTCTTAAGCCCATCACCAGCTTTCCAGCACCGCTACCAACATTAGTAAAGGGAAATTCGACACCAAAATAACCGCGCTAGATCGCAACGATGAAATTGGCTCTTTAGCTAAACCAATAAAGCTCTTAGGCATCAGTTTACAGACAACGCTTAATAAAACCTGCCCTAACCCATTTGCACAAGAATAGTGCGTTTTTCACAAAATAAAGGCATTATGCTTGAAGAGGTTCAGGCTGATTTGAGCAGATACTTACAAGGAATATTTTCATGAGCAATCTAGAAGAGATGGTTAATACTGAACACTATAACCTCAACGAGAGTACTTTTAGAGAACGCTGTAAGATCACGCTTGATCAGCAAGGTGTATTAGTACTGGATAACTTTCTAACTCCAAGCGCTATACAACAAATCAAACTAGAGGGCGAAGCAAGCCAACACCTGGCTTACTTCTGCCAACAGTCACACAGCGCTTATCTAACTCCGCCTGATGATAACTTTCCTACACAACACCCACAGAATCACCAAGTACTTTCAAGTAAAGGCTGTATTACTGACGATCAAATAGCGCAAGACTCCCCACTACGCTGCGTTTACGATGCTGAAGACTTTCGCCAGTTTCTTTGTTACGTGCTAAATGAAGAGTCTTTATACGAATATGCAGACCCCCTATCCTCCATTAACTTGCACTATGCTCGTGCTGATGAAGAGCTTGGCTGGCACTTTGATAACTCGTCATTTGCCATCACCTTGCTGGTGCAAAAGCCTGAAGCAGGAGGTGCTTTTGAGTATGTTAAGGATGCCAGAAATTCAAGCCAAGGAGATATGAATTACCCGCTGGTTAAATCAATACTAGAGGGTGAAATTAAAGGAACCACATTAACAATGGAACCTGGTGCGCTTGTGTTATTTCGCGGCAGAGACTCTTTACATCGCGTGACGCCAGTGAAAGGTGATACAACACGTATGCTTGTTGTGCTGGCCTACAACTCCCAACCAGGCATTGCATTATCAGAGTTCGCCCAAGAAACCTTTTATGGCAGATCGGCAAAGCCAGCTGAACTCAATTACTGATACTAAGCCTTAACTCAGCTATGACGTGGAGCGAACATAATAATAGCCATTCCAGCTAAAGCGACAATAGAACCCACAACATCCCATGCTGTGGGTCTAATACCATCGACTAGCCACAGCCACATAATAGCAACAAAGATATAAACGCCACCATATGCCGCGTACACACGACCTGCGGCCGCAGGGTGTAACGACAAGAGCCATGCAAAAAGCGCAAGACTAGCCGCTGCAGGTATCAGCAACCAAATAGTTTTATCTTTTTTTAGCCAAAGATAAGGTAAGTAGCAACCTAGAATTTCTGCAACAGCCGTTATCAAAAAGAGAAATAAGGTTTTTAACTCAAGCACTTTGTTTCTCTAGTAATAGATAGCTTACATATCCCAATCAGAGTCTGAATCTTCACTTCGTTCACGCGTAGCAGCTTTAACTAAAATTTCTAGATAAAATGATTCTAACTGCAGCTTTTCTGCTTCATCAATGCACTTGTTGATTTCAGACAGATGAATGACTTTTGCTTCCTGCTCTGTATTGCCATATTTGCAATCGAAATCCCAATAATCAGCACCGTTTGGTAACTGTTTATTTCTCTCTCTTCTCACATACTTCTTTGCATCACTCTTAGCTGATTCGATCAAACGAGCATATTTAATTTTTGGGTGCGACAGTACAAATGTTTTTTTCATGTTTATCCTAAAAATGGGTTGCCGAACCAGCAGCCCCGACATTACATAACGTTGCCGGCATTTTACGTTATTTTTACTTCAGTAGCGATTCACTAACTAATATTTAATCCATGCTATCGATCTACTGATACTCACCATTAATTTACCTCTGTGATACCGGTAGCCAATCAAAATGCAAACGCAAAATGAATTATCGATTTACTACCAGCCTTGAATTTTTAAACTATAGTTCATTTTATGACCACTCTTATTAAGAAGGGACTAGCATTAATTTCGGATGGAACCCGTAGCGGCACATCGCAGCCTGAAATGACATCCGGGAGAATGCAGTGATAGTTTTTAGCGAAGAAAAAATCCAAGTTGAAAAAGTTAAAAGCTGCTGGACCATACTTATAGTCGACGATGAACCCACCGTTCACCAAGTCACACGCTTTGCGCTAAAAGACACCGAAATACTGGGGCGCAAATTAAATATGATACATGCCTCTAATTGATTTAACCCTATTATAGAAACCAAGTATCTCTTCTCAACTAAAGCTAGTAGTCACACACTTTAAAGAAACAGGCTGATGGGCTAGGCTCACAGTTTGACTTAAGTTCTAACATTGCTTACTCCTCATACCCCATCAAAAAGCCAGTCGATCATTACCGAGACCCCATATATCTACATTATATGGTTTGATAAAAAGCGCTAAACTTGCGATTAATAAAAAATATATCACTTTATTACAATAGCCAAAGCGGCCTTCAGCGGTTAGGGTAGGCTTTCGTTTTTTCTCTATGGTTACGGGCAAAATGGAAACACTGCAAACTTCTGATAATACTAACATTCACTATATCTCACTTGGTTCTGGGGATATTACTTTAGTATTTTTACACGGTTGGACTGCCAGTGTGCGTGAGTGGCTGCCGTTTGCCTCTGAATTGGCAGAAAACCATCGCGTTATCTGCTGGGATGCACGAGGTCATGGTGATCACCTCCATGACGAAAAAACCAATATGACACTCCCCCGCATGGCAGATGATTTGGACGAACTCCTTTGCCAACTAGATGTCCATGATGCCATACTTATCGGTCACTCAATGGGCGCACTCACCGCTTGGGAATACATTCGTCGTCATGGCCAAAATCGCTTAAATGGCCTTTGTATTGTTGATCAGTCACCTAAGCTGGTGACTGACGAAGAATGGCAATACGGTGTTTACGGGTCGTTAAACGAAACAAAAAACAATCATTTAATAGAAAGATTTAATACAGACTTTGCAGAAGGTGTTTTAGAGCTTATTGCGTTTGGTAATAATCGTCGTTCTCGCGAAAACTACGATAATAATTCACGTGGTTTTCAACACATGCGAGAACACCTACAAAAACTACCTGCAAATCTCTTAACCCAGTGCTGGATCAGCATTACCCAGCAGGATTACCGCGAAGTGCTTCCAAAAATTAACTGCCCTACTTTGCTAATCTATGGTGATGAAAGCCAGTTCTACAGCCGTGATTTACAAAAGTGGGTTACTAATACAATTTTAGACTCTGAGCTGCTGATATACCCTGAATCGGACCATTCGCCGCACCTTTGGCATAAAGAACGATTTATTTATGATCTGAATCGCTTTATAGACGCTTTGTGACAGCAGGTCTGTCCTCTATAATAGCAACCAAATTTTAATGGTCTGGTTTCTATGATTCCCAATACCCAGCTTAACAATGTGCGCATTGTACTGATTAATACATTTCACCCTGGCAATATTGGTGCGGCTGCACGCGCCATGAAAAACATGGGGCTTTCACAACTATGGCTAGTAGACCCGCGCGAACACCCCAGCGAAGAAGCAGACTCTAGAGCGGCTGGCGCTAAAGATGTTTTGGACAATGCAACGGTCGTCGGCACATTAAAAGAAGCCATCGCTGATTGCCAATTAGTCATCGGCACCAGCGCTCGCAACCGCACATTTGATTTGCCCATTTTAGATGCTAGGAACTGTGCAGAAAAAATCACTTCAGAAGCCACACAAGGCGAAGTAGCACTCGTTTTTGGTCGTGAAACTATGGGCTTATTGAACGAAGAACTGCAGTTGTGTAACTTTCATGTTTATATTCCGGCAAATCCAGAATATCCGGTTCTAAACGTCGCTCAAGCAATTCAACTATTGAGCTACGAAATTTGGATGGCAGCACAGACGCCTGTAAAAGAAAGATCAGAATCTGAATACCCTCGCCAAAAAGAGATGGAACTGTTCTATACCCATTTAGAAACGGTGATTAGAGCCACCAACTTTATTATCCCTCAGCACGAAGGACGCGCCATGACTAAACTAAAGCGCTACTTCAACCGGACACGCCCGGAGAAAGCTGAACTTGGCATGTTACGAGGAATCCTAGCTTCGGTGCAGGAAACCATTGAAAATCTATCGTCTACAGAAAAAAAGGATTAACGTAATGCACACAGACCTAACTAACCTTCAAGAAGATGCACGCCGCTTACAAGCTGGCATCGAAGCCGTCGCTGCAGAAATGAGCGCTTATGAAACTAACTTGGGCGGCATACAAGCTTGTGCATTAAAAATCCAAAAGTGCGCAAAAGTGATCGGTAACAACCGCATTGCAGCTGTTGCAGCCAAAGATAAACGCAAAATTATGGATGAGCTTGAAGGCGCCGCAATCGAGCTAGTTGAGTTACTAAAAAGATGATTCCTAACTTTCCCCTCGGAGACATGTCCGTAGAAACATTTCTGCGCGACTACTGGCAAAAAAAGCCTCTACTGATTCGTAATGCTTTTCCTGAATTTGAGCCGCCCGTTAGCGCTGATGAGCTTGCAGGACTGGCTTGCGAAGAAGAAGTAGAGTCACGACTGGTTATTCAAAATGCCACAGGGGAACAATGGGAATTAGAAAATGGGCCATTCTCAGGTGAGCGTTTTGCTAGCCTTAAAGATAGCCATTGGACCTTACTGGTTCAGGCAGTCGATCACTGGGCACCTGAGGCCAACGCATTACTAAAACAGTTTCGTTTTATTCCTAGCTGGCGCATTGATGATCTAATGGTTAGCTATGCCACCAAAGGTGGCGGCGTAGGCCCTCATTATGACAACTATGACGTCTTTCTTATTCAAGCCACAGGCCAACGACGTTGGGAAGTAGGCGGTATCTATGGCGAAGATTCGCCACGTCGTGATGACACACCGGTAATGATTTTACCGGAATGGGACGCCGAACAAACTTACCTCCTAAACCCTGGTGATATGCTCTATATCCCACCACGTATCGGGCATAACGGCACAGCTGAATCTGATGACTGCATGACCTACTCAGTTGGTTTTCGTGCACCATCACATGCTGATGTCTTGAGACAATTCACCGATTTTGTAGGCGATCAGCTTAAAAGCGAAACGCGCTATAGCGATCCTGAACTAACGCTACAAAAAAGTCCTGGACTGATTCGCCAATCAGATATGGAAAAAGTCAGGTCTATCATGACCAACTATCTGAATGAGCCTGAGCTATTGGAAAACTGGTTCGGCCAATACATGACTGAACAAAAGTACGCTGACCAAGCAGATACACCTGAAGAGAACGAGCACTACTCAGTAGAAGAGCTTACCGAGTATTTACAAGATGGCGGATTGATGTATCGTGCTGAAGGAAGCCGCTTTGCATACCGAGAAAGAACCGACGGATCAGCCGTTCTGTTCGTCAATGGTGAGGCCTGCGAAATCAGCCAAGAATCTGCTAGCTTTGCTCGCGATCTTTGTGACCTCCCCGCCATCAGCGCTGAACATGCTAACAATGCTGAAGCGCAGGAAGTACTCACTGAGTTATATAATATGGAAGCCGTCTACACAGAGGAGTAACCTTATCGGTTACGGCTAACTACTTGATTATTGAAGCGTTACGACCCTCGCCGCTTCAATAATCAATCGCCGCAACCATTGATGTGCCTGATTGTGCTGTAATAATGGACTCCATGCCATTTTCAACTCAAAAGATGGAACATCAAAAGGCGGAGCTTGTAGCACCAGCCTTGGGTTATCTTTTTGTGCCATTGCGGCACGTGTCGGTATGGTTACAATCAGCTCTTTTTGTTCTGCCAATAAAGTGGCTGATTGGTAATGGCGCGTAAAAACAGATATATGACGCTTATGACCGATACGTAATAACGCCTCATCCACCCATCCTAATCGCGTGGTATCTTTGGGAGTAATTCCCATCCCAGCTCCCATACCCGTTTTACTCACCCAAACATGGTTCGATTCAAGATAACTTTGTAACGTAAAATCTTGAGCCACTGGATTGTCGATACTAAAAAGACAAGAAAAAGTATCGTGCCATAACGTCACCTGATGAAAAGTTTGCGGCATACTATCAAAGCGGTTAATAACTAAGTCCACTTGCCCCTGCTCTACTTCTAAAAAGCTCATATCACTAGGTGTCAGAATATCCAAAATAACACCCGGAGCTTGAACAGCCAACCCCTCCAAAACACGAGGTATTAATGTCGACTCACCATAATCACTAGTCATAATGCGAAACACGCGGTCACTAGACGCTGCATCAAATTCAATGCTCGGCTCAACCACCTTCTCTATACTGGCAAGTATCCCGCGTATTTCAGGCTGCATAGCCAACGCCCTTTCAGTAGGCATCATTCCATCACTGGTTCTCACCAATAACGGATCGCCAAAGGCTTCTCGCAAACGCCGCAAACTGTTACTCATCGCCGGTTGCGTAATACCCAGCAAGCTAGCAGAACGCGTCACGTTACGTTCACGTAACAACACATCCAAATAAACCAGCAAGTTGAGGTCAATGTGGTCAATATTCATCTTTATTACCTACATTTATGTACTTAAATTAACCAAGATCAATATTCATATTATGAATGATAGAAATAACTGACATTTATTTCAATTATATTAAATCCTTCTATATAATTATTTCAAAGTTAACCAAGGCAGTTTGTGACTACCTTAAACCAAGCAGGACTAACCATGTCAAATTACACAAAAGATATCGATGCAGTTGCTACGCTTCGTGAAGCGAACGGCTCTTCTTGGAACACGATCAACCCTGAATCTGTTGCTCGTATGCGTGCTCAGAACAAATTCAAAACTGGTTTAGATATAGCTAAATACACTGCTGACTTAATGCGCTCTGACATGGCGGCGTTCGATGCTGACAAGACTAAGTACACTCAGTCTCTAGGTTGCTGGCACGGTTTCATTGGTCAACAGAAGATGATTTCTATTAAGAAACACTTCAACGGCCAAACTGATCGTCGTTACTTGTACCTGTCTGGCTGGATGGTTGCTGCTCTTCGTTCTGACTTCGGTCCTCTACCTGACCAGTCTATGCATGAAAAAACAACCGTTGCTAGCTTGGTTGAAGAACTGTACACATTCCTACGTCAAGCTGATGCTCGTGAACTAGGCGGTTTATTCCGTGGACTAGATGCAGCTCGTGAAGCTGGCGATACTGCTGCACAATCGACTATCCAAGACCAAATTGACAACCACGTAACTCACGTAGTGCCAATTATTGCTGATATCGATGCTGGTTTCGGTAACGCTGAAGCCACTTACATCATGGCTAAGCAGATGATCGAAGCAGGTGCTTGTGCACTACAGATCGAAAACCAAGTTGCTGATGAAAAGCAATGTGGTCACCAGGACGGTAAAGTAACTGTTCCTCATGCTGACTTCCATTCTAAGATTCGTGCATTGCGTTACGCTTTCCTTGAGCTAGGTATCGACAACGGTATTATCGTTTCACGTACTGACTCTGAAGGTGCTGGTTTAACTAAAGAAATCGCTGTTGTTAAAGAGCCTGGCGATCAAGGCGATCGTTACAACTCTTTCCTAGATGTTGAAGAGATCGACGTAGCTGACATGGCTGAAGGCGATGTATGCTTCAACCGTGATGGCAAGCTAGTTCGTCCTAAGCGTTTGCCTTCTGGTTTGTACCAGTTCCGCCAGGGTACTGGTGAAGAGCGTTGCGTATTTGACAGCATCGAAGCTATCAAAGCAGGTGCAGATCTACTTTGGATCGAAACTGCAACACCAAACGTTCAAGACATCGCAGACATGATGAACGAAGTACGTAAAGAAATCCCTGATGCGAAGTTGGTTTACAACAACTCACCTTCTTTCAACTGGACTCTTAACTTCCGTCAACAGGCTTTCGATGCAATGGTTGCAGCAGGTGAAGACGTTTCTGCTTACGACCGTGCTGCTCTGATGAGCGCTGAATACGACGAAACTGAACTGTCTGCACGCGCTGATGATAAGATCCGTACGTTCCAGGCCGATACTGCTCGTGAAGCAAACATCTTCCACCACTTGATCACTCTACCGACTTACCACACTGCTGCATTGTCTACTGACAACTTGGCTAAAGAGTACTTCGGTGAAGCAGGTATGCTGGGTTATGTTGCTGGCGTACAGCGTAAAGAGATCCGTCAAGGTATCGCATGTGTTAAGCATCAAAACATGTCTGGTTCAGACATGGGCGACGACCACAAAGAATACTTTGCTGGTGAAAACGCTCTAAAAGCTGGCGGCGCGAAAAACACTTCTAACCAGTTCAGCTAAGCTGAAATAGTTTAGAACAACGTACTCTGGTAATTGCTCTTGCATTATCAGAGTGCAGTCCATCACTGGACATGAAGGCGACCCCTTATTAAGGTGTCGCTTTTTTTATGGGTAGGATTGTTTCTAATAAGATGACTTCTAACTCACCCTACGCAAGAACCAAATGATTTTTTACGTTAGAATCCTAACCTGCTCCCTACCACGAACTGATTAAGTGATTTTGAATATGGCTGACATACCTACTTTTCTTAAAGATGCTAAAAACTTGTTAACCGAGCAAGGGTTTACTACGAGCGATACCTGGTATCACGGCACTTCATCGGCACTGGTCGATTCAATCCAAGAGCAGGGTTTGATACGCTCTGGTGATAGAGCATTGAAAGATGCCGCCAAAAAAACCATGGCAACTATCGGAAATAACTACACAGAATCAATTGAACCAATTTTTTTGACGCAAAGTAAAGAGCTTGCTTTTTACTGGGCTGAGCAAACCGTAAGAGACCGCAGTGTTCGGGTTGAAGGCGATGAGCAACCCGTCGTTTTTGCAGTAACACTCCCAGAGGCACAAAACGCCCAAGTAAAGCCTGATGTAGGCGCGGCTAGCTTATTGCTCGTCAAAGAGGGTGAGAATTTCATGGCTTACCTAGCCGGTATTTATCAGGAGAATGGTTTCGGCGCACCGGAAATAGATCTGATGAAGGCCGATCGTATGGAATACCTAAGCACACTAGGCATGGCATATTTTAATGAAAACATTAGTGCTTCTTGCCTCAATGTAATAGCTGACTAACGATATTTTCAGAAGATAAATTACAAATATAGTGCTCAGAGCTAAAGCATTAGAAAAGGACGCCTCAGCGTCCTTTTTTATCAGCTGCTGATAATCACACCCGCTTAAGAGGCAAGTAAATATCAGTAATCAGCTCGCTTGGCGATACTGTCCTAGGATCATTTACATACTCTTCAAATACAGGGACATTTTCAGACTCCCTGCCTGAATTAGGTAGCCATTCGCCAAATAGCCATTGGTAAGCAGCATGCATATTTGCATAAGGGCCAACATATCTAAGTACCGCACACTCACAACGGCTTATCGTATGAACAGTGACAGGGTCTAAACTTTTCGCTTTATAGCCCTGCAAAGTAGCACATGCCGCTGAGCGCAGCTCCTGTTCTGGCGTAGCATCTGGGTCATCAAAGTAAACCCCGAACGATCGCGTTTGCTCAGAGATAAGTTGCTTCCTACCTAACCAAGCAAATAACTTTTCAAACGAGCCACCAATATCCATATAAGAACCTGTGTGCTCAATACCGACCAAATGTAATTCCTCAACCTCTTTTATTTCGACTTGTAACATTTCAGCACCTTTAATAGAGACAGATTCTCTATCTTTAGAAAGTTTAAATACTTGATGGTTTCCCTCTATGCGATAACGAGCAGGAGGCAAACCGAGACTATCACTGAATGCTCGATTGAAAGACTGAACACTGCTATAACCAGAAGATTTAGCAATATCTTGTACGCTGTTTTGAGTATTGACCAACCACCCTGCCGCTTTGTGTAACCGTAACCTTTTTACTGTCCCAGCTAGCGTTTCTCCATACATCGCTTTATAGACTCGATGCCAGTGATAAGGCGATAAACAAGCAATGTCAGCCAATACATAAAGATCTAGCGGTTTATCCAAATTTTCATAGATATAGTCAATTACACGTTCAAAACGTTGATGATAAAACCGTTCTTCATTTGTCATAGTTGCATCTCTTTCAACGATATTAATGTGATAAAAGTAACTTTAGCACTTGGGCATTTAGCAAATCTTGCTGATTTTTCTGCAACACGTAGACAGAGCAGCATATGAAGTTCTTATAAACAGCCTATCTATCTGTATCTTTTTATTTACAAATTAATCATGGAACCTTAGTTAGAAAATCTTTTCGTCTTATATTTAAGACAAAAACCCATTTGATACAATTGGATACAATTAAAAGCAGCATTTGAAAACATATTAAATAAAGCTTTGCTACACTTCTTCAAAACACACTGTAAATTAAAAATTACAATAAAATTCTTGGTTACGTTATTACTCATATAGCAACAACTTTCAGCGTGGAGTCGACTTAAATGTTTGTACGCAAAATGACTGTTAAATCAAAGCTCATATTTATAATTTTGGTTTTTTCTTCTTTATGCATATCAATTAAAGCCTACGATTTATGGCAGCTAAAGCTAGGCCTCATTGCAGAACGAAAATTACAATCAAGCAATGCCGTAGACATGGCATTTAATATTATTTCTCACTACCAAAAGCAACAACAACAAGGCTTATTAAACCAAGATGAGGCTCAAAGCAGTGCCTTAGCTTTGGTAAAAGAGATGCGCTATGACAATGGTAATTATATGTGGGTTAACGACCTACAACCGCGCATGCTTATGCACCCCACTAACTCCAAGTTAGATGGAAAAGATCTCTCTAGTTTCACAGACAGTGATAAAAAGCCCCTATTCATCGATATTGTCCGAGGAGCCAAGCTTAATGGAGCTGGGTTTGAGTATTATATGTGGCCCAAACCAGGCGAAAGTATCCCTGCCGAAAAACTTTCAAAATACACGCTCTTCAAGCCTTGGGGCTGGGTCGTTGGCACTGGCGTCTATATTGATGACATCAACGAAACGTTTATGAACAAACTATTTGAATCTTTGGTTTTTATAGCTCTGATCACTCCCCTAATTGCCTGGCTTACCATCTCTGTTTTACGCTCAATAACGCACCCTCTTCTGAACATGAGTAATACAATGAAAGAAGTTGCCAAAGGCAACCTCTCAAAACGTATCGATGCTTCTAGCCAAGATGAGCTTGGAGATCTGGGCCGCATAATAAATTCTACGTTAGATATCCAACAAGATCTTATTAAAAAAATGAGACACTCCAGCGATCAAATGCTGGACTCTGCTGAACAAATGGCGGCAACGGCCGAGCAAACATCCGCAGGTGTTATGCAGCAAAGCGAAGAAACGCAAGTACTCGCTGCGTCCATGAATAAAATGTCAGAAACCGCCCAGCATGTTGCTGAAAATAGCCAACAAACCGCCAACATTACAACAAATGCCGAAGCCGCCGCACAAGATGGCAAAACTATTGTTCTTGAAACCATTAATTCAATTAATGGGCTCGCTGAACAGTTAGAAAATCAGGCTAGTAATATTATAAAACTAGAAGAAGATATGAATAATGTCGAAAGCTTCTTGTCCATTATTAGAGACATTTCAGACCAAACCAACCTCCTCGCTTTAAATGCTGCAATTGAGGCGGCTCGCGCTGGCGAACAAGGCAGAGGCTTTGCTGTTGTTGCCGATGAAGTCCGAGCGCTTGCCAAGCGAACCCAAGAGTCTACCGACCAAATTAACACCCTAAATTCGCAATTAAAGCTAGCTTGCAAGAATGCTGTCAACATGATGTCTGAGAGTCATGAGGAAGCACAAAAGTGTATAAAAAGCGCCTCTAATGCCGGCCAACATTTGGTTAGCATAGTAGAGCACGTACAAGAAATTTTAGAGATGAATAACCTTGTTGCCTCTTCTGCTCACCAACAAAACACAGTTGCCAATGAGATGAGTCACAACCTAAACAATATTTCTATCATTGCAGACCAAACACATGGAGGCGCACGATTAACCGCCGACAATAGCGAACAACTTGCTAGCCTGTCGCGCTCATTACAAAGCCAAGTAAAACAATTTACTACCTAATAAATATCCGACTAAGAAAAGGCGTTTTAGCTAAGCTATTACGCCTTTGTGTTACTGTAAGTTATGCATAATATAGAGCCGAGTCTCTACAACAGTACATGTTCACTTTCGTTGATTTATTGCACTTTATTGGTGCGAAGATCTCCCAGAAAGCGGTGCGTGTTGCCGTGATATATGCGGCTTAACTATGCTTTCTGAACAGATATTTGGTCCTGTTTTACTCGTTATACTACAAGCATTCTTTGGCTAGTTACCGGAGTATTTTTATGTTTTCGAGGTGCTTAATGATTAAAGTAACATTCGAACAAATAAGGAATAGCGGTCATGTCAGGAGAAATTGTTGGAGAATTATTTTCTGGAATTTTCAAATTCATATTTAGAATCTTTATTGAAGTAATCGTCGAGATACTTATAAAAGGTTTAGGTTATTTAATTTATCGCCCGTTCAATAAAGATATTGACCCTGATGGCTTTAAAGTCATCATTGTAGGTTTGATTTTTTGGATAATAATTTTATTTACTGCCTATGGACTTATGACATCTATGGCAATTGATAGTGCTTAGGTTCTGTGAGTAATTACAACCGCCCGCTTGATAAGCGTGAATTAAATTCGGTTATTATTACCATGTTACCTAACAAGAATTTAAAGCGGAGCTGCTAACAGCCCCTTAAATACGATAGCTATATATTCGTCGAGCGGCCAACAACCATAAATACCCCTGCGGCCATTAGAGCCAACCCAATCAGTCGCTGGGAATTTAGAGAATATTGGAGAGCACCAACAAGCCCATAATGGTCGATAAGACTCATAGCCACCAGCTGGCCAAGCAATACAAATGAAACTGCATTAGAAATACCAAAATGAGGCGCGACACTCGTAATACTTAAAATGTAAAACATGACAAAAAATCCGCCAAAGTATAAGTACCATGGAATATTCGCTTTAGTTAGTCCCGTAGACGCCCCTTCCACCGTAAAAAGATACGTAACTGAAACGGCCAGCCCAACTAAAAATAATATTGTAGCCGCAAGTGCAGGGCTTTGAAGCTTAGCGCCTAAGCCGCCATTTAACGCTGCCATCAACGGGATCCCCAGGCCTGCAACGAACATAATTGATGCGTAAAAAAAAGTACTATTCATAGTTATATCTTCATATATATTTAACGTTTATGGCTGGAGTGCAGTTTTTCTGCATCATGCGGCAACTTCAACGAGGAGGCATCCCTACCTCCGCCCATCTGCATCGCACGGCTTAATCCTATATGTTACTGCCTAGATTGGAAGCAACTTGCCTGAACTCCCCTGCAAAGATTGTCTATCAACAGCCTTCTATGTTTACGCTAATTGTCTTAGCATCGTTACCTGATCAAAGCCTATCCCCCAATTATCAGTATCCACTTCATCTATCACAACAAAAGTCGTTGCTGGATTTTTGTTAAGCACATCAACGAGTAGTTGAGTGGTACCTTGGATGAGCGCCTGCTTCTGTTCTTTAGTGACGTTTTCATCGGTTACTTTAATATTAACGTATGGCATAGTTTTCTTCTTTATTAGTGAGTTAGGTTAACTTGCAACATCAAAACTAGGCTGATTATTTGTAGTCAGCCCTCTTATTACCTGCTCAAAATATTCAACCGAGTTTGAGCCAGTGATCAGGTTGCTTCCATTGAAAATATAAGCAGGCACGCTGGTTACTTCCTGCTGCAGAACACGCTGCTTCTTCAACTGCAGCTGTTGAGTTATATCATCCGCGTTGAGTGCCAGCCTCCCCTCCTCTCGATCCAAACCTAGTTGCTCAGCAAGATCCAACAATACTTGCGTATTACTGATATCTAAGCCGCGTTTAAAATAAGCATCAATTAGCAGATTATTCATGGCCTGCTGTTTGTTATATCCTTCGCACCAATGTATCAATCGATGCGCTTTATTACTGTTGTAATAATGGCTGCGCTTAGAAAAATCGATACAAACACCCGCTTGCTTAGCCACCGCTAGTAAGTTTTCGCGATAGTCACCCAGCGTTGATTGATTCCATTGGTAACGCCGAGAGAGATGGGCGTCTATACTCTCGCCCTTTGCCCCCATCTCGGGGTTAAGCTCATAAGGTAAAAAAAGAATTTCATCTTCTACATCCAGATTACTCAGCGCCTGTTTAAGATTTGCATATCCGATGGGGCACCATGAGCACACCACATCATGAATCATTTCTATCTTTAATGTTTTCATCACAGCTCTTCTCGTACATCTGTGTACATTTTATTGACGATTAACCAGTGCCCGTTCTCTTTAAGAAGGCCCAGAAAATCAACATAAAAGTGATCGAATAACGGGCATTCCAGTTTCACCATTGCTTGGTCTTTTATAATTTCAATCGACAATAACTTAAAATCATAAGGCTGCCCTTGCTCGCTAGGCACTGGCCGACTCGCAACCGCATCGAGCCACTGCTCAAGGCCACGCCGCAAACCCGGCGCTTTGAGATACGCATCCGGATGGAAAATAGCTCTTAATTTGGATACCTCGCCATGGTGCAAACCATCAAAATAGTCCCGTACAAGAGCCATCACTGATTCAAACTCATTCGCGCCAAAATCTCCGGTAAAACCAGCATTTTTCATGCAAATTTGCCTCTTCGTAGATGATGTTGTGTGGATGTTCTGAGTAAGCTTCTAAGCAGCTGATTGGCGCTGTTCGGCATCAATGGCACGCTTAAAGCTCGCCATTGCCTGTACTGCATTCAGCATTTTATTAGTGTTTTTTCCTAACGAGATCTCTACAGGAAAGCTTGCCCCCCATCGAGAGTACACGCTCAACATGATATCCGAAGCGCAAGGTTGATCACCGCCAAGAAAGTCTTGCATGGCAAGCTGCTGCTCTACAATTTCCCATAGACCGGTAATAGCTTGGGCAGCTGCATCAAAGGCTAATTGCTTGGCTTTTTCATTAGTTATGTTCTGAGCAATAAAAAATAAACGATTATACGCAGGGTGCATGGTGGCATTGGCAAACATAATGTTTTGAATGGCTTGCTCACGACCTCTACCAATGGCGGGCAGCATAGTGTTTTGGTGTTTATTGAGCAGGTATAGCATCACAGCCGCGCCCTCCAGAAGTGTTTTTCCGTTATCAACGAGTACTGGAACCATACCAGCAGGGTTAATAGCGTTAAAATCACTCACTTGCTGCTTGTCGATAATTTCAACGGCTTGATCCAGTTCATAAATAACTACTTGAGTAGCCAGAGAGCAAGCGCCGGGAGAGTAATATAACGTGTACATAGTCTTTTCCTCATTATTGATAAATACTTGAGTTAAGTGTGTGCCGTTTGAAAGATAACTAACGACGACATGGAGAGTTTGGTCTTTTTGTTTATCTACATATATAGCTATAATGAGAACCAACCGTTTCCTATGTAGAAACAGTTTTTTGACTTATCTTTATTTTTTTTCTTGGATAAAACTCTTCTATGGATAAACTACGAGCGCTTCAACTATTTGTGCGTCTGGCCGACTTAGGAAGTTTTACTCGAGTAGCCGAACAAACCAACACATCTAAATCCATGATCAGCAAGGAGATCAGCCGCCTTGAAGATGCATTGGGCGCTCGCTTACTGCATCGCTCAACACGTAATGTTCAGCTGACCCATGTGGGTGTGGGGTATTTGCAACGAGCAAGGGAAATACTAGAAAAACTGGATGAAGCAGACAATTTTGTTCAAGACCTTCAACTGAACCCACGTGGAAAATTAAAAATCAATGCTCCGATGGCGCTAGGCATCATCGACCTATCAACATTGTTTGCAGATTTTATGCAGGCTTACCCAGACATTGAACTAGACATTCACCTAGGGGATGAAAGTGTTGATCTGGTTGAACAGGGTTTTGATTTAGGCTTTCGAGCATCCAGCCGGCCAATCGATACAAATTACGTTGGCCGCCCTCTCACCTGCTTCAAGTATCGAGTATGTGTAGGGCCTGAGTATTTGAATAACCACCCTGCTATTCACTTGCCACGAGACCTTAAAGAACATAATTGTTTTGTTTACAGCTATTTTCAAGGGAAGAATGTTTGGCCCATTGAAGACGGTATCACCATTAACGGGACACTGCGGGTTAACAGTACGATTTTTATGATGGAAGCCATTAAACGCAATCAAGGTATTGGATTGATTCCAGACTTTGTTTGCCGTGAGGCACTTGAAAAGGGAGAAATTATTGAAGTATTGGAGCATTCAAAAAAACCTAATTTAACGCTCTACGCTTTATATCCTGCACGACACTTTGTACCCTCAAAACTTGTCCAATGCATAGAATTTCTTGAGCAGTGGTTTGCTAATAAATAGCTTACCTTATTAATATTTTCAAAAAGCTATATTTGCACGGATGAGTGAGTCCGCAAGAATCAGATTGTTTGTACTTAGGAACCCCACTAAGCTAACTCAAAACATTTAGGCACAAGTGTGGAACTCACTATGGAATCATCTATAAACACCTCAATGGGCACTCGCGAATGGGTAATGCTTATCGCATTGTCTATACTATGGGGAGGATCGTTTTTCTTCGTTGGTGTTGCGGTTGCAGACCTGCCTACGCTAACGATTGTAACGTTAAGAGTCGGGATAGCAGCCATCGCGTTATGGAGCATCGCATTGATCATAGGGCAACGCCCACCCAAAAGCATAGGTGTTTGGGCAGCCTTTTTAGGAATGGGGTTATTAAATAATGTTATTCCCTTTGTTCTTATCGTTTGGGGTCAAACTCAAATAGCATCTGGGTTAGCATCCATTCTTAATGCTACGACCCCCTTATTCACCGTTGTTGTTGCGGGTATGCTGCTGACTGATGAGCGTGCCACACCCTTGAAGCTTGCGGGTGTGGCGATCGGCTTTATGGGTGTGGTTGTGATGATCGGGATGCCCGCTATAAGTGAAGGTGACAACACACTTGCGCAAGTAGCCATCATGGCAGCTGCGCTATCTTACGCCTTTGCGGGTGTCTATGGACGCCGATTTAAGAAAATGGCCGTAAGCCCCATTGTAACGGCAGCAGGACAAGTAACAGCATCAGCGCTTGTGTTAGCGCCTATTGCGCTGACAATAGACGGGCCTCTCGATATTGCTGGGCCAAGTGCAGAAGCTTGGATGTCGATCATTGCGCTTGCTGTATTATCAACGGCCGTCGCTTACGTCATCTACTTCAAATTACTGGAGTCAGCAGGTGCTACTAACTTGCTACTGGTTACACTTTTAGTCCCTGTCTCAGCTATTTTACTGGGGGCCCTATATCTTAACGAAGTTTTGGACATTGTTCATTTTGTGGGAATGGGGTTGATTGCACTTGGCTTGTCTGCCATTGATGGACGACTTTGGAAACGTCTGGTGCCTGCAAAAGCTTAGCTCTCACAGCAGTATTAGCGGCCTGAGTGAGTGGACCCTGTTATAATGGTTCGCTCACCCAATGAATAGTCACCTTTCTTTTTCCCACTCTTTAGCTTTTTTGATATCTTTACCCATATAAATATCTATTTTTCGTTTCCATCTCTTATTCATTTTATCAAGTACCTTATATTTTCCTGCCATCCCATCAATTGAAACCTCAACACCATGGGTGAGCCCCATTTTAATTAGGTCTCTTGAAACCGCGATTGATTTCATTCCAGACTTAAGAGTATTTCCCCATGCCGCAAGCGAAGGCGTGGAGTCTGTTTCTTGGGGGCTTGAAGTATACGCTGTAGCGGTGACCTCTAAGGAATTAACCTTATCGGAACACCCAAACAATAGAGGGATTGTTGCCAAAATTATAAAGTAATTAAATTTTCTCATTTTTTGCTCGCCGTAATTTTTTCAAACGTCACCGTGTAGCTCCTTTTGGTGCAATGACAGGCACTAGCGTATCAGCTGGCAGAAAGTAAGAATCTAAATTCGAGTTCAGTTTAGCGACCTGTAGGTTCCAGCTGTTCGAGTGAAGATTTACATAGTTGAGAAATACGCTCCCTTCATCAGAATACTCACGTATTGCCGCTACGTTAAAGTTATAGCCTTTCCCACGTGAATCAAAGGTTAAGCCGGTATCTACCAAATCACCAATACCATCCCAAGTGGCGCCATCAAAATTTGGTACCCGCCACAGTATGAGCCGACCTTGCTCCCCAGCGGGTGCATTTTTATCGTGTATGATCATACCGATTACACTATCGCTTAGTTTAGTAACGGGGAAATTTGCTTTAGGCGCTATATCCCATAAAGAAGTCACGCCATCTTTTGACAGGACCGGAGCATTCGCATTCAAGGCCTCCTTGCTGATCGTAAGGTTGCGTGCTTCCTCCTTCATATCTGCCGTGTGGGCTATATGTAATTGGAACGCAGTTTCATAGAAAGCTGTTAAATACTCCCCTACTAGTATGAGCTTCTGGTGAACATGGTATGGCCATTTACTGAATATTGTTAAATTTGTGGATTTATCAGTAATCGTAAAATCATTACCGACCAATGTTGACGATAGCTTATAGACCATACCGTTATTAGCTTCAACAGCGTAAAACTCACGGCCATTGATCCATGCCCAACTTCTAGAGCCAAAGTAGTTCTTGGCATTCACGTGCATCCCCGGAGCACCATCAATAGCAGAGCTTTCACTATAATCATGCAAGTTAATCACTGGGATCTGAGGTCTATTAGCCGCCCCATTCTCAATTAAAACCCGATAACCTAGGTTAGCAGGATCAAAACGGTTACTAGGCTGAGGAGCATAGCTCTTGTTTATTGGCAGATACATGTGAGCTGTTGTCTTATAAGTGGATATTAAAACATCCTGCCCCACGTTGTTTTGGATAACCTGCTCATCCAAGTGGTATGAGTGGCTGGGTGGGTTATACGGCCCTATAGTTTTATCAGTAGGGTTATCATTTCCTGCATCAGCATAAGATCTAAAAGCGTTGGTGCTTGCCTCAAAAACTGCCACTGGATAATGAGAGTTATCGCCCCATGTTTGAGCAGGACGAGGGCTCCATTCACTCACATCTTGAGCGGCTAGCGAAGCCAGTGATTGATTAAAATCAATAGCAAAGTAGCCGTTATCAGCTCTAGCTGCATTATGTGAATCAGACCCGTACAACGCAATAAACTTCTGAGTATTAGGGCTGTAAGCAGACCCACTGTGAGCATCAACACCACCCGTACCGGGTGATTTAATATCGACCGTACGTGTATATGGGATTACCTCTGTTACCTGATTCACTGGTAACTCTGCTAACAGCAGCGGCATAAAAGGCATTGTAAATATCTCATTTTAATTTTTGATGTAGCCGCTAATAGCATCACTAAATTGGCGTATCTAAGGCGCTAACCGTAATCGATACAACAAACTCATTTGATATAGCACAATCATGATTAACACAGTATATCTGAGCTTATCAGCACTATAAAAGTTAACCCTAAAATGTCTTCAAAATGGGAACGGGGCATACCAAAATATAGCATATTGAAGCACTACGAATGAGCAATGAGCTTATCTATATCATTACCAATAACGGCGGCATCGCACCCCTCTCCGATAACACTCCAGTAGTTAAAAGTGAATACTGTGTACTGGGAATAGAGCTTTGCTTCGGAAGGCTAAATAACTAGGCAAAGACATAACATCTGCATCACTTGACGCATAAAGCGTCAAGTGATGCACTAGATTGTGCATATTACTGCTTAATACGCATCCCAAGATACGCAAAGAAACCAACTAGGAATAATAGAATAATTGGTGGGTTAGGAATCTGAGATATCCTTATATTAGAGCTGTTCAATCTGAGAACATCAACATTCCGGCTATCTCCTAAAGTAACCGTATTTATAAGAGAAAATTCAACATCATTTGAAGTATCATTACTTAATGCTAATGGTGTTAGTAAAGAGAGTTTTTGGGGGAATGAACCTATGGAAATTTGGTTTAGCAAACCTAATGGATCAGGGATAGAAAAATCTATATCAACCTCAACTTCTAGATCATCTACTATTTCAGGGTCATCTTTTAAAGCCTCCTCAATAGCATCATCAATCATTTTATCAATTGCTTCTTCCAACTCCTCTTCTATTTTTTTTGTTTCTGCTTCAACCTCGTTTTTTAATTTTTCTTCTGCATTAGCTGCTGCATTATCTATAAATTTAGATAAAAATTCGAATGATTTTAAAATATCCTCTAATGCTTTAGATACTAGATTATTCGTAAAAGGACTTGGATCATCAGCTATTATTTCTTTAAGGAATTCAAGTAGAGGGCTACTCTGAGCTTGATCATCGACTGCTACTACAATCGGTGTAGCCTGAACCGAGCTCGAGAAGCTCATACTTATAAATAGTGAAAAAAATATAATTTTAATATATATCATTATTTTTTTTGTTTTCATTAGACACCTCTTTTATAATCTAATAATATTTAATGAGAGATATTCTTCATTAATTACTATCATAAAACCCTATAAGTACTTTATAATCTAAATGGCTTACTACCCACTTTTTTCATCTTTTTTCACACTAAATATACTCTTATGCCTTAATTAGGCTTTTTAAGTTGACATAAAATCTCAACTTAATTACTTAATGTATCGCGAAAAACGTGCCAATAAATAACTAATTGATTATTAAAGCCTAAGCAGGTGAACATCTTAAGAAACTGGGTTAGAAAGCACCCATGATGTGAGAAAATATCTATTTGTATTTTATTTTTTATATTTCTATTTAATACATATGCTTAGATATGTGTAGTGGGTGGGTTATTTAATCAGCCTATGCGTTGTTTTCAACCCACAACGCAAAATTATAAACCACTAAAACCCTCTCCCTAGCACCACACTTTATACACTGCTGACATTCCTTATTGATCTAGCGTTTACACGACCAATAAAAAATAACAGCATGCAAAAAAATCAAGCGGCTCTCATCACCCTACAGCGTAAAAAGACACATACAAAAACGCGGCAAAGCACCATTGGAGCTATCATACAGCCACACCCTGCAAATAATGAGCTAACGATACAGGTTTCGGGAACCTGAAAACAAGGTGAAGAAGGTTCGCCACTTAAGTACAACAAGTTAGGAATGGTGTATCACCATCACTCTTATTCGTCTCAATATTGATACCGGTATTCAAAATAGACCTAACTCGATCTATATCGCCATCAAAAATCACATTATGAATAGAGTCGCTCATACTTATAGTTCCTTTTATCCGTACTCACTGGCTAACAGTTAACGATAAAGGCCGGGGCTTTATAACTCGCTGCCCTCTTCCTTAAAAGAAAGGCAAACATAAGCCTCTCAGCAAATAGGCCAATACATCAATAATTCATTGTAATTCAAAGAGATGGGATGATTAAGACAGACGTGATTTTTATAAAAAAGAGTCAATCCTTTGCCCAATACATTCAATCCCTATTTTAGAATCATAGTTTGTTAGTTTTAAAGATCAATAACTTAGCCCTTTATTTCCTTATTGAAAGGTAAAGAGGCTCATTATTTGGGTCAATTGTTGGTTAATCAGCACTGCAAAAGGTTGATACACCTCTTCGTTTTTACTATTTAAGCCTGCCTAAAAGGAAGAAATCATACGCTATTTAGATGCCTGGAAAGTGTCGAAATAAAACGGTTTGGCTTGGGCGGAGCTTCTCTGAACGCCCGTTTCATTTCCATGCGGTTATTATTAAATCTTTACGTGTGCACTGTTTATTAATAACAGCGACATCAGCCAACTCCACTGCAATTTCTACAGGAACATTATCAGCTCTTCGGGCCAGCGTTTTATTGTTATTAGGAATTTCGATAATAAGTTTTCTGTCAACTATACGTACATACATCGTTTTTTCATTGGCTGCACTGATGTAAGCCTGTTGATCAAGGGCCATATTATCGTCATCAATAGAGATCCAACCACGATAACAGTCAACACCTCTCGCTCTCTCAGTCACGCCTGCGGCTGAAGGTTCCTGAATTTCTGTGGGGTCAACACCCGCGAGAATAGATTGCTGCAGTTGTAACGAAGCGGACTGCTCAGTCTCAGCTCCAATACCTGCCAAGAAAGCAATATCAAAGCCTTGATTATCCTGATTCAACACTCCAAAAATAGCGATAGCGGTTACAGACAGTATTGAAATACCTTTCATTGTATCGTTCATAACCAACGCCTTATTATTTTTATAATGATAATTATGTGTGAAATGATGGCACTTAACAATCAAACGATTGTTTGAGACGATAAATAAAGATAAAGGAAATCCCTTAATTTTTAAGCTCTATTCAAGTATTCTTACATAAAAAATAGAGGCTTTATTATGTCCAAGCAAACTCCTCAGCTTTTAGATGCAACATTACAACTCGAAAACCGTATCGCACTTCTTACATTAAATCGTGACGATGTTCGAAACGCGTTAACAGGGACTCACTTGATCGATGACATACTGAAAGCTATTCAATGGGTCAATGAAAGCGATGATGTCTCAGTACTCGTTATTACCGGTGCCGGTAAAGCATTCTCGGCAGGTGGTAATATAAAAGAGATGCTAGAGCGCGATGGTGAGCATTGTGATGGAGCCTTTAGCGGTAACGTTTATGAGGTACAAGACAAGTATAGGCGCGGCATTCAAAAAATCCCGCTGGCTGTATATAACTGCGAAGTGCCTGTGATTGCTGCGATTAACGGTGCAGCGATTGGTGCAGGATTCGACCTTACTTGTATGTGTGACATGCGTATAGGATCCACAGAGGCATTGCTCGGCGAGACTTTTGTTAACCTCGGCATCATCCCAGGAGATGGAGGAGCGTGGTTCTTACAACGACTTATCGGCTACCAAAAAGCAGCCGATATGACCTTTACTGGCCGGCTAGTCAAAGCTGATGAAGCGAAAACAATGGGCCTACTTCTGGATGTTGTTAACCCTGAAGAGCTAATGCCTAGTGCAATGAAGCTCGCTAAACAAATAGCAGCTAAACCTCCTCAAGCAACACGTTTGACTAAACGCCTAATGAAAGCAGCACAACGCCAAGAACTCGCTGACTTCTTAGATTTGTGCGCGGTTTTTCAAGGCATGTGCCACAACACAGAAGATCATTTAGAGGCGGTTAGCGCTTTCGTTGAAAAGCGCCCGGGCCAGTACAAAGGCCAATAAAAAGCCGATCCACAAACTAAGCTTTAAGCCCTAAATAGCAAAAACCGAAGCATAAATGCTTCGGTTTTTTTACAACCACAACAATATGCTTGAAATCAGGTTCTCTTGATTTTATCTAATATTGTCTTACGGGAGATCACAGCTAAACCCAACGCCATCATAAGTAATGTGCTTGGTTCTGGAACAGAGTTTGTTGGTGGTGGAGAGCTTATAGTTCCGGTAATGCCGGCTAACTTTATACCGTCCCAATTGCTATCAGTAATCGTATCGCCAGATCCGGCCCCAACAGCAGACATATAAGCACCAATAATCCAATAACTTGAGTACACAGGCGCTAAGTTGCTGTTTACTGATTCAGAACCAGTCCCAGGGTTTGAATGATGACTGATAACGCTCCAGCCGTTTGCAGCTAGCCCCGATAAGTTCACACCATTAATATGCTCTGCTGGCTGTGAACCAGGCGTGCCACCATGATAAGCCATGACTGTCACATCAGAATCACCGCTATACCAGCCAATATCAAAAGCATCTAAAGAAAAGTTTTTATCGCCAAAATCAAACATGACAAATTCATATTTTCCGCCATTATCAATTGCGTGACTATCTCCGCCTGAGTTGCCGTAACCAGAACCGTCAGCACCGTAACCATCTTGATCAATAACTAGTCCATACTCGTTATGTGCCAACAGGCTGTTAACATTACTGATTTGGCTAGATCCTGATACTGGTGCAGACCACGCAGATAAAGTTGTAACTGCGCCAGCTCCACTCCCCACAAACTCATAAGACCCCGACGTTGTACTCGACACCCTGTAATCACCCGAACTTGCGGTTTTAAAGTTCCAGCTTACCGATGCATTGGCATTCAAACTACCGAGCGCCAATGTCGCACATAATCCAATCATAATATTTGTAAGGTTCATAAAGCCACCTGCATGGTTACTGTTGCCTATAACAGACATATTATTCCTATAGAATTATTTAAACAAGGTAATTATTTTGATAAATGTTTTTATATTTAAATATCAACAGGTTAATGAATCAAAACGCTCGTTTTTTATAAGATTTCAAACATTAATTTATTTAGTGTTCATTTTTATTTCTTGTTTTAGCAATACTGCCCTATCCTTTCCTTCAAACTCCTCACCTAACAACAAAGCTCTATCTAGGTATATGGCAGCCTCTTTATCTCTACCAATGACATTAAGCGCTACCGATAAATGATAAAGAATTTCGGGGGAGTTAGACTCACGTGAACTTGCCTCTCTGAGAAACTTCAAACCTTCTTCTGCGCTTCCAGACTCCACTAGCAACCAACCTAGCGTGTCTGCAATTTGCGGAACATTAGCGGCCTTTTCATAAGCGCGCTTGGCATAACTCAACGCTTCAGGCTGATCCAACTTGTAAAGCACATATGCCATATTATTTAACAGCAAGGCATCTTCGGGGAAACTATCTAGCAACTGCACCAGAGAGATAGCCGCTTGCTTATAGTCTTGAGAAGCGATTAAGTATTCAGAATATGCCAGCTTGATGCTTGAATCTTGAGGGTTGGATTGTAGCCATTGCGCTAAAACTCTACCGGATTCCGTTTTTTTCTCTTGGGCTTGCAACGCCTTATAACGACTACTCACCAAAGCACTGACAGGTTTAAGCATAAGCCCCTGCAAATATTGGGTATCCGCTTTCTTATATTGCTCACGCGCCATAAAAACATCTCCTAGTAGCTGAGAACCTACAGGGTTGTTTGGATATTTTTCCTGCAGCTGCTGCGCGGCTCTTGCTGCATTATCAAGCATCCCTAGCTTTGTGCTCAACTCAACTTGCAACACTTCAGCAGGATAGTAATCCGGCTGAGCTTGTAAGACTTTTGTCAGTGAATAACGTGCGTCTGAAATCTCATTAACACGCAATTGCAGTAGTGCTATTTTATATAGAGCCTCGGCATCATAACCCGCAATTTTAACCATCTTTTTAAAGGTGACTTGTGCTGCTTTAGGCTCGTTTTTCAATATTTGTATTTGTCCTAACGCTGAAAGTATAGACAGATCTTCTGCATGGTTTCGAACACCTTTTATAGCGACACTCTCAGCGAGTTCCAGCTTTCCTAACTCAGTATATAAACCCGCGAGGTAAAGAGCAGGCTCTAATGAGAGCCCATCTAAGGCAGCTGCTTTTTCAGCCCACTTAAGAGACCCATTAGAATTCCCTAACGCCGATTCCAAGCGCGACATTTCAAGCATAACCTTGGTATTCTCAGGGAACTCAGCTATCAACTCATCAGCTAAAGCTCTAGCTGTTTGCAAATTTTTCTCAGCTATTTCTATTTTAACGAGATTTAGTTTTGAAGCAGAAAAACTAGGATCTTTCTCCAAAATAATCGCGAACTGCTCTCTAGCCTCAGTCATTTCTCCTTTAGAGAAGAGAGCTATACCCAGCAAATTCCTATAAGTGACATTATCAGGCGAAAACTCAACCAGCCAACGCGCCGCATCTTTGGCTTTAGTAAATAGCTTTTGCTGAATATATGAAACCGTTAATAGAAAAGCCGTTTGCTGTGTAGGCTTCTTAGAAAAGACTTTTTCAAGTGTTAGCATTCCTCGATCAACATCACCAGACTTTAGCAAGCTCTTAGCAAGCTGCGTCTCAATATAGAGGCTGTCACCTTTACTAACGGCTTCTTCCAGCAGATTAGTCGCCCTGTCGTGCCTGCCTGTTTGGCTGTACGCTGCTGCAAGCATCGCAAGCAGACCAGCGTCTGTTTCAGCCAGTACACGAGCGTTATTTAATAACTTAATCGCTTTTTCTGGCTCGCCTTGCCCAAGTAGTACATCAGCTAAAAGCTTATGAGCGCCAACATCCGTAGGGATTTTCTTAAGATACATTTCAAGATAAGTGCGCACCGACTCCCATTGCTTTAATGCATGATGCGCTAGCGCTGCAGCCATTAATAATTGTGGATCAGAAGCTACTTTTGCTTTAGGAAGTACAGCAACAACCTCAGTGCATTTCACATACTCTAAGCGCGCTTCTTCAGCCTTACCGGACTTTGATAACAACAACCCTCTAAAGTAAGCAGCACGTGGCTCGTATGGTGATTCGTTCTCTAAAAAAGCAAGGTCAACATCAGCTTCATCTAAGCGATCCAAATCAATTAATGCGCCAACTTTAGCAACCCTCGCATCAACATGGTTGGGCTGTATGACAAGTGCTTTATCATAGCTGCTTATCGCCGCTTCTAAGTTACCTAGTGCATGCACAACAGAAGCATGACTATTCCAAGAACGAGCATCATTGGGCCAGTCCACTATTAATTGCTGCGCACTTTCTAAAGCCCCGTCATAAGCGCCTTCCCGGATTTGCAAAATAACATTGGCTAAACGAGGTAATAGCGCTCCACTATCGATATTAAGCGCAAAGTCTATTGCATAGCGGGCATCTTTTAATTGCCCTAACAGAGTGTAAGCTTCAGCCCGGTAACCCAAGAGGTCAACCTGTATGCGTGAAGCTAAACCATCAATAGGTAAGTCAGTAATAATTCTTTGATAATCACCTAGCTGCAAATAAGCCTTTGCAAGATTCAACACAACCAATGATGAATCAGCACCAAATAGAAGCGCTTGGCGTAAAACATGCTCAGCGGCTTTGGCATCACCTTGCTGTAAATATATTTCGCCAGAAAGCACCAAAGAAGGCAGATGGCGAGCATCAACCTGCAATGCATTTTTTAGCTGCAATACAGCTGATGTCAGTTCATCTTGATAATACAGCTTGTTAGCATCTTCAAAATAAGCAGCAACGTCATTAGCACTGCTATTCACGGCGCCAATTGCTGAACTTAAACAACTGAGCGTGAGTATGACAACCCCTGCATTACTAACAAAACTCATTCATTTAGTCCTTCTCATAGCTTAGCCATTATCTGGGTAGAGTAATGCTTAAACATCACATCCATGCATATAATGTAGACACTGAGTCGCAACTTAACAAATAGAGAAGCACCTTTGATTGCTTGTATTTAGCAAGATTTAACCGTTTTTCACATATACAGCTAAGTCTATATTTTATCCTTTACAGAACATTCACTTAACTCCATGCTTTCCAAAGCCCCATTAGGCTAATCACAATAAGGGCAGCACCTACTAGGCGAAAAAATACTGGCGTCTCTGCATTAACAATTTTTTCGTGAAAGTGCATACCAATCACATGCCCAAGAGCAGCACACGGAAGTAGCCACAAATGATGAACCAGCTGAAAATCAATACCCGCCCAAATGAACGCGAAACACTTGATCAATACCAAAATAAACCATAGAACAAACAGCGTATCTCTTAATTGGTGTTTAGCGACATGAGAAGCATAAACAGCCACAATCAAAGGAGCACCAATCAACGAAGTACCACTGATATACCCACCTAATATAAGAAAGCCAGCATCCAGCGTTTTGCTATTGCTAGTAAACGGCTTGTTAAGCACATACCCAACTGCATACACCATAACTATCGTAAAAATAATGCTACTCATGAGCTCGGCTGGAAGCGTCAATAAACCAAACACGCCGATAAGCTTTGGAATGGTCATGACTTTTAATGAGGACTTTAAATATGCCCAATCGATACTGGATTGATGAGGTACTAAATGATTATTTTTGAGACTTTTTTGGTGACTCGTTATTGCGATAAAACTCGAAAAGACTAATAGATGAACAGCAATAATCGGCAAAAACACCAACGGAGCATTATGTACCAGTAAAAGAAATGGAAGCGTCAACACGGCACCACCAAAACCTAAACCCGAGCGAACAAAACCACTCCAAACAAACAAAAGTCCAATAAAAATATACTGCCATATTTCAAGCTGGTTCATCATTTCCTCTAACGTAATAAAGGGGCCTAAGCCCCTTTATTTGATAAAACATAAGCGGGATTAATGCGGGCGATTAGCCAAGAAAAACCATGTATCCAAGACTGAATCTGGATTAAGCGAAACACTCGTAATGCCTTGCTCCATCAACCACTTAGCCAGATCAGGATGATCTGACGGCCCTTGCCCACAGATTCCAATGTATTTACCCTTAGCTTTACAGGCATCGATTGCCATACTTAAAAGCTTTTTAACGGCATCATTACGCTCATCAAAAAGATGGGCTATAACACCCGAATCCCTATCCAGCCCTAATGTAAGCTGCGTCAGATCATTAGAGCCAATGGAAAAACCATCAAAGTACTCTAAAAACTCATCCGCTAACAAAGCGTTTGAAGGAATCTCACACATCATAATCAGGCGTAATCCATTTTCCCCACGCCTTAAACCATTTTCAGCCAGCAGCTCCACAACCTGTTTCGCTTCACCTACGGTACGTACAAAAGGAATCATTATCTCAATATTTGTCAGGCGCATTTCATCGCGCACCTTTTTCAAGGCCCGACATTCAAGCTCAAAACAATCACGGAAAGAGTCAGATATATATCGAGCTGCGCCTCTAAAACCAAGCATTGGGTTTTCTTCACTCGGCTCATATTGATCGCCTCCTATCAGATGTCCATACTCATTAGATTTAAAGTCGGACATCCTAACAATGACTTTTTTAGGGTAAAAAGCAGCCCCTAGGGTCGCGATACCTTCTACGAGCTTACTGATATAAAAATCAATCGGATCATCATACCCAGCAATACGTCTTTCAATTACCTGGCGCACTTCATACGGCTGCTCATCCATATTAAGCAATGCTTTAGGGTGAACTCCAATCATACGGTTAATAATAAATTCAAGTCGCGCCAACCCAACACCCGCATTGGGAAGTGACTGAAAATCAAATGCACGATCAGGGTTACCTACATTCATCATCACATCAAATGGCAACACAGGCATAGATTCAACACTGTTTGTTTGATGTTCGAAACTTAAACGGCCTTCATAAGCACGACCGGTATCCCCTTCTGCACACGATACAGTGACGACTTGTCCATCACGCAACCTGTCGGTCGCATCACCACAACCAACAATAGCTGGGATACCTAACTCACGCGCAATAATCGCAGCATGACATGTACGCCCACCACGGTTGGTAACAATACCCGCCGCTCGCTTCATGACAGGCTCCCAGTCAGGATCCGTCATATCAGTAACAAGCACTTCACCGGGCTGTACTTTTGACATTTGCGAGATATCTGACACTAGTCGAACAGGCCCAGAGCCAATACGATGACCAATGGAGCGCCCTTCTACTAGCACGCTACCTTTCTCTTTTAACAAATATCGCTCAATGACGTTACCGTTATCTTTGCTACGCACTGTCTCAGGGCGTGCCTGAACCACGTAAATCTGCCCGTCATCTCCATCTTTAGCCCATTCAATATCCATCGGCCTGTCATAATGTTTTTCGATGGTGACGGCAATTTCGGCTAATGCATGGGTATCATCATCATTAATACAAAAACGATTTCGATCACTCATCTCTACATTAACGGTAGCCACAGACTTAGCTGTGGAGCCATCGCCAGCATAGACCATTTTGATAGCTTTTGGGCCTAAGGTACGTCTTAAAATAGCGGGGATTTTTTGCTTTAACGTCGGCTTGTATACATAAAACTCATCTGGGTTAACCGCCCCCTGAACAATCGTTTCACCTAAGCCATAAGACGCGGTAATAAAAACAACATGATTAAAACCAGACTCTGTGTCCATCGAAAACATAACACCCGATGAGCCCGTTTCACTACGCACCATACGCTGAACACCCGCAGATAAAGCAACATCATGGTGTTCAAAGTTATGGTGTGTGCGATAAGAAATAGCACGATCATTATAAAGAGAAGCAAATACCTCTTTGATCGCTTGCTTGACCTGGTCAACCCCACGAATATTTAAAAAGGTTTCTTGTTGGCCAGCAAAAGATGCATCAGGTAGATCTTCGGCGGTTGCTGAGGAGCGAACAGCTACAGCCATATCCGCATTACCCGCACATAGCTCAGCGTAGGAGGACTCTATAGCGTTATCTAGTTCGGGTTGTAACTCAGCATCAAAAATCCATTGACGGATTTCGCTTCCAACAGAGGCAAGAGCAACTACATCATTGGTATCTAACCGCTGTAAAGCTTTGTTTATTTTATCTTTTAAACCACTAAAAACTAAAAATTCACGAAATGCATCTGCTGTGGTTGCAAATCCTCCAGGGACATTTACCCCGACAGAGCTTAACTGGCTTATCATCTCCCCTAATGAAGCGTTTTTACCACCTACTATTTCAACATCGCCCATACCCGCCTGATCAAGACGTAATACGTAATTATGCAAAGCTTTTCTCTCCTGCTATTCGGCCGACACACTGTTTATCTGTATTATTGTTCAGCACCACGTCAGCACAGCATACGTTAATTTCAGAAAAAAATGAAAACCCTAACCTACGCTCAAATGATTCTATTTAGGTGAATTATTAACATGACCAATGAATGCATGAAAATCCGTTTCTAATTTATTTGCAAGCAGGTTCTGTTTATTCATCCGCAATAAAGCTATCACACTTTCCGCAGTACATAGCCCCCCATCAATCTGGTTTCTACGTAATATAAACTTAGAATCATCGACTAGATCCAACGAAACCCTTGGCAACAATTTAAGATAAGGGCTTCGATTAAAAATTTTTCGAGCCTCTTGCCAAGTACTATCTATCAATATAAATTTTGAAAGAAGGGCCACTTTCTGCTTATTTAACGGTAAAGCTGGCTTAGCCTCTTCATCAGAGCCTGCCAACTCACCTGTATTACAATTTTTGTTATCTGACCCTTTGTCAGGGTATAGCAAGCCAACTTCACCTTCTTTTATCCATTCTAGTAACGAGGCATCTGGGCATGTTCTTTGCCATGTAATACGCGTCACATTCAACCCATCAAGCGCTTCTACTAGGCGTCCTGTATTAGTCTTTTTAAGCAGTTCTCGTTCATGTGTCAGTAAAATTATATGCATTAATATATGGACAACCTGCGGTTTAACTAACGACAAAAAGAAGACTAATCACATGTAAAACACTACCTTTTACATTGCTAACTACAAACCAGCAAATAATATCATAATTACCAACGGCACTATCACTGCGCTTTTAACAAGAGAAGAGTTACTCAAATTTCATAGGTAAACATTTCTAGCTGTAGAGAAAAAACATATTTGCTATAGTGGTTTACTAATTCACGCAGAGAGTCTCATGAAACGTACTGTATTTTTTATTTCTGATGGAACAGGCATTACAGCAGAAGCATTAGGCGATAGCCTTCTTGCACAGTTTGAAGAGATCGAATTCGAAAAAATCACACTCCCTTATATCAACACTCAAGAAAAAGCGCTGGAGGCAGTACAAAGCATTACTGCTGCCGGGGTCAACGACGGTTTAAGACCCATTCTGATCGACACCATTGTTAATGATGAAATTC
The DNA here is from genome assembly GCF_000422765.1 of Neptunomonas japonica DSM 18939. Lineage (GTDB taxonomy): Bacteria > Pseudomonadota > Gammaproteobacteria > Pseudomonadales > Balneatricaceae > Neptunomonas > Neptunomonas japonica. The sequence goes on along the minus strand of NZ_AUGR01000006.1, from coordinate 114,828 downwards.
GCCAAATATTGAATACATGTGACACACTTAAAATTGATATTTTCTCTACCTTTATCAAGCCATTGGAAAACGAGTTTGCTACAAAATCTTCGTATTCTGTCGGAAAATCACATGCAATTGTTGAATCTGACCGCTACAAGGATCGCATAAACTCAGTCAACTTCGCTCTTGATAACGATGATGGCGCCAGAACCAAGCAATATAACGAAGCCGATATTATCTTATTAGGCGTATCTCGTTGCGGCAAAACACCGACCTGCCTTTATATGGCGCTACAGTTTGGTATTCGTGCTGCAAACTACCCGCTTACAGAAGATGACCTGGAAAGCAATGGACTTCCGGCATGCTTAGAGCCTTATAAAGACAAACTATACGGCCTAACCATTGACCCTTTTCAACTAACGGCGATTCGCCATGAACGCCGCCCTAATAGCCGCTACTCGTCTCTCAACCAATGCGATACAGAAATCAGATTTGTTGAAAGGCTTTTTGCTTCTCAAAAAATATCTTTTATCAACACAACGACTTTTTCGATTGAAGAAATATCTACTCGAATCATGGCCGCTAAAGGCTTGCAACGTAGTCTTAATAATTAATTAATTTTACATTTATATTCTTTTGAGCTATTTTTGACGAATCGTCACTAAAAGAATTATTTATGTCTCCACGTATACTCGATCACAAAGCTCAACTCGAAAGAGAAAACATCCTATTGGACTGTGCTCACGCGTTCATACAACGCGAAAGCATTGCAGCACTGACTATTGATAAGCTGGTAAAAGAGTTACCCTTTTCAAAAGGCACTGTCTACAACCATTTCAATAGCAAAGAAGACCTTCTTCTTGGCCTATGTAACCGTGGCATGAGCATTCTAGCTGAGCTATTTAACCGGGCGCATAAGTATGAAGGCCTACCAAGAGAGCAAGGTCTCGCTATTCATTTCGCTTATATGCTTTATGCAAAGCTTTACCCAACACTGTTTATGCTAGTGCTCACTGCAAAAACATCCAATATTACAGATAAAGCATCTGCATCAAGGCAAGAAGAGCACCTCCAACTGGAAGGAAAACTCATTGGTCCTATTGTCTCTATTTTCCAAGATTCTCTGAACAGGGGTGAAATATCTCCTCCTGTACCCATGACATTAGAACAGCTTTCTTTTGCCTGCTGGAGCCTTAGTTTTGGAACAAACGCGCTCCTTTTACAGAATATTGAACACTGTGGAACACGCTCCAATCTAATCGTAGAACGCGAGCTGATCAACAATGTACATATTCTTTTTGATGGATTTCAATTTCATCCCCTTACTCATGAATTTGATTGGGCTAGCACCATCAGTAAATTTAAGTCTACTACCTTTTTACAAGAAGTTAACCTCCTGAAGGATAGAGGGAATATCCTCGCAATCTAACCATTAGCAACGTACCAATGTTGCTATTTTATTAACGAGTGGCTGTTCGTCATAAACGGAGTGAATTATGAAAGAACGTGTCTTTGATGTTGCCATTAAGCACCCTATCTGGGTCTTACTGGTCAGCATCATTCTAGTGGTAGCTGCAGCAGCAGGTGCTAAAAACCTAGTTTTCAAAAGTGATTACCGTGTGTTCTTCAGTGAGGAAAACCCACAGCTGACCTCTTTTGAAAGCATGCAAAAGGTTTATAACAAAAGCGATAATGTAGCGTTTATTATCGCGCCAAAAGAAGGCTCTATCTTCACGCCGGAACGCCTTGCTGCTATTCATGAATTGACATTACAGTCATGGCAAGTACCTTATTCAACTCGCGTCGATTCCATCACTAACTTTCAGCACACTGTTGCGGAGGATGATGACCTTATCGTTGAGGATCTGGTGCTCGATCCAGAAACACTCGTTCAGAACGATATGCCAAGATTAAAAACACTGGCAACCAACGACCCTCTGATGCGAAGCAAGTTAATATCACCCCAAGGGCACGTTTCTGTTGTAAATATTACTATACAGCTACCAGGCATAAACCCTGTCGCGGAAGTTCCGGAAGTTGTAAGTAAAATAAGGGAATTAGAAGCTCAATTCGTCAAAGCCAACCCAGGGGTAGATCTGTACCTATCGGGCATGATTATGATGAACAACAGTTTTGCTGAGGCATCACAGAACGATTTTACAACACTCGTTCCACTCATGTTTCTTATAGTCATCGTCGCTATTATATTTTTGCTACGCACATTTAGTGGCGCACTGGCGACCATTGTTATTATTATTTTCACTATATTGAGCACAATGGGGTTAGCAGGCTGGACGGGGTTCTATTTAACAGGGCCCTCCATCAGCACTCCAACGGTTGTTATGACACTAGCTGTCGCTGACTGCGTGCATATTTTAGCAAGCTTCTTTTACGAACTAAGACAAGGTGAAGAAAAAAGTAAAGCCTTAAGAACCAGCTTACGTATCAATTTTAGTCCGGTATTCCTAACCAGCGCGACGACTGCGATAGGTTTCTTGAGTATGAACTTTTCTGACTCTCCTCCGTTTCGTGACCTTGGAAACATGGTGGCAGCAGGAGTCATGATTGCTTTCGTGCTATCCATTACTCTTTTCCCAGCTCTGTTGATGCTTCTACCCATCAAAGTTAAGCCTCAAAAAGAAGAAACAACGGGATTAATGGACAAACTTTCTGCTTTCGTTATCTCCTACCGGAAAACTTTACTCCCAAGCATGACAGTTATCATTCTCGCCTTGGTAGTATTCGTACCCTTTAATAAGCTTAATGATGACTTTGTTAAGTACTTTGATGAGACAGTTCCCTTTCGCCAAGCAACCGATTTCATGCAGGATAACCTCTCAGGTTTGACTTCTATTGAGATCTCAGTCAACACAGGCGAATCCAGTGGTATTAATGCACCCGCTTACCTAAATACTGTAGAGAACTTTAGCCAATGGTTAAGAGCTCAACCAGAAACTGACCATGTAAGCACTCTGACTGATATCGTTAAGCGCTTGAATAAAAATATGCATGGCGATGACCCAGCATACTACAAACTGCCTGAGAATCGCGAACTCGCCGCGCAATACCTATTACTATATGAGATGTCACTTCCTTACGGGCTAGATCTCAACAACCAGTTGAATGTCGATAAGTCTTCATCACGTATTGTTGGTACGTTTAAAAATCTAACGAGTAACGAACAAGTTAAGTTAGAAGAACGACTGTACAAATGGTTTGCAGACAACGCTCCTCAATATACAGTTCAAATTGCCAGCCCAACACTAATGTTTGCTCATATTGGACAACGTAATATTCAGAGCATGCTGATCGGAATTACTTTTGCACTGATATTAATTTCTTTCTTATTGGGGATTGCATTAAAATCCGTGCGTTATGGACTCATAAGCTTACTGCCAAATTTAGCACCCGCAGCAATGGGTTTTGGTATTTGGTACTTTATTGATGGTCAAGTAGGGTTAGCACTATCTGTTGTTGCAGGTATGACACTGGGTATTGTTGTTGACGATACTGTGCATTTTCTGAGCAAGTACCGCCACGCCCGAGTCGACAAAGGTAAAGACTCCACAGAGGCGGTGCAGTACGCCTTTGCGAGTGTAGGACGAGCCCTGTGGATTACCACTTTCGTTTTAGTCGCAGGGTTCTTGGTATTAGCCCAATCAAGCTTCAAGATCAATGCTGATATGGGGCTGCTCACGGCTATAACTATACTCATTGCGCTGGTTGTGGATTTCTTATTCCTGCCGCCTCTGTTAATGAAGCTCGACAGCAACAATACCACTAACGACCAGATTACTAATGAGAACAAACAAGGAGAGACTGATGAACCTTCAACTAAAACCGCTTAGCTGGATTCTATCCGCTTTGATACTCGGATCAGCCTCTTATGCCACGGCTGAATCAGCAGAAGACAAAGGCCTAGCTATTGCCCAAAAAACCAAGCAAAGCGATTTAGGCTGGAGGGATATGCAGGCCCAAATGACCATGGTATTGCGTAATAGTCAAGGCCAGGAAAGCATACGAGAAATTCGTTTGAAATCACTTGAGCAAGAAACTGACGGCGACAAAAGCTTAAGTATTTTTGATAAGCCTCTGGATGTAAAAGGGACTGCTTTTCTGAGCTTTTCACACCCCGTAGGAGCCGATGATCAATGGCTTTACTTACCCGCATTAAAGCGAGTGAAACGCATAGCCTCAAGAAATAAATCAGGTCCTTTTATGGGTTCAGAATTTGCTTACGAGGACCTCACGTCTTTTGAAATCGAAAAGTACACCTATAAATTTCTACGTAACGAGCCTTGCGGCGTCGAACAATGCTCCGTTATTGAGCAATATCCTATTGATAAATACTCAGGATACACGCGTCGCATCTCTTGGATCGACCAGTCGGAATACCGACTACATAAAATTGAATTTTATGACAGAAAAGGTGCACCATTAAAAACACTCACCTATGATGGTTATAAACAATACCTAGGCAAGCATTGGCGTCCTGATCTGATGAAAATGGTAAATCATCAAACCAAGAAAAATACAGACCTTATCTGGAGCGATTATCGCTTTAAAGAAGGCCTAAATGACGCAGACTTTAATAAAAACTCATTAAAACGGGCTCGTTAATATGTCTTTACTTCGAAGCTACAACTACCAACATGGAATTAAACTAACCAGCATGGGGCTAATATTAGCATTTACTTCTCAAGCTAACGCCAATGTGGAATTTGAAGCTTCGGGTAAAGTAACCGCTGAGTTAAGACTGTTTCCTGAAAGCCCACAATTCTCTGACCAATATCAGGATGTGAATACTTCTGTAGCCGTTGAACCTGATTTTTTCTGGCAATGGAACGATGGTTTAGATTCTTTAACTTTTAAGCCATTTTTACGGCTAGACCAGCATGACAATGAAAGAACGCATGCTGATATACGCGAGTTGAGCTGGATACATCAAGGGGATGACTGGGAACTGCGAACCGGAATACAAAAAGTATTCTGGGGGGTGACTGAGTTTCAGCATCTTGTTGATGTGATAAACCAAAGCGACAGCGTCGAAGATATTGATGGTGAAGACAAGCTAGGACAATCGATGATCAACCTTTCTCTGGTAAAAGACTGGGGAATTGTTGATCTATACGTGCTACCTGGTTTTCGGGAACAAACCTTCCCAGGAAAGAAGGGCCGCCTACGCTCAGGCATGGTGGTTGACACTGAGCAAGCCCGATATGAAGCAAGCAATAATGAACTTCATACAGACTTAGCCGTGCGATGGAGCCACTCTGTTGGAGATTTCGACGTAGGTGCCCACTGGTTTCGTGGAACCAATAGAGATCCCGTTTTAGAAATGGGAACAAAAAACGGCGAAGCTATTCTAGTACCCTATTATGAGCAGATGAATCAATTCGGATTTGACTTGCAAGCCACAATAGAGAGCTGGCTATGGAAAGCAGAAACCATCTGGCGCGACAGCAAGTCAGACACCTATTGGGCAGCGCAAGCAGGTTTCGAATACACCTTTTATGGTGTCCAAGAAAGCAACGCCGACTTAGGGGTACTATTGGAGTATGGCTGGGACCAACGAGGAAAAGATGCATCAGCAGTTTTCCAAAATGATATCTCGATCGGCGCACGCTTAGCACTCAATGACACATCAAGCACAGAACTGCTAGCGGGAGTAATTTACGATGTTGACTACGACAGCAGCAGCTTTCAAGTTGAAGCGAGCCGGCGACTAGGAGACAAATGGAAAATATCGGTAGACGGTAGATTCTTCTCAACAGATGATAATGCCGACCTACTCTCTTGGATGGACAAAGATGACCATATACAAATAGGGCTTGAGCGTTATTTCTAATACAGTGGCATGTAAATGCATAACACCGTATTAGACATAACCTAGATGTTTTATCTAGCTTGCTGGATTGGAGCTGATAATCTGACACTCTTCATTTGATGTGTTTCTAAAACGGTGGGGGATGGTGCTGCTAAAATAGAACCCATCTCCTTCTTCCAGATTGTAAACATCAAGCCCAACTGTCAGCTCAATGACACCTTTTAAAACAACACCACCCTCTTCCCCTTCATGCTGTAGCATGTCAGCCCCAGTATCAGCTCCGGGCGGGTAGTATTCACGCATTATATTAGTGGTACGCCCTTTTACCGTTGCTCCAATTAAAAGCAACTTAACCTTGTCAGTTCCTACATCTGGCTGCTCGTCTGCCCGAAAAACCACTTTCTCAGGCTCAGCTTCATTCGCAAAGAAATCACCAATCGAGATAGGGACACACGCTAAGATTTTTTTAAGAGAACTAACAGAAGGGCTTACGCCATTTTTTTCTATCATAGATATTGTGCTATTAGTAACACCAGCACGCTTCGCCAACTCACGCTGGGAAATACCTTTAAGTTTACGTATCTGTTTTAATCTCTCACCAACATCCACACCAATACCCTGTAATAATTACGTTTATTGGATTATATCAAATATTTAGCCGGACAATAAAAAACTGACTACTGATTGATAAAAACCAATAGTCAGTTATCTGGCTAGGCTATTACAACTCGCGTAAGCAGCTTTCCATAATATCCAATCCCTCTTCTATTAACGCATTAGAAGCCGTTAATGGAACGAGCACACGAATTGTATTTGCAAAAGTACCGCAAGAAAGCAACAACAACCCACTCGCTGTTGCTTTTGCGACTAGTTGTTTTGCCAAATCAGGGTTTGGATTACCCTGCTCGTCGAACAGTTCGCACGCAATCATACCGCCGGTTGCACGAATATGATCAATACAGGTTAATCCAGACTCTTTCATAGCCAAGAAGCGAGAAGTGATTAACTGCCCTACTTCATTACTACGCTCGAGCAGGCCTTCCTCTTCGATCACTTCGATAGTCGCTAATGCAGCAGCACATGCCATAGGGCTACCACCATAAGTACTACCGATACTGCCAGGGCCTGGAACGTCCATTAGCTCAGCGCTACCCACTAAAGCAGACAATGTCATCCCACCGGCCAAGCTTTTTGCCATGCAGATAAAGTCAGGTGTCACACCAGAGTGCTCAACAGCAAACATTTTACCCGTACGTGCAAAACCAGACTGAACTTCATCGACAATCATCAAGATGCCATGCTCATCACATAGAGCACGCAGAGATTGCATAAATTCAGTAGGCGCCTGATAAAAACCGCCTTCACCTTGAACAGGTTCAATAATAATCGCCGCTACACGGCCAGGATCAACATCTGTTTTCAGCAAGTTTTTAACAGCGTTAAGTGAATCATCAGCTGAAACACCATAGTACGCATTAGGGTAAGGTGCGTGGAAAACCTCAGCAGGAAAAGGACCAAACCCTTGCTTATAAGGTACAACCTTACCCGTCAACGCCATACCCATCATCGTACGGCCATGAAATGCGCCGTTAAAAGCGATAACTGCCGAGCGGCCTGTTGCTGCACGAGCAACTTTAACCGCATTTTCAACAGCCTCAGCGCCGGTGTTTAACAACAAAGTTTTCTTAGCATGGTTACCAGGTGTAATATCGTTCAGCTTTTCAGCCAACGCAATGTACGGCTCGTAAGGCATAACATGAAAACAAGTATGCATGAGCTTATGTAGCTGCGCTTCAACAGCCGCTACAACTTTTGGGTGTAAATGCCCAATATTCAATACACCAATACCGCCAGCAAAGTCGATGTAACGCTTACCTTCAACATCCCAAACTTCAGCGTTTACCGCTTTTTCTGCATAAAACTGAGTGATATTTGCCGCACCGCGAGCAACCGAGTTTTCGCGGCGTGCTTGCATCTCTTTATTCGTTGTCATTCCAAACTTTCCTATTAATTAATGCCACCCAGCAAGGTGTATTTCATTTCAAGATATTCATCGATACCGTATCGCGAACCTTCACGACCGATACCTGATTCTTTAACGCCACCAAAGGGAGCAACTTCGGTAGACAGTACGCCTTCATTTACTGCAACCATGCCGTACTCAAGCCCTTCTGAAACGCGCCATACACGACTCAAATCGTTTGCATAGAAGTAAGCCGCCAAGCCATATTCGGTATCATTGGCCATTGCGATGGCCTGCGCTTCGGTTTCAAAACGAAACACCGGAGCGATAGGGCCAAATATTTCTTCACGAGCAACTCGCATGTCATTGGTCACATCGGCGATGATGGTTGGCTGATAAAAAGTACCGCCCAACGCATGTTCTTGACCACCACACACTAATCGCGCGCCTTTTTGAACGGCATCGTCCAACAACTCAGACACTTTGCTAATGGCTGCTTGATTAATCATAGGACCCTGATCAAAAGAACCTTGCAAACCATGCCCTACTGTTAGCTCATTCACCGCTTTATTAAATTTTTCTACGAATTCATCATAAACACTAGACTGCACCAAAATACGGTTAGTACAGACACAAGTTTGCCCAGCATTACGGAATTTCGAAATCACCGCACCTTGAACCGCTTTATCTAAGTTTGCATCATCAAAAATGATAAGCGGCGCATTACCACCCAGCTCAAGAGACATCTTCTTGACTGTGTCAGCACACTGTCTCATCAGCTGCTTCCCAACACCTGTTGAGCCAGTAAATGAAAGCTTACGAACAACAGGGCTATCCGTTAGAACTCGCCCAACTACCGCAGGCTGTGCCGTTGTCACAACATTAATAACGCCCTTAGGAATACCTGCACGCTCAGCTAGCACCATCAAAGCCAGTGCTGACAAAGGTGTATCTTCAGCAGGCTTCAATACCATGGTGCAACCGGCCGCTAGAGCTGGAGCACATTTACGAGTGATCATCGCATTAGGAAAGTTCCATGGCGTAACCGCTGCCACAACTCCGATAGGCTCTTTACTCACCATAATGCGCTTATCCGCGGCTTGAGCTGGAATCAGATCACCATAAACACGCTTACCTTCTTCTGCGTACCACTCAACGAAGGAAGCGCCATACAAAACTTCACCCGCGGCTTCACTAAGAGGCTTACCTTGTTCAGCTGTCATCAAGTGCGCAAGGTCATCTTTTGCTTCAACAATTAAATCAAACCAACGACGCAAGATAAGCGCACGCTCTTTCGCTGTTTTTGCTTTCCACAACGGAAAAGCCTTTTCAGCAGCAGCAATAGCTTGCTGAGTTTCTTGCACGCGCATATCCGGAACTTCAGCAATCTGTTGACCCGTTGCTGGATCTAAAACAGGCATTGTCTGGCCACTTAATGCACTTTGCCATTCGCCATCTATGAAGGCCTGCGTTTTAAGTAAACTCGCGTCTTTTAGTGATAACATCTCTTAACCTCTTTGAATAACACCTTGATTACACAGACTTTCTATTTCTTCAGACGTCATATCCAGAATAGATTCAAGAATATGAGAACTGTGCTCACCGAGCACAGGAGGCGCCTGATGATACGCGATCGGTGTCTCAGAAAATTTCACAGGATTTGCAACAGAAGGAACGTCTCCAGCATCACGATGAGCAAGAGAAACTTGCATCTGACGATGTTTAATTTGCGGCTCATCAAATACTTGTTCGATAGTATTAATAGGACCGCATGGCACGCCCACTTCTGTCAATTTCTCAAGCCACTGCTGCGTACTATTTGTTAACAGCAGAGGAAGTAATAGCGGAATCAAATCACTTCGATTTTCTACGCGCTTTTGGTTCGTACTAAATACAATTTCTTTTGCCAAATCAGGGCATCCAGCAACTTCACAAAAGCGCTGAAATTGCTGATCATTGCCAACCGCCAAAATAATATGACCATCGGCCGTCGGAAACGCCTGATAAGGCACAATATTAGGGTGCGCATTCCCCAGCCTTCCAGGAGGTTTTCCTGCAGCAAGGAAATTCATTGCTTGATTGGCCAGCGTTGCCACTTGCACATCCAGCAATGCCAGATCAATGTATTGACCGACACCGGTTTCTTCACGGTGTAGCAATGCCGCTTGCACCGCATTAGCGGCATACAGGCCCGTCATCACATCGACTAAAGCCACACCTACTTTCATAGGCATACCATCGGGCTCGCCTGTCACACTCATCAAACCGCCCATGCCCTGAATCATAAAGTCATATCCAGCGCGTTGAGCGTCGGGACCATCTTGACCAAACCCAGTGATCGAGCAATAAACCAAGCGCGGGTTAAGCTCTTTTAATGAATCGTAATCAAGTCCATAACGCTTCAAACCGCCCACTTTATAGTTCTCAAGCACAACATCCGAAACTTTTACAAGCTCACGGATAATTGCCTGACCTTCTGGACGAGCCATATCAACCGCAACTGACTGTTTGCCGCGGTTAGCAGAATGGAAATAGGCCGCATCACACGTTTCAGACTCACTCCCTTTCATAAAAGGGGGCCCCCAGCCACGGGTATCATCACCGCTTCCAGGACGTTCAACTTTAATCACTTCAGCTCCGAAATCGGCCAGCATTTGGCCGGCCCAAGGGCCAGCCAAAATACGGCTCAAATCCAGAACACGGATGTGAGACAGAGCCCCGCTCATCAGAAAAAGGCCTGTAAACCAGTTTGAGCACGGCCCAGAATCAACGCATGAATATCATGCGTACCTTCATACGTATTGACCGCTTCAAGGTTCATCACATGGCGAATCACGTGGAACTCATCAGCAATACCGTTTCCGCCATGCATATCGCGCGAAACACGAGCAATATCCAACGCTTTACCACAGTTATTACGCTTCATTAGGGAAATCAGCTCAACTGGGCAGTTGCCAGCATCCATCATTTGCCCCATACGAAGACAACCCTGCAAACCAATAGAAATCTCTGTTTGCATGTCTGCTAGTTTTTTCTGTACCAACTGAGTTTGTGCGAGTGGACGGCCAAACTGTTTGCGATCTAAGGTGTATTGACGCGCAGCCTGCCAACAGAACTCAGCAGCACCTAAAGCCCCCCAAGCGATACCAAAGCGTGCTTTATTCAAGCAACCGAAGGGACCAGACAAGCCAGAAACGTTAGGTAAAATGTTTTCATCAGGAACGAAGACATCTTCCATCACAATCTCACCAGTGATAGAGGCACGTAATGAGAACTTACCTTCGATCTTAGGTGCAGATAGACCCTTCATACCTTTTTCTAGTACAAAACCACGAATAACACCGTCTAGTTTTGCCCATACAACAAAAACTTGTGCAACAGGTGAATTAGTAATCCACATCTTGCTACCTTTAACGATGTAGCCACCGTCAACCTTGGTAGCACGGGTGCGCATTCCAGCAGGGTCAGAACCTGCATCCGGCTCTGTTAGACCAAAACAGCCAATCCATTCACCGCTGGCCAGTTTTGGAAGATACTTTTGACGCTGCTCTTCACTGCCATATGCATAGATAGGATGCATTACAAGCGAAGACTGGACGCTCATAGCTGAACGGTAACCACTATCGACTCTTTCAACTTCACGAGCGACAAGGCCATAGCTCACATGGCTAGCACCGGCACAGCCATACTCTTCTGGTAAAGTGCTACCCAGCAAACCCAGCTCGCCCAGCTCTTTCATAATTTCAACATCGAATGTTTCATTACGGTTCGCCATTAATACGCGTGGCATTAGCTGCCCTTGCATATAATCACGCGCCGCATCACGAATCATTCGTTCTTCATCACTAATCTGCTGGTCTAACAGGAAAGGGTCTTCCCAAACAAAAGCTGATTTACTCATGGTGATAGCCTCGTTAAATTTTTGATAATAACGCCGCGTGCCTTTTTTTTGACACTGGCGATTAAAACTATTGATGGTTACTATCTGCAGATAGTGTTCATTATTTTTTACAAATGCAAGATATGTAATAATTTTTTTTACATTAAAAAAACAAACGTGATTTATTAAAAATACAATCAACTTGAATTAACATAATTAAGTATTTGATATATATACATAATAATAATTCTATATTCTAGAAATGAGAATATTTACGCGATAGATTGAAAAGTTATTTTTATAGGTTTTGATATGAAATTTTAGTCAGGCGTGTAATTACATGTACGGAATACCGAACATTTGAAAACATTTACTATGCGAGTGTCACAAAGCTATAACAAGCAAACCAACATAAAAGACTCGACTCATAAATGGATCAAGTCGTACTCAAAGCGTAAGCAACGGCGGCTTGCGCATGTATCTTTGTTGTATCAAATAACGGCATATCTGTATCGTCTTGCGTGACCAGCAAACCAATTTCAGTACACCCAAGAATCACCGCTTCTGCTCCTTGATCAGCCATTTGATCAATGATTCTCAAATACTCTTTTTTAGAACTCTCTAATACCTTACCCACACAGAGCTCGTGGTAAATTACATGATGAATAATAGCTCGATCAGCATTACTGGGAATAACGACATCCAAACCATAAACGTCAGTTAAGCGGCCCTTATAAAAATCTTGCTCCATCGTAAACCGAGTCCCTAATAAAGCGACACGTGAAACACCCTGAAAAATCAATGCTTGCGCTGTGGCATCTGCTATATGCAGCAAAGGTATATCGATTTCTGCTTCAATAGCACTGGCCACTTTATGCATAGTGTTTGTACAGATCAGCAAAAAATCAGCGCCACCGGCTTGAACACTCAATGCAGCCTTACTTAAAATACTGGCCGCACCCTGCCAATCCCCTTGAGCCTGACACGTTTCTATCAGCTGAAAATCAACACTAGTTAAGATAACCTGTGCAGAATGCAGCCCTCCTAACTCCTTCTTAATTCCTTTATTAATAAGCTGATAGTAGGTAACCGTACTCTCCCAACTCATCCCACCTAACAACCCAATTGTGCGCATATCAACTCCTTAGTTTCACCTCAAGTATTAGAACCTTACTAATAAACGATCAAACACTACTCTTATGCATCTCTTCAATCACCCAATCCTTAAATGCACGCATACCATAAGTTAAAGACCGATTCTTTTTATGTACCAGATAGAAAGATTTATGCGTATTCAACATAATATCAAATGGCATTATTAACTTGCCGTCCTTTATCTCTCTTGATGTCAACGTGCTGTCAGCTAGCGCTACACCGAGCCCTTCCTGGGCCGCCGCGGTGGCCAGCTGGCTACTCGATAATTGCAACCCTCTACCGAACCCCGAGTGCTCCACACCAGCTAGCTGCAACCACTCCTGCCACTCATAAAGGCGCTTACTGACCTGGATAAGAGTATGCTTTCGCAAATCTTCAGGTTTAGCTAATTGCTTCCCACTTTTTATCAACCCAGGACTGCATACGGGCACTAACAGTACCTTTCTAAGAAAATGCACCTCAATATCATGCCAATCGCCATGCCCAAAATAGATCGCCATGTCTGTATTTGATTTATTAAAGTCAATGAGCCCTGCTGAAGCACTAATTTGCAGCTCTACATCAGGAAATCTTTCCTGAAAGCGCTGCATCCTTGGCATCAACCACCGTGTCAAAAAGTTTGGAGCCACACTAATTGTAACTATATCGGTTTCTGGATTGGCCGTTAGACGCTTGGTTGCCACTTCTATTTCATCCAGAGCATACTTGATAGACACCAAGTACTGCTCACCCATAGGCGTCAACTCAACTTTTCTTTTATTTCTTCGAAATAATTCAAGACCCAAGAACTGCTCAAGTGTTTTTACTTGATGGCTAACGGCCGATGCCGTCACAGAAAGTTCCTCAGCCGCTGCCACAAAGCTTTCATTACGGGCCGCAGCTTCAAAAATTCGTACTGAATTGAGTGGGGGCAAGCGTCTGATAACTAACACCTCATTGATGAAAATATCTCATCATTTTGATGAAAATTGATCGTTTGTGCAAGTAGCACCTAGACCTTAGTATAAACGCATAAATCAACACCAAACGACTTAAGCGAGAAACCAATGAACAACGATATAGAACTACATACAGACAAAGACGGCAACATTGATACTGCTTATTATATAGACCAAGCACATCAGCTACGCAGTGAATATTTAGGTGAGCTTTACACTTCAGTTGCTTCAAAACTTAAAGCGCTACTCCGCCTAGAACTCCCAAAAATCACTACAAGCCGACCTGCTCATCACTAAGTAACACCATTTTGGGGCCAATACGGCCCCGAGCCACCTCGCCTCAAAATATACTCTCTTTATTCGTAGCACTTTTCTTGTCTATACTGTTGTTAATAGCCTCTATTTAATGAAGTAATATGCCATGAAAAAACCTGTCATTAGCGGTATCGGTCTCTGGACTCCTGCGAACACCATTACAAACGAAGAGCTGGTTATAGCTTATAACGCCTGGGCTGAAGCGTTTAATACAGAACACTCTGACGATATAGAAGCAGGAAACATTAGCGCAAAACCGTCATCTACTGCTGAGTTTATAGAAAAAGCCTCTGGTATTAAAAGTCGATTCGCTTATTGCAAAGATGGTATTCTTGACACCTCCCGCATGCGTCCACGCATCCCTGCTAGAGCCGACAACGAGCTCTCAGTACAAGCTGAGATAGCACTAGCCGCAGCACGAAAAGCCCTCGTAGCAGCAAACAAATCAGCCGACCAAATTGACGCTATTATTGTTGCTTGCTCCTATACACAACGTGCTTACCCAGCCATTGCTATTGAAGTTCAACATGCACTTGGTATACAAGGCTTTGGCTTTGACATGCAAGTAGCTTGCTCCTCTGCCACATTTGGCTTACATAGAGCTTATGAAATGATCAAGGCAGGTACCGCAACGGGGGTATTAATCATCAATCCAGAATTAACATCTCCACAAGTTAATTACTGCGATCGCGATAGCCATTTTATTTTTGGAGATGTCGCAGTAGCCACCGTTATTGAAGACTCAGCTACATGTCAATCTGAGCATAGCTACGAAATACTGAGCACCAAAGCTGCAACCGTATTTTCAAACAACATACGATCAAACTTTGGCTACACCGCCAGAGTCAGTGATACAGACCCGTTTGCACTAGATGCCCTATTCCATCAGAACGGGCGCAAAGTATTCAAGGAGGTCTGCCCTATGGCCGCTGAACACATTTTACAACACATAGAGCAACATAATCTTGCAGTAGAGAATGTACAACGCTGGTGGCTACACCAGGCCAATATTAATATGAATCACTTAATTACTCGAAAGCTTCTTGGCAGAAATGCCAACGAAAACGAGGCCCCTATCGTACTTAATGAATATGCCAACACCGCGTCGGCAGGATCACTTATTGCCTTCCATCAACACCACGCAGACCTTAGTAGCGGTGACCACGGCCTGATTTGCTCATTCGGTGCAGGATACTCAATAGGCAGCCTTGTTATCAAAAAGAGATAAAAGCCTTCGCCCATAAAAAAACGCACTAAAAAGTGCGTTTTTAATTTGTGAAAAAACTACCTTTTCTCAACTTCTGCAGAACTCTTCAACTGGCTAACCAGTGCCTGATATTCTTGCTGCCCGAAGCGCGTTCCTAAGAAACCAGCCATCGATTGAACCTCTTCTTCAGACAGAGTTATTTCTGGTGTATTAACGCTAGTCAATAGTACCACCGCCATACCACCGTCATTTAAAACAGCTCGAGAAGCAACAGCTTTACCATCAATAGGCTTTGCCAAAGAAAAAGCAAGATTACGCACCTCTAACGGAATATCCGAAGTTGAACGTGAAACTGCCACTTTAGTTTCAGCCTTAGCATTCGCAGCAACCCTATCCAGAGACTCTCCAGCATTAAGCTGCGCAACAGCATCCTTTGCTTTAGATTCAAGCAAATCGCTGGCCTTTTGCTGGACTAACTGTTGCTTCAACTCAGAAGAAACCTCTTCAAACGTTTGCTCTCTTGGCTCAAAATACGTTTTCACTCGCGCAACAACCGTACGCTCCTTATCTAGCTCAATCAGAGGACTGTTCACCTTCTCTTGAATCAAATCGCTACTAAAGACAGCTGAAATTACTTTAGCATTTCGAGTAACGTCAGCATTGCCCCCAGCCCTATCAAAAGGATCGCTGGACACTATCACCAAGCCAAGCGCTTCAGAAGGCTCAACCAAATCGCCTGCAGAAAAAGTGATATCAGCCATCTGCTCTAGACGCTCAACATAAATAGCTTCAACCTTCTGATCCAAAATTTCATCAGCAAGGTCATATTTAAGTTCAGCAAAGCTTGACACTTCTTCTTTAGAAATACCGCTTACTTTGATCAGATGGTAACCAAACTCTGTTCGAACAGGTTCTGATACCTCATTAACTGACAACTCATACATTGAGCGCTCGAAAGGCTCAGAGAATACACCCTTGCCATTTACACCCAAACCGCCACCAGAAGACGCAGAACCAACATCATCGGACTCACTTTTAGCTAAAGTCTCAAATGACTCACCAGCCTTTATACGCGCTTGTAGCGCCATCACTTTGCTTAGCGCCGTCGTATCATCTTGCTCAGCAGTCACTTCAATTAAGATATGCGCAACATCGCGCTCTTCTTCTGCCTGAAAAGATGCCAAATACTGATCATACTGAGCTTTTAGCTCATCATCAGAAACATCGACATCGTCTCTCAGGTCATTTTTATTTAGCAGAATATATTCAACAGCCACTTGTTCTTGTGTCATTAGCGATGAGCGCTCTGCTTCATATTCAGATTTAACTTCATCTTCTGAAACATTAACCTGAGCCATTACATCCGTTAGTGGCAGTAGGAAATAGCTCATGTCACGCGTTTGGCGATCCAAAGCAACGATACGCTCAAGCTCTTGCGGAACAGCAAATGCCGATAATTGGTAAGCATTTCGCTCTTGCTCAATAACACGCTCTTTTCTTAGCAGATCTCTATACATCAGCGGAGTGAAACCAGCACTTCTGAGCGAGGCTTCAAACTGATTACGATTAAATTGACCATCCACCTGAAAATCAGCGGTATTAACAATCATCTGATCGATCATACGATCAGATATCATCAAATTCTTATCTTCTGCGGCTAACAGCAGAGATTTCTGTTCAATCAAACTATCCAACACCATACTGCTGATTAAACCATCATCCAGTAATGCCGGATCTGCGTTCTCACCCATTTGGGATAACAACTGACGTCTTTGCAGTTCTGTTGCCTGATATAACTCTTGACTAGATATTTCTTCACCATTGACTGTCGCTGGCGCATCTGACTCTGAGGTCAAACTTACTAATGACTCCACTCCAAACAACGCAAAGGTAACAATAATTAAACCAACGATGACTTTGGCAACAATACTCTGCGAATTATCTCTGATGGATTGCAGCATGATTCACCTAAAACAAACCCTATAGTTAAAAAAAAAGCGCATTCGCCTGAATGCGCTTTTTATCGTGGCGGAACGGACGGGACTCGAACCCGCGACCCCCTGCGTGACAGGCAGGTATTCTAACCAGCTGAACTACCGCTCCACGTTTGGACTATGATCTAACTCGATCAAACCCTTACTTGTTTACTGCGTCTTTTAGCGCTTTACCAGGCTTAAAGTTTGGCAAAGTTGCAGCAGCAATCTCAATTGGATTCCCTGTCTGCGGGTTACGACCAGTACGTGCCGCGCGCTCTTTTACAGAAAATGTACCAAAACCAACTAGTGCAACAGATTCGCCTTTCTGCAATGCAGAAGTTACTGCTTCAAGCGCACCGTCTAATGCACGACCTGCAGCCGCCTTTGGAATATCAGCAGAAGCTGCAATAGCGTCGATCAGTTCAGACTTGTTCACGATGTTCCCCTTTATCGAGTCGTTTATTATTTATGTTCTGTAGTCCATGCTCAGCACAAATATCCCGCACTTTATACCAACTGGCAGAATTAGGTGTCAAGTGCTCAACCCCTGATTCTGCCTGTGTTTCGCATTAATGTGTATTTATTTGTTCTGTTGTAGCTTTAGCAGATTTTTTTTCTGTTGAAACCGCTTCGACAGGCTCATCTTTCAGCGGTTTAGGTTGAAACTTAAGTGCAATGTCAAGCACTTCGTCAATCCACTTTACCGGCTTAATATCTAAATCGGCCTTTATATTATCAGGTATTTCTTTCAGGTCACGTTGATTTTCGTCAGGAATGATAACAGTTTTTATTCCACCACGGTGGGCTGCTAACAATTTTTCCTTCAAACCACCAATTGGCATGACCTGACCCCGCAAATTAATTTCACCTGTCATCGCTACATCAGAACGAACCGGTATCTCAGTCAAGGCAGAAACCAGTGCTGTACACATACCTATACCTGCACTTGGCCCATCCTTTGGTGTCGCTCCTTCTGGCACATGAATATGCACATCTTGCTTCTCATGGAAAGTTGACGAGATGCCTAATGCTTTAGCACGGCTACGCACAACCGTAAGCGCAGCTGAAATAGACTCCTTCATCACATCGCCTAGACAACCGGTTGTGATCTGACGGCCTTTACCCGGCATAACAGTCGCTTCAATGCTAAGCATATCGCCACCTACCTGAGTCCACGCTAAGCCAGTCACGTGCCCTACGAGATCCTCTTCTTCAGCCAGCCCAAAGCTGTGCTTTTTAACACCACTAAAGCGTTCCAGATTCTCATCAGTAACGATTAACTGCTCATCAGCTTCGCCCAAAGCAATTGTTTTAATCACCTTGCGACAGATTTTAGCAATCTCGCGCTCTAAACCACGTACACCTGCTTCACGAGTATAGTAGCGAATTAAATTAATAATCGCTGAATCTTCAATTTTAGCTTCTTTTTCTTTCAAGCCATTTTGTTTTATTTGCTTTGGAACCAAATATTTAAGAGCGATATTTAACTTTTCGTCTTCAGTGTATCCAGGGATACGAATAAGCTCCATACGATCCAGAAGTGGACCTGGGATATTCATTGAATTAGAAGTACAAACAAACATCACATCAGACAGGTCGTAGTCCACTTCCATGTAATGATCGTTAAACGTTGAGTTCTGCTCAGGATCAAGCACTTCCAGCAATGCAGAAGCAGGATCGCCACGTTGATCCATACCCATCTTATCAATTTCATCTAATAGGAAAAGTGGGTTCTTAACACCAATTTTCGCCATTTTTTGAATAAGCTTGCCTGGCATAGAACCTATGTAGGTACGGCGGTGACCGCGAATCTCAGCCTCATCACGCACGCCACCTAATGCCATACGAACATATTTACGATTAGTCGCACGAGCAATTGAGCGCCCTAGAGATGTCTTACCAACACCTGGAGGTCCAACCAAACATAAAATAGGACCTTTGAGCTTCTTCACTCGCTGCTGCACAGCAAGATATTCTAGAATACGTTCTTTCACTTCAGTCAAACCAAAATGATCTTCATCAAGAATAAGCTCTGCACGTTTCATATCATGGCGTACTTTAGAGCGCTTAGACCATGGAATCTGCAACATCCAATCGATATAACCACGCACTACTGTTGCTTCGGCCGACATTGATGACATCATTTTTAGCTTATTGAACTCAGCAATTGTTTTGTCGTACGCCTCTTTTGGCATACCTGCAGCATCAATTCGGTTTTTTAGCTCATCAATGTCACTAACGCCATTTTCATCCAAGTCACCAAGCTCTTTCTGAATGGCCTTCATCTGCTCATTCAAATAGTACTCACGCTGACTTTTTTCCATCTGCTTTTTAACACGCCCACGGATGCGTTTTTCAACTTCTACTAAGTCGATTTCCGCTTCCATCAGCGACATCAGATGCTCTAAGCGCTGACGACTGTCCAGCATTTCTAAAATGCTTTGCTTTTCATCTAGTTTCAGTGACATGTGCGCTGCAATGGTATCGGACAAACGCCCTATATCATCAATATTCTGTAAAGACGCCAGTACTTCAGATGGGATTTTTTTATTGATTTGTATAAAGCGATCAAACTGCTCTAACGCAGTACGCTTATACACTTCACTTTCAGCTGAAGTAAGTGCTTCTACCGGAAGACTGCTTACCTGAGCCGTAAAATAATTATCTGTATCATCAAGCTCTAGTATTCTAGCGCGATAATCACCTTCAACTAAAACCTTGACCGTGCCGTCGGGTAATTTCAACATTTGTAAAACGCTGGCAACGGTTCCGATCTCATGTAAATCACCTGCAACAGGCTCATCATCAGATGCATTTTTTTGCGCGATCAGCAAAATTTCTTTATTAGACTCCATCGCGGCTTCGAGTGCCTCAATGGATTTTTCTCGGCCGACAAACAGTGGGATGACCATGTGCGGATACACAACCACATCACGTAGCGGCAGTACGGGAAGCTCTACATTAATAATATCGGTAGCTTCAAACTGATCCATAATGGATATTGCCTCTCTGCAAGGCACCTCTTAAGTTTCAGGGTGCGATATAAAAAACAGACATAAATGTCTACTAAATAGACTTTTCGATGCCTGAATTAGACTATGGGGGCTACATACAAGAAAACAACCTTTATCAATTGCTGCTCGCATTTTTTAATAAGGATGGTCTGCACATGAATTATTTATAGCAACACAATGCAGATTGAGCAATGTGCCAGACGCATTTAATAACAATACGCCTGGCCAATAGGATTACTTGTAGTAAGAGTTCTCTGTCACACTATGATCCGTCACGTCACGCACTCCAAGCAAACCTGGTAGACGCTCTACTAACGTTTTTTCTACGCCATCTTTTAACGTCATATCAACAGCACTACAGCCCTGACAACCACCGCCAAACTGAAGAACAGCAACAAAGCCATCAGTTTCTTCTACCAACTCTATCAATTTAACTTCACCACCATGGGAAGCCAAACCAGGGTTAATATCACTGTAAAGAATGTAGTTAATCTGTTCACTCATTGGGCTGTCAGAAGAAACCTTAGGCACCTTAGCATTAGGTGCTTTTATGGTCAGCTGGCCACCCATACGGTCTTGAGAATAATCAACAAGCGCTTCTTCCAGGTACGGCAAGCTATTACGCTCAAAGTAGAAGCGAATTTTGCTTAACTCCATTACTTCATCATCTTCAACCAGCTCTTCTGGTCGACAATAAGCCAAACATGTTTCCGCGTACGGCGTACCCGGCTGAGTTACGAACATCCGTACAGCGATGCCTTCTACATTTTGTTTAGATAATAAATCGGCCAGATACTCTTCTGCGCCTTCGGTAACCGTCATGTTCATTTTTTACACCTGAATACAAACATAAGTACAAATAATGCCATCAGGATACACTGAATCTAATTCCGAGTAAATTGATCAGATATTGAGCAGCAAAGTACCGCTTCAGCAATCTTCACACCATTATATTTCGATAAAAATCACTCTCTAATTATTCGTCGCTAAACAGACAATATCCGCATCTGTTACACTGTGCAGATGCTTATACGGAGCCTGTTAAATGACTGAACATTCAGTAGTTTTTTCTTTCTTTCTAATTTTTACTGGCGCTGCCATTCTCGCCTCTGCTGCTCTATACACACGCCAACCCCTGCTTGTAGCTTATATTGTCCTAGGCGCTATTCTAGGCCCTTATGGCTACAAATTAATCTCAGATACAGCATTACTCTCTGATATATCGCATGTTGGAATAATTTTTCTATTGTTTTTACTAGGCTTGGATATGCAGCCTTCTCATCTAGTGCAGATGATAAAAAAAGCCACTTGGGTCGCATTAGGCAGCTCCGTACTCTTTTTAGCAACAGGCTATGCGGCATCACAGTTATTTGGCTATACACAAACAGAGTCATTAATTATCGGCGCAGCATTGATGTTTTCAAGCACCATCATTGGCATCAAACTTTTACCAACCACTGTATTGCACCACCGCCATACGGGCGAACTAGTCGTCGGGTTACTCTTACTACAAGATGTTATCGCAATTCTAGTACTACTCTTTTTATACAGCGGACAAAATGAGAACAGCGGTGCAATGGATCTGATAAAACCATTACTCGCGCTCCCACTGTTAGTGATCGGCGGCTTCGCTCTGGTTAAATATATTATTCTTAAACTAATACAAAAATTTGACCGGTTTCATGAATATATATTCTTACTCGCTATTGGCTGGTGCCTTGGGATGGCAGAAGGAGCTCAATACATTGGTTTATCAGCAGAAATGGGCGCTTTTGTGGCAGGAGTTACACTGGCGACTAGCCCTATCTCACAATACATCGCAACCAACCTTAAACCACTACGTGATTTCTTTCTGATTCTCTTTTTCTTCTCGGTTGGTGCTAGCTTCAACCTTGAATTAGTTGGGCTCATTATTATCCCATCGGTTGTATTGGCTTTACTTGTTGTTGGTTTAAAGCCGGTTGTATTTCACTTGCTACTCAAGACTATTAAAGAAGATAACGCAATGTCTTGGGAAGTAGGCTTTCGATTAGGACAAATCAGCGAGTTTTCACTCTTGATAGCTTACATTGCCACAAGTACAGCCATGATAGGACAAGAAGCCTCTCATGTTATTCAGGCCACTGCTATTCTTACCTTTTTACTTTCTACCTATGTGGTTATCTTTAACTTTCCATCGCCTATTGCTGTCTCGGATCGGCTAAGGCGCGATTAGTATCGCACCTTAACCGACACAATGTCAGACTGATTAAAAACGTGAGCGGTTACGCCGCTCCCATAAGTCTCGCGCCAACACCAACGCATCGGCCTGTTGATTTGCCTTATTAAGTAGTATTAAAAGGGCAGCCAATGTTGAGATCACCGCGCCCTCCCCGTAATCATGTTCGCTTTCTCCACGCCAAAAAGCTAACAATAAAGCAGGATCCAGCACCTCGTCTTTTACTAGACGTTTTTGATAAATTCTAGGCCACTGCTCATCTGACAGCTCCCCCTGCCTAATCCAGCGTATTTCACAGCCAGAATCAGGCTTAAGCTCAGCCTCCCCTCCATCACCACGAATAGTTAAACCTTGTTGAACGCCTAACAACAAACTTGTTTCCTGATGCATAGGCGCATAAGCCGGGTGAAACACACCATCTACAGTACAAGGCGCACCCAAGGGATTAATCAATCGACATAACGTATGTACGGGAGATCGCAGCCCTAAAATTGGACGCAGCTGAATGATATCCCCCAAACGCGGCACCATCTCATTGATCGACATATAAGCAAACTGCTGCTCATCCAAATCAGAAGAGGCTTGATTCCAACCTTTTGCAGCGCTCAAGCCAAAAAGTACAAGCATCTCTTCTATATATAACCGGCCCTCTGTATGACCTTTAGAGCCGTGCATGAATACACGGGTATTATTTTCAGACAGCACCAGAGCTGCCAGTAAAAACCAAGGAAGCTGCCGCTTTTTACCTGCATAAGTAGACCAATCAAGATCAACATCAAGCGCCTCTGGAGCATGGGCATGCAAACGAGCCGCCTGAACAAAGCCTGCCAACTCCTGTGGTGACTCCTCTTTAACGCGCAGCAACATTAAAAAAGCACCTAATTGCTCGGGCCTCACATCACCCGCCAATATCATACTCATTGCATCAAAAGCTTCCTGCTGCGTTAACGAACGGGAACCCTTTTTGCCTTTACCTAAAATGCGCACATAAGGTGCGAACGGATGCTCAGCCACGACCACTGCTCCAAAAAATATTCAGGCGCTCACTATACAATATAAAGAAGTAAGAATGAGCCTGATGACTTGATCCTCACTATGATAAAATGCGGCCAGCTTATTCTGGAAAGTAATATGAAAAGACAATCAATTCGTTTTGGCCGTCCTAGCGCCAAAAGCAAACCGTTATCAGGCGAAGCTCTTTTGCTTCATACTGAATCACTCAGCCAGGATGGCCGAGGTGTAGCTCGACATCAAGGTAAGACTATTTTTGTCGATGACGCCTTAAGTAATGAAGATGTTGAGGCTCTCATTACCACTCAACATAAACGCTACGATGAAGCAAAACTCGTCAAAATTGTTAAACCATCGACAGAACGCACTGAACCACTCTGTACACACTATGGCGAATGCGGCGGCTGCCAATTACAGCACTTAGCCCACGATGCTCAGATCATTAGCAAGCAAGCCAATGTACTCAATCAACTAACACGCTTTGGTGAACAGACACCTCTCATTATTGAGGAGCCTATCCGCTCAGCACCATGGAACTATCGTCGTTCCGCACGACTAGGACTTAATGTACGCTATAAAAGCGATGAAGCTATTGTTGGCTTTAGACGCAAGCAGAGCAACAAACTACTACAGATATCCTCTTGCCCAGTTTTAGATCAACGCGGCGAGTCAATTTTCATCGACCTTAAAACCGCACTTGATCAAATACCCAATAGTAAATCCTATACTCATGCTGAGCTGTTCTTTGGTGATAGTTCACAATCATTACTATTGCGCTGTAAAGGCACACCCAAGCATACAGACAAAGAATCACTTATCGACTTTGCTAAGAGCAAACAATTTAACCTTTACCTAAAAACGGATGCTGAAACATTAACACTGCTCGAGTTAGCTCCTAACAGCTACTCACTTCCAGATGAAAATATTCAATTAGAATTTAATCCCGGTGACTTCTTACAGGTTAATGCCGGCGTTAACCGACAAATGATCCGACAAGCCATCAACTGGCTTGAGCTCACAAAAGACGATGTCGTCTTAGACCTTTTTTGTGGACTCGGCAACTTCACTCTACCTATAGCTCATCACGTTAAAGCAATTATAGGCATTGAAGGCTCTAATGAAATGGTCATGCGAGCGACCGATAACGCTACGCTTAATAACATTGATAATGCGCAGTTTTTTCGTGCTGATTTATCCACTGACAACAAACACCAGCAATGGCTTAAGTCGTCACCCAATAAGATCGTTCTTGACCCCCCTAGAACGGGTGCTTATGACGTTATTAAACAATTGCCAACACAAGCCACAGAGATACTTTACATCTCTTGCGACCCATCAGCGCTCGCAAGAGACAGTAAGCTACTATTAGAAAAAGGCTATCAGTTAACGCGCTTTAATGTAATGGATATGTTCCCACATACCAACCATGTGGAATCGATGGCACTCTTCAAAAAAATGGCATTAGGTAAAACGAAGGCTAAAACTAAGAAGAACAAAGGGACATTCAAACGATGATTCCAGTTCTTTTTTCAGATGATCACCTAGTTATCATCAACAAACCCCATGACCTTTTATCGGTACCTGGAAAGGGACCCGACAAACAAGACTGCCTAGGGCGAAGAGTACAAGCAGAAGGCCACCCTACGGCTCGTATCGTGCATAGATTAGATTACGCCACATCCGGCTTAATGATGCTTGCCCTTACAGCAGAGTCTCTTGTTGAGCTAAGCCGCCTATTTCAAACTCGGCAAGTATCTAAACGATACCACGCAATAATTAGCGGCACACCCATAGAAGATAACGGTATAATTGAAGAGCCGTTACGTTGCGACTGGGAGCGCCGCCCACTGCAAATGGTCGACCATGAAAAAGGAAAAAGCGCACTAACTCGCTGGGAAATAATTGAAAAAATGGAAGAGAGTACTCGCGTTCTTCTCTACCCAGAAACAGGACGCTCTCACCAGCTACGCGTACATATGCAGTGGCTGGGCCACCCCATTGCAGGCGACCGCTTTTATGCCGAGGGAGAAGCATTAGCACTTTCTGAGCGCTTATTACTGCACGCAGAAGAACTATCTTTTACACACCCTTTTACGCAAGAGCCATTATCATTTACTGCAAAAGCTCCATTTTAAGCCTCATATAAGAGGCTTTACACCACTTTTCTATCAGTCCCTTCACAACCAAAAGCAGCAATATTTTCAACAGTCTGGTCGATAATACGCTGTCGCGCCTCCTTACTGCCCCATGCACTGTGGGGAGTTACTATCAGGTTAGGGATATTTGCAGATAACAAAACATTCCCTTCCTTTGGAGGCTCGACTGTTAACACATCAGTGGCCGCACCCGCTAACTCACCACTTCGAAGCGCATTTGCAAGCGCGGTTTCATTAACAACGCCTCCGCGAGCAACATTGACTAGTACGGCTTCATTTTTCATCAATGATAAAGCCCCTGCATCAATAAGGTTATGTGTCTCATCAGTCAACGGACAGTGTATAGTCAACACATCAACCATAGGCAACAACTCCTTAAGCGGAACCCGACCTACCCGGTCATCATCAAGCGAACGACTTGCCACAAGCACCTGCATACCAAAAGCTTCAGCTATTTTGGCTACACCTTGCCCTAAATGGCCATAACCAATAATACCTATTTTACGACCACTCAATTCGCGTATAGGATAATCCAAAAGGCAAAACTGAGAAGCCTTTTGCCATTCTCCAGCGCGCACTGCACGATCATAACTCAGCAAGTTAGTATGCAAGGCTAAAATCAATGAAAAGGTGTGCTGAACTACCGAGGGAATGCCATAAGCCTGACAATTATAAACGGCAACATTATTCTGCTGTGCTGCTTCCAAGTCTACATTATTAGTACCTGTTGCTACCACGCAAATCAGCGTCAATTGTGGCGTACTTTCTATGATAACTTTGTTAAGCTGCACTTTATTAACAATAATGACATCAGCATCACACACCCTTTCAGCAACCTCGTCAGGTGCTGTACTTTTATACGTCACCAACGTCTCGAACACAGCGTCAAGACGAGTAAGATCCAGGTCATCCAAGCTTTCAACATCAAGAAATACTGCTTTCATTTTGCTCTCCAAAAACGCTAGACATAACAAAGGGGCACAAGGCCCCTTCATTATTCATAAAATACACGACTTAGCTCATGCTAAAGCTGTCCTAGCTTGCCGGCACATTATCTTTAATTAGCCAAAGAATTTCTTCAGCAATAATCGCAGGAGCGGCCAAGCCTTGGTCATTTTGTACAGTGACATAAACTCCAGAGCGAGTACGATTCATCTTCAATTGGTATTTACCAACATGTTCGTAAGCATTAGTTTCTGCGTTAAACGCACCTTTCGTGTCATCGCCACCAAATACATAAATAACGCGACCACCAACCCAAATCTTATAACCTTTTTGGTTAGCCGGATTATTAGGGTCTGCTAATGCTTGGACTTCACCTTCTTCCAACACAGGTACATCTTTCGCCGCTTTAGCGCTATAAACTACATCTGTAGTTTCTTCCACACCCAACGCAGAAGTTATAACGCTAGTATCTAGCTTAATTTCTTCACGGTCAGAAAATATCCATTCAAAAAAGCCCATATCTTTCTTACTTTCAACAGGCGTCGATGTGGTATACGTCATATAGAGCATACCAATACTTTGATTACGCGTGCCTATATCCATGCCTGCGTTGTCAACGGCAGCATTCAGCATATTCCAAGACAAATCAATTGCCGCATCAATTTTAAGTACCGGATTACCACGAGAATCGCGACCCAATAACGGGCGAGAAGCTTGCTTTTGCTGAAGCGCCAGAAGTGAACGCTCTTCTGGTTTAACTGTTGCCTTACTCATGTAACGCAACATTTCAAACATCATATCCGATTTATAGCCAACATCTTGCGACGAGGTTTCCCAGTCAATATCAGCGACTTGCTGCTTTTCCGGAAACTGAACATGCTTCATTTCGATCGAAGTACGCTCATAATCCTGCGGATCTGGACGTAAGCTAACCTGCAGCTTGTTACGAGATCCACCTGGGATATCTTGAAGCGTTAAATGCTTAACCCAACGATCCATAAAACTGAGCTCTGGGCCATTGATTAAAATCCAATCACTTTCAATTACACCTTGGCGAGCATCAGCACTGGCTATCTGAACACCGTTATACTTCATAAAGTCCAGTGTTTTTTCCCAAACAGCTGCAATAGGCTCATCAACAACGATAATTTTTTGATCACCTACTTTTTTGAAGTTTACTGCATCACTACCTGTGTCAGCATAAAAGAATTCCGGACGCGGCACTTCAAACCCTGCCGTTCTCACTGAAGCCGTTTGGCCAACGGTAGGGATCACAAACTGATCCTGTGTACGCTTAGCTTGTATGTGAGTGGGTATCTCTAACTCTTTACTAACGGTTGCCTTCTCATACTCTTGGTTACGGTCTTTAAAGACACCATTTTCGCCATAAATTGGATTCTTACCAATAATGCTACAACCGCTGGTAGATACCAGCCCAACCAAAACTGCATATGAAAGCAACCGTGTATTCATCAGATATTCCTTACTTTGTAACGTTGCTATCAACGAGCGCTTGACGCACTGCAGGATGAAACTCATCAGACAACACAGTCAGCGGTAAACGAATACCAAGGTCCATCAATCCCATGTCATGCATGGCCCACTTAACGGGGATAGGGTTCGCTTCAACAAACAGCTGAGTGTGCAATGGCATCATACGCTGCTGCAATGCGCGAGCCTCTTCTGCTTTACCTTCCAAGCCAAAATGACACATCTGAGCCATTTCAGCTGGGGCTACATTCGCCGTTACAGAAATATTACCCTGCCCACCTGCGATGATCATCTCAATAGCTGTGGCATCGTCACCGGAATAAATAGCAAAGCCTTCTGGTGCTTTTTCAATAAGAAGGCGTGCACGTTCAATATCACCTGTCGCTTCTTTAATCCCAATAATATTAGAGATCTCAGCCAAACGAAGTACCGTTGGCGGCAACATATCACACGCTGTACGCCCAGGAACATTGTATAGAATTTGATCAATATCAACCGCTTCAGCAATCGCTTTGTAATGCTGATATAAACCTTCTTGGGTCGGCTTATTGTAATAAGGCGTCACTAACAAACAAGCATCAGCACCCGCACCTTTCGCTTCACGTGTTAACTGAATGGCTTCAGCCGTTGAGTTAGCACCCGTACCTGCAATCACAGGAATGCGGCCATTAACGCGTTTAACTACACGTTTGATTACCGCACAGTGCTCTTCACAATTAAGTGTTGCAGACTCACCTGTTGTGCCAACTGCCACAATAGAGTCTGTGCCGTTTTCCAAATGAAAATCCACA
The DNA here is from genome assembly GCF_000422765.1 of Neptunomonas japonica DSM 18939. Lineage (GTDB taxonomy): Bacteria > Pseudomonadota > Gammaproteobacteria > Pseudomonadales > Balneatricaceae > Neptunomonas > Neptunomonas japonica. The sequence continues at coordinate 85,959 of NZ_AUGR01000006.1, read as the reverse complement.
ACCTTATCAAGACCAACCCAATCGATCTCTCCGTTGTCTTTCATTGGAGTCACTAGCGCCACAATGCTGCCGGTAATCATTTTACTCTCCGTTAACTTAGGTTTGGTATGTTGCATTTATGTGCACACATCCAAAACCTGATCTGATATCGTATAAGGCTCGATATTCTATACGAAATAAAGTACATAAGCGTAGTAACCACGCCGCTTTTTTGTAAATACAGGTGAAAGAATAATGCCAAACATAGTTGTAGGACAATCAGTACCGGATTTCACAGCATCTGCGACAAGCAAAACTACCGTTTCTTTGTCTACATTACAGGGCAAAAATTTGGTGATTTATTTTTATCCTAAAGACAATACACCGGGTTGTACCACAGAAGGACAGAATTTCAGAGACTTTTATGAGGAGTTTCAAGATGCCAATACAGAAATCATAGGCGTTAGCCGCGACAGTATGCGCACACACGAAAACTACAAAGCAAAACACAGCTTCCCTTTTGAACTAATCAGCGACCCTGAAGAAGCTCTGTGCAAGCACTTTGACGTGATTAAGTTAAAAAAGCTGTATGGCAAAGAATATATGGGAATTGAGCGCAGTACTTTTTTGATTGATACAAAAGGAGTGCTACATCAAGAGTGGCGCAAGGTAAAAGTCAAAGGGCATGTTGACGAGGTTCTAGCTGTGGTAAAAAATCTCTAGTTTGGTCGACTTTACCGCGTTTGATGTAATGCTCTCGTTGTAACGAGCATTACATCAAACTAAAAAAGCTTAGATTATTAAGCGGCAGCCTCTTCATGCGGCTCATCATCCAACGGACCAGGCCAAGCATTCAAAATAGCCTTCACTAGCGTCGCTAGAGGTATTGCAAAAAACACCCCCCAGAACCCCCAAAGCGTTCCAAATATCAAGACAGCAACAATAATCGATATAGGGTGTAAATTTACTGCTTCTGAAAACAATAAAGGAACCAGTACATTACCATCCAGCGCCTGAATGATTCCATAAGCAATCATTAAGTACATAAACTCACCACCCCAGCCCCACTGAAAGAACGCGATCAAAGCCACCGGCAATGTCACCAAAGCAGCGCCGATATAAGGTATCAACACAGACAGCCCAACAATAATCCCTAATAGGGCCGCATAATTAATACCCAGTGTTAGAAAAGTCACGTAGGTAACACTGCCTACAATCAAAATCTCTATCACTTTACCGCGGATATAATTCGCAATTTGATCATCCATTTCTTGCCAAACGGTTGTCATCATCTGACGCTTTTTAGGCAAGAATGTGATCCACCAGCTCACTAACGAGCGCCCGTCTTTAAGAAAGAAGAAAACTAAAATAGGTACTAAAACCAAGTAAACTAAGAGCGTCATCACACCAGTTAAAGAGTTCAATGAGAAGGTAAATATCCATTGGCCTGCATTCGATAGCTCACTGGATGCTAACTGCATAATATCTCGAATCTGAGATTCAGATACCCATTGCGGGTACTCCTGAGGTAACACCAGTAATAATGCCTGCACTTCCTGCACCATTCCCGGAAGCTCCTGAAATAAATTTGATAATTGTTTCCAAGCCAAGGGAAATACAATCAAAGATAATGCCAGCAAAAAACTTAAAAAAGCAGTAAATACAATCGCAACAGAAAGTAGGTGTGGCAACTTCTTTTTAACAAGAGTATCCACTCCGCCCTGCATCAAAAACGCAATAATCAGCCCAGCAAACACAGGAGCTAACGGCTTACCTAAGGTGAGTATAATCAGTAAAAATGAACCCAGTAGTAGAAACAAAAACAGTGCCTCTTCATCAGAAAAGTACCGCTCTACCCATTTAGAGATAATTGCTTTCATAGTCGATCTATCCAGTCAAAATTAAGTTAGCCACGTCGAATCAAATAGGTATATTCAGACTCACCAATGAACGAGTTTAGCAATTCATGGTCTGATTGATCGGTGAAGGCTTTAAAATCTCTGACCGATCCAACATCCGTAGCAATCACTTTAAGCACTTGCCCAGGAGCAAGTTTATTTAATGCCTGTTTTGCTTTTAATAATGGCAAAGGACAATTTAATTCTCTAACGTCTAGCGTTTGATCGATTTCACTATCTTGCATATAAGGCCTATATTTCAATACATTACGAATAATTACTACCTTTAGGCAGGCATCGCTTATAGCAACGGGGTAAGATAATGACATGCTTCACACGCCCATGAAAGAGAACAGGAAGGACTGAATGCGCTTTATTAACACTTTTTTCTGTGCAGTTACTCTCTTAATCGCCACACAGACACAAGCGAATAATAATTTACCTCTTATTGAAGATGCCACTTCCGGTATCATATCACTCAACAATGAACATAAAATCGGCCAAGCGTGGGCGAGAGTTCTACGTGGCAGTGCGCCCCTTCTTGATGATCCAATTACCTATTCTTATTTATACGACCTTTTATGGCAACTTACCGCACATAGCCAGCTACAAGACAGACGCTTAGAACTTATTGTTCTAGATAACCCGACACTTAATGCTTTTGCCGTTCCCGGGGGCGTCGTCGGTATCCATGGTGGGTTATTACTCTCTGCTGAAAAAGAGGACGAGCTGTCTTCAGTCATTGCGCATGAGCTGGCTCACTTGAGCCAACGCCACTTTGCAGCGCAATTAGAAGAAACACGTCGTAACCGCCCTTTCACCCTAGCTACTATGTTAGCCAGTATCCTTATTGCTGCGGCAGATACACAAGCAGGCGTTGCCGCCATTACTAGTTCAATTGCAGCTCAGCAATCATCAAGGCTCGCTTTCAGTCGTCAAAACGAGCAAGAAGCTGACCGTATAGGTATGCAAAATATGGCCGCTGCCGGCATTGATCCTCATGCAATGCCACGTATGTTTTCAAGAATGCAACAAGCGCAGCGTTTTCAGGGGGCACGCCCTCCCGAGTTTCTTTTGACACACCCAGTAACTGAGTCACGTATTGCTGACTCTTTAAACCGCGCCTCTCAGCTCCCAGCAAGCCCAGCAGCAAAGCTATCACTTGATTTTGATATTGTTCGCACGCGACTCAGCATACATTTTGCCACTAACCCACAAAAAGCATTGAATCACTATCAAACGTCCGCACAATCGACACAAACGCCACTGAGCTATTATGGATTAGCTATGGCCGCCATTCGAATGAACCAATTTAAGCAAGCCAAAGCTGCATTAAATAAGCTCCCTACCTCATGGAAGCAGCATCTGTTTGTAAAATTAACCAATGCAGAACTGCAACTCGCAGCCCAAGCATGGCTAACTGCCAGCAAACAACTAGAAGAACTCGCTAGTCTTTTCCCTAGGCACTATGCTGTTGAGCAGCTACTAGCAAAAGCACACATGGGAGCAGAGCGCCCCGAAAAAGCTGTCGATGTTTTAAATAAACTAAAGAAAGATTATCCCACTGATATCAATGCCTGGTACTTACTGTCTGAAGCCTTAGGGCAAGCAGGCAACACAACCGCCGTACACCAAGCCAGAGTAGAGTATTTTTTACTTACAGGGCAAATAGACAGAGCGCTAAAGCAAATCGTTTTTGCACGAAGAGAGCCCGGCCTCACATCATCTGACAAGGCGCGACTTCTGCAATTAGAAATTGATACAAAACAAGTCAGAGAAGATATGAAAATGAACTTTTAACTAAACAGCCAGCCTATTTTTAAGACTAGACTAAAGAAACATACTGCTAACAGAGTTATTCAAGTAGCCTCAAATGCAATAAAAATAACAATAAGATCGTGGTGCCAAATATGAGCTATTTAACAAAACACGGTATCCCAAAAGTTGCTCTAGACTTCATCAATGATGATCATGAAGAAGCAGCTCGCTTAATTTCAGAAATCAACCAAACCATTGCTAAAATAGAAATAGATAGCAACGATAAAAATTTAATTTTACCCTTACTAGAAACACTACTTGGCCACAAAGGCACGCACTTTGAGAAAGAGGAGTCTTCTATGAAGGAGGCTCAATTCCCTGCCATTTCACAGCATAAGCAAGAACATGACCGCCTACTGAACGAGCTAAAGGCTCTGATTGACCATTGGAAGCATTATCAAGATACCCATTCATTAAAAACGTACATGAATGAAATATTTCCTTTATGGCTTAAAAACCACACAATTACGATGGATCATGCAACGGCACTATTCATTACATCACCTTGATAAAACGATTATGCTTTATCACTGCCAATTAAAGAATCGCACCACTACTAGGTTAATCAATTTCTGTTTGATTAATATCAATTCCACACAGCACTATGCATGATAATTTCTTCTCACCTATATAATCGTTGATACAGTCGTTATAAAAAGGAAAGCCCGATGCCGCTATTGGATTTATCTGCCGTTCCTCATGTCGCACTCAACTTCATGAATGATGATCATGCTACAGCCACAGAGATAGCTAACCAGTTACATGCCGAAATAGCCTTAGCCAAAAATACTGAGACTGATAATACATCTAAGATTACAGAACTGCTGGCAGAGCTTTATCAACATAATGTTGAACACTTTGCTCGTGAAGAGTTGCAGATGGTTGACGCCGCATTTCCACCCTATGATTGCCATAAAGGTGAGCATGAGCGAGTGCTTACACAGATGCAAGCAGTGCTTAATACATGGCAAAAAGAATATGATTTATCACAACTAGAGCACTACTTAAGGGACGTTATGGTTCCGTGGTTTATACAACATATCAATACAATGGATACCGTCACTGCAATGTTCATCAGCCGACAACAAAGTTGATCAGTAACGAGCATAGCTACCGCTAAATCACCCGGGATAAGGCTGTTTCAATGACCTCCTGCGAAGCCGCTTGCCCGCCTGATAGAGCAGGAATCAACAGCGACTCTCTACAGATAGCAATAACAACGAGAATTTTATCATTGTCTTCTTTCTGCCCATGCAATAATGCCTTGCAATCATCTTGTAGCACTTGATCAAAACGCGCACATAACTGATAAGTCACTTCATCAAGTTTATGCCTTTCCCCGTAACACATCCGATATACCGCAAGATACTCAGGCACGGTGGCTAGGTGGCGAAAAATCGCTATCAAGCGTCCAATTACTGACAAGCTACTATCATCAACAATAGCTTGTCGTTGTAACTGTACTTCTGATGATAGCTCCTCGAGTAATGCCTGCAATAGTGCCTGTTTCGTCGGGAAATTATTGTATACCGTTGGTTTTGAAACACTGGCAGTTTGCACAACCAAATCAATCGATGTGCCTTGATAGCCTGACTCTGCAAACAGCTGCCGTGCTGCATCCAAAATCACCTGTTTTTTAGAAGGACGTCCACGCGCCATAAATACTCCATTGACGCCAGTAAGAATTTTTATTATCTTTACCGAACCGTTTAGTTAATAAATTAATACATATAGGCACGATCATGAATGATGAAGGACGTTTTGGTCAATACGGTGGGAGCTTTATCCCCGAAATACTCTATAGCAGCCAACAACAACTGCTAAAAGCTTATCGCGAAGCCATGGCTGACACCTCCTTCGTTCAACTGGTCAAATCTGAAATGCAGCACTTTTCAGGACGCCCCACCCCCTTAACCTATTGCGCCAACCTCACACAAAAGATAGGCGGTGCGCAGATATACCTAAAACGTGAAGATTTAAACCATAGCGGCGCCCATAAAATGAATAATGTCATAGGCCAAGGGCTGCTCGCTAAGCGCATGGGGAAAACACGCGTTATCGCCGAAACAGGTGCAGGCCAACACGGTGTCGCCAGCGCACTGGTTGCTGCTCGCCTTGGACTGGAGTGCGTTGTCTATATGGGGGCACACGATATTGAACGCCAATATCCTAATGTTTTCTGGATGAAGCAGCTTGGCGCGACAGTGGTACCGGTATCAACAGGTGCCGCCACACTGAAAGATGCGCTAGATGAAGCTCTTCGCGACTGGTCTTCTAGTTATGAAGACACTCACTATTTAATTGGTACCAGCTGTGGCTGCGCACCTTACCCAGAAATGGTCGCAGGTTTTCAGTCCGTTATCGGTGAAGAAGTAAAAGAACAATCCATGCAGCAGTTTGCTAAACACCCTGATCGTATCTATGCCTGTGTTGGCGGCGGCAGTAATGCTTGTGGTATTTTCTTGCCCTTCGTCGATACACAAACAGAGCTTGTAGGTGTTGAAGCTGGCGGGCGCAGCGATGCTCCTGGCGAACATGCAATGCGCTTCAATACAGATCAAGCACGTTTTGGTATTGCTCAAGGCTTTGCAACACGCTTTCTGCAAGATGACGAAGGCCAGTTACAACCTACACACTCTATATCCGCAGGGCTTGATTACGTTGGTGTCTCTCCAATACTGGCTGATTTAGAAGAACAAGGAAAAGTTCGCATGACCAGTGCTAATGATATAGAAGTCATTGAAGCCTTTAAGCTACTCACGCGCCACGAAGGAATAATCCCTGCGCTAGAGTCCTCTCATGCCGTAGCGGGAGGTTTGAAAGAAGCAGCCACTATGTCACCCGACGAATACCTGGTCATCAACATTTCGGGACGTGGTGATAAAGATATTTTCAACATAGCCAAGGCACTGCATGACGAACCGTTCACTGAATTCTTACATAGCTACTTAAAAGAGGGGGCAGCACAATGAATAAACTAGCCTCATTCATACAAAAACAAAGGCAAAACAAGCCCCTCTTAATGATGACCCATGTTGTTTATGGCTACCCGAGCATAGAAGAAAGTCTCGACATCATGCAACTTATGCTTGAGAAAGGCGTTGAGATTCTCGAGGTACAGTTCCCCTTCTCCGACCCTGTAGCAGACGGCCCAACCATCACTACGGCATGCCATCATGCACTGAAGCATCAACCTAAATTAGCTCAGTGTCTTAAAGATATAAAACAACTCGCACAACGCTACCCACAAAGTCGCGTGCTATTAATGAGCTATTTAAACCCACTGTTACAATCTGGTTTTGAGTCGCTAGCACTGCAAATGGGAGATGATGTCATTGGTATAATCATACCTGACCTGCCTATTGATCATCACTCCATGCTTGTCCCCCTACCCGAGAATGGAGTCTCTCCGATATGGCTAATTACTCCTGACATGCAGCAAGAACGGATTAAAACAGTTATAAAGCACGCGCAAGGCATGCTTTATTGCGTAAGCCGTTCAGGTGTGACTGGACAGCAAGCCCCCATCCGGGATGACACAAAAGCGCAAGATATCCAGAGCTATCTAGATACGATTAAAAAGTTTACTTCATTACCATTAGCGGTCGGTTTTGGCATTAACACTGCTAGCGATATCAGCTCGCTCAAAGGCCATGCCGATGTAGCGATTGTAGGATCTGCTTTACTCAATGCATTTAACAAAGGTGGTTTAGACGCCGTGGCTGAAAAACTGCAAGAGCTACAGCCCTGATTACGAGTCTGCTAGCAAAAGAAAAGCAAAGGCTGCTTTAAAGCAGCCTTATTCTCAGGAATAAAAAATACTTAGAGTAATACTACCTCTTAAAGATACTCTCGCAGTATCGGGTTTGGCTGATACAAAGGCGCTATAAGTTCTGACTTCTCGTTAATCACGGCCATCTCATTAACACGAATCAACTTTTCATGAACACGTACTTTTCCGTTACTTGGCAACGACCACTTTTGCCCTGCCACATTAACAATTTCTTTTCGTAAAGCTTCTGATATCAAAAGCGTAAAACCATCATAAGGCACGCCTTTAGATACCTTACTATTGATGTATTTGTATTCAGGATTAATGAGCTGATAACCACAACCAAAGTAAGGAACCAAAAAGTTTTTGGTGACTAAAGCGGGACTCTTATAATAGCCCCAGTATTTTTTAGGCACAGCAAGGTAAACAGCATTACTCCAATAAGGCTCTGATTTAACATTGGATAAATGCTCCACATAAAAACTCTTACTACCAAAGAAAACACCTTTGTAACTAGAGTTTTGAGGCCCTATATCAACTTTACCTACCTTATGCTTTTCCCATGACTTTTTTACTACTTTTAAGAATGAGTTATTTAGGTACACCGGAAACATAACATGATCAATTACAAGCTCTTTTGGCGCCTTCTCAGCGGCGTGACCAACGAAAGGAATCAGTAAAAAAACACAACTGCTGATAACGATACACACAGACTGGAAACGAGTACTCATAAAGCAACCTCTTCTTAGAAATCAGTGAAGCATTTCTCACACACTCCTTTAGTCTATATAATAAACATACTTTCTATAAAGCATAAATTTGAGGTTTTCATGGCAGGCCAAGACAGAAAAATAACGCTAAGATTTTTATCCGAGCCAGCTGACGTAAACTTCGGCGGAAAAGTTCACGGCGGTGCCGTGATGAAATGGATTGACCTTGCAGCGTACGCATGTGCTGCCGGGTGGAGTGGCAAATATTGCATTACTGCGTATGCTGGCGGCATACGTTTCGTTAAGCCGATCCATGTAGGCAATATTGTTGAAGTCGCGGCTAAGGTAATTTATACCGGCCGCTCATCAATGCATATTGGGATTGATGTACGTGCAGGTGACCCAAAAGATACCGAGCGCCACCTAACCACCCATTGTATTGTCATTATGGTTGCCGTTGATGACCAAGGTAAACCAACCGATATCCCTGAATGGATTCCAGTTACTGAGCATGATATTCGCCTAAGAGATTCCGCATTACGCCTCATGGATATGAGAAAACGAATCGGCGATGAAATGGAAGCACATGTAAAATAAAAGTAATGCATAAATGCTGATACCTGATCCGATATTTTGATATGTAATTAGGTATCAGCACTCGCTATAACAACGCCCTACTTCTATTACTTCATAACCAAAACCTACTAGACGTGATTTTTCACATTCATTACATAATATTACCAATATAAGGATATCCTCAATGAATATGAAAGAGTTTTCTGCACGTACGACCCTATCAGCTCATACTCTGAGATATTATGAAAAAATTGGCCTTCTCAGCGATATTCACCGCAGCTCAAACGGCCATCGCTTTTTTACTACAAAAGACTTAGAGTGGGTCGCTTTTATTATCAGACTCAAAGAAACAGGAATGCCACTAGAAAGCATTTTAGAGTATTCAAACCTAAGAGCATTGGGTGAGAGCACAAACCAAGAACGCCAAGCATTACTTGAGCAACATCGCGATAAATTAAAATCTAGAATCGAAAATGAGATTCAGCATCTATCCGCACTCGATGCGAAAATTGAATACTACACGCTCAATAAAACCTCTTGACCTAGAGTAAACTCTAACTTGTAACCTTGCCTCAATTACCTATTAGAAAGGAGCAAGGCAATGAACAAATCAAGATATGCTGTTGGTTTAGACAAATTAGAGGAGATTGATGGTGAAGCAGGACATAATGTGATCGAGAGCCTGCAAGATGTTTGTCCCGACTTAGCACGCTACACTATTGAATACCCTTTCGGCGATATCTATTCAAGACCAGGCTTAGATTTAAAATCAAGGGAAATAGCTACCGTTGCAGCACTAACAGCAATGGGTAATTGCCGACCTCAATTAATAGTTCATATCAACGCAGCACTGAATGTAGGCTGTTCTCCTGAAGAAATAAAAGAGACTGTTCTACAGATGTCTGTATACGCAGGCTTTCCCGCAGCGCTTAATGGCATGTTTGCTGTAAAAGAAGTGCTGGTAGAGCGCGGCTTGCTCTCTCAATAGGCGCTTTTATCAAGCACTTCAAGTACCCAAAAGAGCACCTAGACAACTAAGCGCCGGGTGCTCTTATCTGTTCAAAAAATCACTTAGCTAGTATTGGTTTTGCGTCTAAACCCAGCAACCTATCAATCGACAGAATCCCTGGACCACGCGCAACAATAACGAGTAGCGACACTGCCCACCATGATGCCGGGTTAATCCAATGATCCCACGTTGGGAATACAGCCAATTGAATAAACATTGTCATACCAATAAGCCCTAACGCCGCAAAACGAGAAAACAGCCCGATGATGAGCAATACTGGCAACACCACTTCGGCTATACCAGCAAATACCGCGAGCAGCTCAATCATCCTCACAACAAACGAGCCTTCAACATACTCGAGTGTTTCAGGGTTACAAAGCTGCAATGCCCCAGGTCTTACAGGATCAGGGCAGAAGAACTCGTACATGAACAAATCATACTTATCGACATTAAACTTTAAGAAACCATCCCATTTACCTAACCCAGAATCCAGAAAAACTTTAGCCACCATAAAGCGGAGAAAAAATAACGCCAGCGGCTCTAAAAACCGTGATAATTGCTGGCCTATTTGTACATAAATTTCACGCAACTTCCCCACCATGCCCATATTAATTCCTTATTTATTATGATTGTATTTAGTCATATCAATTTCTAATATTTCATTTTGTATACAGGCTGAAAAAACATCACTAACATCAAAGTCGGAATCCAACACTAAAGCTGTATCAAAAGCCTTTTCCAGCACATCTCCCTCTCCTTGCAAAGCATGCATAACTGCCCACTCAGGAGAAGAAAGAGCACGCACCTGCACCGAACCCTGTACTCGCCACAACATCACTAGATCTGAAGATAAAGAGTTCTCACTTTGCGCCAATTCATTGGCACTATTTTCTTCTTGAACAATTTCGCTTGAATTAGTTTTTAATGCTATCCATTGCATCAACGTGCCGACTCTTACTTGAAGAAGAATAACGCTAGCACTCAGTGTCACTACTGATTGCGTAAAATCATAGCCTCCATTCATTAACCATGTGACTTTTTCAGCTGTCAGAGCTTGATTAGTGTCAGCACTCATCAAACTCATTAGCCAGGCATAATCTAAGCGCGCCAAATCAGTCAAATTTGTCGGCAGCTTTAACACCTCAGGCTGCTTTTTTAGCTCCGTAATAAAGTCATCTAAAAAGTCAGGAAAGTTCAGCCCATAACCTACCAAGGTACCTTTTTCTGGTGGGTAATGATCAACATATATACGAGCAATATCTTTAAAGTTATTACTTCCTACAAATTTCTCACACATAGGGAAGTTTGCAGCCAGCGCATCAACACAGCCTTTATAAAAACCATTGCGGTATACCGACATACGCTTTAAGTGCTCAGCATTAACGCAAAAGTCATTCATCCCACTAACATCACCTGTTCGCAGGTAAATAGAAAATGCATCAATGTAAGAACTAATAGCCATCAACAGCCTCCTGTAAAAAGATATTATGCGGCATTACTTCTAAGTTGTTCTAAATAGCCCTGTGCAGTTTGGCGCTCATGCATCAACTCGGCAAACGGCGGTATATTGGCATCCCGTTCAACCAAAACAGGCTTATGCCCAAATAAAGACAAGGCATGTTCTAGCAGCGCCCATACCGGCAAATCTACTGCTGATGCATGACTATCAATAAGTAACGCTTGCCCTAACTCTGGATCAGGATCATGTCCTGCTATATGGATCTCTCCAACAAGATCAGCAGGAATCTGCGATAAATATTCAACGACATCAATACCTGTATTTTTACTACTGATATACAGGTTATTAATATCGATTAATAAACCACAACCACTGCGATGCGCCGCTTCAACAAGAAATTGAGGCTCATCCATCTCACTGGTAAAATCCAGATAGTTACTTGGATTTTCAATTAAAATGCGCTGTCCTATACCTAACTGATAACGATCAATCCCTTCAACTAATGACTGAAGTGCATCATGTGTTCTAGGCAACGGCATAAGGTCTGCAAAATATGCCCCTTTAGAGCGAGACCAAACAGCATGCTCTGAGACAAGCGCCGGCTGAAACTCATCAATTAACGTTTTTACCTGCTTAAGATGCTCAGGCATAGATTGATGATCATAACCGAGTGATCCCCCTACCCCATGAAAACTAAGATCATAATTTTCACGAATTGATCTGAGATAACTGAGTCGTGGCCCACCCGCTACAAAATAGTTCTCTGTATGAACCTCAAACCAAAGATGACTACCAGTGCACGTCTCACTAACAGCGGGTAATGCCAAAATATCATCTAGGTGCTCAGCCTTTAAACCAAGGCCAGCACCTAAGTGAGCCCCCGCAATCAAAGACGACGAAGGCAAGGGGGATTCATTAACTTTCAAGTGAACCTGTTCCATGAGGCGTTACGATCGATTCGCACGTACCTTTTGGAGCATAAGTCCAAGCATTTGCTTGGAAGTCTTTAGTTGATGTACCTTCACAGCTTGTACCAGCACCTGCTGCACAATCATTTTCACCCGCTAGAGCAATACCAAAACACTTATCCTTACGACCGCGGATTTTATCTCCTGCCAACCAACCCTGCACTTTGGCCTGAACCTCAGCGGGTGCTGCTTCAGAAACTTTCAGTTGGCTGTTAGGGCCTGCAACTGCACCTGTACTTAGAATTGCTGCTGATGCGCCAATTAGTAATGCTGTAGTTAAGCTTGTTTTATTCATTTTTATTGCTCCGAGTTAAATCGATCACTTTTTTAGTTATTTTTACAACTAAACCTTTCCATTAAGAACTATTTCAAGCACGCGGCGTTTAAAGCACTTATATCACTAAATCTAATGTTTTGAGTAGATTAGGCTATCTAGAGTTTAGACTACCAAAACTTATTTTCCATAAGCTGCTACTTAACATCAATATAGTGGGAGTTACTTGCCAACACTGCCTTATTGTTGCTTGATGTGGCTTACTTTAAAGACTGAAACTGAAACGAAACTGAAATCCTTAAAAATAAAATCTGCCAATGAGTCAATGTTCAGCGAGTTGCTTTTTTGCTATGCTCCACTCTCCTGTTTAACGGGTGGCGGCTGTCGCCTCCCAGCATTAAAATGAGTGATTGCCATGAGCAAATACTGGAGTGAAGCTATCCAAAGCCTAACACCTTATGTACCGGGTGAGCAGCCAAAGGGGAGCAATATCATTAAACTGAACACCAACGAAAATCCATTCCCACCCTCCCCAATGGTGTTAGAAGCGATCCATCAGTTTGATACTGATCGTCTACGTCTTTACCCAGACCCAGATGCATCTGCGCTTAAGCTATCACTAGCTGAACATTTTAATGTAAAAAGTGAACAAGTCTTTGTAGGTAATGGCTCCGATGAAGTACTCGCGCATACCTTTATGGCTTTTTTCCGTCAGCCCCAACCACTGTTGATGCCAGACATTTCTTATAGTTTTTATGATGTCTACTGCAACCTCTATGGTATTGAAGCCAAGCATATCCCTCTACAAGATAATTTTTGCATTGTGTTGGATGACTATGCCCAAGCTAATGGCGGTATTATTTTTGCCAACCCCAATGCACCTACGGGTAGAGCTCTCACGTTAGAAAAGGTAGAAGCATTATTACAACGAAACACTGAAACGGTAGTCGTTGTTGATGAGGCCTATGTAGATTTTGGTGCTCAAACAGCTATCAAGTTAGTAGATAAGTATCCAAACCTTCTGGTTATCCAGACATTATCTAAGTCTCGTTCATTAGCCGGAATGCGTGTTGGCTTTGCGATAGGTAGCCCTGAGCTAATTGAAGGATTAGAGCGTGTAAAAAACAGCTTTAATTCTTACCCATTAGATATGCTGGCACAAGCAACAGCTATTGCCGCTATTAAAGACAATGACTACTTTGTAGAAACCACTCAGCAGATCATCAAAATGCGTGAATGGACTAGCCAGCAATTACAATCTTTAGGTTTTAAGATTATTCCATCCAAAACTAATTTTGTATTTGCCTCACACCGCTATATCGAAGCAGCAGAGTTAATGGGCTTTCTAAGAAGCCAACAGATATTAGTTCGCCATTTCAGCCGCCCTGGCATTGATAATCACTTGCGTATCACGATTGGTACAGAAGTCGAGATGCAAGCAATGATTGATTGCCTAAAGCGCCATCCCGACATGATATCTATGTAATTCCCCCCCCCTCGCTTGTTAAAGCGAGGGGGATTTTTGAAGTTCTCCACTACGTATTCTTCACCATCCCTAAAAAACATCTTTTACACAACAATCTGTTTCCTTGCTGTATTAGACTTTACTGTTAGAATTCGTTTTTAATATATGGAATGTTCACTGTGACAGAGTCTAATCGCGGCTTATTGCTTGCCCTATTTGCCTATTCAATGTGGGGAAGCTTTGTACTTTTTTTCAGCTTACTAAAGCATATTCCTGCCACAGAAGTACTACTTCATCGTGTGATATGGTCTTTTCTTTTTGTCGCTATTATTCTCACACTCACCAAACACTGGGGGCGCGCTAAAGCAGCACTACTCAACCGTCGATTAGTCCTTGCGCTTTTTTGCTCTTCACTTCTTATTGCGACTAACTGGGGACTATATATTTGGGCGGTTAGCGTAAACCGCGCTGTTGATGCCAGCCTAGGCTATTTTATCAATCCATTAGTGGCTATATGCTTGGGGGTCATTTTCTTTAAAGAGTCTCTGGCTGTTTATCAGAAAGTTGCCATTTTAGTCGCATCACTAGGGGTTGCTTACAAAATAATAGGTATGGGAGAACTTCCTTGGATCGCTCTCACGCTAGCTATTAGCTTTGGGCTTTACGGGCTTGTTCGTAAGAAAACACAAATAGATACCGTCACTGGGCTCATGCTTGAAACTATTCTATTACTGCCCTTCGCCGCCGCTTATTGGCTATGGTTACTATTTCAAGGTGAGCAACATTTCAGCATCAATACGGACGGTGCTTTACTTATTCTCGCCGGAGTCCTTACGGCATTACCTTTGTTGGCTTTTTCTGCTGCCGCTCATAGACTCAGCCTGACATTACTTGGGTTTATGACCTACCTTGCACCAACACTTCAGCTTTTAAGCGCTGTTCTTATTTTAGATGAGCCGTTTGACGACGGGGACTTAATAACGTTTTCAATGATTTGGCTAGCACTGCTGATTTTTTCAGGCGGGGCTATTTGGCGCCGTAGAAAGGCGCCAAGAAATATTACTTAAAACATTGCGGTTAGCTGAAAACGTTAAAATATAGCGATTAACTGGGCTCACCTTCGATTCGGTTAGTACCACTCTGCTTTGCAATAAATAAATTCTCTTCGGCACGCTTCAGAATGCTTTCGGGAGTATCTTGTGCATCTTGCAACGAAGCGGCCCCAATGCTTACGGTGAAATTCAAAATAAACTCACCTCCATCAGAAGCAACACATGGCACCTGTTGTTCAGCAGCAAGCTTTCTTACACGCTCTGCAGCCAGTAATGCTTGCTCTTGATTAGTTTCAGGTAAAAACATAACAAAACGATCATCAGAGAAGCGCGCAAAAAAGTCGGCAGTTCGTTGAAAGCCATGCATAGCCTTTACAAACTGCTGCAATACTTTATCGCCAGTATCCCAATTGTATTGGTCATTAATGTGAGTAAAGTGATCAACATCAATCAATAAAAAGGAGCAGATCCAATCGTAACGCTGCGCTTGCGCAACAGAGTGATCAAGAACAGTCAGCAATGAACGACGATTGTAAGCACCCGTTAAAGGATCTCGCTGTGCTTGTTTGAAAAGTTTTTGCTCATTTCGCTTAGATACAGATACATCACGAGCAACCCACATAAGCTCAGAAGAACTCACTGCAACCAGTGTTGTATCCCAAACCTGAGCACTACTTAGGCCAAGCTCATGCCAATGAAATGAATGCTCTGGCTTCATGGAGACTGTTAGCTTTTGAGGCTCATTGCTTTTCAGAGCTTTATTAACCGAGGATGATATATGTTCTGCTATTTCATCGGCAAACAGCGAAGAGAAGGTTCTAGAAAGCATTGCTTCGGTATTTAACCAAGACGCTCCTCCAGCATTGACTCTAAGCACTTCCCCAGCACTATTTAAAATTACAACTATCTGGTCGACAGCTGATAATAGACACTCAAAACGACGCTGTTGTTGTCCTTCAGAGTCCGTCATTTACATCTCCAAAATGAAATTACTTTGTAAAAGTTATAGCACAGCTGAAGAAGCTTGTTATCCGTAATTGGAAAATAATCTAATGATTTCTTCCAATCATTTAATAAAGCGTCTAACAAGCCGAGCTGAATCACCAAAAAGATCTAATGCATAATGCCCCGAATGCTTATCAAAACAACTGACCAGCTCAGAGATGTCTTCAGGTTTACCTTTAAAGCTAGCATCCAACAACAAGGTGCCTTCACCCTGCAAATTCAGCTGAATGCGGCCTTTCTTAAGTACATCTTCATCTTCACTATGAATTAATAAATTCCAGCCTGTCAGTACTAACTGGCTCACTATAGAATCTCTTTCAAGCGGTAAATTCGCCGTACCTAATAGCCTGTAAGCCTGCATAAAACTCCTTACTAGCATGAGTTCACTCACACCAGTAAATAACCCAATAATGAAAACAGATCCAACTTTGAAATAAACAACTATTTGTTAGATTTTTGCTGCTCAGCTATCAGTCGCGCTCGTGCTGCACGTTTAGCTTCTCGTCGTTCTTGCATCGTCATCACAGCAGCATCACCGATATGCCCTTCGCCTCGCTCATTGGCTAACTGCATTTGCTTTTCACGCTGAGCAAAACGCTGAACCTGTTCAGCCGTATGCTTACCAAAACAATGAGGACAACTAACGCCTGAGACGTATTGCTCACTCTCTTTATCAGCTTGAGTTATCGGCATACGGCAGGCATTACACTGATCATACTGGCCTTTTTCCAGCTGATGATTTACCGTGACTCGATCATCAAAAACAAAACATTCACCTTCCCATAATGATGTTTCTTGAGGCACTTCTTCTAGGTATTTTAAAATTCCACCTTTAAGATGATAAACCTCATCAAAGCCCTGCTCCTTCATATACGCGGTTGATTTCTCACAACGAATACCACCCGTACAGAACATCGCAACTTTTTTCTGTTTAGCAGGATTCATATTCTGCTTCACATATTCAGGAAACTCTCTAAACGTTTCTGTATTTGGATTGACAGCATGACGGAATGTACCCACCTGAACCTCATAGTCATTACGAGTATCCACCAGCACTACATCCGGGTCGCTAATGAGCACATTCCAATCCTTAGGCTCAACATAAGTGCCCACAACTCGTTTGGGATCGATCCCTTCCACACCCAGAGTAACAATTTCTTTTTTTAGCTTAACTTTACTTCTCTTGAATGGCTGACGCTCATGCAAAGACTCTTTGTAGTCTATATCCGCTAAACGCTCATCTGATTTGAGCCAAATAAGCAAAGCATCAATTGCTTCTCGCGTCCCTGATACTGTGCCATTTATCCCTTCCTGGGCTAATAATAGCGTTCCACGCACACCATTATTCTTCATTACCTCATGCAAAGGTGCGCGCAGTTCTTGGTAATCATCCAGAACAACAAATTTATAAAGGGCACACACCACTGTGTGGGACATAGAGATTCTCCTGGCTCAGGTAAAAATGACGAATCATTATACGTAAATCTACTTTATCTGTCGCTAAGTGGGCAAAACACTCGCCATGAATTAATTTCTATTAGACGTCAGCTAGTACAGCTGAGATGATTAACTTACTTATGCCATTACTTGGCAAGGCCAAAGAGAATCAACATGAAAACATTACTATCGTGCGCCTTTATGCTCAGCGCACTTGCACTCTCCATAAACCAAACCCATGCAGCGACTGTAGACAGCGTTCCTTTTAATGCAGGAAAGTGGGAAATCACCAGCAGAGCCTCAATGCCAATGCTGGCAAAACCTCTCGTTAATAAGAATGTTGAATGTATTCGTGAAAAAACTATAAGCGCTGACCATTTCACACAAAAAACTCGTGGCAACTGCAAAGCGACCGACGTGCGAGTTAATGGAAAAAACATACAATGGAATATGAGCTGCAACCTTGAAGGCAACTTAGTAACAGGGCGTGGTAATATGCAGGTAAACGACACTAAAGTTAAAGGTAAAGCTATCATTGCAATGTCTATGCAAGGAATGAAACTAGAAATGACGACCACATGGAGCGGGAAACGTCTGGGAGAATGCAACTAACATCTAAGCTCAGCCACACCTATGTCGCTGACAAGAAAACAACAACTAACCATTAAATAAAAAGGCAAGCGTACGTGCTTCAAATTTCAAATTACGTCATGATACCCGATAACGAAATCGAACTAACAGCGATACGCGCTCAAGGTGCTGGGGGGCAGAACGTTAACAAAGTCTCAAGCGCCATCCACCTGAGATTTGATATCAACGCATCCTCACTACCAGACTACTACAAGCAGCAACTACTCAATACCAACGACCATCGCATCACCAAAGAAGGTATCGTTGTTATTAAAGCGCAGCAATTTCGTACTCAAGAAAAAAACAAAGAAGCAGCTTTAACGAGGTTATTAGAACTTATAAAAAGCGCTACAGTGCAACAAAAAGCAAGAAAGCCAACCAAGCCAACTAAGGGCTCTAAAACAAGAAGATTGGATAGTAAAAATAAACGAGGGAAAACCAAACAGATGCGCGGAAAAGTCACTGACAGTTAATTTAAAACAATGCATTTCAACATAACAAACCTATAGAATACTGCAGTGACACATCACAATTTGTTCATAAGGCAGGCTATGCCCCTAGCATATAACCTTGAGCATCCGATTTGTTTGAGTCAGTAATTGAGTCCAGTGCTTTCTCTATCCACTCACCTGTTTCACCTCGCAGCCATGCTGCAGATAACTCTTCTTGCAACAAGCCATCCCAATTAGATACAGCAAGTCGTGCAGAGATACCAAGACGCAAAGGAAGATGCTTTAAGATCGAGTAAACTTCGAAGGGTATTTTAAAATCTCTAAACTGCCTACGAGCAAATAACTGCAACTGTCTTCCAGTACATCTAGAAGCCACTATGTCTTTGCCAGATGCCACTTGCATCCATGGATCAACCCCACTAATTCCTAGCTCATCATGAGCCAGCGGGAAAACACCATACAGATTAAAAGCGCGAAGATAAATTTGGCGCAAGTAGGCATCGTAGCATTGATTTTCAATTGCTTCGATGCGAGTCATACCACTAATTCTATGTACGTCAAGCGTAGCCGCTGCCAGCGCATATGGACGTCCTAAAACAGCCACCCCCATTAATTCATTATATTCTTTACGTACCCAATGACTAATAGGCCGTTCATGACGCCATAAGCTTGCTAAAAACTCGTCATTTAATTCAAATGAAACATTGAGATCTGAAACCACGCCGCCCACACCAAAACGCACTGTCAATAAATCAGTTTTAACACTGCCTAATAACGCCTCAATAACACGACCCGCACGCTCATGAAAACGGATATAGTCTTCAGAGTGCTTTTCAACACTTTCTTCAGGGAAATTTAATATATCAATCAGGTCAGGTACGGACCATTCAGCAAGCAAACGCAGCTCTGCCTTTGTAACAACATCAGGTATAACAGCATCGTTGTTTTTAGCATTAGAACCGAAAAGGTTACGGGCATTAATGCTGCTTAGTGGAGCCTGCTGAAGGCAACCTTCTACGGAAAGGGGCATCTGATAGCAATGATTCAGTCCAAGCATATTAAACGTCTCACAATAGTTCCGTGATATTGATTACTCTGAGCAAACCGACTTCTTTGCTGTAAGTTCATTTTATTTGCATCCATGCAGTAAGAACGACATTGAAATAGATTCAATTTTACTTGTTGAATTATAACTGCTTCTTCAGCTTTTGTTAAGTTTTAAACGACTACTCCGCACTCGCCTTTAGCATGATTTTATTGAGCACCCGCGAGGCAGCCACCATACCAAATGTGGCGGTGACTACTGTTGCTGCACCAAAACCACCATCACAATCTAATTTAGTTTGACCATCAGACATCATTTTCTGCCCACATACCGACCCATCAGGCTGAGGGTAGCGCAACTGCTCAGTGGAATAAACACAGTCAACACCGAACTTCTTACCATTTTTACTAAACCCATAATGGCGTCGCAACATTGAGCGTACTTTAGCTGCCAAGGGATCATTATAGGTTTTAGAAAGATCAACAACACTCACACAGGTAGGATCGAGCTGCCCTCCAGCTCCGCCCACAGAAACAATGGGTACCTTAAAACGCTTACAGTAACCAATCAGTGCGGCTTTATCTTTAACACTATCGATTGCATCGACCACATAATCAAAACAATCTTGGATTAATTCAGGAGTATTTTCACGATTAATAAACGCATGCTCTTCATGCACAAGGCATTCAGGGCTAATCAAACGTATACGCTCTGCCATCACTGCTATTTTAGATTGCCCTACCGTTCCATCCAATGCATGTATTTGTCGGTTGATATTCGTTTCACAAATATCATCTTGGTCTATTAGCGTAATTTCACCGACACCAGAACGAGCTAGTGCCTCAGCGACCCATGAACCAACCCCTCCTATGCCTATAACACAGACATGGGAATCACGAAAACGCTCTACAACGTCGGTGCCATATAAGCGACGAGTGCCACCAAAACGATTATCAAATGCAGACACGAATAAACCTTAATGCTAAAAATGACTATTTAAAAGAGAATTACAGATCATCTTCGGTTAGTTCAGTAAAAACTTGCTCACCGCACTTGTTACAAGAACCCTCTACAAAGATTGTCCCATCTAATTCATATTCTAGAGGCGTGTGCATACCCAGATCCGCAGCCTGGCAGTTATCACACCAAGTTTGGCTCAAAAATGCTTGCTGCTCATCATCATCACGTGCAAAAAAATCACGCTTTATTTTTGTATCTTCATTGGACATAGGACGTGCCTTAACAATTTATGTAATTAATAGATGACTAAAAATACTGAACCAACTGCATAAACAAGAGAGACTCGCTAAAAAGAACTACCAGCCCATCTCTTGCTTTATAAAAGGAATTGTTACTTTTCTTTGCGCCATTAGCGATGCTTTATCAAGGCGATCAAGCATCAAACACAAATCATTCATATCTCTACTTGCATGATGCACTAAATACCGCGCTACGTCCTCGGCAAGGTCAATACCACGGATTTTTGCACGTAACTGGATAGCTTGCACCTTATCTTCATCGTTAAGCGCTGCTACGCTAAAAACAGCCCCCCAACTAAGACGAGAAACAAGGTCTGGCAATTTAATGGTTAACTGACGTGGTGCTGAATTAGCCGCAACAATCAGGGTGTTTTGTTCTTGACGAATGCGATTATATAGATGGAATAATGCTTCTTCCCATACTGGCGATGTAGCTACAGCCTCTACATTATCTATACATACTAGATCGAGATGCTCCATCCCCTCAAGAATCACTGGACTTAAGCCCAATAACTCATTCAAAGGAAGATAGACAGCGGTTCTTTTTCGGGGCTCCGCCGCATGGCAAGCAGCTTGCAACAAGTGAGAACAACCCGTTCCTTTAGCACCCCATATATAAAGAAAAGGCTCTCCTACACCCACTGCAGCCTGGCGAAGCATTTCGCACACGAGTCCATTATCACCTATCTGATAATTTTCAAATCGCGCATCATCCCTGAGAGTCACTCCTAGCGGGAGCTGCTGTGGCGCATTAGCGCTGTTCATCTAAGCCTATATCCTGTTCTTGCGGTGCTTCATCTGTGATTACATCAACAACGGTATCAGAGCCGTACAAGTGGCTATTTTTATATCCGTCATGAACATGGCGCAAAAATACCATAATTACAGCCGCTACCGGAAGTGCTATCAACACACCAACGAAACCAAAAAGCTGCCCACCTGCCATAATTGCGAAAATAACGGCTACCGGATGCAGCCCAATTTTGTCACCTACAAGCAAAGGCGTTAAAACCATTCCTTCCAAAGCTTGGCCTGCACCAAAAACAGCAGACACCCATAACAGTATTATGGGGTCATGAAATTGCAAGTAAGCAGCCACACCAGCAGCAAAAATTCCGACAATAAAGCCCATATAAGGAACAATACTTGCCAACCCAGCCAACATACCTAACAGCAAAGCCAAATCTAGACCAACCAACCACAAGCCCACTGCGTAGACACAGCCCAGCGTCAACATGACTAGCAACTGCCCCTTAATAAAAGCCCCCAACACCTCATCACTTTCTTTTGCCCAACGAGAAACTACAGGCTCAACACTTCGTGGTAATAGATGCCCTATTTTATCCATCATCACATCCCAGTCACGTAACAAGTAAAATGTTACGACCGGTATAAGCAACAAGTTTGCTATCCAACCAACAACAGCCAAACCAGAACGCGTAATACCTGAAGCGACTTGTGCCATGATATCGCCAGTTGTTTCCCAATGGCTAGCCACTAGCTGTTTGAATGATTCCATGTCCCCAAAAGAAACACCATCACCCAAAAACGCTTGCATAGCGGGTATAGCCTTCTCTTCAAACAGCGCAATAACAGCAGGTACCTGATGTATCATTACCTGAATTTGATGCGTTAATTTTGGGATAAACAACAGGATTAACATCGTTATCAGAGTAGTCAGAATAACGAATACAATGACAACTGCGGCTGTACGTGATGTGCCTAATTCTTCAAGCCGATCGGCTACCGGATCCGTCAAATAAGCCAGTAGCGCTCCAATTAAGAACGGAGATAAAATTGGCCCCAATAAATACAATAAAAAGCCTGAAGCTATAACAGCTAACAGCAAAAAAAATCGTTGAGAAGCGAGAACATTATCCATTAAACCTTACCTACCTCGTGCACCAAACCAGCTCCAACGCAAAGAGTTTTCCACCTCTGCTTCTGCCTGCAAGGGGCGCATAAATAACATACGCCTATCTAAGCTCAACAAGCGCGATACTTCAGCATTATTCAGCTGACTTTGTAATGCCAGGGTCAATGTTTGATTATCCATTGATGCAACCTTTATTAAGTCAATGGAAGGCAACGACCGGACGTATTCCATAACTGCTGCATAGTCTGCCATATTTTTTACTCTTGTCACGATTATCTGATGAGAATTTTTCGCCAAAGATCTTTTGCCATCAATTTTAATTCCTGAAGAATCAAGCCATGCACCAAAAGCCTTTACTAACTGTTGAGCCAAGCCTCCTTTTGAAAAGGCCCATTGAAGCCTGTCATCAGAAGCCCCATCAACAACTGCCCAATGCATAACTTTGTTTTTATCCAAGAAAACAACAACAACCAACGCTTTAGGATAACTCCTGGAACGTTCATTAATTTTATCAATCAGCCGCCCTTTTGCTTGCTGCTTAATAAACATTTGATTGGCCATCAACAAAGTCATTGGGAGCCCTGCCTGCGTAGCATACTCTTGCAAACCATCCCTAAAACTCGATAGTGTCTTATTTTCATAGCCCAGCATCCAAACAAGCAACCGCGGCCTATATTTTCCCAAAGGAAAAAATTTACGGCTATTTAACAACTTATCTATAGATGCCTGCTCAAAGAGTAATACCAGACGCTGCGCAAGATAATCATTACCTTCAACATCCGTACGTACTTGATAAGTAGATTCAAAATGAAATTCACTCATATAAAGATCAGGATCAGAAACAAACTCATCAACGATATGTGAAGCCAGCGCGGTACCACTTACCTTGACCAAGATGCGCTTTAAACCGGACCGCAAAGAAATATCATCGGGGTGTGTTAAACGATCAGAAACAAGGAGTTCTGTCTGATACAGGTTTTCAACTAACTCAGCCCTGAGCGGAGTGGATATCAAGAGACTCAACACTATTAATGGAGCAATAATGAAACAACGAAGGTTTTGCATACTCATCAAATGAACCAGAGACATTTTTCAAACTGAAAACTGTAACATACAATAGCCGCCACTCCCGCAACCTGTTAGAATGCTGCGCATATTTTTTCACCTGTTATTTACCCTGTCTGAAAGGTTGCATTGCATGTCTACTGGTTCTGACCAAACATCACTTAGTTACAAAGACGCTGGCGTTGATATTGATGCAGGAAATGCATTAGTTGATCGAATTAAAAGTATTGCAAAGCGTACAGCTCGCCCAGAGGTCATGGGCGGTCTGGGCGGCTTTGGAGCGCTGTGTGAAATCCCTGAAGGATACAAACAGCCCGTACTTGTTTCTGGCACCGATGGTGTTGGTACAAAATTACGCCTAGCAATGGAGCTGCAAAAACACGACACCATTGGCATTGATTTGGTGGCTATGTGCGTTAACGATCTTATCGTAGCAGGAGCAGAGCCTTTGTTCTTCCTCGACTACTACGCTACTGGGAAACTCAATATCGAAATGGCAGCTGATGTTGTTACTGGTATTGGCCAAGGCTGTGAGCTTTCAGGCGCAGCCCTAGTGGGCGGCGAAACGGCTGAGATGCCAGGCATGTATGAAGGCGACGATTACGACCTTGCCGGATTCTGTGTAGGTATTGTAGAAAAGTCCGAAATTATTGATGGCAGCAAAGTTAGCGTAGGCGATACTTTGATTGGATTAGCTTCTTCAGGCCCGCATTCAAATGGTTATTCTTTGATTCGTAAAATCATTGAAGTATCTGATGCAGATCTTGATCAAGACATCGAAGGCCGCACGCTAAAAGATGCACTACTTGAGCCTACACGCATTTATGTTAAGTCTGTTCTTAACTTGTTAAAAAATGGCCAAGTAAACGCACTATCACACATCACAGGTGGTGGTTTACTGGAAAATATCCCTCGTGTATTGCCTGATAATGCAAAAGCAGTTATCAACACTAATTCATGGACAATACCTGGCGTGTTCCAATGGCTTCAATCAGCTGGAAACGTTGATTCGCGTGAAATGTACCGCACATTCAACTGCGGCGTAGGTATGGTAATTTGTGTTCCTGCTGATCAAGCACAAGCATCTATTAACCTGCTAAAAGAAACAGGTGAAGACGCTTGGGTCATTGGTCATATTGATGCAGCCAACGATAGCGAAGAGCAAGTAGAGCTGATCGACGCGGAGTAAAGCAATGCCCCTGAAACGGATTGTAGTACTGATTTCGGGAAGCGGCTCTAACCTGCAAGCCATCATGGATGCTATCGAATCTGGCCGTACTCACGGCCAGATCGTTCAGGTTATCAGCAACAAAACCGATGCATACGGATTGGTTCGTGCCGCTAACGCAGGAATCCCAACAACATGCATAGATCACAAAGCTTTCGCCTCTCGCGAAGCCTTTGACGACGAAGTTCGTCGCTGTATCGATGCCAACCAAGCCGACCTAATCATTCTTGCTGGATTTATGAGAATCCTTTCATCGGGATTTGTTCAGCATTTCTCAGGGCGCATGCTTAACATACATCCATCACTTTTACCCAAGTACAAAGGCCTGCACACACATCAACGAGCACTTGCTGCAAACGATCAAGAGCATGGCTGCACAGTACACTATGTAACCGAAGAACTAGATGGCGGCCCACTGCTGATACAAGCAGTTGTTCCCATTCTAGAAAATGACGATGAAGAGAGCCTGCAAAGCCGCGTTCACACACGCGAACATGTTGCATACCCATTAGCTGTCGAATGGATTTGTGCAGACCGAGTTCGCTTTGACGAAGATGGCATACATCTGGATGATGAACTTTTACCAGATTCTGGTTTCAGATTAGGGTACGACGCCTAAGCTTGTTTAAGGACTCTTAATTATGTCTTCATTTATCAAGGTATTACTTACTTCAGCCCTTCTGATTCCGGCAATTACAAACGCAAACAGCACCTCCCCAGTCCCCCCTTTTACTGCCGTCTACTCATCAGAATGGGATGCGGGGATTGCTTTAAAAGGAGAAGTCGAACGCTCACTATCCAGCACCCCTGATGGACAGTGGCTATTTCGCACATATGCTAGTGCTCTTATCGCATCAATCGATGAAAAAAGTACGGTTGTATTTAACAACTATGAAGTGGCTCCTCAAAAATACCACTATAAAAAACTCGTTCTAGGCAAAAAACGCGAAGCTAAACTCGCTTTCGACTGGGCAAACATGAGCGTTCAAAATAACGTTGATGATAAACCATGGAAAATGGGTATTCCTGACAAAGCACAAGACAAGCTAAGCTACCAGCTACAGATGCGTCTTGACCTGAAAGCAGGAAAAAAAGGACCTTTTAGCTACAAAATAGCAGACGGTGGTCGCCTCAAAGAATACGACTTCAAAATTATCGGCGAAGAAAAAATACAATCTCCTCTCGGTGAATTTGAAACCATCAAGGTTGAGATGGACAGAGGCCCAAAGGCTACCCGCGAAACCTACATTTGGTATGCCCCTAAGCTTGACTACATGATTGTTAAACTTAAACAAATTGAAGGCGATGGAAAAACTTACGCTCTTCAACTGAAATCCATGGAAACATTCTGATATGCCAAACACAAATGGTGACACTCTCTACAGCTGGCTCCTTCAACAAGAACTAGACGGTGATGACGACCGACGCTTTTATTCAAGCTACCTTCTAGGCCATGTTAGCCTAGCCTTAGCCGATACAGAGGAGCTACCGGAGCAGTTTACAGAACGCCTAAACCAAGGACTTAATAACGCGATCCCTGATGACAAGCTCTCTGAAAAAGACATAGAAGGCATTCATGCGCTCTTAGCCGAAGGTCTAAAATAACTTGTCATACTTTATTGTGCAGCGCACAATAAGAGAGTAAACTTTAGTCTATATTAATAGTTGACTGGAGTTAAATCATGAGTATGAAATTTACGGGTATTGCTGATGATGACCGTCGCATTGAAGCAGAGCTACATGCAATGGGCGCATTCGACACCCCACAGATAGAACAGGCATCATCTATTTCTCAAATGTTTAATGCCATAGGTCAATTTGCTGAATGGATGCGCTGGAAAGGTGAAGTCGGTGTTTACGGCTGTCGCGTTGGTGCCGCGCACGCTCGAAACGAAGAAGCCAAGCACTTCGCATAAAATATATGGCAGCTCATCACATAAAGAGCTGCCTATTTTTTAATCCATTGACTTAAGATCCACCCCTAAAGCCATAGACCTCTTTTCCATAGCAGCATTAATCACTCGATCACTTAATGTGCCGTTGTTTTTAGTAATCTGAAGAATATGCTCGCACTGCTGATGCTGACGACTTTGCGCTTCATTAGCAGCCTTGCCATCCTGCCAAGCCATTGCCGATTTTCGGCTTGAGACATAGTCTTGACTGAAACTTTGAAATGAAAAATTTTCTTCAAGAGTAAATTTTTGATTTATCTGTTTAATAAAAATACCCGTCATTAACATAGCTGATGTCGACTGCCTAAACAGATAACGCTTATTAATTCCCGGCCAGCTCTTTTGAATTACATTCAATGCCTGCTGATCAGCAGCTTGATCTAAATTATGCAGTAAAGCAAAAACACCATCATAAAATCCTGAACATTTAGCGCCTACCGAGGAAGCTAATTTCATTTTCTCAAGACCCACACGACTCTTCTCTGCAGACTCTGACACTACCGGCAGCAGCAAAACCAAAACAGAACAGCCCACACCCACTACACGCCTGAATAAAACAGACATAAAAACTCCTTCGAATAACTATCAAAAGGAGTTTACCGGATTATCAACTTTTCAGGAACTCAACAAAGCAGACTAAAAACCAATCTTCTCTACTCATCCTCAAACCGCCATATCAATCTGCTGAACAGTGCCAACTTCTCCGGTCTCCGCAATATAGAACCCACTTTCAATGACTCTTCCAAGCGTCTGATTATTTTCATTTTTTATATCAAACGGGGTTTTTTCAGAACCTGTATATATGGCGCCGACATTACTCTCCTGCAGCGATAGTAGCTCATCAGATTCTAGCGTTTTATTCCATACCAGCAGATCATTAAATATATCGTCACCAGCATCGATAAAACCATTTTCATCACTATCATACTGACGCAACTCATCAAAGCCCCGCCCTGTTAGACCGCCAAATAACTCAGAACCATCATCAATCCGACCGTTATCATTCTTATCCAACCCCAACCAACCACTAGCCCCCTCCAAATAACTTAACGACTCCATTTCGCCATCAGCATCAATATCAAACTCAAAAGACTCATCTGAAAGCTCAGCCGCAGTGCCGTTAAAGTTAAGCAGCAAAGGATCTTTAAAACGCACCTCTTGTGTAAAGCTCACTTCACGCGTTGCGGAGTATTTACGCTCCATTGCCATATCCAAATTAATATTTATTTCTGCTCCATCAGACGTCTTAACAATACCTGCGGCACTAAAACGAGTTGATTCGTATTCTTCTATGGATTCAGAAATATGCACTGTTACCTGAAGTGTTTTTTCTTCAGACAAAAACGCTGTTGCTTCAGAGTTTTGCACCCTTCCAGACGCATAATCACCCACTGCTAACTCTTCACTCCCAGAAAAAGTATCATCAACAACAGGAATCTCTTTTCCAGTGATCGCTTCAAATAAAGCCTTAAACAACCGCGCCTGAGTATAGCTCTGCTGCAACTCGGCATTTTCATCGACCTCACCCTCTCTGAACTGCAACCCCTGATCGGTCATTATAAGTATCGATGCCGCTTGCTGGCTTTCATCAGCTTCTTTACCACCTGCAGCCACCTCTGGAATATCCAACCCATCCAGTAACGATTGCGCCTGAGTAAAATTCTGCCCAAAATCAGAGAGATTGTCTCGCCGTATATAACTGACTGACTCAGTTTTTTGATGCTCAGCACTCATCGCGATCATACTCTGTTCAATTATCATAACTAATCACCTATTTAGAATATCAACATAAAACGGCCACGATTTGCCTCGCCCTAGCAGTTACGGCAAACAGAACGCCCCTTTTCTGCGAATGCTGAGAACAACCCAAATAAACAACAACCCAGCCACTATGCGGGCTAAAGCAGCATAAAACCGCCAAATGCTCTTTCAGCACTAATAGCCAACTTACTGATTCAACCCTCGCTCTTGCATAGCTCTTAATAAATAAGCAAGATGCAGGCCTAAGATAGACTTTAAGGAATTTCACAAATGCTTACCCGTACCACCCGCTGCTTATTGTCCCCTCGCACCCTAGCCACCAGCTGCATCGCTTTACTACTCCATGGCTGCAGCTCAGTCACTCCTCAGCCACTCGGAGTCAACAACGCCACGTGCTGGAACAAACTTAATGGTTGGCAACAAGACTCTTTTAGCGAAGCACTGCCAGCACTGTTTAGCCAATGCCCAAGGCTCAGTAAAAAATTGCCTGAGTGGAAGAACATTTGCAATGCGGCCAAGTCTCTTACCTTGGCATCCGATGTAGAAGTTCGCCGCTTCATAGAAGAAAACTTTATACCTCACACGATCATCGGCACTGCCGGAAAAAACGAAGGCCTAATAACAGGTTATTACGAGCCAACACTCAATGGCAGCCTAAAACCAGACGATCAATACAGCTACCCGCTATATCAAACACCGAAAGACATGCTAACGGTTAAGCTTGATTCTCGTTTCAAAGAACTCAAAGGAAAGCGCGTACGCGGACGAGTCACTGGAAACACCGTTATTCCTTATTACAGTCGTGCTGAAATTGATAAACCAGAGTCCCCACTCAAGGGCCAAGAACTACTCTGGGTTGATGATCCAGATGCTGCTTTTTTTCTACACATCCAAGGATCAGGCCGAATACAACTCACAGATGGAAGCATGGTTGGCGTAGGTTACGCCAATCAAAATGGCCACCCCTATGTAGCTATTGGAAAAAAGCTCATTGAAACAGGAGCACTAACACGCGAAGAAGTTTCTTTAGACACTATCAGGCAATGGCTCGATACTAATCCATCTAAAGCTCAAGCACTGAAAAACCAAAACCCTAGCTATGTTTTTTTTACGATGAGACACGACTTGGAGTTCGGCCCTCGCGGCTCTCTCAACGTTCCGCTGACACCTGAGCGCAGCGTAGCTGTAGACAGAAAAATAATTCCACTGGGCACGCCGCTATGGGTTACCACAACACTACCCGGCACCAACAAGCCTTACCAGCGCCTCGTGTTCGCACAAGATACAGGCGGCGCAATCAACGGGCCTGTTCGGGCTGATGTATTTTTTGGGCGAGGAAAGCGAGCAGAAAAACTAGCAGGCGAGATGAAACAAAAAGGCAGCATATATGCCCTGCTACCAAAACCAGCTAACAGCCAAAATCAAATGAATTGCCAATAAAATAAAAACCTAAACAGCAGACAAAAAAAAAGGGCAAGACAATTAAGCTTACCCTTTTTTTCTCTTTCCAAATAAATGGAAGAGCAACCGGCATTAATTCAACACCGGTTACATAACACTTTAAATTAAAGTGCTACGATGTTTTCTGCTTGAAGACCTTTCTGGCCCTGAGTAACAGTAAACTCAACTTTCTGGCCTTCAGCCAAAGTTTTGAAACCGTCACCAGCGATAGCACGGAAATGAGCGAAAACGTCAGGGCCGTTTTCCTGCTCGATGAAACCGAAACCTTTCTCTTCGTTAAACCATTTTACTGTGCCAGTAGTTGTAGACATAATAATATCCTGTTAATTCATGAATCATGGATGCCGTCACTTTATGCTCGGGCTATGAAGCTGGAAATTTTGCTATTACTTATGAAAACAGAACGAGCACTCAACAAAGAACATCGAAATGGAACACATAAATATAAGTCGAACTTTCAAGCTAGGCTAATTATATACAGCTTCAGTCTGTAGTCAAAGCACTAATCTTTACTTTATTATTAGTATCTCTGCTTTGACGAATTAATTCATCGCCTTCAACGACTAAAGACGATTTAGCAAGCCTATCGTACAAAACAACATTGACAGTAGCGGCTAAATTCATGCAGCCCACTGTCGGTATATAGACAACAGCGTCTGCACGATCAACAACTTGCTGATCAAGAGAGCTATCTTCTGGCCCAAAAATATAAAAAGCGTTATCCGGGTGCTCAAACTCAGGCAGCGAAGTCGCTCCTTCTACTAGTTCAACACAAACAACTTTTGACCCTACAGGTACATGCTCAAGCAAGCAGTCAACTCCAGCTAATGTAATATTGCTACGGACATCTTTTGTATCAGTATTAAACTTTGCTGCACGCGAGTAACGCGCACCCGTATAAAAAACAGCACTGGCTCTATAACAACCCGCTGCACGCATAACAGCCCCAACATTTGTTGGACTCTTTGGGTTAACCAAGCCAATACTGACCACTTGCTGATTCATTAAATATCAACCCCAAATATTGGGTAATACTGGATTAGTATATCCAGAGATGAAGGACTGTACCTTCTTCGAATTTTGATCATAAGTATGCCGGTCAACCATACCAATATTGGCCCCATACACATGAATACTGATAGAGACATCATCGCTTAAAGCATTCGAAACTCGATGAATATCCCCCACCGTTGGAGAAACCAAATCAACATCACCTACGTGTAGAGCATGCTGGCCAGCAGCAACCAACTCCCCGCTTGCTTGATCCACACTAAACTCCTCGCAAACCTCACCACCGCGCATGACGCCGACCATTCCCCATACGGTATGATCATGAATAGGCGTTAATTGGCCTGCCCCCCAGACAAAGCTCGCTACAGAAAAGCGCTCATGAGGATCGCAGTGTAATAAAAACTGCTGATATTGATCAGAAGAGGCTTCAGAGAACTCTTCAGGCAACCAATCATCATGATTAATCAGATTTTGAAGAAGCGCCTTTCCTGCCACAAAAATTTTCTTTTCGTCATTGCCAACGATATCAATTAAGCGGGTAAAGTCTTGGATAAAAGACCTAAACCTAGTCAAATTTTGCATTACTATTCCTTGTTATGTTTATTATTCGACAACCAAGCCTGTATGAATAAATAGCGACGGTCAATAAAACTCAAAAAAGCGCACGACTTTAATCAATGACACTTATCAAGACGCAAACAACTCACGCAAGCGCTCAAGATCTTCTGGTGTGTCAACACCTGCTGGCGGCAATTCATCCGCTACTTCTACATGTATACGAGCACCATTCCACATAGCACGCAACTGCTCTAAGCATTCAGCTTCTTCGATAGGCGCTGGAGCCCAACGTACAAACTCATTGAGCATTTTCACACGATAAGCATAAATACCAATATGGCGCTGCCAATTATAGCTAGAGGGCATAACATCTTTAGCAACCGAAAACTCATCTCGCGGCCACGGAATAGGAGCCCGACTAAAATAAACAGCCAAACCACGGTGATCAGTGACTACTTTAACGACATTGGGATTTAGTAAACTTGCTACATCTTCAATAGGCTCTGACAATGTAGCTATGCCAGCATCAGGCTCTGCCTTTAGGTTATGAGCGACCTGGTTAATCACACGCGGAGGAATCAATGGCTCATCCCCTTGCACG
This sequence comes from Neptunomonas japonica DSM 18939, assembly GCF_000422765.1. Classification (GTDB taxonomy): domain Bacteria; phylum Pseudomonadota; class Gammaproteobacteria; order Pseudomonadales; family Balneatricaceae; genus Neptunomonas; species Neptunomonas japonica. The sequence goes on along the minus strand of NZ_AUGR01000006.1, from coordinate 53,638 downwards.
TTGACAACAATATCGTCTGCATAAAACCCTAATGAATGTACCACTTCTTGCAATCGATCAGTGCCTGAAGGGTGATCTGCTTTGGTCATACACACTTCAGCACCAAAACCTGAAGCAACAGTAGCAATACGCTCATCATCAGTGGCCACAATAACACGCTCAGCTTCACTTTGAAGGGCTCGCTCGTATACATGCTGCACCATAGGCTTGCCCGCAATGTCTGCTAATGGCTTACCCGGAAAGCGCGTTGATGCAAATCTGGCAGGTATAATTACACTGAATCCCATTACTCATTCCTATTTGTCTTTTAAGCGTTCGTCAGATGTTAGTGTACGCGCCTCACTCTCCAACATTACGGGAATATCATCCCGCACTGGATAGGCCAAGCCACTGGTACGACAAATCAATTCGTTAGTTTCAGCACTGTACTCTACCGGTGCTTTAGAGACAGGGCAGACCAGGATATCCAATAATTTTTTATCCATTAATATCACTCTCTTTATGTAATTTAAGCTTTTCTTTTAACTGATGCGCAAATGCATCGGGCAACTGCGCATCGACCTGTAGATAATAAGCAGGGTTCTCAATTTTCAAACCTCTACATTTAACCGCATCTTTTTCGGTCATAATAACAGGAAGCCCATCATCAAATGTGATATCAGCCTCCTGAAACAAATGGTGATCAGGAAAGCTATGCTTGATAGGATCAAAACCTTCTTTCTTTAGCGTATCGTAAAACCTACTTGGATTGCCTATTCCTGCAACCGCATGAACATTCGTTGCCTTAAGTGCAGAAATATCATAACAATGCCCATCGTTAAGCCCAACTAACATAGTAGCCAACAAGTGCATCGAGATTGACGGCTCATGACTAAAGCCGCCTTCACCATTAATGACAATCATATCAACTTGTTTAAGTCGGCTTGGTCGCTCACGCAAAGGACCAACAGGTAAGCAGTGACCATTACCCAAACCACGCTTACCATCAACAACAACTATTTCAATATCACGCCCCATCGCATAATGCTGCAAACCATCATCGCTGATGATTATATCGCACGTATGCACCTTTAATAATTGCTGGCACGCGTTCACGCGATCAGGGTCAATAACCATCGGCACCTGAGTGCGCTGCACTATCATTAAAGGCTCATCACCTACATCTTGCGATGTAGAGTCAGGAAGCACACTAAAGGGGTACTCCGGAGGGTTTGCGGTATAACCGCGACTGACAACACCAGGCTTATAACCCTGCTCTCGCAACAACTTAATTAAGGCAATGACCAGCGGGCTTTTCCCCGTGCCTCCTACATTAACATTGCCAACCACAATCACTGGCACAGGAGCACGCCACTGAGTCAGTTCATATTTGTGTCGGCGGTAGCGCGATACGGCAATAAAAAGCTTCTCTAATGGATACAGCAATACAGGCCATCGCGAACCGTCATACCAAGCTTTTTCAAGTAGACTCATTAGCTATTCTGCAGACTGCTTTGTCGTAATACTAAGCTTCTCAAAGCCGAGCTTCCCTGAAACGTCCATGGCGGTTACCACGGATTGATGCGGTGTTTTTGCATCTGCAGTAATAACTAATGCAGGCCTATCATCACCCCCTATCAATTTAAGCATAGCCTGACGCAAGGTTTTTTCTTGGGTATTGACTAGCGGAGCGCCATTAACACTGTACTGGCCCTCTTCATCAATAATAATTTCTATCGCTTTAGGTGTATCTTGAACTGTGGTTTCTTCAGAAGCTTGTGGCAAATCAATTTCTAAATGACTTTCTTTTGTAAAGGTTGTCGAGACCATGAAAAAAATCAGTAACAGAAACACTACATCAATAAGCGGCGTAAGATTTACACTGACCTCTTCTCTATTCTGGCGCTGGAACTTCACAATAAATCTCCGCTATTTATCATGATCAACGTCACGTTCACCATGAACAGCTTCCACTAATTTCACTGCTTGCTGCTCCATTTCGACAACAAGAGAGTCTATTTTACGCTGAAAATGGCGATGAAATATTAACGTAGGGATAGCAATAGCCAATCCAGACGCAGTGGTAATCAACGCTTCTGAAATACCGCCCGCCAACACAGAAGCATTGCCTGTTCCTTGGATCATAATCTCAGTAAAAACCTTAATCATCCCAATAACAGTACCCAACAAACCCAGCAAAGGAGCAATAGCCGCAATGGTCCCCAATGCTGTCAGAAAACGCTCTAATTCATGTATAACCTGAGTCGCTGTTTCTTGAATGCTTTCTTTCATGATCTCTCGACCATGACGAGCATTATTTAGTCCCGCAACGATGATACGCCCAAGAGGGCTGCTCTTCTTTACTTCCTTCATGCGTTCAGCTGTCATGGCACCGCTTTTTAGCCAGCCCCACACATCTTTCATTAAATCAGGCGGCGCAATCTTACTTGCACGTAACTCCCATAAGCGCTCCATACAAATAGCCAGCGCTAATACCGAACAACCAATGATAGGAATCATTAGCCAACCACCCGATGCAATCAATTCAAACACGTTCAACTCTCCTTTAGAATCGAGCTACTTTAACACACACAAATCCATTGGAGTATGCCCTCAACTGGCTGTCCAGTAACGTTTTTCTTTTTGCCGCCATGTTTGAACACGACATTCATCATCAGTCGTTTCATCCAAAATTATGGCGCCTTGCTGATCCGTACGAAAAACCTGACTACCGACGGCCTTTATACGAGAAACAACCTCCTCATGCGGATGCCCATAACGATTAAGAAAACCTGCAGAAATAAGTGTATTTTCTGGCTTATACGCCTCAAGAAATACAAGCCCCGTTGAAGTACGGCTTCCATGATGCCCTGCTACCAGCCAGTGAATAGGCGCATTTACCTTTGAATTAGCTAATACTTTTTCTTCAATCCGAACACTTGCATCACCTGTTACTAATAAACTGCACGCCTTGCTACGCACTTCCAATACGCACGAACGGTCGTTATCGCTAGCCGACAGACTAGGCTTTGGATGAATATAACTAAACTCTACGCCATCCCATTGCCAACTAACGCCCTCTTGGCAGCGTTGGGCAGTTATATTAATCGCATCCGGCATCCCGCTTTCTATCGCGCCAATACGCACCATCTCAACAACCTTAGATACACCGCCAGCATGATCGTTATCATCATGACTAACAATCAACTTATCAATAGATTCAATTCCTTTAAGCTTCAAATACGGCAACACAGAACGCTCAAAAGCGGTATTACCATTGGGATAAGCAGCACCTGTATCATATAAAAGAGTATGCCCATGCGTTCTAATTATCATTGAAGTACCTTGCCCTACGTCAAACACAACAGCACTCATTCGCCCTAATGGCACACTGCTTTGCGGCGGTATAAATATAGGCAGCCAACACATTACGCCGAGCGCTTTTACTTTCCTACTGATCGGCTGGAGCATCATTACCACACCCAAACCTGCAAAGAGAATGACTATAAAACTGGGTTGTTGAATATTAACAACCCCATGATCACTCAACCCATCTACCCAAGCCAAACCGTCCCATAAGCGCTGAATCAAGACACTAACAAGATCTAACCCCCAACTAACGCCGACCGCTTCCAGCAGCATAGCCGGAACTATGAGCAAGAGCAGGAGCGACAAAAAAGGGATAGCCAGAATATTTACAAATGGCGCACTAATAGACACCTGCGAAAAGAACAAGAGCATTAAGGGAGTTAATGCTAAAAAGATCCACCACTGGCTTTTAAACAACATCAGCCATGCCGTGCTTTGCTGACGGGATGTCACTAAAAATAATAATGCAGCAACCGCGGAAAAAGACAACCAGGCACCAATTTCATGGACGGCCAAAGGATGTAAAGTAAGCACAATAGCTAAGGCCGACCACCAACGAAACCACACACTAGGCCGACGCATCACTAATTGCGCTCCCAGTAACACCGCCGCCATAACCCACGCCCTTTGTGTCGGGATACTAAAACCGGCCAACGCAACATAACCACCACTCACCAGTAAAGCAACAGCCACAGATAACCAGTGATGCGGGATTCGAGACTCCTTACCCCTAAACACTAAAACAGCAATAATACGGCCAAACCACCAACCCAATAACACGCAAATACCAATATGCAGACCACTTACAACCATTAAGTGTGTAGTACCAGTACTACGCAGCAAAGACCATTGCCAATCGACAAACCCACTTTTATCGCCAAGCAGCAGTGCCTGCAATGTTGATAATACAACCGGCTGGAACCTCAAACGATTGCCCAGCCATTCAATCAAACTAAACCGCCATACATCTATTGAGGCACTCGATGCAGGCTGATGCACATAAAGTGCTTTTACATAGCCAACAGCATCAATATCACGCCCTAAAGCCCATTGCTCATAATCGAAACCACCTGGATTCCATAAAGAGTGAGGTGGACGAAGTTTCACATCAAGCTCAAGCAAGTCGCCAGGCGTTAGCTGCTCATTAGTACGATACCAACTCAATCTAATGAAACGTGGAGTGCTCTGAGGCCTGACCCCAGCCACAACCACATTAAGGACTTTCTTAATACGTATGTTAAATTTTATGTGCTTGCCTTTATACTCAGGAAGCCCTTCAACAACACCTTCTATCCGCCAAGTTGGTGCGGCATCTGCGGGATGCCAGCGATGCTGTAACTGCGTATGACCATAGATCAAGGCCACAGCCAAACCGGCCATTAATGCCAACAATTGAAAACGCAGGGATCGAAAATAACAAAATGAAAGAGTCAAAAGTACAGGAAAACAAACCAGCCAATATAATGATGGCAAAGAGGGAAGCCAAGCTATGACAAAAAAACCTACAATATATATGATCATCCATGATCTCTATGTTGGCTTACACAGCTGCGCTGTGCATAATACGTTTATCTTTTTCTGATGAAGTATACTTCCTATGCCTCGGAAGCTTATCAAAAGATTCATGCCAAATGAGTCATCACTACGTAACCACAAACATCTCAGCTGGCTAGGCCGTCATTTACACGACCCTGCACTTTGGCATTTAACACGTAAATCTGTTGCTAAAGCCTTTCTCGTGGGTGTTTTTTGTGCCTTTTTACCTGTACCGATGCAAATGATCATTGCTGCGGTACTTTCTCTTTTTGTTCGCAGCAACATGCCTATATCAGTTGGTTTAGTGTGGATCACCAACCCACTCACAATCCCCCCCATATTTTATTTCAGCTATGTAGTAGGAACTTACCTGCTCGGCACACCTATTCTAGACATGGAGTTAGAGTTTTCTTATGAAGCTCTTTCACATGACTTATCTGTTATCTGGTGGCCCCTAATAACAGGATCTCTGTTCTGCGGAGCTATATTTGGCGTAATCGCTTATTTTACTATCTCATTTTTATGGATATGGCGCGTTCGAAAAACATGGTCAGGCAGGCGAAAAAATTAACCACATGCAGTAGTTAACATAAGGAAAAACACGACTTACCTTGTTACTTCGTGTAAACCACCATCACGCAGCTCCAACACTCTATCCATTCTATGTGCTAACTCAGCATCATGCGTTACTATAATGAATGATGTTTTGAACTCTTGGTTTAAGCTCTCCATCAATTTCTGCACATCATTTGCGGTATTATTATCCAAATTCCCGGTGGGCTCATCCATCAACACACACGCAGGCCGAGTAACCAAGGCTCTTGCTATAGCCACACGCTGACGCTCCCCACCACTGAGTTGTGCAGGCTTATGAGATAGTCTAGCAGATAAACCAACCGCCTCTAACATCGCTTTTGCGCGCGTCTGCGCTTCATTAATAGCAACCTTGCCTAGCAATAAAGGCATTGCCACATTTTCAATAGCGTCAAATTCTGGCAACAGATGGTGAAACTGATAAACAAAACCTAGTTGGCGATTACGAATCTGCGCTCTCTTTTCTTCAGAGACATCGTATAACGACTCGCCACCAACACTGACTTCACCCTCGCTTGGTGCTTCTAATCCACCTAGCGTGTTCAGTAATGTACTCTTACCAGAGCCTGATGTTCCAATAATAGAAATACGCTCCCCTTTAGCAACATTGAGGGAAACTTCGCTTAAGACCGTTAAAGGACTTCCCGCTTCAGTGTATGTTTTACCTACGCCACAACAAACCAGTACTGACTCATTACTCATACCGCAAAGCCTCCGCTGGCTGTGTTCTAGACGCTTTCCACGCAGGATAGAGCGTAGCAAAAAAGCTAATTAACAAGGCAGAACCACCAATAACACCCACGTCATTCCAATCCAAACGTGATGGCAGATAACTAATAAAATACACATCAGAAGATAAGAACTGCATTCCAAGAACTTGCTCGATCCAGGCAACCAAATCAGTCACAGTCAACGCCAGAAGGACACCAAGCGCCGCACCAATCAAGGTGCCAGCAAACCCTATAACAATACCCTGTACCATAAAAATACGCATAATCATGCCAGGTGTCGCACCCAATGTGCGCAATATGGCAATATCAGATTTCTTATCTGTTACCACCATAACCAGTGTTGAAACAATATTAAAAGCTGCCACAAATACAATAAGAAATAACAGTAAACCGATCATTTTCTTTTCCATCTGTATAGCTTGGAACAGATTACCGTGAGTACGCGTCCAGTCTGAAACAAGGAAATAGCCATCAAGAGTAGACGTTATTTCTCTGGCAGCAACCGGCGCTTTAAATAGGTCTTGAAAAGTTACTCGTACGCCCTCAACACCTTCACGAATGCGCTTTAAACGGGCAGCATCATCTATGTGTATGTAAGCGAGTGAACTATCAAGCTCGGCACCCACTGAAAAAATACCCACAACTGTGAAACGCTTTAACCTTGGAGTGACACCAGCAACACTAATTGATGCTTCAGGCAATACCAGTGTTACCTTATCTCCAATACGCGCACCCAAATAACGTGCTAACAGATCACCCAGAACCACTCCAAACCCACCACTCTTAAGGTTACTCCATTCACCGTTAAGCATGTGTTGTGAAACAATAGATACTTTGCTCTCAGCAACAGGATCTACACCTTGTACCATAACGCCACGCACTTGGCCTGAATATGTCAGCATACCTTGCGCATTGATAAAAGGTGCCGTAGCTATCACCCTTGAATCCTGCTCAACAACAGATGCTAATTGTTGCCAATCAGCAATAGGATTTTCATAACCGGTGATAGTGGCATGCGGAACCATGCCAAGAATTCTATCTTTTAATTCACGATCAAAGCCGTTCATTACAGACAAAACAAGAATTAATGCAGCCACTCCCAACATCAGCCCTAGCATTGAAACCAAGGAGATAAAAGAGATGAAATGATTACTGCGCTTTGCTGCGGTATACCGCAGGCCTACATATATAGAAAAGGGTCTGAACATGGTCGCGGATTAAATCACAGTTGGGTTAGTAACTCTAACAATATTAAGAAAATCTCCGCTATACTCTAGCCACAAACACGTGAACAGGAGGTGACTGTGAGTCAGGAGCGAAGACAGTTTTATAGGGTCGAAAAAAATGTTGCACTAGAAGTTCAACGAGTGACCCCTGAAGAAGCAAACCATTCTAATAAACCGGCTCAATTTGAAGTATCTCCATATTTTGAACTGCTCTCCGATGTTCAAGAAATTGATAAGCAACAAACTGACCTGCTCATTCAATTAAGCAAGTCTCAACCCTTATTGGCTGAACTCTTCTCACTACAAGCCAAAAAGCTCGAGTTAATTACTCGCACACTCGCTAACAGCGGCTTAAAAATTGAACGTCTTACCAAGCAATCCGTAAATTTAAGCGAAGGCGGTATGCAGTTTGTTACCTCGGACAATATATATCATGTAGGGGACTTCATCGAGATAAAGCTTATTTTCTCGAATCCACTATTAGGAGTTTTATTGTACGCAAAGGTTCAACGCGTTATCACAGACGAAGATAATTTCCATATAGCTATCTCCTTTCATCGCATTCCTGAAAACTGCCGCATGCTTATCGCACAACGCGTTATTCAAACTCAAGCATTCCAACTCCCTGAGACCGATCAATAATTGGCATGGCAATTACTCCTGCGCTACTCACGAATATAGTCGATGCATTCGAGCAGCTGACGGAGTCTTTGCTTACTTTTGACAAACAACTCTCAAAATCACACCTGGCCATATCACTTCCTTCAAAAGAGCTCGACGCTTTTACACAACAACAAGCATTGGAGCAGGCCAGATATTACTATAGCAACATCTGGCATAGTGATGACACTGACGGGCGTAGAACGCAATCTTGCTACGGCTTAGTCGGCGCAAATAGAGAAACACTTGAAGCCGCTGCTAAATTAAACACTGTAAAAGACAAACTGCGCACATCTGTTGGTTTACTACAAAAATCTGAGCTAAACACAGCATCAGAACAATTACATCAACGCTCTAAAACACTAGCGATAACCCTAAACAATCAAGGACTAGGCCGCATACACTTAAAACAATGCTATCGACATATTCCATTATTAGACTCGACTCCTCACAACGTGAGGTTTAGTTGGTACAACAGCGGGCGAAGCATAAAAAAACTCAGTGCAGAAAACGCAATGCAAATGCTATTAAAACTAGATACATCGCAGCCACACGTTGTCAGACAAATAGAAAAGCTATCTCCCTTACACAAGAGTACAAAGATGGCCCAGATCCAAACTCAAGTACCCGTGGTACGCGCTAACATTGCATGGAAAACAGATGATAATAACTGGCGACGTCTTGCAAAAAATTGCCCGCTACCTATACTGACCCCTCTCTTAGATGAAGCCGAATTACCCGAACATAACTTGTTAACAAGCACAGCACCCACACTACGCAACCGAGCTCAACGATCAGACAGCCTCATCGACCCTGAACCTTTTTTACCAAGCTTACGCATCCATCTTTACAGGAAATAATCGATTATGAGCAGTAACACGCTCCACCATTTAGCGACCGGTTTAGGGTTTGCTTTTTTAATAAGCAGCTACTTATTAGGCCGCCACTTAGGATTTATTGACTGGGTGACACTGCAGATGCCAGAGGGTTATGAAGGGAGCGGCCTTATGCTAGCAATCGGCATTATGATGACGCCAGCATTCTTCATCTGGAGCCGCTTCAATCGTTTTGTAGAAAAAAAACTAGGTATTAAAGGCAGGTACTACGAAGACAGTTTTTATAATAACGATGTTCAAAAAAAAGACCGGGACTAGCCCGATCTTTTTCAATTAAGAAGCCTCTTACAAATTAGCAATACGATTTAACCCTGCTATGGCAGCCACACGGTAAGCCTCAGCCATTGTAGGATAATTAAATGTAGTATTAACAAAATACTCGATCGTATTAGCTTCACCTTCTTGGCGCATAATAGCCTGCCCGATATGCACAATCTCAGACGCCTGATCACCAAAACAATGAATACCAAGAATAGCCAGTGTTTCACGGTGAAATAGAATTTTCAGCATACCAACAGGCTGGCTTGAAATTTGCGCACGTGCAGTATCTTTAAAAAAGGCCTGTCCAACTTCATAAGGAACCCGCTCAGCCGTGAGCTCCTCTTCGGTTTTACCCAACGAACTGATTTCGGGAATGGTATAAATCCCTGTCGGCACTTCATCTATGTATCGAAAGCTATCCGCGCCAACTAGGTCGGCAGCAGCAGACCGACCTTGATCTAAGGCAGCAGAAGCCAAGCTTGGCCAGCCTATAACATCACCAACCGCGTAAATATTTTCCACGTCAGTTTTATAATGCTGATCTATAGTCAATTGCCCACGACTATTTGCCTTGAGGCCACTCGCCTCAAGGTTCATATTATCCGTATTCCCTGTTCGACCATTACACCAAAGAAAAGCGTCTGCACGAATACGCTTGCCTGATTTAAGGTTCAAAATAACACCGTGCTCATCGCCTATTACGCTTTCATACTCTTCGTTATGACGAATCTTAACGGCTGTATTACGCAAGTGATAACTCAGCGCATCAGAAATTTCGCCATCAAGAAATGACAGCAAACGATCCTGAGTATCGATTAGGTCAACCTTCACACCGAGGCCGCTGAAAATAGAGCAGTATTCGCTACCGATTACACCAGCACCATAAATAATTAATGTACGCGGCGTATGACTTAGCTTAAGGATAGTATCTGAGTTATAAATACGTGGGTGGGTAAAATCAATATCTGGTGGACAATACGGGCGTGAACCTGAAGCAATAACTACACTTTTGGTACGCAGCGTCTCATCACCTTTCGCCGTTTCTTTTACTATAATAGTGTTGCTGTTCTCAAACTCTGCTCTTCCGAAAAACACATCAACACGATTACGCGCATAAAAATTGGTTCGCAGCATAACCTGGTTAGACATCACTTTTTCGGCACGCTTGAGTACTTTTGAAAAAGAGAACCAGCGCGGCTCCCCAATATCTCTAAACATTGGGTTAGTATTAAACTCGATGATCTGCTTAACCGCGTGACGTAACGCTTTAGAAGGAATAGTCCCTTTATGTGTACAGTTACCACCAACAGAATCCTGCTCTTCAACAATCGCTACACGACGTCCGTGCTTAGCAGCATTCATTGCTGCCCCTTCGCCTGCCGGACCTGAACCAATCACGACAACGTCATAGTCATAAACAGCCATCAATATCCCCTTAGTTTATCTTTATTGTCAGTTACTTAGGACCACATAGTACAGAATAAGCCACAACTAGAAAGACAACAATCAGCTTTTAGACTTAACTTCATAAGCTAGATCTGCTGATTTAGCCAATTCAGCGATACGACGATTTTTTTCGTCTTCATCTTCACATATAGACTTGTCACCCGCACAAATATCACACGCAGTATCCATACCCAGGTTAGCCATACCTCCACATGAGCCCGCTATTGGTTTGCCTCCCATAATAACGCCAACCGACATAGCCAGAATGATTAACATCAAGCTTGCAAAAACAAAGACAAAAATATCCACATCAACCTCTCTTCACTAGGCGTTCATCAAAGCCTGGTGTCATTTTTTCAATAAAATCTTGATTAGATTTTACAATAAAGAAAGCATCTATATTATGCTTCACTGCAAATTCGTACGCACGTTCTCCTCCCATAACCATAAACGCCGTAGCCATTGCATCCGCTTCAGCGCAAGTAGGCATCAAAACAGTTACCGAAGCCAACTTATGTGTTATCGGCCTGCCTGTTTTTGGGTTTATCGTATGAGAGTAACGAATACCATCTTCTTCGAAATAATTTCTATAGTCGCCTGAAGTAGCAATTCCTGTATCACTGATACTGAGTATTTTTTGTACTTTTCTTTCACCATTAACAGGACTTTCAATCGCAATTTTCCAATCCTGATTACCTGGCTTATGCCCTTTTGCCCTTAACTCACCACCAATCTCAACAAGGTAGTCATGGATTTCATATTTCTCCATAATTCCAGCTAAGACATCAACACCGTAGCCTTTCGCTATCGCAGAAAGATCTACATATAAATCTGTTTTCTTCAGCGCTTTTTGAGCAGCACTGTTAATTACCAGCTTTTCGAACCCCGTCTGTTGCTGTAAGCGCACAACATCACTATCAGTCGGCGCCTTAATAACACGGCCATCAGGCCCAAAGCCCCACAGATTAACAAGAGGCCCTACTGTAACATCAAACGCGCCTACCGTTTTTCTACTAATACTTTGCGCAAGACTTAGTATAAAAAATAATGAATCACTAAGCTCTGCTTCACTCTCTGCAGGCAATTGATTAAGAATAGACAACTCGGAGTCTGCTATATATGTCGACATTGCTTGGTTAACGTCAGCTAACGCGCCTGTCACTTCCTCATGGATAGTCACCACACGAGCATTATCAACACCTACCCATTTTACGGTAAATGTAGTACCCATCGTCACCCCAGAAAAGGAAACGACCTCTGAATTCTGTTTATTTTCGCTACACCCTACTAAAAACAAAAAGGCCAGCAGCAATGCTGCCGGCCATTTAAGGGCACGATATAGTGCATCTATCAAGGCTTAACCACCAAAGTCATCAAGCAAGATATTTTCATGCTCTACACCTAAATCCAACAGCATTTGAACAACTGCGGCATTCATCATAGGTGGTCCACACATGTAGAACTCACAATCTTCAGGCGCTTCATGATCCTTAAGATAGTTTTCATACAACACGTTATGGATAAAGCCTGTCATGCCATCCCAGTTATCTTCTTCCTGAGGGTCTGACAGCGCCAAGTGCCACTCGAAGTTATCGTTATCAGCTTGAAGCTGATCGTATTCTTCATTATAGAAACACTCGCGCAGTGAACGCGCGCCATACCAAAACGACATCTTACGTGAAGATTTTAACCGTTTCAGCTGGTCGAAAATGTGCGAACGCATCGGCGCCATACCCGCACCACCACCGATGAAGACCATTTCATTGTCAGTATCTTTTGCAAAGAACTCACCAAACGGTCCGTACACAGTGATCTTATCACCCGGCTTAAGACTGAAAACATAAGAAGACATCAAACCTGGAGGCAGGTCATCTTTACCTGGAGGCGGAGAAGCTATACGAATATTGAATTTAACAATACCCACTTCTTCAGGATAGTTTGCCATAGAGTATGCTCGGATAACCGGTTCAGTCACCTTAGATACATACTTCCACTGGTTAAACTTATCCCAGTCGCCGCGGTACTCTTCTTCAATGTCGAAGTCTTTATAATGAACTTCATGAGCAGGCGCTTCCAATTGCACATAACCACCGGCGCGGAAATCTACGTTTTCCCCTTCAGGCAGGCGCAATGTTAGCTCTTTAATGAATGTAGCAACGTTCGGGTTTGACTCAACCGTACATTCCCACTTCTTAACACCAAAGATCTCTTCTTCCAACTCAATATTCATGTCTTGCTTTACAGCAACCTGACATGACAAGCGCCAGCCGTCTTTTGCTTCACGCATTGTAAAGTGCGACTCTTCAGTTGGCAGCATAGAACCACCACCATCAAGAACCTGACATTTACACTGTGCGCAAGTACCACCACCACCACAAGCCGATGGCACAAAAATACCAACGTTTGCAAGCGTCTGTAGAAGCTTGCCACCAGCAGGCACTGTGATCGCTTTTTCTGGATCATCATTGATGCTAATAGTCACATCACCAGAACTTACCAATTTTGAACGGGCTGCCAGAATTACCGCTACAAGTGCAAGCACCACAACGGTAAACATGACAACACCGAGAACGATTTCAGCATTCATAGGCTTAATCCATCCTTCTGTTGTTCACGTCTAAGCAAAATCACAGCTGCACACCAGAGAAAGACATGAAACCTAAAGACATCAAACCAACAGTAACGAAGGTAATGCCTAGACCACGTAGTCCCTCTGGAACATCGCTATACTTCAATTTTTCACGAATACCCGCTAACGCCGCAATTGCCAACGCCCAACCAACACCCGCACCCACACCGTAAACTACACTTTCACCAAAGTTATAGTCACGCTCTACCATGAAGAGAGCAGCACCCATAATGGCACAGTTTACAGTGATCAAAGGAAGGAACACTCCTAATGCGTTATATAGTACTGGAAAGAACTTATCCAATACCATTTCGAGGATCTGAACGATCGCAGCGATAACGCCAATATAAGAAATGTAACCCAAAAAGCTCAGATCTACTTCTGGATAACCCGCCCATGACAGCGCGCCTTCACGCAGCAAGCCGTTATAAAGCAAGTTATTGATAGGTGTAGTAATTGCAAGCACTACAATTACCGCAATACCTAAACCAATAGCAGTTTGCACTTTCTTTGAAATAGCCAAGAAAGTACACATCCCGAGAAAGAAGGACAACGCCATGTTTTCGACGAAAATAGCCCGAATAGCCAGACTGATATATTGCTCCATTATACAGCCCCCTTCTTAGAGTTGGGCGCCATAATAAACTCAGGAGCCTCTACCTGCTTTTTATCATAGGCACGTATAATCCAGATGAATCCGCCGATGATAAAGAAAGCACTTGGCGGCAACAACATCATACCATTGGCCTGATACCAACCACCATTAGTGACTAATGGAAGAATTTCGATTCCAAACAGGCTGCCTGATCCGAACAATTCACGGAAAAAAGCAACAAACATCAGTACGGCACCGTAACCTAGCCCGTTACCGATACCATCCATGAAAGAGATCCCAGGAGGATTTTTCATGGCAAAAGCTTCAGCACGACCCATTACGATACAGTTCGTGATAATCAAACCCACGAAAACTGATAACTGTTTAGAAACATCATAAGCAACGGCTTTCAAAATCTGATCAACAACAATTACCAACGATGCGATAATAACCATCTGACAGATAATACGAATACTGCTAGGTATATGATTACGAATCATAGACACAAACATATTTGAAAATGCTGTTACTGAAATTACTGCCAACGTCATTACAAACGCAGTATTCATGTTCGTTGTTACCGCCAGAGCGGAACACACACCAAGAATCTGCAATGCAATTGGATTGTTTTTGACGATAGGGCCCGTCAAAATATCTCTAGTTTCAGACATGATTTACACCCCCCCAGCTTTCAGGTTAGTAAGAAACGGCGCATAACCGTTTTCACCCATCCAGAACTTCACCATACGAGACACACCATCACTGGTAAGTGTCGCACCGGAAAGGCCATCGATCTGATGAGCTGCATTTGCAGCATCAGGATTCACCTTACCTTTAATCAAGCCTAACAATGGCTCCATAGCGCCATCAGCATAGACTTTCTTACCTGGCCACTGCGACTTCCAAAGAGGGTTATCTACTTCACCACCCAAACCAGGGGTTTCAGCATGAGAGTAAAAACCTAAACCAACAACTGTATTTAAGTCACCTTCCAATGCAAGGAACCCATAAAGCGTTGACCAAAGACCATAGCCATGAACTGGCAGAATGACCTTTTCAAGCTCACCTTCAGATTCAACCAAGTATACAGTCTGGTATTTCGCCTGGCGTTTGATTGATGCGATGTCATCCTTACGATCCAACTTACTCGATAAAGCAGGATCTTTAGAGGCTTTACGTGCATCAAATGTTGCAGCATCAACCGCATCAGTAAATTTGCCAGTTTCCAGATCAACTACTTTAGTAGTGATCTGTGAAAACAACTCATCAACAGACTTAGACGAATCCATTAGACCAGCAGCTGCCAGAATATTCGTTTTTCTGTCTAGTTCTTTGTTAGCAATTTGCTGAGGCTTCAGAAGTACTGCAGCTGCAGATACGATTACTGAACAGACCACACAAAGTAATACGGTGACGGTAATCGTTTTACTGATAGTATCGTTATTAGCCGACATTGCGTGCCATCCTCCGTTTAATGTTCGCCTGAATGACAAAGTTGTCAATCAATGGTGCGAACAAGTTACCGAACAGAATCGCTAGCATCATACCTTCAGGGAATGCAGGGTTAACTACACGAATTAACACCACCATGATGCCGATCAGCGCACCGAAGTATAGCTTACCGGTATTGGTCATTGACGCAGAAACCGGATCGGTCGCCATAAAGAACATACCGAATGCGAATCCACCTAACACAAAATGCCAGTAGAACGGCAGAGCGAACATCGGGTTAGTATCAGAACCAATAATATTTAGCAGCATAGTCATTCCGACCATACCTGCAAATACACCAGCAACAATACGCCATGCAGCCACTTTAGCTATCAGCAATACTGCACCACCAATCATAATGGCGATAGTTGATGTTTCACCTACAGAACCTTGAATTTGGCCCAAGAAAGCATCCATCCATGTCAGGTTTTGAGCAAGAATGGCATCAACACCACCCGCTGCAGCCAAACCTAGAGGTGTTGCTCCTGAGAAACCATCAACAGCAGTCCAGATAGCATCACCAGACATCTGCGCAGGATATGCGAAGAATAGGAATGCACGTCCAGTAAGTGCAGGGTTCAGGAAGTTTTTACCTGTTCCACCGAACACTTCTTTACCGATAACCACACCAAAGCTGATCCCTAGCGCCACTTGCCACAACGGAACAGTTGGAGGAAGAATCAATGCAAACAAGATTGAGGTTACGAAGAAACCTTCGTTAACTTCATGCCCGCGCTTCATTGCAAACAAAACTTCCCAGAAGCCGCCTACAAGAAAGACTGTTATATAAATAGGTAACCAATAAACAGCACCATGGATAATGTTATCCCACACACTGCTTGCATCGAATCCAGTCAAAGCACCAGCAATAGCACCACGCCAGCCTTCAGCTTCAGTCAGGCCCATGCCAGCCATTGCAGTATTCGCCTGGTAACCAACGTTATACATGCCCGCAAAAATTGCCGGAAAAGTACACATCCAGACCAAAATCATCATACGTTTAAGGTCGATACCATCCCGCACATGCGACGCTGTTTTGGTCACAGATGCCGGTGTATAAAAGATGGTATCTGCTGCTTCATACAACGCATACCAATTTTCGTACTTGCCGCCTTTATGGAAATGCGGCTCCATTTTATCAAGTATATTTCTGATACTCATACGCTGCCTCTCTTAGGCTTCTTTCTCTATGCGCGTCAGATTATCGCGAAGGATTGGTCCGTATTCGTACTTACCAGGGCAAGCAAAAGTACAAAGAGCCAGATCTTCTTCGTCGAGTTCTAGGCAACCTAACTGCATTGCAGTTACGATATCCCCAGTGACTAGCGCACGTAGCAATTGAGTTGGCAAAATATCCAGCGGCATCAGTTGTTCAAACTGTCCCACAGGAACCATTGCTCGTTCAGAACCATTTGTGGTGGTTGTAAAATCGAACTTTTTGCCAGACGAGAGGAACGATGTAAAGACGTTCAGAACAGAAAACTTATTGGAACCAGGCATAACCCATCCAAAGAATTCACGTTTGTTACCTTCGGTCAATACAGTTACCTGGTTTGCATATCGCCCCAGATATGCCAACGGCCCTTTAGCTGTCGCACCATTCCAAACTGAACCATTAATCAAACGGTTTTCGCCACTAGGCAACAAACCGACTGTTAACTCGTCTAACTTAGCGCCCACACGGGTTTTAAGAACAGCCGACTTATTAACATGCGGTCCAGCAACTGAAACAAAACGCTCAACAAATAGTCGACCATCAGTAAAGAGCTTGCCCATAGCAACAACGTCTTGATAACCGATAGTCCATACAGTTTTTGTACGAGACACGGGGTCAAGATGATGTATATGAGTACCAGCATTACCTGCAGGATGAGGACCGTCGAATTCTTCAACAGTAACACCATCAACACTCGGCACTTTTGTACCAGGTGCTTTGCACAGATAAACCGCTTTCTCAGACAGCTTAGTTAGCAGCTTCAATCCATTGGCAAAATCTTCAGCATATTCATTAATGAATAATGCAGGATCTGCAGCCAAAGGGTTGGTATCAATTGCAGTTACGAAAATAGAAGCAGGTATAGTTGAGACAGCAGGCACACGACTAAAAGGACGAGTACGCAAGGCCGTCCACAAACCAGAGGCTTGTAGGTTTTCAACCACCTGTTCACGTGTTACATCTGCTAATTTAGCAGCATCGTAACGTGCGAATTCTATTGCTTCTTCTTCAGCGTCCAGCTCAATAACAACCGATTGAAGAACCCGACGTTCTCCTCGGTTGATCTCAGTTACTACACCAGCACCTGGAGCAGTGACCTGAACACCTTCAGTTTTTTTATCGGAAAAGACCACTTGACCGAGTTTAACTCGATCACCCACCTTGACGGCCATTGTTGGTTTACAACCAATATAGTCTGGCCCAATCACGGCGACCGACCGAATTTCCGCGACAGCACTTTTTACAGCCTGTTCCGGAGAACCCGTTATCGGTAGATCTAGACCTTTATTGATCTTGATCATACACCTCACCCAATCACGATTAAATTTTTCGAGATCTAGTTTCCTTCGTGTCAGATACAGCGGATAGGCTTAGCTTTCACTAAATGCCCCACTTCTGATCTTCTTATTTAAGAAAACGAATAACCCCACCTAAAAACTTTCCAAGTATACCTGAGCGTCACACTCCATATCTACAAAGAGCCCTGGTTAAACCGCTGCTACCTTGGGCTTAGTTAGGCAAATCACCTAGACGCATTTTATATAAGCTTATTTCTTTTTGGAATATAAAATAAAAGATCAAAAAAAACCGCACTAAGCGGTTTTTTCCTGACAAATATCAACTATTTATTAGCTTTAGGGAAAGCAGGCAAAGTGACATCAGCCATTTTCTGAGCCATACGAATTACCTGGCAGCTATAGCCAAACTCATTGTCATACCATACATACAGCACACAACGGTTACCTGTTGCGATAGTCGCCAGTGCATCAACAATACCGGCCGCACGCGATCCAACAAAATCACTCGACACAGCTTCAGGAGAGTTGCTATAAGCAATTTGCTTCTGCAATGGAGAGTGCAATGATGCTTCACGAAGGTAGTCATTCAAACCTTCACGCTCAACTTCTTTTGATAAGTTTAGATTCAAAATTGCCATTGAAACATTTGGCGTTGGTACGCGAATAGCATTACCCGTTAGCTTGCCTTCCATAACAGGCAAAGCTTTAGAAACGGCTTTAGCTGCACCCGTTTCTGTAATAACCATATTCAGGCCAGCCGCACGACCGCGACGATCACCTTTATGGTAATTATCAATCAAGTTCTGGTCATTTGTGTAAGAGTGCACAGTTTCAACATGACCATTCTCAATACCATATACATCATTTACTGCTTTCAAAACAGGCGTGATGGCATTGGTAGTACAAGAAGCTGCAGACAAAACCAAATCTTCATCTTCGATATCGTGATGGTTAACACCCATCACAATATTTTTAACGCCTTTACCAGGAGCCGTCAGTAGTACGCGCGCGACACCTTTTGATTTAAGGTGCAAAGAAAGACCTTCTTTGTCACGCCACATACCCGTGTTATCAATGACGATAGCATTGTTAATACCGTACTCTGTGTAATCGATCTGGTCTGGAGCGTTAGCGAAGATAACTTTAATCTCATTACCATTGGCAATCAGTGTGTTATTTTCAGCATCAATCTGGATCGTACCTTTAAACGAGCCATGTACAGAATCACGACGTAGCAAGCTAGCACGCTTTTCTAGATCATTATCAGCTTTACCTTTACGCACAACAATCGCACGCAAACGTAGAGACTGGCCTCCACCAGTACGCTCGATTAGCAAACGCGCTAACAAACGACCGATACGACCAAAACCGTAAAGTACAACATCAGTACCTTGTCGATCTTCTACACCGATAACTGAAGATAACTGCTCTTCAAGAAACTCTTTCATGGTACGGCCATTTCCACTTTCACGGAACTGCGCAGCCATTTTGCCGACATCAATATGAGCACCGCTCACATCCAAAGACTCAAGTGCTTCCAGCACTGGATATGTTTCTAGTACTGTCAGCTCTTGAGCTTCCATCTGACGCACATAACGATGCGCTTTAAGCACATCAATTACAGAACGTTTAACAATCAGACGACCATAAACAGAAGTTTCGACATTACGATCACGGTACAAACGACCGATCAAAGGAATCATTGCTTCTGCTGTCGCTTCGCGTTCTTTCCATTCAGCGAATACTTGATCTTGGCTCACAGGCTTCTCCAACTTTACATCAACGCACGTTAAAAATTTGCGAAACATTATCCCCTTTTATAGGCCCGCGGGCAAACACTCTCATCCTAGTACTTTAGCCGGATGATTTTTCAAGCACTTATATCTCTTCCTTGAGCCAATCTGTAATATAGGGCGCTTCTAAATATTCTGAACCAGGAGAGGTTTCGTGACAAATTTGATATTTCCGATACCGACAAAACCAGGTGATATCAAATGGGTGGGGCAAGCACACCAAAGTGCCGCTGGGTTATTAATAGCCCAAGCAGCGCTAAAGCATCAACAGCTAACCTTGGTCATCACACGCAACAGCGATACAGCAAGCCTACTTGAGAATGAAATTCATTTTTACTCGGCAGCTCAAAACTTAGAGATCCTTCCTTTTCCTGATTGGGAAACCCTGCCCTACGATACGTTTTCACCTCATCAGGACATTACCTCAACACGCGTAAGCACATTAAAGCAGCTGTCTCAACTCAAACATGGTGTTGTTATCGTGCCTATCAGCACGCTTATGCACCGAATTGCGCCCTCTACCTTTTTACAGGCACATTCACTACTGCTACAAACAGGCCAATCTCTTAACATTGATAACTTAAGACAGCAACTTAGCAATGCAGGCTATCGCGCTGTCGATACCGTGAACGAGCATGGAGAATACGCCGTTAGAGGCTCCATCATTGACCTTTTCCCTATGGGTGCAGAAACGCCTTTTAGAATTGATCTTTTTGATGATGAAATTGACACACTGCGCACCTTTGATCCTGAATCACAGCGATCTATCGACAAAATTGAGCAGATTCGTCTATTACCGGCGCGCGAAGTACCGCTAACAGAAGAGGCCATTTCTCGCTTTAAACAGAACTGGCGCAGCACCTTCGATGTTGACCAACGCCGCTGCCCAACCTACCAAGATGTCAGCAACGGCTTTGCACCACCAGGAATCGAGTACTACCTACCATTTTTCTTTGACGAGACAGCAACACTCTTTGACTACCTACCCAAAGAGACTTTGATAATATCCGACGGCTCCCTTGATAGACCTTGCCAGCAATTCTGGAACGATGTTAACGGCCGATATGAAGAGCGCCGCCATGATATCGAACGCCCCATTTTGCCACCTAGCGCAATATTCACCCCTAAAGACGAGTTCTTCGGCGCCCTCAAGCAATTCCGTCGCATTCAATTTAGCGCAGACCCTGTAGCAGATGACACCGCCGGCAGATTCAATTTGCCATATCAAGAAACATCCGAGCTAACAATAAATGCTCAGTCATCCTCACCACTATCGCTGCTGAAGAGTTTTTTAGAAGAACGTCCCAATCACAAGATTTTATTTTGCGCTGAATCTCCTGGCCGACGCGAAGCGCTTCAAGAGTTACTGACTAAAGCCAATATTAAGCCAACTGTGATTGATAGCTGGCAATCGTTTATTGATAGCGATCTCAGCTGCGCATTGACGGTATACCCTATCAATCGAGGGCTAAGTACTGACGACGATATTCATGTTGTATCAGAATCACAACTCTTTGGACGACAAGTATTCCAACGCAGAAGACGCGCCAAAGACAAAGGCCAAACAGACCTCGTCGTTCGTAACCTCGCAGAGCTCGCGCCTAACGCACCCGTCGTACATATAGACCACGGAATTGGGCGCTATCTTGGTCTTGAAACCATCGATCTTGACGGGCAGACCAATGAGTTTGTAGCGCTGTCTTATGCCAATAACGCAAAACTTTATGTACCGGTAGCTTCTCTACACTTAATTAGCCGATATAGCGGTAGCAGCGACGAGCTTGCCCCGCTACACCGCCTTGGTACGGAGCAATGGAGCAAAGCACGCCAAAAAGCAGCAGAAAAAGTGCGCGACACTGCAGCCGAGCTACTAGATATTTACGCACGACGCGCTGCTCGCAAAGGCTTTGCCTTTAGCGACCCAGATGAAGACTATCAACTGTTTGTTTCTGGCTTTCCATTCGAAGAAACACCCGACCAAGAAACAGCCATTCAGTCCGTTATTCGCGACATGATATCCCCCCAACCAATGGACCGACTGGTATGCGGTGACGTAGGCTTTGGTAAAACAGAAGTTGCCATGCGCGCTGCTTTTATCGCAGCAAACTCAGGAAGACAGATAGCCATTCTTGTACCTACCACCCTGCTAGCCCAGCAGCACTTTGAGAACTTCAGAGACCGCTTTGCAGACTGGCCAGTTACGGTTGAACTTATTTCACGCTTTAGAAGCGCTAAGCAACAAACAGAGGCGATAGAAAAGCTTAAAACAGGCCAAATCGATATCATCATCGGCACACACAAGCTATTACAAGGCGATATCACATTTAAGAACTTAGGCTTGGTAATCATTGATGAGGAACACCGCTTTGGCGTACAACAAAAAGAGCGCCTCAAGTCACTACGCTCAGAAGTTGACATCCTCACCATGACAGCGACGCCCATTCCTCGCACGCTCAACATGGCCATGTCAGGCATGCGCGACCTGTCCATTATTGCTACGCCACCAGCACGAAGACTCGCTGTTAAAACATTTGTACGCGAATCAGACGGGCCGCTCGTTAAAGAAGCGGTTTTACGTGAACTCTTGCGTGGAGGACAAGTTTACTATCTTCACAATGAAGTCAAAACCATTGAAAAAACCGCACAAGAATTAGCAGAACTAGTCCCAGAAGCACGCATAGGCATAGGCCACGGCCAGATGCGTGAACGAGAACTGGAACAGGTCATGACTGACTTCTATCATAAGCGTCATAACATTTTGCTGTGCACCACTATTATTGAAACAGGTATCGATATCCCTAACGCCAACACCATTATTATTGACCGTGCCGACAAGTTTGGTCTGGCCCAACTACACCAACTACGAGGCCGCGTTGGCCGTTCTCACCACCAGGCTTACGCCTATATGCTGACACCTCCCGAAAAAAACGTTAGCAAAGATGCCACCAAGCGACTTGAAGCAATAGCCTTAGCTGACGACCTAGGCGCAGGCTTTACCCTCGCCACTCATGACCTTGAAATACGTGGCGCAGGCGAGCTATTAGGCGACGATCAAAGCGGTCAAATCCAAGGCATTGGCTTTACTCTCTATATGGAAATGCTTGAAGAGGCTATCCAATCCATTAAGGACGGCAAAACACCTAACATGGACAGACCTCTTCATCACGGAGCGGAAATCAACTTACATATTCCTACACTGATAAAAGATGACTATCTACCCGATGTACATAGCCGCTTAATCATGTATAAACGTATTTCCAGCGCAAAAGACGATACCGAACTGAAAGAACTTCAGATTGAAATGATTGACCGTTTTGGCTTATTACCTGAAACGACTAAGAACCTGTTCAGGCTGACATCGCTAAAATTACAGGCAGAACAACTCGGCATCATAAAATTGGATGCAGGCAGCCAAAGTGGTCGCCTTGAATTCGATCAAGCTACCAAGGTAGACCCTTTTACGCTTGTGACATTAGTGCAAAAACAACAAAATAAATACAAACTTGAAGGCGCTAGCCATCTCCGCTTTTCTTTAGAGATGGAAGAGACTGAACAACGCTTCAATGCTGTCGAAAACCTGCTAAAAGAACTGGGTAAGGTACACAAATGAAAAAACTGATCTCTTTATGTTTCGTTTTTCTGTCGCTGACTTTACAGCACAACGCTCAAGCAGCAACAGTTTACGGAATAGAAGTTCTCATCTTTAGCCGTGACAATGCCTCTGCCTATAGCGAATACTGGCCAACTCCCGATAAACCGCCTGCATCAGGCATTAGCCTATCTAGCGGCGGATACAACGAGCGCTCAGCTCGTAGCTTCATGCTAAAAAGCACCGATAAGAGAATTCGTAATACCAGCGGCCTACGCGTCATTTACCATAAAGCGTGGACTCAATCCGTAAGAAAAGGCAGAAGCTCTAAGCCCGTTTCCATTCGTGCAGGAAGTGTAATGGATGATGGCTATCACGAACTTGAAGGCGCTATAACAGTAGATCGTGGACACTATCTACATTTCAAACCAGATCTACAACTGCGCCGCACCGTTACACTTGAGGACGGATTTCAGAAAACGATTGCAGCAGTACTAGATGAGCCGCGCCGCATGAAATCCAAAGAAGCACATTATATAGATCATCCGCTATTTGGCATTCTTGTTTACGCAACTCCGCTAAACTAAACACCTACCCCAAAGCACCAAAGCTCACCGTAAATCTTACGGTGAGCTCACGCCCTATATGCAACAGACCTATTTAAGCGTCTCTATGGGAAGCTGAAACTCACCTTCAGGTATAAGATGAACCGTACTGGTAGGAAAGGCCGCTTCAGCCCCATGTTTCTCAACGATATCCATAATCTTTAGCAACACATCTTCTTTTACTTGATGAAAACGCACCCAGTTAGTTGTTTTAGTGAAGGTATAAACAAAGAAGTCGAGAGAGGACGGGGCAAACTTATTCAAATTGACGATCAGTGTCTGCGACTGATCAAGATCAGGATGCTGGCGTAACATTTCACGTACTTCAACAACCACCCCTTTCACTGCCTTAAGATCACAATAGCGCACCCCAATTGTTTCATAGATTCTGCGATGCGTCATACGAGAAGGATTTTCAACAGAGATGCTGGCAAACGTGGCATTAGGCACATACAAAGGACGCTTATCAAATGTTCTTATACGCGTTAAACGCCATCCGATATCCTCAACAGTTCCTTCAATATTTTGATCGGGAGAGCGGACCCAATCACCTACTTTAAACGGCCTATCCATATAGATCATCAGGCCACCAAAAAAGTTAGCTAACAAGTCTTTTGCAGCAAAACCAACCGCTAAGCCGCCAATCCCACCAAATGCCAGAACACCAGAAATGCTATACCCAAAGCTTTGCAACACAACCAATGAGACCGTTATTATCAGCGATAAGCGCAGCAACTTACCCATTGCGCTTATCGTAGTTGCATCCAGTGTCGTATCAATTCCAGCAGGGTCAATTAAAGCTTTTTCAGCCGCGCGAACAAAGCGTATAAGAAACCAACCCAACAAAACAATAACAGCTACTTTACGCAAAGGCTCAATTACGTCTAGCAATACCGTCCCTGTTTTTGCATCGATAACATCAAAAGCCCAACTACCGCCTAACACCCACACCATCATTACAGCAGGACGTCTTGCAGAGTCAAGCAAGATATCATCCCAAGTATTTTTGGTGCGTTTCAGCTGATCAGCCATTCGATCAAACACCTTGCGCGCAACAAAGGCTCCCACAAGCGTCACTAGAACGATGATAAACACACTTAAAATCCAGCCATTCTCCTGACCTAATGATAAATACTGAACCAACCAGGCATTAAACCCATTGATCGTTTCTTTTACATCCATGCCTAAACTATGCCTCTAATCGTAATATTAAATCTTGTACACGCTCAAAGCGCTGCTCATCAAAAGTGTACTTTTTATGCTTCATGATATTTATAGAGACTGTAGAAGGCCCTTGATAACTTTCAAGATAGGTAAGCACCTGCTCAGCACCTTCTGGGTTATTACACACAAGCGCCATATCACACCCCGCATCAAGCGCCGCTTGCGTCCTTTCGACAAACCCGCCAACAGCAGAAGCCCCTTCCATGCTCAGATCATCACTGAAGATCACCCCAGTAAAGCCCAACTTTTCACGTAATATTGCCTTAAGCCAGAAGTCTGAAAAACCTGCAGTTTTGTTATCCATCTGCTGGTAAATAATATGCGCAGGCATGATAGCGTCTAAGCCCTGATCAATTAGTGTTTTAAAAGGCTTAATATCATCTGCACACAACACCTCAAAACCGCGCTCATCACAGGGGGTGTCAAGATGAGAATCCGCAGCAACCCAACCATGTCCAGGAAAATGCTTCCCTGTTGCTGCCATACCAGCATCATGCATTCCTGCCATAAAACTACTCGCAAGTGAAATAACTTGTGGAGCGTTTTGACCAAACGCTCGATCGCCTATAATTTCACTGCGAGACCAATCAATATCAAGCACCGGAGCAAAACTTATATCTATATCATGGTTAATGAGCTCAGCCGCCATAAGCCAACCAATATCTTCTGCAACCTGTTGTGCTTTCTCAGGATCCGTTACCCACAATTGAGCAAGCATACGCATGGGAGGAATTCTTACAAACTCATGGCGAAAACGTTGCACCCGCCCCCCCTCATGATCCACCGCCAACAAAATGCCCGGATTTTGTTCTCGTATATCTGCAACCAAATCACTTAGCTGTGACTTACACTGATAATTGCGACCAAAAAGTATTAACCCTCCCGCTTCTGGATGACTAATCATATCCCGCTCAGACTGTACTAATGACAACCCTTGCACATCCAGCATCAAACGCCCAGAAGACATTACTACTCCTCAATCAATAATTCAGTTCCAACTGGAACCAGGTCAAATAACTCAATCACATCTAGATTACGCATACGAATACAACCATGTGACAGCGCAACACCCATAGGCTCAGTATCAGGAGTGCCGTGAATATAGATATAGCGTTGCATGCTATCGACTGAACCTAAGCGATTACGGTTAGGCTCTTTTCCGCTGAGCCACAAAATCCGCGTCAGTATCCAGTCTCTTTTGGGGTTCAATTTGGCCAAATCAGGCGTATAGATCTCGCCGGTAAAACGGCGACCAACAAAGACCGAATTAAGAGGAGAATTCTCGCCAATTTTGGCACGTATGATGTGCAGACCTCTGGGCGTACAGCCTGAGCCAGATTTTTCACCGACACCATTAAAAGCAGTCGATACATGAAATTGCCGACTACCTTCTGGTAAGTGTACGGTTAAAACCTGTTGTTTAATATTTAACTGCAAGTGCATGAGAGGTTTAATCAGAGTCGGCAGAAGAAAGTTTTATCCGAGCGGGCTTGCAACCCTGCCGTTAAAACAGGAATCATTCTATGTAGAACCTTTTCTATCTCAACTTCTTTATCAAATTCACTTTTTTCGATAGCAATCAGCGTGTGGAAATTCGATAAAGTAAAAACCATAGAGCCCATAAGAAAATGCAGGCGCCAGAAAAACTCATCATCTTCCATAGGAGATGAATCGTTACGCAAAAGCTCTAAGAAACGCTCAAGCTTCACATGGTGTTGCAAGAACATGTATTCACGCAGCACTGACTGGCTTTTCATATAGGAGAGATCAAGTAGACGCATGAACATAGATAAAGCATGCGTATTATCATGCCTCACTTCTAACAATGCTCGCATCACCATTTCCATCAACTCGTCCGAGGTAACAGTAACACCAGACTGACTTGATAAACGCTCAGTAACAGCGTCATCAATATAATCACAAAAAGGCGTTAAGTATTTCTCAGAAACAGCTTGAATAAGTCCCTGCTTAGAACCAAAGTGATAGTTCACTGCTGCCAAATTCACATCAGCAGCCGCAGTAATCTGACGCATTGTTGTTTCTGAGAACCCCTGTTCAGAAAATAAAGCTTCAGCAGCTTTTAGTATTTGGTTTGCCGTTTTAGACCGCTGCAAGCTCCGCCTCCTTTCAAGTCTTGTTTAAAACATCTATATAAAAAATATAGCTCATAAATGAGCTATAGAAAAATTTTATTTATCGTGTCATAAAACGGCTATTCGAGACGCGTGTCCAAATTTTAGACACGATACCCTCAGAGGTTTGAATGGCCATCTCACTTAAACGCTCTTGAAGCGTTTTTTTCATCTCGTAACGTACTCTAAATACATCGGCATCATTACACGCCGTCATCAGATAATCATCTGATGTAGAAAGCTCATCAACCAGCTCTTCAGCTAAAGCACGCTTGCCAAACCATACTTCACCGGTCGCTACTTTCTCAATATTTAATTGCGGGCGATATTCAGAAACAAACTCCTTGAAAAGAGCATGTGTATCTTCAAGCTCCTCAACAAATTTCTGCTTACCTTTTTCGGTATTTTCACCAAACATTGTGACGGTACGCTTATACTCACCAGCGGTGAACATCTCGTAATCAACATCATGCTTTTTTAATACGCGGTTAAAATTTGGAACCTGCGCAATAACACCGATAGAACCCACCAATGCAAACGGTGCAGCAATCAGGCGGTCGGCCAAGCATGCCATAAGATAACCACCACTGGCGGCTACCTGATCAACACAGACAGTTAGTGGTATCCCACTGGCTTTAATACGCGCCAACTGAGAAGCTGCCAGGCCATAGGTATGCACCATACCACCAGCGCTTTCCAAACGAATTACAACCTCATCACAAGGACGAGCAAAAGTTAGCACTGCAGAAATTTCTTCTCTTAGCAGTTCAACTTCGCTGGCTTTAATGTCCCCATCAAAATCAAGCACATAAATACGTTTTTTATCTTCAGGCTCTTTAGACGGGGCGGTTTTTGCTTCTTTCTTGCGCTGCTTACTTTCAAGCTTATCTTGCTTTTTCTGCTGTTTAAGCAGCTGCTTATAGGCATCTTTATCCAATACAGCGGCTTCAACTGTATCTTTCATGTCTTCGTAGAGATCATTTATAGAGGTAACATCAACCTCGCCATCACCGTCATCCCGACGATTGCGTGCACTTACCATTATGATGCCGGCTACTAACAGTAGCACAACCACTAATCCGGTGAATGCTTTCGCAGCAAACAGGCCGTATTCAAAGAAAAATTCAGACAACAGGTTTCTCCAGAAAAAGAGTTATCAGTATTAAGTGCGGTAATGTAACATAAAAGCGAATTAACGAATCAACTGTACGCTACTTTTCCTGACAGGAATGTATTTATAATGAGTTCAGATATTACCGTAACTCGCGTTATTGAAAAACTACCCTCACGCTTCCAAGCAGACGCTGCTGGTAGCCTTGATGCCATCTTTCAGTTTTTACTAGAAGATGACGACGATTTTTATATTTCGATTAAAGAACAAACCTGCACAACCCAACAAGGTGAACATCAAGACCCATCCATTACATTACTTATGGATGCCGATACCTTTATTAAAGTCGTTACCGGAGAGCAAGACGGCATGAGCGCCTTCCTTAAAGGCCAACTCCGCGCTGAAGGTAATGTCATGCTCGCGACAAAGCTAGGAAAACTCTTTAAAAACAAGCCATAAATCAGACGCCACCTTTAAGGAAGCGTTCAATTAATGTCGATGAAATCGCAAATGAGGGTGGCAAATTAGGCATCTCATCACGGTGATACCAATTAGCCTCCTCAATCTCTACACCATCAGGTATTAATTCTCCTCCAGCATAATCCGCGAAAAAACCTAACATCAGAGAATGAGGGAAAGGCCAAGACTGGCTTTCAACATAGCGCACATTCTTAACATCTACGCCCACTTCTTCTTTGATTTCTCGATGCACCGCCGACTCTGCAGTCTCACCAGCCTCAATGAAACCCGCTAACGTACTAAAAACACCCGGCTTAAAACGAGGCGAACGCGCCAAAATACAGCGTTCACCATCAACAACCAACACAATGATACAAGGTGATATACGCGGATACTGCACCAAAGAACAGCTTTCACAGTGCTTTGCTAAGTCCACGGCATGATGCTTCATTTGATGCCCGCAGCGGCCACAAAAACGATGTTCATTATGCCAAACAACGAGCTGCGCAGCTCGGGATAACGTTACATATTCTTGTTCATTCTGAGAGACAGACAACAACCCTCTAAGATTGGCTTTTTCCAAGGAAATAGAGGAGCCACGTTTCAGAATCACTAAATTGATGCGCGAACCTCTCATCTCTCCCACTGGGTAGACCGCCTCAACATCTTCTTTAGCAAAATCATCCAAAGTGGCATGCAGATAACCACCCGTTTTATGTAAATACATGGCCCCTGATGAGCCAACAATATAACACTCCTCCACTGCCGCTCCTTGCTCTTTTATCATTGATTTTCTTATGAAAATTGGGGGATGTACTTATCTAAATGTTTATCAAGTACCAACCCTCGCCTGATCTATGTCACAAACAAACTATAATACGGAATTAATTAGCCACTATTGACGTATAACTATTCAGGTTTTATCAATCTACTGCTAGTCTACACCAACATTTGAATATCCGTTTGTAGTAAACGACCTGTTTAACAATTAGGGCAATAATAAATGACCATCACTTTTCCTCAGGCGCTAATGCGTAATTTCCTAGGAAATTCTCCCGTCTGGTACAAGCAGGCCATTATTGGCTTTCTGATTTTAAACCCCATCTTATTGATGGTTGCAGGCCCCGTTGTTACCGGCTGGACCCTTATATTTGAATTTATTTTTACACTAGCACTAGCGCTCAAGTGCTACCCGCTGCAACCTGGCGGACTTCTTGCCATAGAGGCCATCGTTATTGGATTGGCTTCTCCAGAATCGGTTTATCATGAAGTAAGCGGCAACCTTGAAGTTATCTTACTGCTAATGTTTATGGTGGCGGGTATCTACTTCATGAAAACCATGCTGCTATGGATTTTCACCATTATTCTTTTAAAGGTAAAATCCAAAGCAATGCTGTCATTGCTGTTTTCTTTATCTGCTGCGTTATTATCAGCTTTTCTTGATGCACTGACGGTAACAGCAGTACTTATTAGCGTAGGTGTCGGTTTTTACTCCGTTTATCACAAGGTTGCATCTGGTAAGCATTATGACCACGATCATGATCATGCTGACGATGAGTCGGTTGAAGAGACAAGCCGGAATGACTTAGAAGATTTTCGTGCTTTTTTAAGAAGCTTATTGATGCATGGCGCAGTAGGTACAGCTCTAGGTGGTGTTTGTACTCTAGTAGGTGAGCCCCAAAACCTATTAATTGCTCAAAAAGCAGGCTGGGACTTTATTCAGTTCTTCGTATTAATGGCCCCTATCACTATGCCTGTTCTCGTAGCAGGACTGCTTACTTGCTTCATCCTAGAAAAGACTCGCATCTTTGGGTATGGCGTAGAGATTCCTTCTAGAGTTCGTCACATTCTTGAGGACTTTGCCGCAGAAGAAGAGAAGAAACGTACTCTTCGCCACAAAGCTGAACTCGCTGTTCAAGTGCTAGTATCTATCTTCCTAGTACTCGCATTAGCGTTTCACCTTGCTGCAGTAGGCTTGATCGGCTTGACGATCATCGTACTACTCACCGCCTTTAATGGCATTACAGAAGAACATCAAATTGGTAAAGCTTTCGAAGAAGCACTGCCCTTCACTGCTCTTTTGGTTGTTTTCTTTGCTGTTGTATCAGTTATACATGATCAGCACCTATTTCAACCCATCATTCATGCAGTGCTTGCGATGGACTTGAAAGACCAACCCGGTTTCTTCTTTATAGCCAACGGCCTGCTTTCTGCTATCAGTGATAACGTCTTTGTAGCCACGGTGTACATCAACGAAGTTGCTGCAGCACTTGAAGCGGGTGAAATCACGCGCAGTCACTTCGACGCTCTCGCCATTGCTATCAATACAGGAACTAACATCCCAAGTGTTGCTACACCAAACGGCCAGGCTGCTTTCCTCTTCTTGCTAACATCAGCACTAGCACCACTCATTCGCCTCTCGTATGGACGCATGGTTGTTATGGCATTTCCTTACACTGTTGTGATGAGTATTGTCGGCTATATCGCTGTTACCGTAGCACTAGGATAGTTATTTTTACGAAGGCAGCGTTCCTCACTAAGGAAATTATCATCATAAAAAAACGGGCTAGATAGCCCGTTTTTATTTACTGTATTTTCAAACTAGATTAACTATTCAATTCAGCGACAGGTTTACGCCACACGCATTCACCACCTGCACTTTTATCAAGCCTATCTAGAAACGCTTCATGCTCGACAAGCTCATCACTTGTTGCAGCTAAAACAGCCAAACCTAATGATTCCGCTCCCATACGCTTAATAGCAATTTCGTCACCTTCTTGTCCCTGATCACCATCATCACTTAACAGTAATGACGTTTGACCACCCGTTAGCGCCAGGTAAACATCAGCAAGTATCTCTGAGTCCAATAAAGCGCCATGTAGATCACGGTGCGAGTTATCGATACCATATCGCTTGCATAGTGCATCCAGGTTATTCTTTTGCCCTGGGTGCTTTTGCCGCGCCAAGCGTAAAGAATCAGTAATAGTACAAATATCAGCTATGCGGACATCGTAACCATTACGACCTAACTCAGCATCTAGGAAACCTATATCAAAAGTTGCGTTATGGATGATTAGTTCAGCACCACGAATGTAGTCCAAAAACGCATCAGCTATTTCGTTAAAACGTGGCTTATCAGACAAAAATTCATGTGTAATACCATGAACAGCCATCGCCTCTTTATCAATTTCATGAACAGGTTTTGTATACTGGTGGTAATGATTACCTGTTAACTTTCTTCGCTGCATCTCAACACAGCCGATTTCGATAATATTGTGCCCTTCGGACCACTCTAGGCCGGTTGTTTCTGTATCGAGGATAATCTGACGCATTCTGTTTTAGGCCCTTTTTAAAATCTCATCTACACCACGATTTGCAAGATCATCCGCTAACTCATTCTCTGGATGCCCGCTATGCCCTTTAACCCAACGCCAGTCGATTTCATACTGCACGGATAATTCATCTAGGCGCTGCCATAAGTCGGCATTTTTAACCGGCTTCTTAGCGGCTGTTTTCCAACCATTTTTGCGCCACCCTGCAATCCACTCAGTAATACCTTTACGCACATACTGCGAGTCAGTCGTCAGAATAACGGGGCGAGTACTCTTCAAAGCCGAAAGCGCTTCAATTGCGGCTAATAACTCCATTCGATTATTAGTTGTGTCCTTAGCTCCACCCCAGAGATGTTTAACGGTTTCACCATATCTTAGAACGGCTCCCCAACCACCTGGACCCGGGTTGCCTTTACAAGCTCCATCAGTAAATATTTCAACGGCTTTCACGTGCCTGCCCTCTTGTAGCCGGCTCAGCAACCGGCAGTCTAATAAAACGCTTCCCAGATTTTTCAGGGGGTATCGCGGTCATGCCGCCCACATCTTTTCGAGCGAGAATAATATTAAAAGCACCAAAGCGAGATAAATACTGTCTCCCTACACCCTGTAACTTTCCGAATTTTCGCCTCACATTTGATGACTCATATGACGGCAAAAAATAATCACTTTTAGTTTTCAGCTCTGTTAATTCCAATAGATTGATCCAGTCCACTAAACGGTGATGGCTAATAAAGTGTGCTTTTTGCCAAATGGGCTCTTTACTTTTACGCGTCCAAAAACGCGACAAGCCCCACCATGAAACAGGATTAAAGTTTACGATTAGTAAATGGCCACCGGGGCGAAGCACGCGCGCAGCCTCACGTAGAACTTGGTGTGGGCTGGCAGCAAAATCTAACGAGTGATGCAACAAGACAACGTCAACACTATTATGCTCAAGCGGCAACTCAGCATTTTGTGCAATAAGACTATTCGGCTGCATCCCCAACTCTAGTTTATGGTAAACAATAAAAGTATGAGCAACAGCGCTTTCACTAGCCAAGTCGATTGTCGGATCAACACCCATCTGCACCAAATGCACGCCATACAAACTCGGTAACAGCTGGTCGAGAATCTGCTGCTCTGCATTTAACAACTCTTTGCCTAGATCATTTGAGAACCACTGCTTTAGTGCCTCAGCCAGTTCTTCAAGGGGTTGTTGGGTATGAAAATTCATATTGAAGCGCTACCAACCTAAACATTAACTAAGCCTACATGTTAACAGTCATCACCATTTAGGGTAATCTCAACTAATAAAAAAAGATGAGGTTTACTATGTTTAATGTATTGCCACTTCCTGCATTTGATGACAACTACATCTGGATGCTAACTAATGCAGATTATTCTGGAATGGTGGTGGTCGACCCCGGCGATGCCGAAGTCGTCATTAAAGCGGTAAACGAAACTAACACCCCTCTAATCGCTATTTTATTAACACACCACCATGGCGACCATACTGGCGGCGTCAAGCAACTTGTTGAGCTTTACTCAGTACCCGTTTACGGCCCCCAAAGCTCACCATTTAAAGGAATATCTCACCCTCTAAAAGATTCCGACAAAATAACTCTTTTAGGGGAAATCATGACAGTTAAAGAGGTACCAGGACACACACTTGATCACATTTGTTATTTTAAAAGTACAGAAACACCGCAGCTCTTTTGTGGAGATACATTGTTTCTAGCAGGGTGTGGCCGTTTATTTGAAGGAACGGCTGAGCAAATGTTAAAAAATATGGATTATTTTAAAACACTACCTCATGAAACTAGCATTTATTGTACGCATGAATATTCACTGGCTAATCTAGCTTTTGCCAGCGCTGTAGAGCCTAATAACCTAGATATAAGCACCACCATAAAGCGATGCAAACAGCTTCGAGCGCAAAATATTCCTACATTACCGTCGTCCATCTCTCAAGAATTGATGGTCAACCCCTTTATGCGTAGCCAAGAAGAGACAGTACAAGAGGCAGCTCGTTCCTACATAAAATCTAGTGTTAACAATGAATTAGACGCTTTTACTGCCATAAGAGAGTGGAAAAATAACTTCTGAGCAATAAGGTGCATTGACCCCCTATTTAAGCCTGCTAAAATTACGCATCAAATTTTGCTGGGTAAATTGTATGTCGCGTTGTTTAATTGCTTCAATGTTAATTGTTTCAAGCCTAATTACTGGCTGCCAGACAGTACAAAAAAATGACACGGCGACGACTCAGCCAGAGCCACCCGCTACACCAGAGACAACACCTAGTGTTGTCTTCACTGACAACAGCGAGATCTACTCAGAACCACAATCTTTACAAAACTACCCACAACCTCCTGATGACCTATGGGAACTAACTCGTCAGCATCTTCAATTAACTAACGAAGCTCAACATGATGCTGTTGATATTCAGATTGGCTGGTATAGCAAATATCCGGGGCATATGCGCCGTATTACCGAAAACGCAGCGCGTTATTATCACTATGTTTTAAATGAGGTTCTAAAACGCGGTCTTCCCGCTGAAATTGCGTTATTACCCGCTGTTGAAAGCCGCTACGACCCTCAAGCATACTCCTCAGGACATGCCGCTGGCATATGGCAGTTTATACCCAGCACAGCAAAATACCGAGGTATCAAAAGAAACAGCTGGTATGACGGGCGCAAAGATATAATCGACTCGACCCATTTTGCACTTGATTATCTTGAACACCTCAACAAACGCTTCAAGGGTGAC
This sequence comes from Neptunomonas japonica DSM 18939, assembly GCF_000422765.1. GTDB lineage: Bacteria > Pseudomonadota > Gammaproteobacteria > Pseudomonadales > Balneatricaceae > Neptunomonas > Neptunomonas japonica. The sequence continues at coordinate 18,717 of NZ_AUGR01000006.1, read as the reverse complement.
TGGTTACTGACGATGGCAGCCTACAATGCTGGCGGCGGTACTGTCTCAAAAGCCATGAGAAAAAACCGAGAAGCAGGCAAACCAACGGATTTCTGGTCCCTTAAACTCCCACGTGAAACTCGCCTTTATGTACCACGTATTCTTGCTATCGCTTCTTTTGTTCGCTCTCCAGACCAATACAATATGGACGTACCTGCCATTGAAAATGAGCCCTACTTTTCTGTAGTTAAAACCGAAGGGCAAATTAACCTAGCGCAGGCCGCTAGCGTATCCGGGATTCGCCTAGCAGAACTACAACAACTGAACCCTGGGCTATTACGTAAAGTGAGTGATCCATCAGGACCACATCGCTTGCTTGTTCCTGAAAAACAATCTCAAGACTTGCACGCAGCAATGAGTGAGCTTACTTCTTTATCGCGCTCTCAATGGGTGGAGTATAAAATAAAATCTGGTGATTCATTAAGCGTCATTGCCGAAAAATTTGAAACACCTATCAGCATGATTAAAAATGCCAATCAATTAGCGTCCAATAAGTTACGCGCAGGAAAAACACTACTCATCCCTCAAGACGCAACCTTTACACCATCAGCCACACCTAGAAAACAGAAAACGAGAAGAACAACCTCTATTTCACAGCATAAGGTGAAGCCTGGTGACACTCTTTGGGCTATTGCCCAGCGCTATCAAACCAGCGTAAAGGAGCTCGCTCAATGGAACAACCTATCATCAGACAGTACTTTAAAGGTTGGGCAAAAATTTCGCATCGGTGCTTTACCTGCAAGCTTCAGTACTGATGAAGCACTAGCGTTACAAAAAATTGGTTATAAGGTCCGCAGCGGTGATTCATTATCTGTTATTGCTGACCGCTACAATATCAATGTCGCTGATATTCGCGAATGGAACAACTTGCGTAGCGATTCAATTATTATAAAACCTGGTCAGCAATTAAAACTTTTTATTACTGATACACGAATAGTGCAGAATTAATCATGGATATGCTCGACGTTTTTATCATTGCCGTTGCTACCATCACAGCCATTGCTTTTAAAGTATTCCTTTATAAACGCATTCAAAAGTGGATGGATCAAGATTTAATTAAAGGCCTTGCTGAAGGCAATAGCAGCAAACACGCCTATTTAAACCACGAACTACAAAGACTCACTTTAGATAAAACGCCTCGTCGCACACTACACGAAGCATTAACTGAGTCAGCTAAACACTACACTTCTAAAAAAGAGTAAAACTGAACAGTAGTATTATCTGTGTGCCACTGATATAACTGCTATATCAGTAGCAGCTTACCTTCTGGATTTTAGTTTATGTCTATGTTTTCGCTAAAAAAACTTTTCATTCGCGCAGCGCTTTTAAGTTTAGTACCTCTCTCTTGCAGTGCTGCCGAACATGGTTTATCAATGCATGGGGACCTAAAATACGCCCCTGATTTTAGTCATTTTGAGTACACCACCCCTAATGCCCCAAAAGGCGGCGACATCAAACAGTGGGCACTAGGCACATTTGATAGTTTCAACGGATTTATCATTAAAGGCAACTCCGCCAATGGGCTTGGGCTTATATATGATTCATTAATGAGCAAGGCTTTGGACGAGCCCTTTTCTCAGTACGGCCTTTTAGCTGCTAGCGTAGATATGCCAGACTCGAGAGAAAGCATCACGTTTTACCTTCGCCCTACAGCACGCTTTTCTGATGGCAAACCTGTTACTGCTGAAGATGTCATTTTCACTTTTAATCAATTACTTGAAAAAGGCGCCCCTTTTTACAAGTCTTATCTTGGTGATATACAAAATATTGAAGCGGTAGATCCACTCACTGTTAAATTCCATTTTAAGAATAACGGTAATCGAGAGCTCCCTTTGATTGTGGGTGAAATTCCAATTCTGGCTAAGCACTTTTGGCAAGACCGTGACTTTTCAACACCCTCCATAGACATTCCAATTGGCTCAGGCCCATATACACTTGCTAAGTTTGAATCTGGGCGCTCGGTTACCTACCAAAGAAGCCCTGATTATTGGGGAAAAGATCTTGCCGTTAATAAAGGCCGCTTCAACTTCGACTCAATAACTTATGATTATTACCGGGACAGCACCGTCTCACTCGAAGCCTTTAAAGCCGGTGCTTACGATTTTCGCCAAGAAACCTCATCAAAACAATGGGCCACCAGCTACTCGGGGCCACAATTTGACAGCGGCAAACTGATCAAAGAAGAAATTAATCATAGCAAACCAACAGGCATGCAGGCTTTTATGTTTAATACTCGCAAGCCTTACTTTAAAGACCCTAAAGTACGCCAAGCACTCAGCTATGCCTTTGATTTTGAATGGACTAATAACAACCTGTTTTACAGTGCTTATACACGTACCCATAGTTACTTTTCAAACTCTGACATGGCTGCCACAGCCCTACCATCATCCGAGGAATTAGAAATTTTAGAGCCTTTCAGGGCTCAACTTCCTGATGAGGTATTTACCCGAGCTTATCAGGCACCTAGCTACGATGGCTCGGGGAAAATCCGAAAAGAACTAAGACAAGCCTTACGCTTATTAAAACGGGCCGGGTGGGAGCTTACTAACGGAAAACTAATTAACAAGGCCACCAATAAACCGATGGTGTTTGAAATCTTATTGGTTCAAAAAGAGTTTGAGCGCATTGTAGCGCCCATGATCAAAAATCTACAACGAATGGGCATAGAAACAACCATTCGAATAGTTGATGTTTCTCAATATATCAACCGCTTACGCGCTTTTGACTTTGATATGGTTGTGGGTTCATTTGGCCAATCCTCATCACCCGGAAATGAACTTCTTGAATACTGGGGCTCTAAGAATGCACAACAACCTGGCAGTCGCAACCTTATAGGTATTGAAAACCCTGTGGTAGATAAGCTGATTCAATTGATCATACAAGCGCCTGATCGCGAACAATTGGTACTGCGTTCTCGCGCTCTAGACCGGGTCCTACAGTGGAACTACTATGTTATTCCGCAGTTCCACAGCCGCAGCTACCGTATTGCCTATAAAAAGATGTTTGGCTTTCCTGCTGCAAAACCTACTTATGATTTAGGATTTGATACATGGTGGGTAAAAAAAGCTATTAGTGAGCCTGCTAATTAATGGCTGCTTATATTCTTAGACGATTGCTACTGATTATCCCAACGCTGATCGGCATTCTCACTATCAACTTCCTTATTATTCAGGCAGCACCAGGCGGCCCTGTTGAGCAAACTATTGCTCAACTTGAGGGCTTAAGTAATAGCTCTGTTCCTGGCAGTTCCGGTGGTGGCGACTTAACAGCCAACCAGAACAGTAATGATAGTAGCTATCGCGGAGGGCGTGGGCTTGATCCACGCTTAGTCGCAGAGATAGAAGCACTATACGGCTTTGATAAACCTGCACATGAGCGCTACTTTCAAATGCTGGGTAACTACTTAACGTTTGATTTTGGTAAAAGCTTTTACAGTGATAAAAGTGTTATCGATCTTATTATTGAAAAGCTTCCTGTCTCTATCTCACTGGGCCTATGGACAACACTACTCACTTATCTGATATCCGTCCCACTAGGTATTAGAAAAGCAGTAAAAGACGGCTCCAGTTTCGATGTATGGAGCAGCACAGCTATCATCATTGGCTATGCGATTCCCAATTTCTTATTTGCTATTTTACTGATTGTTTTGTTTGCTGGCGGAAGCTATTTTGACTGGTTCCCATTAAGAGGACTGACTTCTTCAAATTTTGACGAGCTTTCACTATTAGAAAAAATTGGTGACTACTTTTGGCACATCACCCTGCCTGTTGTTGCCTCGGTAATCAGCAGTTTTGCTACACTAACCATGCTGACTAAGAACTCATTTCTAGATGAAATAAACAAACAGTATGTGCTCACCGCACGTGCCAAAGGACTAACAGAAAAGAGCGTGCTATATGGACATGTTTTTCGTAATGCCATGCTGCTTATTATCGCCGGCATGCCCGCCGCATTGATCGGTATATTCTTTACTGGATCAATGCTCATTGAAGTTATTTTTTCTCTTGATGGTCTTGGGCTGCTGGGTTACGAAGCCGTTATTAACCGAGATTACCCGGTTATTTTTGGCACACTTTACATATTCACGCTAATTGGCTTACTCATGAAGCTCATCAGCGATCTCATGTATGTAGCGGTTGACCCGCGTATTGACTTTGAAAGTAGGGAGCAATAATCATGAGCCCTATCAATCAACGACGACTTGCTAATTTTAAAATAAACCGTCGCGGCTTCTGGTCATTATGGATCTTTCTTGCCTTATTCTTACTCAGCCTGTTCGCAGAATTTATTGCTAACGACCAGCCACTCTTAATTAAGTACCAAAATAATTTCTACTTCCCTGTTGTAAAAGAATATTACGAAACAGAGTTCGGCGGTGAATTCCAATCTGCAGCTGACTACAAAGACCCCTTCGTCCAAGAGCTCATTACTGAAGAGGGAAATGGTTGGATTGTCTGGCCCCCCGTGCGATATGACCACCGCACCATCAATTACGATTTACCTGTCCCTGCCCCCTCACCACCGAGTACTGAAAACTTACTAGGTACAGATGACCAAGGACGCGATGTTCTGGCACGCGTCATCTACGGATTTCGCATATCCATTCTATTTGCCTTAGTTCTCACACTTACAAGCTCTGTCATTGGTGTTATCGCTGGGGCTTTACAGGGTTTCTATGGCGGTAAAGTCGACCTGTATTTTCAGCGCTTTATTGAAATTTGGTCGGGACTGCCTGTACTGTTTTTATTAATCATTCTTGCCAGCATTGTTGAACCAAACTTCTGGTGGCTACTGGGTATTATGTTGCTTTTCTCATGGATGAATCTAGTTGACGTAGTACGTGCTGAATTTCTTCGCGGAAGAAACTTAGAGTACGTTCGAGCGGCAAGAGCCTTAGGCGTTTCGAATCAGCAAATTATGTTCCGCCACATCTTGCCCAACGCGATGGTTGCGACCCTTACTTTTATGCCTTTTATCTTCAACGGCGGTATCGTTACCCTCACCGCATTAGACTTTCTTGGGTTTGGCTTACCACCAGGCTCGGCATCATTAGGTGAACTCATTGCCCAGGGTAAAGACAACCTTCATGCTCCTTGGTTAGGACTCTCTGCCTTTATGACGCTTTCCGTTATGTTAACGCTACTTATTTTTATCGGTGAAGCGGTACGTGATGCCTTTGATCCTAGGAAAACACTGCTATGACCATGCACGCTAACTCACAAGCTACAACAACACAAAGCTTAGTGAAGGTCGACAATCTGAGTGTTCAATTTGGCGAAGGAAGCTCAGCAGTAACGGCGGTAAAGTCTGTTAGCTTTGAGGTTAATAAAGGCGAAACAATGGCTTTAGTCGGTGAGTCAGGCTCTGGGAAATCAGTCACGGCCCTCTCCCTATTACGCTTACTTCCCTACCCTAAAGCCAGCCACCCTACTGGCAGTATTCATTATCAGGGAAAGGATATTCTACAAGCCGAGGAAACAACGCTTAGAGATATAAGAGGAGACCAGATCAGCATCATATTCCAAGAGCCGATGACCTCTCTCAATCCTCTTCATACAGTAGAGAAACAGATCGCCGAAAGCCTGTGGCTACATAAACTATTAAAAGGGAGTGCAGCACGAGAGCGCACCCTAGAGCTGCTTACTTTAGTCGGCATCAGGGACCCTGAAAGCCGGTTAGCTAGTTACCCTCACCAGTTATCTGGCGGACAACGGCAACGCGTCATGATCGCGATGGCGCTTGCCAACGAGCCTGATCTACTCATTGCTGACGAACCAACCACGGCTTTAGATGTGACCGTACAAAAGCAAATACTCGAACTATTACAAGAATTACAACAAAAGCTTGGCATGGCCATTTTGCTGATTACTCACGACCTTAATATAGTTAAGCGCTATGCAAAGAACGTCTGTGTCATGTACCAAGGAGAAATTGTAGAGCGGGGTAATACTCAACAAATTTTTAATCAGCCGCAAGCCAGCTACACACAACAACTAATCACAGCCGAACCAACCGGAAAGCCTCTTCCAGTAGCTAAGAATAGTGAGTGTATTTTAGAAACTGATGATCTTAGAATCTGGTTTCCTATTAAACGCGGTTTTTTAGGCAGAACTGTCGATCATATTAAAGCGGTTAACGGCGTTAGCCTCAGCCTGCAACGAGGCGAGACACTGGGCGTTGTAGGAGAGTCCGGTTCAGGAAAAACAACACTGGGACTAGCAATACTTCGTCTAATCCATAGCGAAGGAGCAATCAGCTTTCACAACCAAAGAATCGATAGTTTAAACCAAAGTGAAATAAAACCTTTAAGGAGACAGCTTCAAGTGGTCTTTCAAGACCCATTTGGCAGCCTCAGCCCACGCATGTCAGTTGAAGAATGTATCGCTGAAGGGCTAACCGTTCATAACATAGGAAAAGGACCAGAAAGAGAATCGCTAATAACCAAAGCGCTGCTCGAAGTAGGCCTTGACCCCGAGGTTCGACACCGCTATCCACATGAGTTTTCTGGCGGGCAGCGACAGCGCATATCGATTGCACGCGCACTCATTCTCAAACCTGACGTTATTATCCTTGATGAACCAACGTCTGCCCTGGACAGGACCGTTCAAGTACAAATTGTTGAGCTGCTTAAAGATCTACAGAAAAAATATGCCCTTAGCTATATATTCATTAGTCACGACTTATCAGTCGTGAAAGCTCTGAGTCATAAAGTACTGGTCATGAAGCAAGGAGAGGTAATAGAGCATAGTGATGCTGACACCTTATTCAGCGCGCCTTCTCACCCCTATACTCAAAACTTATTAAAAGCGGCTTTCGAGTAGAAAGAGCTACCGGTCTCTTGCCTCTTCTGGTGACTCCAATTTATGACCCGCAACAATAAATTCTGGCAAGCAAAGGTCGCCAAATATCGCCGCTAAACGAGTAATGAAGATAATTAACATGGAAGCAATTGCTAATATTCGCTCCTCAATCAAACCAAAAAACACAACATAAAATACAGCCCCTAAAATGGCACATGTCGCATAAAGCTCACCTTCCCTATGCAGGATCAGAGGGATTTCTCGCGTTAAGATATCTCGAATCATGCCGCCAGCACAGCCGGTAATACAGGCCATCATTATGACGATGATAGGCCCCATTCCAAGGGACATCGCCTTCTCTGCACCTAATACAGCAAACAACGCCAGCCCCGCCGCATCTAGCACCAACATTGTTCTACGGGGGTATAAAAAATATCGGCAAATTAGAAATGCAGAAACCGCTGAGACAATGGCTGTCCAAAGGTAGGTATTATTAATAACCCAACCAATAGGATATGCATTAAGCGTTATATCGCGAATGGTTCCCCCCCCTAGTGAGGTAACAATAGCTAGCACAACCACCCCAAGGATATCCATTCGCTTGCCTTGCGCTGCCAAGGCACCCGTAATTGAAAAAACAGATACCCCGATTAATTCCGCAATAAAAATAAGTGTCGCGTAATCCATATTACCTCCAACGCCCCTGCCGACGCCCTGTTGCACCTGCCATTTTGATCATGCCTAAGCGTGTATTGGCATGGCACAAAGCAATAGCCAACGCATCGGCCGCATCGGCCTGCGGCAAACCAGGAAGCTTAAGTATCTGTGTAACCATGTGCTGTACTTGTACCTTATCAGCTGAGCCTTTGCCTACCACTGATTGCTTGATAGAGCGTGCGGCGTATTCAAACACAGGCAGTTCTTGCTGTGTCCCAGCAACAATAGCGACACCACGAGCTTGGCCTAACTTTAGTGCAGAGTCTGCATTTTTAGACATGAAAACCTGCTCAATAGCCATCTCTTGTGGTGAGAACTGTCTGATCACCTCAGTCACACCTGCAAAAACTTGATTTAGGCGCTCTGGTAGCTCATCCCCTTTAATACGAATACAACCACTGGCTACATATTCATTACGAGCACCCACCACATTAATTAGGCCATAGCCTGTTATACGCGAGCCAGGGTCAATACCTAAAATGATCATTCAACAACCTTGTTTATCACACAGAACCTCACACACTCAGCCAATACTCATAAGCATAGCCTTCATAACAAATATACAACCATCAAAAAAGCCGAGACTCTACAGAAAAGAGCCTCGGCTTTTTAAATCACTAAACAGAGCGTTACTCTTCTTGTAAAGATTCTTCTGGGATCTCAGCATTATGATATACGTTTTGCACATCATCGAGGTCTTCCAGCGTATCAAGCAAACGTAACACTTTACGACCGCCCTCAGCATCCAATTCAGCTGTGGTTGATGGAATCATTGAAACCTCTCCATGCGCAGCTTCAAGACCCGCCGCAATCAAGCCCTCTTTAACATCCAAAAAGTCTGCAGGTGTAGTAAACACATCGATAGAGCCATCGTCATGAGTAACAACATCGTCAGCGCCTAGCTCTAATGCCGCTTCCATAATAGCATCTTCATCTGCACCGGCCTCAAAAGATAATAGACCTTTCTTTTCAAACAAGTAAGCAACCGAGCCACTGGTACCTAAGTTACCACCCGCTTTTGAGAATGCCGAACGCACTTGAGAAACCGTACGATTTACATTGTCTGTCATCGTTTCAACTAGAAAAGCAACACCACCTGAACCATAACCTTCATAGGTTAATTCATCGTAGTTTTCGCCTTCGCCGCCGCCCGCGCCACGCTGCACTGCTTTCTCGATAGTATCTCGCTTCATATTAGAGCCAAGACTTTTATCTATCGCTGCACGCAAACGAGGGTTGTCATCTGGGTTACCACCACCCTCTTTCGCTGCTACTACTAGCTCACGAATAAGTTTAGTAAATATCTTTCCCCGCTTCGCATCTTGTGCAGCCTTGCGGTGCTTGATGTTAGCGAACTTCGAATGGCCTGCCATCGATCTCTCCCTTGTCTGCTGTAATACGCAAATAAAGCATTAACTTATAAGTACTTACAAATAAGCTGCCCGCAGGCAGCTTATATTTCGTACATGTAACGCTATTCTAATACTCTTTACTAAGGTGTTTTACGCAACTTAATATTAAGCTCGCGAAGCTGAGCTGCACTTACTTCACCTGGCGCATTCGTCATCATACAAGATGCACTCTGCGTTTTAGGGAAGGCGATAACTTCACGAATAGAGTCAGTACCGGTCATCAACATAATGAGACGATCCAAACCAAATGCCAAACCACCGTGCGGTGGAGCACCATATTTAAGAGCATTCAACAAGAATCCAAACTTATCATCAGCTTCTTCATCAGAGATGCCCAAGATTTCTAAGACTTGAGCCTGCATTTCTTGGTTATGAATACGGATTGAACCACCACCGAGCTCGCAACCGTTAAGAACCATATCGTAAGCACGAGACAACGCCGATAAAGGATCCGCTTTCAACTCTTCAGCCGTACAGCTTGGTGCAGTAAACGGATGATGTAGTGCGGTTAAGCCACCATCGCTGGTCTCTTCAAACATTGGGAAGTCAACAACCCATAATGGAGCCCATTCGCACTGAGACATCTCAAGGTCTTCACCCACTTTGATACGTAGCGCACCGAGTGCTTCAGAAACAACCTTCTCTTTATCTGCGCCAAAGAACACAAGGTCGCCATTTTCAGCACCCAAACGCTCCATAATCGCCATCGTCACATCATTACCTAAGAACTTAATGATGGGAGACTGAAGACCTTCTACGCCTTTTTCAATTTCGTTAACCTTGATCCAAGCCAAACCTTTAGCACCATAAATGCTAACAAACCTGGTGTAGTCATCAATGTTTTTACGCGTCAGTTTAGCGCCACCAGGAACCTTAAGAGCAGCCACACGGCCTTTAGGATCTTTAGCAGGACCTGCAAAGACTTTGAATTCGATCTCAGCCATCAGGTCAGCAACATCAACCAACTCCATGGAAAAACGAAGATCCGGCTTATCAGAACCAAAACGTTGCATCGCTTCTGAGTAAGGCATGCGAGGGAAATCACCCAGGTCGACACCTTTTAACTCAAGAAACAATTTACGAATCATAGTTTCTGTAATACCCATGATTGCTTCTTCATCCATAAAGGATGTTTCAATGTCAATCTGGGTAAATTCAGGCTGGCGGTCAGCACGCAGATCTTCATCACGGAAACATTTAGCGATCTGATAGTAACGGTCAAAGCCTGAAACCATTAACAGCTGCTTAAATAACTGTGGAGACTGTGGAAGTGCAAAGAAAGCACCTTCATGCGTACGGCTTGGCACCAAGAAATCGCGCGCACCTTCTGGCGTAGCACGGTTCAAGATAGGCGTTTCGATATCAAGGAAGCCGTTATCATCTAGGTAGTTACGAATGGCGTTCGATACTTTAGAACGAAAACGTAATTTTTCCTGCATTTCAGGACGACGAAGGTCGATATAACGGTGACGCAAGCGAACATCTTCGCCTACTTTTTGATGATCATCTAGCGGGAACGGAGGTGTCTCAGCTTTATTAAGGATGTTCAGTTCTAAACCTAACACCTCAATCTCACCCGTAGGCATATCACTGTTTACCGTACCGTCTGGACGATGACGAACCAAACCCTTAACTTCAATAACATATTCGCTACGAACACTGTTTGCTATAGCAAAACTTTCTTCACGTTCTGGATCAAAAACAACCTGAGCGATACCTTGGCGATCACGTACATCAAGAAAGATAACTCCACCATGATCACGGCGGCGATGTACCCAGCCTGTTAAAGTAATTTCTTCGCCGATATGTTCTTTTCTCAAATCGCCGCAATAATGGCTGCGCATAGTCTACTGTTCCTATCTATTGCTGGATGCTGTTCACCAGCACCACTTAAAAATCAGGTATAAACAAAGGGCAAAATTATACCTGAATTAGCGCAACGTTACAGCGACAACTAGCCCATATTTTCATTCAAGACAAAGGATACCTCTTCCGTGATCATCGATTTGATACGTGAATGTATTTTATCAATCTTTTCTTGTGTATAAGGAACCGCTGGATGCTTGCCCCATACTGGCCCTGGCCATGCAAGATCGTCCTCATGACGGGCGACATGGTGGATATGTAGTTGCGGGACCATATTCCCTAAGTTCGCTATATTCATTTTTCTTGCACTAAAGCTATCTGCCATAATTTCGGCAACCATCGAAGATTCATCAATAAGCTGATGCTGCTCTTCTTTGGGTAAATGATAAATTTCAGTAGCGCCGGCTCTGCGTGGAACTAAAATAAACCACGGATAGTTTGAATCATTCATCAACAAGAGACGACAAAGCGGAAAATCACCCATGACAATACAGTCATTAGAGAGACGTGTGTCGAGTTCAAATTCAAGTTCTAATTCATCCATTGCAATCCCCTTAATAAAATCGCTAAATTACATTGAAAATAGTCACTATAAACAACAGTATAAAGCATGACATATCGATTTGATCTATCCAAAAGCATTACTGATATCGGCTCAGTTGATTGGGAACGCCTTGCAGGCAAGTCCCACCCCTTTATTCGTTATGAGTTTCTTGAAGCATTAGAGTCCAGTGGCGCTGTATCAGTTCAAACAGGTTGGCAACCTCTTCATCTTCGCTTGTTCGAAGACGACGAGTGCATTCTGATTCTCCCTTTGTATTTGAAAAACCACTCTTATGGGGAATATGTTTTTGACTGGGCATGGGCCGACGCTTATGAGCGCCATGGGTTAGATTATTATCCAAAACTTGTTACATCGGTCCCCTTTACGCCTGCAACAGGCCCTCGCATCGCTACAAACAAACCACTTACTGAGGTACTCCCCCTCTTAAGCCAAATTATTAAACAAGTTTGTGCTGAAAGAGGAATCTCATCATGGCATGGCCTTTTTTTTGAAGGCGAGCAACATCAGCACATGAAAGCCCAAAATTTTATATGCAGGTTAGGCACCCAATATCACTGGTTTAACAAAGATTATCTGAGTTTTGAACATTTCTTAGAGGGTTTTAACTCTCGCAAGAGAAAAAGCATTAAACGTGAAAGGCAAAAAATCGCAGAGCAAGGCGTTACCATTAAGTGCATTGAAGGTAGTGATATTACAGAGTCGCTATTAAACACCTTTTACCACTGCTATCACCTAACACACTTAAAACGTGGCAGACAGGGGTACCTGACTCAAGATTTCTTTAGCAATTTATTACAAACCATGCCCGAGCAAATAGTCTTGTTTGCCGCACAATATGAGTCTAAGTATGTAGCAACCGCGCTATGCTTTAAAGATAGCCAAACACTTTATGGACGTTACTGGGGATGCATTGAAGAGTTTCACAGCCTGCATTTTGAGACCTGCTTTTACACAGGTATAGAGTATTGCATGCAACATGGCCTACAGCGGTTTGACCCAGGCGCACAAGGAGAACATAAGATACAAAGAGGGTTTGAACCCATAGAGACCTGGTCTTCCCATTACATCAGCAACCCCTCATTCAAACAGGCAATTGTTCAGTTTTTAGAGGAAGAAGAGGCTCTCATGAGGACACAAATTAGCGAACTATCGAAGGGCTTACCTTTCAAAAAAAGATAGTAATAAACAATAAAAGTGATTATCTGTGCTGCTTATAAAACGCCTGAAACGCTTCAACTTCAAGCGGCCTTGCAAAGTGGTAGCCTTGGAATAAATCACAACCAGCGATTGCTAAATAATCAGCCTGTTCTTGATTTTCGACGCCTTCTGCAACCACTAAAAAATTGAGCTTCTTTGCCATAGTAATAATGGCAGAAGTAATCGCCTGGTCTCCTTTATTGTCAGGAAGCCCATCAACAAAAGCTTTATCAATTTTAAGCTCATCTAATGGAAAGCTTTTTAAGTAACTAAGGGAAGAATAACCTGTACCAAAATCATCTACGGAGACCTTCAGCCCTAAAGCTTGAAGCTGATTGAGAATTGCATTCGTTTTATCAATATCGCTCATTGCCAAGCTTTCAGTCATTTCAATCACCACTGATGCTGGGCGAACATTGGTATCTTGAAGGCACTGGCCAACAAATTGCACAAAATTATCTGAGCTAAACTGTTGGCTCGATACATTAATTGAGATTGATACATCACTCATCCCTTGTTGCTGCCAACTGGCCGCTTGACGGCAAGCGCTTAATAACACCCAAGAACCAATCTCTTCCATTAACCCACTTTGCTCTGCAATGGGAACAAAAACAGCAGGAGATACAAAATTCTTATCAGGGTGCGCCCAGCGCAGTAATGTCTCCGCTCCTTTAACTTGACCTGTAAACGCATCAACTTGTGGCTGAAACACCAAGTAAAACTCTTTTTCTTTAATTGCTTTTGTTAAGTCTTGCTGCATCTGCAGACGTTCCTGCAGATGCTGGTTTGCTTCTTTCGAATAAAACTGTAACTGGCCTGTTGTTTCATCATGTGAGTGATGAGCCGCATAACTCGCATTTTTCAAGACGATATCAGCATCATCTCCATCACGCTGACTCATTGCGATTCCCAAACTAATACTGATATATAAACTTTGTTTATCGATAATAAAGGGTTCTTCAAACGTTTTTATTAAACGTTCCGCTACGTATGAAAGCTCATCATCAGATAACTCATAACTCAGTAAAATCGAAAATTCATCACCAGAGATCTTAGAAATTATCTTCAATGGATCTTGATTGTGTAAAGTACCACTCATCTCCAATGCACTTAAACAGCTCTGTAACCGAATAGCAGACTCTCTTAATACATCATCTCCGACCTTAGGTCCGTAACTATCATTAATAGCTTTAAACGTATTTAAATGTATTACTATAACTGCCAGTTGCTCATTACTGACTTGTGATGCATCAACTGCTGCCGTTAAGCGCTCCAAGAAAAGCTTACGATTAGGCAAGCCTGTTAACGCATCATAATATGCTAATTGATCTTGGTAAGCCTTAACCGTGAGTATGTTCCTAACCCTGAGCACAAGCTCACTGGGGTCAACCGGTTTGCCTAAAAAGTCAGTCGCTCCCAATTCAAGCGCTTTTAACTTTGTAGCACCATCACTTGATGATGTAAGAACAATAATTGGAAGATGCTTTGTTTGCTCCATGCCCCTTAAAGCTTCTAACACCATAAACCCCGTAACATCCGGCATTACTAAATCAAGCAGCAGTACATCCGGTTTACGGTCAGCCACTAGCTCGACAGCGCATGTCGAATCACTTTGTCCTAAAAAATTTTCGTAACCCGCATCTTCAAGAAAAGCTTGAATCAGATCAATCATGATAGGTTCATCATCAACCATCATAATCAAGGAGTTTGTCAAAACTGTATTGTCACTCACATCAAGAACATCCGAGTTAAGTTCCATATTTCTCACACAGGTTTAATTCAACCTATCGCATCGTGCATGAGTTTAAGTGTAAGACACTTTAGGCACACTTCAAGCAACCTTCTCTGTAAAACCACTTAACCTTGATAGAAAACAAAATAAATCCGTTAATCGTAATAAGGTTAAGCATATTAGTCGTCACTTTGAGTACTCTCGACTGCGGCAAAGAGATTCGGATTAACATTTTCTACTCGAAGAATAAGTGACCTAATTTGAGCATAGCTTTCTTCAACTAAAGTTTGATCATGCCGTTTGGCAGCTGCTTCAAGCTCCTTCGCAGGCTCGGTTAAATCATCAAAGCCAAGGCTACCCGCTGACCCTTTCAGCCAATGAGATAACTTACCAAGATCATTATAATTGCGATTATAGACAGCCTTATCAATTTCAAGGGACTGCTCTTCTAAACGAGTAATAAAACGGTCTACAATTTTTTGGTACTTAGGGTTATTTTCAATCAATGACGAACGTATAGGCCCTCTAGCAAAAGATTCTAACTGCGATTTTTCCTGAACTACTCTCTTTTTTGCTTCAGTATTATCAGGCTTTTCCATCATATTATTTGAAGGTTCAAGCCCTAAAAGAGCTCGCTGATAAAGCTGCTCAACACTGGATAATTGACTTTCAGCACTCTCTTTGTCTTTTGCTTTTGCAGCATCTTCAAGCTCTTTTGCGACCTCAGTAAAGTCATCAAAACCAACACTACCCGCAGACCCTTTAAGCCAGTGCGCCAAATCAGATAGATCAGAAAAGTCATCTTCTCTTAAAGCTTTTTTCATCTGTTCAAGCTGCAACTCAAGCTTAGTAATAAAACGTTTAATAATGTCTATAAATTTCTTGTTAACCGCTAAAGTGGATACGATCGGTGGATAAGAAACACTTTGTTCACCTTCTCGATCAACTTGCTCTGGTTCAGAAGAAAACTTATCAATGTAAGATGGATTAATTCGCTGCGGTGTTAATGATGTCTTTTCAACCACTTTCTCACCACCAAGTAGCTCCGCCAATAACTGGACAAGCGCTTCTATGTTGATTGGCTTAGTCATGTAGTGGCTATATCCCGCTTCAATACAACGCTTTTCTATCCCTTTCATCGCATGTGCCGTTAATGCAACAACAGACTGCTTTAAACCCATTTTGCGCATTTCACTAACCGCTGCGTAGCCATCCATTACAGGCATCTGTACATCCATCAAGATCACATCAAAACTATGTTGTAATGCTTTTTCTAGCCCATCTTGCCCATGAACAGCAGTCGTCACCTTTATACCTAGGTCTTCTAATACGAGCTTCAGTAACTCCCTATTTTCATTTCCATCATCAACGACAAGAATGTCAGCTACCGGGAGCTTCCACTTAATGACATCACTCGACTCCTCATGCTCCACTTCAAACAGTAAGTCATCAGGTGTTAACCATGCGGCCCCCACTGTATCTTCCAAGTCTAAAATTAATGAAAAAATACTCCCTTGGCCATAATCACTACTGGCAAGAATATCGCCGCCCAGTGCATGAGCAAATTTATGACTAATAGAAAGTCCTAGGCCGGTTCCACCAAAGCGTCTCGTAATTGAGCTATCAGCCTGTACGAACGGATCAAATACAGAACCAACTTGTTGTTCAGTCATACCAATACCGGTATCAATAATATCTACTTTTAATTGAGGGTTTGTACGATCCCGGACTGAAACGCGCACAGTAATTGAGCCTTGTTCAGTAAACTTAATCGAATTACCAATTAAGTTAGTAAGAATTTGTCTAACTCTTCCTGGGTCCGTTTTTATCTCTTCTGGTAAAGCTGTCAACGCTTCAAATTTAAGCTCAAGACCCTTCTCATCCGCTTTTACTTTCATAGTCTGCATGACCTGCTGAATTACCTGAGCAGGTTTACAATCTATTACTTCAACATCTAAGTGCCCTGCTTCTACCTTGGATAAATCAAGAATGTCGTTGATCAGATCCAATAAATGCTGTCCGCTAGATGAAATAGTATTCAAATGCTTACGTTGGTCAGGCTGCAAACCTCCTCGGTCACGGCGTAACAGTTCGGTAAATCCTAAAATAGCATTCATGGGCGTGCGGATTTCATGGCTCATGTTTGCCAGAAACTCACTCTTAGCTAGGTTGGCCGTTTCGGCCTCTTCTTTTGAGCGTCTTAGCTCAATATCCTTCTCTTCTAAAGCGGTGACATCATCCAAACTAACCAGCACACCACCGACCTTCCCGCCAGGAAGCAGAACAGGAGAGCAGTTAACCATAAATGACTTATTGAGTTTATTAGGTAGTTGCAAACGAACAATATGGTTAGTGATCGGTTCACCACTTTCCATCGCGATTTTCCATGGATACTTGTCGACAGAGGCATCATTATTATTATCAAGCCACGGAAAAGTGGATGCCTTGAGCCCAACCAGTTTTTCAGCAGGACGATCTACTAACGTAGAAAATGCTTGGTTTGCCAGTACGATGTTTTGTTTAATATCCATAACTAAAAGACTTTCAGCCATGGTATCAAGTGCCGATCGAACCCTGTCAGGTACAGCTTGAGACGGGTCTAACTGCTTTAACATTCTCCCTAAATACCAAAAGAAAATAACAAAACAAGATGTGCTTAAAAACATGATAAATATAACAACAGGATTAGTTAAGTATCCCCAAATCCCCTGAGCTTCTATTGGAGTGAACCGAAGCTCAACTTGCCCCCATTGCTGATCGCCTTCCCAAACTGGAACCACCACATCCGTATCCGTTGATGCCAAGCCTTCGAGAGGCTCCCAATAAGAAGAGTGTTCAGCGATATCCGCTAATAATTTACTATCTCTGCGACGTACACCAGCAGACAATAAATCTGCATTTCTTTTTACCGTCACTTCTAAAACAGAATGCATACGACGAATATCAGAGCGCGTAATATATAATGAACTGTTTACGGCTATTGTTTCTGCCAGCACTATTCGTGCCTCGCGCTTTATATTCCCTTCGTTTGGCAATAAACCTGTCATTGCAGCCATCAAGACAAGACTCACTATAATGCTTGCTTGCCCTAGTGCTATTCTAGCTTTGGAGCTATGCTTTCCGAAAATTTTGTCTAGCACATTAAGGATCCTTACTTATAGATTTGTCTTGCGACGTCTCTTTTTGAACTAACTCTTCAAGTGAATCTTCATCATCTTCATATAAATCAGTACCATCCATTGTCGATAAAATAGGTAAAGGATCAACAAAACGCCAAGCTGGCAAAGAAGTAAGAACACTCGATAACAAAACACCGCTTCTTATTAGCCACGTAACGTACCCGATGGATAGCCCTGTGGACATCGCAATCCCACTGCCTACAACCATCTGATCTAGAGATATTTGTTTTTGGAAATCTTTCTCTACTTCATCCAAACCATTCATAAACCCACTTGAATTAACTAACAAAAGCGGGTCTGATAATTGAGCCCAATTAGCTTTAAGGTCAGTAACGATGGATGTTTGGTTCCCTATTGCTAATGCTAGCGGTTTAATCACATGATTAGGTTTAGCATCCTCAATAGTAAAAGCAGGTATTTCCGGCTCAACAAATGCTTGAACCTCTTCAGGTGTTACAGCCGCAACCTTTTCTGCTGGAGTAACCACTGTTTCAATATCAGATATCACATCCTCAACTACCTCTTCAATCTCAGGGTCATCCACACTTTCAGACACAAGAGCAGGAGCAGGAGCAGGAGCAGGAGCAGATATCGCGACTGTTGGTATAATTTCAATTGGCACTACATCTATATTTAGAGGCGCACTAGATAAACTCCCTACCACGCCAGTCATATCAATATAACGCGCTTCTACTGTGATAGTTTGACCGACATCCGCATCCACTAAAGTGTAATTGTTACCCGTACTACCTATGTCGGTGCCGTTTCGCTGCCAATGGTAAGTGATAGCACCCAGGCCGTCTTCATCGCTCAGGGTGTCGGTAACGCTGAGAGTTTCATTCTCAGCTGGGGTACCATCCGAGGTGATGGTAACGCTCCCACTCGGTAAATCGTTTGTGTTTGTAATAACCAGATTAAAACTATCGGTCGCCGGGGTGCCGCCATTACCATCATCAGCAATAACGTCTACCGTCAGGGTGCCGACATCCGCATTCAACGGTGTGCCGCTGAAGGTACGAGTGGCGTTATCAAAGTTGAGCCAGCTCGGCAGTGCGGTACCACCGCTTAAGGTCGCGCTGTAGGTCAGGGTATCACCGGCATCGACATCGCCGAAGCTACCGGCAGCAAAGGTATAGCTGAATAGGCTGTCTTCGGTGGCGTTCTGGTCGGTGATGGCGTTATTCAATGTCGGATCATCATTGCTATTAGC
>NZ_AUGR01000005.1 GCF_000422765.1 Neptunomonas japonica DSM 18939 | reverse complement strand
TAGCGTTACTCACGGCATTGCATTTAGGACAGATGATACCATCAGGCCACTTTAGTTTTTCAAGATAGGCACGACAAGCTTCTTCAGAATGGAACCAATCAAGAAATTGGCTTAAAGTTGTCGGGTAATCGGTGCCTGCAACAGGCATGTTGTTGTGATGATCCATATTGGAATTTTGGCAGACATGGAGCTAAGGGGATACCCCATGTTTATATACAGTGTAGTAATATTTGCCCTTTTTGCATATGTTATGAGGCCAATGGCAACACTAATGGATTTGTGCTTCATGACAAGGAAACTAAAAATGTCTTCAAATCATAATGTTAACTCTCTCTTTTTAAATAGTTCATTTTTTCGTGCCGGCCCACTAATAACTGTTATGAGGCCAACGGCCTCTTAAACGGGCTGTTATGCCTTTAGGGTCATTATTTATGTTGAGTAAATTATTATAGAAATTGCTTAAGAATGAGTAGCAAAGATAATATTATTAATAGTAGAGAATTAGATGACAGCTCTTTACGGTTGTGGCGTTGGCGTTCGACTCTAGAAAGAGCAGATAAGTTAGAGTTTAGTGTATTGGCTGGAGTCGAAACACTTTTAGCCATACTAATATATGTGTGGTTAGCTCTAGAAGGGATTACTTTTCATTTAATAGCTGCTGCTTGTGTAACCCCTTTTATACTTTTGCGAACATCCGCTACTACTAAAAACTTCAATAAACTAATAGACATACACTTTAAGCGCCTATCTCCTTACTTTCTTGAGAAAACCACGCATTCTCTAGTATATAGTTTAATGGTGTTTTTAGTGTTTTGTGCAACTTTCCCAATATATATAATATTTACCCGTATAAAGATTGTTATTAAAGAACTTTTCTCTAACCCGTTAGATATGATTCAATCAATTCCCCAAAATTGGTGGAAATTGGTAGGCTGCATTGATGTCTTTTACCCGCCAGAAACGATGCCCGGAACTTTAGTGTCAAAAGCAATGGAAACCAACCCGCTTGCTTTTTTTGTAATAGCCCCTTACCAGTCAATAATTACTATTAGTAAATATATATATTATGGATCTGATTTCAGGACGCATAGGGCCTCTTCAATATTTGCGTGGCTTTTTGGTGGATTTATAATAGTAGTCACATGCGTAGGGCTATTACTACCTGCAATTGTTTATCGGATATCAATGAAGGGGGCATCCATAATATATTTACCTTTGCTTTGGCTTGTTCATATTGGTACTGGAGGCGATGTAGCTAAAAGACTACAAGTTCAAAGTAAATATGTGTTTTACAAAATACAAAGAATAATTGCTATCTTGGCTATTATTGTAGTGTTTACAAAAATTGTAATGTTCCCTTTTTGGATAGAGTTGACCAGTTTTATGGGTGAGTTGTCTCGGGTTCCATTTGTTGATGTCTTTATCGCACCTTTAATGTTGCCTAAATGGCAAATTGCCTCTGCTTTTAATGGATTGATTGTTTGGCTGTTATTTTTAGTAGGGGAGTTCTTAAGTCCATATATAGATTATGCGAAAGGACGAGGTTCAACGGCGGTTAAGGGTATATATAGGGTGTCTTGGTTATTATCTGGATGCTTGACTCTATACACTCTTGCTATCTTGATTTACAACGCATTCATTCTTGATTTTAACCTTCCTCCTATAGGAGAAGAATGGTTTCCTTGGTAAGGGTTGATTACTATCTTTTTTCATGGTTTATATTCGCCATAAGGTTACAAATAGGCATAACAAAAAAATCCAGCTGACCTCCTGCGTCGGCAGCTGATTAAGGCGTTAGATTCCAAGGGAGCTTAATGTGGATATAACAAATGGAAGTGATGTTTCTCATATGCTAATGCATTCCGCATTTGAGGAGCTACATAAAGCCTGTGAACTCTCTAAGGTTTCGTTTGATAAACATAAATTGGATATAAATAAATGCTTCTTTATGTCAAACCAGATAATCCAGAAAAGAAAGGTGATTCGGAAGCATTTAGTTAAGTCTATAGCACTTTTTCAGGCCGGAATGGAAAGTTCAATCCACTACTATCAGTCTGTTAATCCAGAATTAAAAAAGGAACGCAATTTTTCTGATAAATGGGAGAAAGCGTTTGAATATTTGGGCATTGATGCAGAGTTTAGTGGGTACAAGGCTTTCTATACAAATATTCGTAATGCAGTAATCCACCCGGATCGAGAGTCAAGAATTGAGACGATCAATAAAATTGACTTCTTAACTGTATTCAATGGAATTAAAGATGGTTGGGAAGCAGAAGAAAGGCTCGCACTCGCACTTGGAACTCCATTCGATAATGGCTCTTGGGTAATTATGTGTCAAATGTATAATCTCGATCCATTGCCAGATGAAAATAACTTCCCTGATTTAGTTAAGCTGATTGGGTGGCTAAGAAGGAAACACACCGATGGACTATCAGTGGAAACAGAAGAGGCAGAGTAATCTAACAAGGCAATTAAACGGAAAATTTACAGTTGGCTGTTTTTCGTGCCTCAAACATTTTAGCCAACTATAATTTTCCGCTTATTGTGGCGTTGGTATGACTCCCACTGTCAAGTTCACCCGCACTCATACCTGCTTTTTCTTTAAAGCTTTTTTCTCAAAATAGGATGAGTTAACACATCGAATGAGGCCGGTAATGTCGTCGGTTTTCATGCTGGTATTCGTGGGTTACTCATTCTTCAATGAGCAGCGCCTACCTTACTTATTCCGTCGTGGCACCGATCTACAGTCTATGTTCGAGGATCAACTACTTACGTAGTTGCCTGCCTAACGCCGTCGGAGCTTATGCCACTGCCGTGGCCCGATCCAATGCACTAACTCAAAACTGATCATTATGCAGGGACCCGTGATAAACGTTTACTGGGATCAACCGGCGAGAGCACTACTTCTCTGGCAATAGCCCAGATATACGCAATCATCTCTCTAGCAATGGCCGTGACTACGACATTGTAGTGTTTACCCCGTTTCATCAATCGCTGGTAGCGTCTACATAAACGTAACTGTGCTTGCCAACCAATATCAACGATCTCTTTACTCAATGACTCTTGCCGCTTTTGCAGTTCAGTCGAGATGTTCGCGCTATAGCGGTAACTATGAGCGCCTTCGATCAATAAGCGTCGGGCTCGCCCATTCCCGCATTTAGTAATACTGCCTTGTCGCTTATGCCCGCCACTGGAATGTTCGCTAGGGACTAACCCTAGATAACTCATGAGTTTGCGGGGATGATCAAACCGGGTGAGGTCTCCCAGTTCGGCAATGACCCCAACCGCCACTAATAACCGAACCCCTCGCATCGTTTGTACCGCTTTAACAACGGGGTAATAGCGCTAGTTTTTTACATGATGAATTAATTCATTATCTAAACGTTCGAGCCGTTTAACGCGCTCAGTAATGGTTTGTATGTACTCTTGTAAAACGATCTGTTGGCTAGGATAAGGCAGAATGAGCTCGGTTAACCAACGCAGATGTTTTTGCGACCAGTTATCCGTGACCGTTGGTTTAATATTGTTACGCAGTAATAAGGCTTTAAGTTGATACTTAGCGTCTTTAAGATCCTTCATCGCGGTTTCTCGTGCTCGGGATAAATCACGTATCGCTTCATCTTCTGGTTCGGGCACATAAATAGGATCAAGATCCCCGGAACGTAACAGCTGAGCGAGTTTCATCGCATCACGCTTATCGGTTTTAATTCGCTCTCCCGGTTTCTTCGGAATAAGAGAAGGAGCTACCACATAACAAGGATGGCCGAGACTCGTGAGCAATCGATAGACCCAGTAACCGCAGGGACCGGCTTCATAAACAAAATGAAGCGTGGCGTTGGGGTATTTAGATTGAAATTGGCGTACCATTTTTTTAATAGGAAGTTTGCTGCTAGGAACCCGGCCTAAGTGAGTGACCTTAGCGTTGCGATCATCTTCAACATAGGCGACCTCAACAAATTCTTTGTGAGTGTCTAAGCCAATAAAAATTATGCTACTGTTAATCATGCTGACGCTCCAGCGAGTATTGGTAACAGATACAGTATGGCTCTGGCTTACAGCTAACCCACTAAAATGGAGGTCAGCACCTCGTGGGAGTCATTATGTCTAAAGTCAGACCGCAGATATGATTGTAAAAATGTAATGACGGTCACAGGAAATCAACAATCATGAATAAAGATTCTGCCGAAACAGGAAATCTTAAAACACTCCTATCAAGTATCGGAGCCAGCCTTGATCAATTTCAAAAATTTGAACATCCTGATGCGTTTCAATCCAAACAGAAATGGCTAAAAAAACTGGATATTCCGCTACCTCAGAAAGGAGTTGGTATAAAGCAGGTGACCCGAGAATTAGCCATAGATGTTATTGCAAATGGATCTCCAGTTGGTAATCCGTTTATAACCACGGGGGCCACTACGGCGGCGGTGCTTGCGACTACGGCTTCGAGTATTGCGTCTCCACAAAGATATCTCGACACCGCTTTTAATTTTTTGGAAGAGTTGTCATTAAACTGGCTGACTGAAATGTTTAGTATTGGCCACATGAAAGGGGTTTATAGCAGCGGCGGCTCGGTAGCTAATCTCATTGCATTAGGCGGCGCTCGGCAATACGCATTTGAAAAAATAGGTATTGATCCCGCAGCAAATGGAATAGATAGACCTGTCAGCATTTATGCCAGCATGGAGTGCCATCACACTATTCAACGTTCGGGTGGCGTATTGGGCATCGGTAGGAGAGCAATAAAACTGATCGAATGCGACTCCCAGGGGAGAATGAAAATCGATGCCTTGTTAGCCGCAATTGAAAAAGATCAACAAGTTGGAATACTGCCGATGGCTATTGTGGCTAACGCAGGTACGACCAATACCGGCGCAATCGACCCATTGCTAGAGATTGGGGAAATAGCCAAACAAAAAGGGATTTGGTTCCATGTGGATGGCGCTTATGGCCTACCAGGAATTCTAGACGAGCGAGTCAAACCTTTATATGAGGGACTTCAGTATGCTGATTCTGTCATTATTGATCCGCATAAATGGCTAGGCACTTCGGTGGGTGTGGCAGCCACTTTTGTACGTGATCGAGAGTATTTATTGCGAGCATTTACTCAGGAACCCGCCGATTACTTAGAAGGCTCTTCCACTCAGGCAGTAATCGATCAGGCAAATTACGCTCGAGGAGATATTCAAAAAGACAGCTTGTCAGCTAAAATAGAACACTCTCTTGATGATTTTGGAATTCCTTACTTTGACTATGGCGTTGAATTAAGCGCGCCTTGCCGAGGCGTCGCGGTGTG
The DNA here is from genome assembly GCF_000422765.1 of Neptunomonas japonica DSM 18939. Taxonomy (GTDB): domain Bacteria; phylum Pseudomonadota; class Gammaproteobacteria; order Pseudomonadales; family Balneatricaceae; genus Neptunomonas; species Neptunomonas japonica. Next base: position 252,548 of record NZ_AUGR01000005.1, on the reverse strand, counting down.
GGCAATGCTAAGAGAAATAGGTGTTGAAGGTATGCGAGCAAGGGTCATTCGTCATAATGATATGGCAAAAGCCATTAGCGTTTTTGCAAAACAACACCCGAATCTTGAAGTGTTGCTTGAACCAACGCTTTCGATTTGTTGTTTTAGATATTTTGATGAAAGAATTACGGATCTAAACTCATTTAACCAACAACTTCACCGGCGACTCATTCGAGAAAATCTATTTATGCCAAGCACCACTAAAGTCAATGGACAACTCGTCATCAGACCCTGTTACGTGGGCGCCCGCCACCTGCCAGCACAAGTTGATGGATTACTCGAAGCTATTTTGAGGATAGGCAATGAGTTGCTTGCTTCATGAGAAAGTTATTAATGTGTGTCCCTGAGATTATTTTCATAACAAGCACATTAATTCGTTCGCTTCACTCACGGGGACGCTCCGCCGTTACACGACTCCTCGCTCCTTATTGTAATCGTTAGGTCTAAATTGGTTGTCGGGAAAGGCATTACTTAAACATTACACTGCTTTAAACGGTACGGTTCGAACTTTTTTAATGACTGTGGTGCTAGCTTGGGGTTTCGCGTGAAAGGCGCTTTACTTGAGGGCATTGAATTGGCAATAGCTACGTTTGATGACGATATTCCGGTCAAAATCGACGCTCAAATATATGCTAATTACAATGCGTCAGGCGCAGTCCCGTTCACTTTTCCACCAGTCACGTTGGCGGTGGGTTATTGGCGGCTAAAAGAAGCTATAAAGAGTAGACCTAGGAAAAGTGTGCCTTTTCCCGATTTAGCCCCATTTCTCAAGTCTATTCATCACGTTGCAATAAATTGTTCTGATGATGAAAAATTAAAGGATTTTTTATACTATGATTCTAGGTGTAGGAATCATTGCAGAAAATTATAGAGAAAGCAGAAACACTTATAAACTCTATTTAAAGCTGCCTTGTAGTATGAAGTATATCTATGATTTTTTTAGGGAGGGGTATTATGAGTTCAGATCAAGTTATTATTAAAAACGATAATTATATACCATTAAGCAGGAAAGAAATTAGCTCTTCTCTAAAGCAGTTTATGGAAGTTAAACCTTGGGTGTATTGGATTGACTTTTTGTTGTCAGTAATAATAGGATTTACCTCATTTCAATTGTTAAACTTGTCAGTCAGTACAGGTTTAATGACCATTCTTCTGTATATGGTTTCAGTTTTTTCTTTTTTACGTGCACTGGGATTTATCCATGAAATTTCTCATCAGTCGAAGGGGAAAAATGCAAACTTCATGAAAAAATTTCGATTTGCCTGGAATTTTCTTATCGGGGTGCCTTTTATGCTCTCTTCTCCTTTTTATTCATGTCACTTGAAACATCATTCGTCAAAGACATTTGGAACGGAGAAAGATCCTCAGTATCCTCATTTTCGTGGTAATCCATTGAAAGTAATTGGTTTTGTAATAGGGCAGGCAGTAGCATCGGTCTTGCTTTTGCCAGTTAGGTTGTTACTTTTAAATCCACTTAGCTTATTCAGTTCTAAATTAAGAATGTTAATTGAGAATCGTTTTTCATCCATTGCTGAGCCACATTATATTGCTGATTTTAGTGCAGAAGATACCTATCTATTGCGGAAAAATGATGCTCTTAGTTTTATATTTTGGGTGGTGGTAATTACTTTGTTAGTGCTTGGTATTGTTCCTGTGAGTTATATCGTCACATATTTATTTGTTGTTTTTGGTGTGATGCTCGTTAATAATTTTCGTGTGTTAGGTGAGCATAAACACGAGCAGAGAAAAGCAATTGAAAATGAAAATTTGTTTGATAAGGAATTTTTAGACAGTTTTAATTACTCAAAAGGTGGTTTGTTAATTGAGCTTCTTTATAATACAGGTCTTCGTTATCATGCGCTCCATCATTTGATGCCTCAAATACCCTATCATAATTTATCAAAAGCTCATCGCTATCTAAAAAATAATCTTCCATCGAATTCTATTTATAATCAGGTTGAGGCGAAAGGGCATTTATATAATGTCATTCAATTGTTTTCAAAATAGTAATTAACTATTAACGCCTAGTAACAAAGCCGCCTTCTGGAACTCTAAGGGAGAGGTCTTGCATTTTACAGTATTGGATACGCTGAGTGATTTTTGAGCGAGTAATATATTTGACGTTAGAGGTAGGTTCACACGGAAATGGATGATGTCACCCTTGATATGAGAGCTGAAAAATGGAGCAAAATAGTGATGAGCGAAAAATATAAAGGTTCTTGCCTGTGTGGTGGCGTTACTTTTAGTGTTAATAGCTTTAGCGACCAAGCTGCAAATTGTCATTGTACTATGTGTCGTAAATTTCATGGCGCTTCTTTTGCTACGCTAGTTGGCGTTAGTAGCCTAAATTGGTTGTCGGGTAAGGCATTACTTAAACATTACAACGCTCCAAACGGTACTGTTCGCACTTTTTGTAATGACTGTGGTACTAGTTTGGGGTTTCGTGTGAAAGGCGCTTCGCTTGAAGAAATTGAATTGGCGATAGCCACGTTTGATGACGATATTCCGGTAAAAGTCGACGCTCAAATATATACTAATTACAAAGCTAACTGGTGTCAGCTACAAAGTAGTTTGCCTTCATTTGGTGAGGGCCGAGAAACTGGCTACACTCTGTAGCTGGTGGTTAAAAGAAGGTATAAAGGGAGGCTTTAAAAATATACTTTGCCCCTATTTATCCCGAGACTCGTTAATTTATTCGAGGAGTATTTCATGCTGGTGACTTTTACAACTGATGCTTATGGCAGTATTACGATGTTTGGTGATGTAGCGCTTGCTATGCTTAAAATGATGGACCACAGCGGCTCCGTGCCCGGTGCGATTCTGGCGGCAGATGTGCCTGTTGCGTTGAGTAAGTTAACCGCCGCGATTGAAGCGGGTACAATGCCATTACCTGCTATGGATAACGATGAGGAGGAGGCTGAGGTGAGTATGGCCACGCGAGCGCTGCCGCTGATTGATCTTTTTACTGCCGCAGCGAAGGCAAAATCTAATGTCATGTGGGAATAACGTAAACGCGGGTTTGCTCTGTGTCTTTTCACCGCTTAATTGTGCAGGTGAAAGCGTTTTGATAAATGGGATTTGCTACTCTCACAAAAAGGAAAAGCAGCGATGACAAGCTTGATTAGAAGGTTGCCGTGGATTGTGCTGATTCTTGGATCGTTAACATTGGGTCTTGCTCCTTTTTTGCCTCAGCCACACCTGTTTGAAAAAGTGCACATGCTCATCAATGGGGAGTTATCTCGTGGTATAGATTTCTTTGATCTGTTTCTTCATGGTCTATTTCCATTTCTGTTAATTCTCAAAGCTGTGTTGTCTTTAACTCATTCCAAAACTAAGCAGTTCGCGAATAAGAAATGAGCCGATCTTTTTTACCCCCTTGGTGGGCAAAAAATCCACATGTGCAGACGATTTTACCTGTGTTTACCAGGGTTGATTCTCCAGTGCTATCGCGCCAACGCTTGGAGTTAAGCGATAGTGATTTTATCGATCTTGATTGGTTGGGCGATCCCCATAACGCCAGCAGCATCATTATTATTTTGCATGGACTGGAAGGTAGTTCTGATTCCCATTATGTACGCCGCTTACTGCAAGACTGCCATCGGTTGGGCTTATGCGCGGTTGTTCATCATCATCGTGGTTGTTCTGGCGAAGCTAACCGCTTGGCTCGCAGTTACCACAGTGGAGATACGCAAGACATTAGCCATACCTTGCAGTATCTCCAACAGCATTTCCCGCAAGCAAAGTTGTGCGCTGTCGGTTATAGCTTGGGGGGTAATGTGTTGGCTAAATATCTTGGGGAGTTGCAAGATAATAGCGCTATTGAGCGCGCCGTTGTTGTCTCGGCTCCTTTGCAGTTATCAGCCTGTGCCAAGCGGCTTGAAAAGGGCTTTTCGACTCTTTACCAATGGTATTTGATTAAGCATCTTCGAGCGAAACTTACCAATAAATTTAATGATCGCACTATTGTTAATGAAGCATCAATAACACCAGAGCAAGTCGGTACGCTGAAAACATTTTATCAATTCGATCATCAGGTTACTGCACCATTGCATGGTTTTGAGGGTGTAGATGATTATTACGCTAAAGCCAGTGGGTTTAGCTATTTGGCGAAAATTGACCGGCCAACGCTAGTCATACATGCCGCCGATGATCCGTTTATGAATGCTGATGTGATCCCCTCAGCTAATCAGTGCTCCACAGAGGTGACTTATGAACTGCACCCACATGGCGGTCATGTGGGCTTTATTGATGGCGGTTCTCCATTCAAACCGCGCTTTTATCTAGAACAACGTATTCTCTATTTTTTGATGACGATTGGTTAAATTAATCATGGAAAAACCATATAATATTTAACATGCAATCAGACCCTAAAAAACTAGTAGAAAAAAATAAAAACCTTACCCACTCCGAACTAATGAAGGTCACCTCTCATGTGCAACGAGAGCAAGGCGACTGGATTTTGCATAGCTTAATGGTAGAGGGTTGTGACGTGCCTTTTAAATTTAAGCGCAAAGGTAATTACCAAAGCTTAAAAGGTGCCAGAGTGAATATTACCTATTACCCAGAACAGGAAACTGTCGCAGGTATGAACTTTGAGGTGATGAAAGTAGTACGCATAAAAAGAGGGTGATGTCTTTGGCGGTTTCATCTGCCCTCATTTTTATTTGGCCCTTTCTTATTTAAGAAGACGTGACTTTTTGTTTGAGACGTATAAACGCTTTGCTGGATTTGTCCTCCTCTTTGCAAATGCTTAATAAGTCGTCAATAAAATGATGCAGTGCCCGGTGTTCAATTTGTTTTATTTTTTCTTGCTGCTTTTCATTAAGCATGTGATACATCGTTGCTGCACCAAAGTCGCCAACAATGAGATTGGCTTCCTCATCAAATAGGGCGTTATGCGCGTATAAGTCGCCATGACATACTTGGTTTGCATGTAAATGAGTAAACACATCTTCCATCTGAATAACGACTTTTTCAATGTGCTCAATTGATAGAGTAAAACCCAGTGCAAAAGTGTCTCGCGTACAGCTTTTAAAGCAGGGTGGCAGGCCTAAATTAGTATAGTGAGGAGGTATCAAGCTCATGATTAACGCTAAATATCCATCTTCATTTACTTGAGCTAACGACTTTACTAGATTTGGGTGGTGGCCTACTTTCAAACACGCTTGTAATTCGTCTTTTGGATAACCATCGCTAGTGACTTCACCCTTAAATACTTTAACGGCAATATCATCAGGAAACAGGGCTTGATGTTGGTTCCAATGCGCCTTTGAGATAACACCAGAGGCTCCTTGCCCTAGTACCTGTTGTAATGTGTAGCTGGAGGATGGCATCTCTGGAACTGACTGAATGTTTATATCGGATTGGCTAAATGGATTGCCAGAAAACGCAAACCAAGAAAGTTTAGGTAAGCTGAGTAATTGATCAGGACATTCAACCAGTTGGTTGGCTGAAATACGCACTAGTTCAAGGTTTGTTGATTGCGCTAAAGTTTGAGGTAGGTGCGTTAAGCGATTACCCGCTAATGCTAATTTTTGCAGTCTGGGTCGTTTACCTAAAGAGTCAGGCAGAGTACTAATCTGGTTGTCAGTTAAAATGAGCCAGCGTAATTTTTCTGGTAGTGAATTTTCGGGGACATGATTAATTTTATTTGATTTAAAACCAACCATTTCTAAGTTGATACATTGGCCAAGTACTTCCGGTACTGTCTCAAAATGGTTGTTTGAGGCAAAAAATATTTTGAGATTTTTCAGCTGTGTGAGTTCTTTTGGCAACGAAGTTAGTTGGTTGTTGGATAAATCCAGAATTTCTAAGCTATCAGCTAGTGATAAAATTTCCAAAGGAAATGAGGTTAGATTTTCTGATAATGCTAAGTGCCGAATACCAGATAGATCGCCAGACTTAAGTTGGGACAGTGTGTGCAAAATGATGAGCTCCGGCTTAGTTTTAAGACTAAAAGCTCGGTAGTTTACTAGAAAACCTTATTCGAGGGTTTGGCCTTTTTAAGCTTCGGCCATATAGTGTGACTTTCAATGCATGGCTCAACAAGAAGGTAGAAAATAACTCACTTATTATGATGAAAGCGATATAATCAGCGCGGGTTTAAGTGGGATTGATGCTCGGGCGCTGGTTTTTCTTGGCTCTCTTTTGTAGGTGCTTTGGCGGCGAAAATATTGGAAATTTTTTCACACAATGCTTGCGGCTGAAAAGGTTTCACTACAAAGCCTGATATGCCTAATTGAATACTTTGGTTGACGAGATCCGCGTTAGCATTACCGGTCAGCATCACAAAGGGTGTTTCTTTATGCCTTTGCATGCCTCGCATCTCTTTGAGTACCTCTAGGCCGTTCATTTCTGGCATCTCCCAATCACAGATGACCAAATCAATCGATTTTGCCTCCAGTATCTGCTTTGCTTCGACGCCGTTTGTCACTTCATGAAACTCTTTAAAGCCGATCGCCTTGAGGCTGGCGCGCACAATAGCGCGTATGGTTTGAGTGTCATCTGCAATTAAAACAACTTTAGAATCGGCATTTTCGACTACCTGCATAATAAATCCCTATCCAATCTGTGCGTTCAAAGCAGCCTATAATGAAATAAGAAAAACATTATATAGTTAACAGCTTAGTCGATAAGGGGAATTATGGATAAGTTTTTACAAGCCGCCATTGATGAAGCAAAAAAAGGTTTAAGCAACGGAGGGATTCCCATTGGTTCTGTACTCGTTATTGATGGGCGCATTGTTGGACGAGGGCATAACCAGCGCATACAAAAAGGCAGCTCAGTACTACATGCTGAAATGGACTGTTTAGAAAATGCAGGAAGACTAACGGCATCAGATTATCGCCGAGCAACGTTATACTCAACATTATCTCCTTGCGATATGTGCAGTGGAGCAATACTTCTTTATGGCGTGAAAAAGGTGGTTGTTGGTGAAAACCAAACATTTTGTGGGCCTGAAGAATACCTCAAGTCTAGGGGTGTTGAATTAGTTATTCATGATGACCACGAATGTCGCCAGATTATGGAGTCGTTTATTCAAAAAAATCCCGAGCTATGGAATGAAGATATTGGCGAATAAAACAATGTCCTAGTGGCAGGTCGGGAATTTATGCCACTATCGTGGCTTTAAGAACACGGAGTCCGCTATGCTCGAGTTTCGCCATGTCCACAAGACTTACACGACCCCCCAAGGGCCGCTAAGCGTGTTGTCAGGCGTGGACCTGCACCTTGACGCCGGCGAAAGCGTGGCGCTGATGGGCGAATCAGGCAGCGGCAAGTCGACGTTGTTGCACTTGGCCGCGGGGCTCGATCTACCCGATCGTGGCGAGGTGTGCATCCACAGTCAGTCGCTGGCCAGTCTAGATGAGTCCGGTCGGGCGCACGTCAGGCGCGAAACTCTCGGCCTAGTGTTTCAGCAGTTTCATCTGGTTGCGAGCCTTAACGTGGCCGACAATTTGCGACTGCAGGCCAGACTGGCGGGGTGTGAAGACTCGGTCTGGTCGGCCAAGCTGCTGGAGCGACTGGGCTTGGCGGGGCGAGAGAATCACTATCCCGAGCAGCTATCTGGCGGTCAGCAACAGCGTTTAGCCATTGGTCGCGCGTTGGCGTCTCGCCCGGCGTTGCTGCTGGCCGATGAGCCAACTGGCAATCTTGACGAAACTACCGCTGAGACGGTGCTCGAGTTGCTACTGGAGCTGGTTGCCGAGAGTGGTAGCAGCCTGCTGATGGTGACGCATAGCCCCAAAGTAGCCGCCCCGCTGGATCGTCGGTTGATCCTGCGCCATGGTCAGCTGCTGGCCGAATCCGGGGAGAGCCACTTGCCATGCGTTTGATCGGTGTGGTGCTGGTGACGCTTTTCTCGCACTATCGCCGGCATCCTGGCCAGCTGGCCATGTTGCTGTTGGGGCTTTGGATTGCGGGGGCGCTATGGAGCAGTGTGCAGGCCATCAATGCCTCGGCACGCGATAACTATGCACGGGCGGAGGCGCTGCTAGGCAACGGCTTTGATCGCCTTGAACGTGAGGACGGCCAGACACTGACCCGAGACGACTTTGTCCAGCTGCGTCGGGCAGGCGTACTGGTGTCGCCACTGCTTGAGGGTGAGCTTATTACTGACCGTGGTGAGACACTCACTCTCATCGGTATCGACCCGCTCACCTTACCCGGTGACAGTACGCTGGCCCGCGGCCAAGCGCTTGGTGGGCTACAGGGCTTTATCATGCCGCCCTGGCAGACCCGCCTAGCACCGGATACCCGCTCCCAGTTGGGTACCAACCCGACACTGCGCAGTGGCACACCTTTTCCGCCAATGATCGATGTGCCCGAACTGCCACCAAATACTCTGGTGATGGATATCGCCATTGCCGCAAAGCTACTGCGTGCCGACGACTCGATCACCGCGCTGGTCAGCGCCGCAGATACACTGCCTGCAGCTCCCAGCGGATTCACGCTGGTACGCGCCGATACGCGGAGTAGCCCCGGTGAGCTGACTCAAAGCTTTCATCTCAACCTGACGGCCATGGCGTTGCTCGCCCTGATTGTCGGACTATTTATTGTTCAGGCGGCGCTGGGGCTGGCGCTGGAGCAGCGCCTAGGGCTATTGCGTACACTACGTGCCCTTGGCGTGTCGGGCCGCACTTTGGTTGCCTTGCTGGCTCTAGAGCTTGTTTTGCTGGGGTTGTTGGGTGCGCTGGTAGGATTGATCAGTGGGTTGTGGCTTGCCAAAACGCTATTGCCAGACGTTGCCGCCACTCTTCAGAGCCTTTACGGAGCAGACGTTAGTACTCAGCTTAGCTTACCTTGGCATTTCTGGTTGGGCGGTATCGGAGTGACGTTGGGTGGCCTGTTTATCGCTGGTAGCGGCGTGTTGTGGCGGGCAAGTCGCATCAGTTTACTAGGGCTAGGTCAGGCTCAAGTGTGGAGAGCCGGTTTTCAACGCCAACTGCTGGCACAAACATGGCTCGGTGGCGTGGCTGCGCTATCAGCTTTAGCGCTGCTATGGCTTAGCACTCGGACTAGCGGCGATGCATTGGACTCAGGCTTTGGGTTAGTCGTGGGTTTTGGGTTGGTCGCAGCCATTATATTAGCCGCTGCCTTGTGGCTACCACCGCTACTGGCCTTGGTACTATCCGTGTCACTCAGCGGGCTATCACGTTTAACATATTTGGCTCGCAGTTGGCCACTCACTCAATGGGCATTAGCCGACTTGCAACTGCAGCTGCCTCGGCTATCGCTGGCCATGATGGCACTGCTGATTGCGCTTTCGGCCAACCTCGGCGTCAGCAGTATGGTCGGCGGTTTTCGTCTAACCTTCCTCGACTGGCTCGACCAGCGGCTGATGGCGGATCTTTACCTCAAACCGCCGGCGGCGCAGTTCGCCGCTATCGATGCTTGGCTTGTCCAGCGCGATGTGGTTCACGAGCGCCTAATCAGCGCCGACGCCGATTCGCAGCTGCTCGAGATTGCCACAGGCAGTGCCGCCTCCCGCCGCCCAGGCTTGCCGCTATTGATATTTGGCATCACGCCGGGGCAAACGCTAATGGCTGACTGGCCGCTGCTCGCTACCCTTGGCGATCGAGACGCCGCCTGGCAAGCGCTTAAGTACGGCAACGCCTTTGTTAATGAGCAGTTGGCCCGGGGCGAAGGTATCGTATTGGGCGACCGGTTAAGTTTAGCCACGCCCGGTGGTGGTGAATCGGTAACGGTAGTAGGCATCTACCCTGATTACGGCAACCCACGCGGCGAAGTGGTGATGGCCACGCACCAAGTAAGGCGGCTGTTTAGGGTGTCGCCGGGCTCCATCGGCGTCGTAATGCAGCCTGGCGAGGATGCTGGTCTGTTACGCCAGCAGCTGATCGAGCGCTTCAACCTGACACCACACAGCTTGCGAGATCAGCGCGAGGTTAAGACCACGGCTACTGCTATCTTCGAGCGTACCTTTGCCATCACCAGAGCGTTGAATGGTCTGACTCTCGGAGTGGCGGCGTTGGCCTTGTTAGCGGCGCTGCTGGCTCAGGCCCAAGAACGGCGCCGACGGCTGGCAGCACTGTGGGCGATTGGTGTGCCACTGCGTCGGTTACTTAGTATTCAGCTAGCTCAGCTGGCCGGAGCCGCACTGATCACGGGCCTACTGGCCATTCCCTTGGGTATCGCTATTACCGCCTGCCTAGTGTGGGGCATCAATGTGGCGGCTTTTGGTTGGCGGTTGCCGCTGCACATTTTTCCCGGTGAGATCAGCTTGACTTTGCTCACTGCCGTGTTGGTTGCTCTGCTGGCGGCGGGCCTACCGATGCTCAAGTTGTGGCGCACACCACCCCGGTCACTGCTGGCTGAGGAGGAAACCTGATGTGCAAACAATGGAACTTGAACCCACTGAGGCGTGGCTTATCTGTGCTGTGCCTGCTGTTGCTCGTCGCCTGCGGCCCGGCTTCTGAATCTAAGTCTGAGTCTGGCAATAGTGCAGATAGTCTTACTGATGTTAGTGGCGGTGACAGAGCTGGCTTTGCCGGCCTGGGTACGTCAAGCAAAGGCTATACCCATGCCAGCTCCACTACCTCTATTAGTTTTCCTGAGGATCACGGTCCGCACCCAGATTTTCGTATCGAATGGTGGTATCTCACTGCCAACCTAGAAAACGAGAACCGTGAGCCCATGGGAATACAGTGGACGCTGTTCCGCCAGGCTCAGCAGCCCCAAGTGCCTGACGTCGAACGTGGAGCTAAGCCCAAACTAGAGCCTTGGGCCACGAATCAACTGTGGATGGCACACATGGCACTGTCCCACGGCGACAGGCATCGTGTTGCCGAACGTTTTGCTCGAGGAGCTAGCGAGCCGCTCCCTAGTGTTGCCCATCAAGCCGGAGTCACGGCCCAGCCCTTTATCGCCTGGCTGGATGACTGGAGGCTTGAAAGCCTTACTAATAATTCTGCGGGTGACACTCTAGATCATCTTCGCTTGACCGCTCAAGCCGAGGATGAAAACGGAACCTTTGGCTATCGCCTCGAACTCAAAGCCGAAGGCCCGCTGGTGCGCCATGGTATCCACGGTTTCAGCCAGAAATCGGCAGATGGACAGGGCTCTATGTATTACAGCCAGCCCTTTTATCGGGTCAGTGGCGAGGTCATGCTAGATGGAGAGCGAGTAGCGGTCAGGGGTCAGGCCTGGTTGGACCGGGAATGGAGCAGTCAGCTACTGAGTGCTAGCCAAATCGGCTGGGACTGGTTTTCGCTGCACCTAGACAGCGGCGCTAGATTAATGGCGTTTCGCCTGCGCGGCGGGGGCAAAAACCACGACGACTACCTTTCCGGCAGCTGGATCAAACCCGATGGCGAGGTGATGCCGCTGGATGGCTCGACACTAACACTTGTGCCGCTGGCGAGCGCTGATGCTGCAGGGCATCGCATACCGGTGCGTTGGCGTCTGACGCTGCCGGAACAGAGCCTTGATCTAGAAATAACGGCTCGCCATGCGAACCGATGGATGAATACCTCGGTGCCCTACTGGGAAGGAGCGGTCAGCGTGAGCGATGCCTCAAGTGGCGTACCGCGCGGCGAAGGCTATCTGGAAATGACCGGGTATTGACGTTGCTAATTTAGCTTATGGGAAGCTTTAATACCGGCTATCTTTCATCAAGAAATCTAGTTTGTTTTGGGCTCTTTTAGGGTTTTTGAGATCAATCGCTTCAATCATTTCACATTCATCCCGCACCATTTCGTCGATTAGGCTTGGATAATGACGACAGTCTTCCGGTCGATTTAAGTAAATGCTGCAGGTGTATTTGTCGGGTGATAGCGGGCCGGTTTTTGGAACCAGTTCGAGAAATGGGCATCTTGTAAGCTGCTCCCCGGATTCAGGATCAAACCATATTTCGTTGTTTTTAACGAACGCGAAAATGTCTGGGTTAAATAACTCCCATTGCTCAATTTCTGCTTTATTGGTTGCTATATCACCATCGCCATACTTGATGCAGCATTTACCGCATTGATTACAATCTTTCATCGTTCGCTAATTAGTTAGGTGCTTTGCTTTTGCGCACATAATTCAAAATTGAAATGGGAACCACTTTTCTAACCGGAAAACCTTCGATTTCTTTTCGCTCAATTATATGGTCCAAACGGCTCTCAATGGCGCATAGGTTTTTAAAATCGCCCATAGCAACAAACGATACCGCTTCGCCCGTTGAGCCAGCACGACCAGTTCGGCCAATGCGGTGGATGTATTCTTCTGGTTTAAAAGGTAAGTCGTAATTAACAACGCGACTAAGCTCACCAATATCTAAACCGCGGGCGGCAACGCCTGTAGCGACTAAGTACTTTAGTTTGCCAGACTTAAAGTCGGCCAAAATCTTTTCACGCATGGCTTGGCTTTTATCACCATGAATGGCATCGGCTTCGATACCGCGTTTTGCCAGCTGTGCAACTAGCTTGGCCGCTCCGTGTTTTTTCTCGATAAAAATGAGCGCCTGATCCCACTGTTGATCATTAATTAAATGACTCAGCAATGCGGACTTTGTATCTTTATCTACCGTGATCAACCACTGGTTTATATTGGGTGTTGTTGAGGCTTTGGGTGATGTTGATATTTCAACAGCAGGGTTGCTCATTTTGCTATCAGAAAAATCATAGGCAATGGAGCGAACATCGTCAGTCATTGTGGCCGAAAACAACAGGTTTTGGCGGGCTTTGGGTAGGCGTTCAATGATCTTATAGATATCATCAACAAAGCCCATGTCTACCATTCTGTCGGCTTCATCTAATACCAGCACTTCAAGCTCATCAAAGTGCAGGGCACGCTGGTGAGACAAATCAAGTAACCTGCCCGGTGTAGCTACTAAAATATCAATGCCCTCGATTAAACGCTGTTTTTGTACCTCAGAATCAACACCGCCATAAACAGCCAAAGAGCTAAGATTTAGATGCTTACTGTACTGTTCAACATTGGCTGCAACCTGAACCGCTAGCTCGCGTGTAGGGGTAAGAATAAGCGCGCGTATGCGTTTACCCCGTAATGTGCGCTCTTTGTTAAATGCCTCTAATATCGGCAAAACAAACGCAGCGGTTTTGCCTGTCCCAGTTTGAGCCGTAGCGATGAGATCTTTACCAGAAAGAATGATGGGAATGGCTTGTTTCTGGATAGGAGTAGGGGCTGTATAACCTAGTTCTTCAATCGCTTGTACAATAGGTTTACACAATCCAAGGTTTAAAAATGGCATAGAGGCTCAGGTAGGTCGTCATAAGGAAAGTAGGGCGCAGTATAACAGTAAGGGTTTAGGTTGCGGTACGTTGATTCTTGCTAATTGTTTGGGCATACAAGATGCTGATAGGCCCGCGGTCTACTCAAAAGGCAAACGCTATGATATGAATGTTTATGTATTGTTAGACAAGAGTGGCTAGCTAATAAGTATGACCTAATAACTAGCAGCTCTTATTAATCAATGAGTGAAGGGAAGCACATGAGCATAGTGGCAACGACAAAAGATGACGCTGAGGCGATAGCTACGATAATAAAATTATCAAACCAAGGTGTAGCGAAAGAGTTTGGTTTAAACATGGATAACAATCCCAAGCATCCTTCTTTTTGTAATAAAGACTGGGTCTTGTCTGATTTTGATCGGGGCGAAGAGTACTTTATGTACAAAGAGGGAAGTATTGGCGTTGGCTGTGTTGCTTTTGAAAACCCTAAGCCATCAGTTGTTTACTTGAATCTTGAGGTATTAAACGACTCGTGATTATAGACAACAGAGTCATCTATTGTGATATTTTTTAATGACTATGGCACTAACACTGGCTTTGTTGGTAAGTTTGTTCTTGTCTGATCATAAGAAATTAATCGTGCAGTATAGATAATGAGCACATTTGAAAATTTCTATATTAGCTACACAACTCACAGCGGAGGTTAATATGGCTGGATATGTTATACATCATTACAAGATCACAGATCGCAGTAAAATTGATGAGCTCACGCAATTGTCGTTACCTATAAATGAGAAGTATGGCGCCAAAGTAATAGTCGGTAGTCCTACTAAAGCGCTTGAGGGGGAAATGCTTACTCATATGGTTATATTGGAGTTTGAAAGCTTTGAGGCAGCAGAAACCTTTTATCACTCCCCTGAGAATAAAGAGCTCACTAAATTCAGGTGTGGTATTACAGAAGGCTGGGCAACAATAGTCCCAGGGGATTGTGAAACCCAAAAAGTTATAGATTCCGGGTACTTCTCAAAGTGATCATAAATAAACCTGCTGGGGTGATAGTTTACGGATGCTCAACATCGCCGATTGTATGCGCTGATAGCTTTCTTTCGAGGGATTTATGAATATCGATACTTTGTTAATTTATGTCTTAGTTTCATTTTTTTATGTGATTAGCCCTGGTCCTGCCATTTTATTGGCGATCTACAATGGTGCAATGAATGGGCCTAAGGTGGTGATGGTTTCTGCTCTGGGTAACATTATCGGCTTAATGTTCTTATCAACGCTATCGATTAGTGGCTTAAGTGCTGTGCTGTTGGCATCTTCAACCTTGTTTAGCGTAGTGAAAATTATAGGTGCTTCTTATCTGATTTATTTGGGTATGCGCCAGCTCTTTTCAAGTAAGAGGGCATCACCAAACAAGAACTCAAAAAGTGCTGATAGACATCGTACCTTGCTCCCTTATTTTAAAGAGGGGCTATTTGTTGCAGCGACCAACCCTAAACCTATACTTTTCTTTGCTGCGCTGTTTCCACAGTTTTTAGATACGTCTAATCCAATTATTACGCAGTTCGTGCTGATGACACTTATCTTTATGACGTTTTCTTTTTTATCGCTGTCAACTTATGGATATATAGCACAGCGAGCAAAAGGCTTTCTATCAAATGTAAAGAGCATTAAGTGGTTTCATCGCATAAGTGGTGGTTTGTTTGTCGGTATGGGAACAAGTATTTTCTTTATTAAAACAGAAAGCTAAGGTGCTTGTTAAATAAGAGGTAAGTGCTGTTTATCGGGTTACTTCGACACGGTAAGTGGTTATGAATCAGGCAATGATTCATCGGTGTTATCAATGTTATCTAAAGCGTTGATGAGCATATCAAAACTCATTGGTATTTAATAAAATACGGCGTACATTGCCTGCTTTAGCAATTCTTTGTATCTTTGCTTTTTCTGCTTGCCCTGTAATCACTAAGCACGCCTGCTCTGGATACTTTCGGCTAATGTAGGTAACTACTTGGTCTCCGGATAATAGTGGCATTTTCACATCAGTGATAAAGGCATAGCAGTCACCTAAATCCAATTCGGCTAAGGTATCTTTTATCGAGCTAAAAAAACGGGCTCATACATTGACGATTCTAATTTAAAACGGCGCTCAAGGCTGCTCAACATCATCCAGAACAATTACTTTATGCATCATCCTGTCCCATCTTTTATCATTCCTTGACTAGGGCTTTTAAGCAGAGTTTCTAGGACATGCTTAAACATCTAAAACCCAATATAGTTTTCTTCATTGTATTCAAGCCACAAGCATTCAACAAATTTCTACCTATCTCAGGTGGGTTCTGTTCCTTCTTCAAACCTTATCCTATTACATATCTTCAAAAAGGGTTGCTTGAGAAAAAGCACGTAGGTAAGTTTGTTCTCATCCCTTAGCTAATGGTATTAACCATCATGGATTTTCCTGAAATAGCCTTCAATTATCAAAAAGCCGGTAATATTGGTATTGAATCGATTAGTCTTGAAGATCTGTATAAGCGGGCTCAAGTTATCGAGTCCAACCCAGTCACACCCCATCGCCTCAATTTTTATAATCTGATCTTTGTCGAGCAAGGATCAGGTAAACATCTCATCGATTTTATTGATTACAACTTTGAGCCCGGTAGTTTTATTCTGGTTCATCCTGACCAAGTACATGCCTATGATCTTGATGCTGATACAAGAGGTGAGGTACTACTTTTTACAAAATCATTTGTAGAGCAAGTGCTGAATAACATGCGTATGCCTGGCTTTTCGCCGAACCACTTAGGTGTTAACTATCAGCCAGTGATTACACCTTCTGATGCTGGTTTATCCAGTTGTGTCCTACTGATGGCCGAGTTATCAAAAGAGCTAGCAAACCCTGATAGGGGCGTACTTATTTTGATGCACCTATTTTCTTGCTTACTGTTAATGCTAAGGAGAGAGAGACATGAAACCGAGCAAAATATGCTTTCAGTAGGGCAAGTGGATAAACTTAATCGTTTTCTGGATCTGCTGCATAATAATTTTACGATTATGCGCGATGCCAACCTTTATGCGGATAAAATCCACACAACATATAAAACGCTGAATCAGGTCTGCAAGAAAGGGACTGGGCAAACCGCTAAACAGTTAATAGATGCCTACACATTACTCGAAGCTAAACGTCGTTTGGTAATAGACAGTTGTACCACTCAGCAACTGGCGTGGGATCTTGGTTTTAATGATGCCAGTAATTTTGTAAAGTATTTTAAGAAACATACACACTACACGCCTTCCGGTTTTCGAAAGCAATATACTCGTACTTTCTCTTAGCTTGCCGTATTAAAAAATTCATCTTTAAAAACGTAAGGTTCGATATTTACCATTTTTAGGCTCTCCCTCACCGCGTTAAATTTGTTGTTCGCCCGTAATCTATCTCCATCTTATTTGGAGACAATAATGAATAAAAAACTCACAAAACTGGTTACCAGCGCAGCAATGACTACTGCAATCTTGGCATCTACAGGGTGCTTAGCAACAACAGAGGATAAAGAGATGAGCCTGTCTAATACAGATAAAGCAGTTAGCCTGATCAGAAGTATTGAAACCGGTGATCAAACGCCCGTTGCTTACATAAACCCTGAGAAATATATCCAACACAACCTTGCCGTTGGTGATGGTTTGGCAGGTTTTGGTGCAGTGCTTCAGGCGCTACCTAAAGGCAGTGCAAAAGCGGATGTTAAGCGTGCTTTTCAGGATGGAGAATACGTTGTATTACACACTAACTATAATTTTTTTGGACCTAAAGTCGGGTTTGATGTGTTCCGGTTTGAAGAAGGGTTAATTGTTGAACACTGGGATAACCTAGCTGAAAAGGCAGAACCAAACCCAAGTGGCCGTACGCAATTAGATGGCCAGACTGATATTCACGATCTAGATAAAACTGCAGCAAATAAACAGGTCGTTGCAGGTTTTGTAGAAACTATCCTAATCAAGGGTGAGATGGACAAGATTACCAATTATATCGGCGAACAAGAGCAAGAGTACTTGCAGCATAATACAGCAGTGGGAGATGGCTTAGCTGCTTTAGGTGTAGCTCTTGGCGCTTTGGCAGAGCAGGGCATGCCAATGATTTACACTCAAAACCATAAAGTACTTGGGCAAGGTAACTTTGTTCTCAGTATTAGCGAAGGTAAGTTTCTAAATGAACATGTCGCTTTTTATGACCTGTTCCGTCTTGAGAATGGCAAAATTGTTGAACATTGGGACACAATAGAAACAATCCCGGCAAAAGTTGAACAGAAAAATGATAACGGGAAGTTCAATTTCTAAACGTTAGGATTGGTTCTAAAAAGGCGCAGTTGCCTAATATAGGTTGCTGCGTTTTTTTGTGTTTATATATCATTTTCGCTTTTACCTATTAATGCCACTTTCTCGTGGTTTTCCTCACTTTTTAGCAAAGAAAAGCAGCGGTAATTCATTGAACTTTAAAGTAGGTGGTTTATGCTCTTACGGCTGGAAGTTAGTAACCGTGAGGGCACGCAAGGTGTCGATAGTTGTCATGAACCGTTATGGCCTTAAGGAGTTTTTATGATTTATTCAACCACAGAGACAATCCCAGGTAGAGATATTACGGAGATAGTCGGCGTTGTTACTGGGAGCGTAGTTCAGGCTAAACATATTGGCCGAGATATTATGGCTGGCTTAAAGAACATTGTCGGTGGCGAGATCCGTGGTTATACCGAAATGTTAACCGATGCTCGGGATATAGCTATCCAGCGTTTAGTTGCAAGTGCTAATGAAAAGGGGGCTGACGCTGTTGTGGGTATACGTTTTACTACCAGTGCAATAATGGATGGTTCGTCTGAAATATTGGCTTTTGGAACCGCAGTTAAATTAAGCAATAAGTAATTCAAACGGAGCTCATTACCGTCAGTTGCTTCACTTCGTTGGTAATTACAGCTTTATAAAATATTGAATGTAATTTGTATTGTGTATAAAGGGAATCAAGTGCGTAATTCATTAAGAGAAAAAGTCATTAAAGTATGCGCTAAGAAGATAGACCAAAAAGGCGATAATGTAGGTGTCTCTTTCTATGCGTTCTTTGCTAATAAAAACGATACTCCCGAGTTACTGATGGAAGCGGCTACTTGGTGGATACAAACACACAAACTTGACCACTTTGAAAAAGCTAAAAAAATTATCGAAATGATTAAGTCAGGCAAATAGTGTGATTTTTCTGATTCTTTAACAATATCTTACGGTGAGGGATTACCTGTGTTTAGACTAGTGTACGTGTTTATTACCTTTCTTTTATCGAGTGCTTTGCCTGTACTAGCGAGCGGTGATTTCTCTGTGGGCTTTCTTAAAATCGAAGTAACATCAAACGAAACCAATACACATTTTCCTATGGCGGTTGTTTATCCCACTCATGTTCCCTCTAGATCCGTTAAATTTGGGCCGTTTAAGATGGAACTCTCCATAGGCAGTGCTATTGCTGAGGGTGCTTTCCCGTTGGTAGTTATTTCTCATGGTTCCAGTGGCTCTAATCTCGGTCATCGAAGTATTGCTTTTGCGCTGGTTAAGCAAGGCTTTATCGTAGCGATGCCATTGCACCCTGAGGATAATTATAAAAACAACTCTGCCCAGGGTAGTGTTAACAATTGGAAAAATCGCCCGCTACATATTAGATCTACTATTGATTCGTTAATGTTAGCCCCTGCGTTAGCGCCGAGTATTGATGTTGATAAAGTTGCTGTGATAGGACATTCAGCAGGTGGTTATAGTGCGCTGGCCGTTGCTGGTGGTGTAGCCAATACAAGGCATATTATTGAGTTGTGTGAAAGTAGCCCTCAACTGAATGCGCCTTTTTGCGGTTTAGTAAAAGACCATCAATTAATGCCGGTGGAAATCAAAAATAAGCGTGATGAACGCGTTAAAGCTTTGGTGTTGATGGCGCCCGTGGGAATACTATTCAAGTCTAAAGATGCTTTAGCTGCAGTTGATATTCCAACGCTGCTTTTAAGAGCAGAGAAGGATAGCGAATTGGTTGAGCCTTATCAGTCAGAGGTAATAGCTAGAAACTTCAAAAATAAGAAAATGCTGAGTTATCAAACCATCGAAAATGCTGGGCACTTTTCGTTCATAACCCCGTTTCCTGATGCTATTAAAAATGATGTTGGCATTGTGGCGCAAGACCCAGAAGGGTTTAACCGGCAAGCCTTCCATCAGGAGTTAGGGGCAACAGTAACCGATTATTTGGGGTCTGTATTAAATAATAAATAAACATTATATAGTGCTTTATTGTTTAGCTGACTGTATGGAGCTAATACCGCTTAAAAAGCGGAGATGTTATCCCACCTCCGCTGGTATTGATGTTAGGAATGTTCTCTTGTTTTCTTTCTTAATCTCATCAGTCCTAGCAAACCCGTTAAGAAGAGATACATCGTTGCTGGTACCGGCACTGTGCTGGCGTTATCGTTGCCATCAAAAACTTTGATAGAGTCCACAAAACCAGAAGGATTTTCACTACCGTCATCAACAAAAAAGTTTAACATTTGAGAAGGATCAGTTATCACAGCTAAATTACTTGAATCATCAAAATCCCATAAGAAATTATCATTCAAGTAAGCTGAAAAAGTATCAGTGCTACCATCTCTGCTAACTTTCAAAGTCATTGCTTCGCCAGCAGAAAAAGTGAAGTTATCAATATCTGGACTAGCATCATAAAAATAAATATAGTTGTCATAAGCATAAAGGCCATAGTCTTCTGCTATGCCATCAAAGGATATTAGTCGTTGATAACCTGAGTCATTAGAATCTAGGCTAAATTGCATCTCAATAGCATAAGTGTCTGTAATTCCAGCTACATTGATGGCAACGCCATTACCGGAATCAAAATTATATCCTGATGTATCTAATCCAGTAGGGGCGCTTAATACTGCATCATTTCCTGGTGTGCCTGCTACAGAACCATTGAAATCCCATTGGCCGATTAGGGCTGCATTTGCATTAACAGAAACGCCTATCGCTGCTATAAAACCGAGTGCTTGGAAGTAATTATTTCTCATATTTCCCTCATGATAAGTTTCCACTCACTATGGTGAGTTTAAATTGTATTTACATCACTATTTCAGCGAGAAGCATGGTCTACCTTAGGGGCTTAATGATTGCTGTATAGAGTGTTTTTTATGCATGTGGCTGTTTTTTATAATGAATTTCCTATTGATAACTAGGTGTCGTTTTCTTTGTTGCGTTGGGTATGTCAATAATATTGAATGAGAGGGGGCGATTACTTTAGCTGTGATTTTCTAATGTCCGTATAATCAGGTGCGATAACATCGTTCGTTTTGTGCACAGAGCTAAATCTGTCTGTTGTGCTTTCCCGCAATTGTCAGCATTTTTAAGTATTGGTTAGGAGTATTATTAGCGTATGTATGAGTTAACTATTCGCTCTGCAAGAGAAGAAGATCTTGATAGATGTTTTGAAATAGAGTCTGTGTCTTATGCCGGTGATGAAGCCGCTACAAAAGAAAAAATACTAAAGCGAATTAAAATATATCCTCAAGGCTTTATTGTTTTAGAGAACCAAGAAGAAATCATTGGTTTTATCAACTCTGGCGCCACTCATAACGTAGTACTGTCTGACGAGGAATTTAAAGAATTAATCGGTCATGACCCAAGTGGTGAGCATATTGTCATTATGTCTGTTGTTGTTCATCCCAAATATCAAGGCAAAGGTATGGCTGATAAGCTAATGAATAGCTTCATTGGTAGTATGAGAGAACTTACAAAAACTGAAATATATTTAATTTGCCAAACTGAGTTAATTCAAATGTACGCTAAGCATGGGTTTGTACATCTCGGCGAATCAGATTCTGATCACGGCGGGCTTAGCTGGCATGAGATGTCACTCTCACTAAAAAACTCATAACTTAGTGCCTGCATAGGGAACGCTATCCGTTCCCTTTTTGAGCTACAATAGAATGCTCATTTCTAAGATTTATATGTAGTAATCTTGATGTTAACTAAAAAATCAATCACTCGCCTTGTGCTTATTTGCTTTGTCGTTTTCCTGAGTGTGCTCGGTTACAGAACATGGCTGCTTAATAGCACTAAATTTATCAGTTTTGATAAGCAGCTAGAAGAGATATCAGGGATTGAGTTTGATAAAAAGCAGCAGCTTTGGGCTATTAATGACGGGGGGGATTCCCCCAGGCTTTATCAGCTAGATGGTGTTGGTAAGATTGAGCGTAGTATTGAAATAGAGAATGCTAAAAACTGGGATTGGGAAGACATGACCCAAGACGATTTTGGACACTTCTTTATTGGTGATTTTGGCAATAATGATAATGATCGTGAATGGCTGACCATCTACAAAATTGAAAACCCTACTGATATCAAATCTGCTAGCACTCGTGCCGAAATCATTAAGTTCACCAACCCAGAGTTTAAGGTCGGGTTAGATGAGCAAGTACGTAAAAATGCACACTACGATGTGGAAGCATTTATCTACTATAAGCGCAGTCTTTATCTATTCACTAAAAATCGTTCTAGCCCGTTTGATGGTAAAACGCGGCTTTATCGAATAGGTGATTATGCGGCAAATTTCACAGCAAAATACATCAATGAGTTTTCGACTTGCACCACTATTAAAGAGCTATGCTGGGTTACATCAGCAGCCCTAAGTCCAGACAGAAGCAAGCTAGTGCTATTAGATTCAGAACGTCTATGGTTGTTTGAAAACTGGCAGGGAGATGATTTCTTCTCTGGAGATGTACATCAAATTGATCTTGGTATCGTGACTCAAAAAGAGGCAGTGGCCTTTTATACTAACAATATTATTGTTTTTGCTGACGAGGTGTTTAGCGGAATTGGTGGTAATGGTTACGTCATTAGGTTAGATAAAGTTAAGAAAAAATTGATTCAAAAATCTGGAAAACTGATTAATGCTCCGGCTGTGAAAATGAAGCCGCCAATAGAAAAAAGTGATCTGAAAGCTACATCACAAAAGTAGCTAAAGATCTGACATCCTGTCAGATCTTTGTATAAGGTATGCGCCGCTATTAGTGGCTTTCAGTCTTATTTTTAAGTGATTCAAAATGTTCGATATGCTGATCTAAGTTTTCTTCCAGCATTTCAGAGTACTGGTTTGTGAACCACGATAATGCATCGTTGCGTTCTGCCGCTAAATCCTTCGATTTATACGCCGTTTCATGAGCACTAAAACGTGCAGCGGCATAACGTAGTGCAGCGCCTACATCTTCTAAGTCTTTATTGTCTGATGTCACTAAGCGATTGGCTACATCAATAAACTCATCGGCCATTTTAAACAAGTTTGCAGCAGCTTCTTTATCAATCATTCTGGGACTACCTAACTAAGTTGGGTTGTTATTAAGAGGCAAAACAACCTCCTACTTATTTTTTGTGTACTTTACAGTGGGTACCAGGCCGGTGCAATTATGCAGGATGCTTAAACTGTCTTGCTCTGTGTCAGAGTAAAGCCAGCTTAATGGTTGATGCTTGTCTCTGCTTGGGGAGATCTCAATTGCTGATTGAGGTCATGCAGTTGCGAGAGTAACGCTTGAAAGCGCTCTGGCGCTAGCCCAGTTGAGCAAGCAACGTCTTTTTGAATAGTGGCAATATCATCATGTAAGGCTTTTGCTTTTGGCGTGAGGCTAATCATTACTTTTCGCTCATCATCGCTGGCTCTTTGGCGAGTGACGAGCCCGGACTGCTCCATCCGTTTTAATAGCGGTGTGAGTGTTGCCGAATCAAGATAGAGCGCTTTGCCTAGATCTTTGACGATCATTGTATCTTGCTCGCTTAAGACGAGGTACGCCAGATATTGTGGGTACGTCATACTCAGCTTAGCTAAGCTCTTTTTGTATTTTTTAATAATAGCTTGAGAAGTGGAGTATAAGGCAAAGCACAGCCGCTCATCGATAGGGGAGAGTGTGTTTGTCATCTTATTGTTACCTATGAAAAAAGAGAGCTGTTTATGACAAGTGTAGCGCTCGTGTGGAGCATGGCAAGCAGGTTTTTACTTCTTAGCTATGTTAACCAATAAGTGGTTTTATTTAAGTCGCTTAGTATTAGGTAACGGGGTTGATGCCAACCCCCGTTACAACAGTATTTTATGCGTGCTTTAAAAAGAGCTGATTATTTTAAAACCAGGTTGAAACTGACCGGAATCGAATGGCCAATACTCGCTAGCCCTGCAAGTTCACGTAGTTTTTCTATTCCTGTATCTAAGCCAAAATCAGCTGCTTTTACAATAATGGGCTGCTGCGTAGAGGCTAAAATAGTTTTGCCATCAGACATCACGGTTACATTAGCTGTAATAGGTTTTTCAAGACCATGAAAATCAAGTAGGCCATCAACGCTAGTGGTAAGGACACCTCCTTGCTTAATTGCACTGAGCGCTTCAGCAGATAGCTGTGCATTTAAGGTAGCGACTTTAAAGTTAGCAGTATCAAATAGATGCTCGCGTATCTCGGATGTCAATTTGAGTCTTGATGCTGTCTAAATCTAATTTAATCTCTAATGCACCCGTATCGCTTAAGCTACCTTGAAGCTTTGTAATCTGGAATATTTCAGCTGCATTCACTTTTTTAACTGAAATAAAACTCAATGAAGATTGCGAGTTATCCAGTTGCCAATCGGCCTGAGCACTCATGCTAGTGACGCTAGCAAAAGCCGTAATTAGTAATGCCTTGGATACTGAAAGTTTAGATGAACGTTGTGCCATGGTAGATCTCCTTATCATGCATAATTTTACGTTATGAGGTTTAGTGTCACATCAAGGTTACCGCGTGTAGCATTAGAGTATGGACATACATGATGTGCTTTGTCGATCAGCTCTTTGGCTTGAGTGCTATCAATCCCTGGCAGGGAAATATTCAATGTAGCGGTGACAGTAAACGCATCACCAATAGGCCCGATACTGACTTCACCTGACACAAGGGTGTCTTCCGGGAAGGCTACTTTTTCACGTGTGCATACAACACGTAGTGCACCAATGAAACACGCCGCATATCCCGCTGCGAACATTTGCTCAGGGTTTACGCCAAACGTACCTGCACCACCTAATGCTTTTGGTGTTGTTAGTGCTAAGTCCAGTGCTCCGTCGTCTGATTTGATATGGCCTTCGCGGCCACCAGTTGCTTCTGCATAGGCGGTATAAAGAATTTTTTCTGGTTTCATTGTGATTTTCCAAACAGAATTAGGTGTCGATAATTATTTATATAGCGCACTATCAAATAGTGCGATATATTTTTATGTATGTAAAGTGTTTTTTATTAATGAAACGAGCCCACTGTTGACGGTTGTTGTAAGGTGCAGTTGTAGAATAACGACAGGTGAAGTAAATATTGTCGCCAAAGAGGAGGTGCTCTTGATATTGTGTGGGTTCTTTTACGCAAAAGTGTTTTGCCTAGAAAAGTAATACAAGGCGCTGTTAAGTTATTGAGTGCGCTAGTGAGTGAGCGTAACCTTCCTCAATGTTGTTTAACTCTTTAAAGGGTAATAGTTAGTTATGCAGGTGAGGGATTATCGATCACAATTTTGGCAAGGGGTAAGGGATCTGATGCCGTTGGTTTCAGGCGTTTTGCCGTTTGGTTTAATTGTGGGTGCCAACGGTGTAGCTTTGGATATGAGCCCCGAGTTAATCATGGGAATGACGGTGTTGTTCTTTGCTGGATCAGCACAATTAGCAGCAATGCAGCTTATCCAAGAAAATGCAGCATTTGTGGTAATTGTGTTAACCACCATCGTGATTAATTTACGCTTTGCCATCTATAGTGCAACATTCGCCCCGTTGTTTTACCCCCTGAAGAAGCGTTTCCGGCTTCCCTTTGCATATCTATTGTGCGATCAGGCCTATGGCTTGTGTATTACACCTGATCAGCAACAACGCACGGATGCAGAACGCATTAGTTATTACTTAGGCACTGCTGTGGCATTGTGGGTTAGCTGGATATTGGCGGTAATACTGGGCATTGCAGTGGGAGCGAGCATTCCTCCTGAATGGATGCTCGGCTTTACTATTCCTCTGGCGTTTCTGGCGATGTTAATGTCGACTATTACTAATCGTCTGTTGTTAATTGTTGCGGTGGTTTCGGGACTAGCCGCTATCTTTTTACAGGGTCTACCTTACAACTTAGGCTTTATTTTGGCGATTGTGGGAGGGGTTGTTGCGGGCTTGATATTACCGCGTATTGCCGGCCGCTCGTTTAACTCAGTGATGGGGCGTCCACATGAGTGAGTTGAGTTTGTGGGGACTGTTTTTTGTATGTGGCCTAGCTACCTTCTTAATACGCCTTTCTTTTATTCAGTTGCATGGAAAACTAGGGCCACTATTAGCGCGTTGCCAGCCAGTGCTCTTGTTGTTACCCCCAGCTATTTTAGCTGCACTGTGCATCCCTCCGATTGTCTTTAGTAAACAAGTTGATGGCTTACAAGTAGAGCTAGCGCAAATTTTAGCAGGGTGTGTGGCTGTTGTTTTTGCAAGTTATTTTAAAAGTCTGCTTTGGCCGATCTTGGGCGGCATGACTTTTTTATGGGGCTATCGCTGGTTAATCGGTTAGGACGAAAATAGAAGACGTTTAAATTAAAAAACTTAATGCCTAGATAAGGAGATTTAAATGGTAACCTGTTATTTACGCTATGTGATTGATCCATATAAGCTTGTTGAATTTGAAAAGTACGCGAAGATGTGGATCCCTTTAGTTAATAAGTTTGGCGGCGTTCACAACGGGTATTTTCTGCCTTCTGAAGGTGCAAACAATATAGCGCTGGCACTATTTACTTTTCCAAGCCTAACCGAATATGAGCAATATCGTATTGATTCGTTCAATGATGCTGAGTGTCTTGCCGCTTTTGATTATGCAAAAAGTACCCGCTGTATTCTGAGCTTAGAACGTAGTTTCTTTAAACCAGTATTTGAGTGATAAGAGGCAGACTCTATACACATCATAGAAAAGAATCCCGCTAAAGCTTTCGGATCAGCGCTCTTTGGGGCGCTTACTAAACCCCTAGTTTAAACCCTCACTGGACACTCGTCAGGATTGCCCTAATTGACTTAACTTTGCATCACCTGTACAAACACGGGCGTTACTGAGCTGTTGATCCGATCAATGCTCTCATGGAACCCGGTGTGAATCCGGGGCTGTTCCCGCAACTGTAATTGCTTAGCGTTTCGCTAATGCAAAAGCCAGATACATGAACCAGTAATTTATATATGCACCGGGCGGGAAAACGCGGTATGACATGTTCTGATGAGTATTATCAGCGGCATACGTTTGTCTCCTTTTTTTACGCCACTACCTGGAGATTAACATTTATGCGTTCGTTAATACTGACGCTTCTGCTTCTCATGCAGACGACAGCTCAATTTGCTTGGGCTGCTACGCCTACTCAAAATAAACAAGACTATTTACTGGTGTTGGTTTCCCAGCGCAATGCCGAGACCGTTGCCGAGGCTGCTCGCCAGTTTAGCCAGCGTTATCCTCAACTGGTTGTCAAAGCACGTACGGATGCTCAATTGCGTCAGTTACCTGAGCAGCAAACCGCCGATCTGATTAACAACAGCGAAGCTATATTAGCGATAGGCCTCTATGGTCCCAGCGTGGCTGAATTACAGCCACTGCTACGCCAGGTAAAAAGACCATTACTCGTGCTCAACAGCGATCACCGCCTGGTGAAACTTAGCCAGCTCGAACACAGAGCCGTGTTTGATAATGACCAACAGTTACGTGAGATAAGCAAAGCCCATCCTGATAACGACTTTGATGGCTGGTTGAATCAGCAGCTACAGCAGTATCCAAACCAAGCCCAGTGGATTAGAGCACGTAGTTACTGGCAGGCAGGTGGTAGTGAAAACGCTAGCCTACTCTTTAGCTGGGTTTATCAGCGTCTGGGAGCCGCTACTAAAATTGAAACTCCCTCTCCAGTTCCTAGGTTAAGGTGGTTATATAAAGGGCAGCTCAGTACTGAAATACCTACGTTAAGCGATCAACCACTGTTGGTGGTTATCGACCATGCGGGAGGAGGGCGGCCTGCTGATGCAGCAATGCTACGCGGTTTATGTGAGCAGGCACGAGAGCGAAACGGTAGCGACTGCTTGACTGCTCTCGCTTACTGGGGAGAGGCCGGTGTTGATGCAGTAGAGCAACTCAAGCCTTACAGTAAGCAGCTGAGCGCTATTGTTATGCTACAAGATTTTGTTATTGGTGGCGGTGAGGGGCGCGGAGCAGTTACTGAGATTCTCAAACAGCTTAATGTGCCCGTGATTAAAGCAATCAAACTGCGAGACCGCACAGCGCTGGAGCGCCACTTATCTTCAGATGGGCTCGCGCAAGAGAAGGTTTACTATCAGGTAGCAATGCCCGAGCTACAGGGAGCTAGCCAACCTTTGGTTATCGCAACCGCTGGAGACAACATCGATGATCCAATCTCCGGTATCCGAGTGCAGGCAATCGCTCCATTGGCAGAAGGTGTTGATACTCTATTAGCGCGTATCAAGCGTTGGCAAACCCTGCAAACTAAGGCTAATAACGATAAACGCATTGCCATCATCTATTACAACCATCCTCCTGGACGCCACAATATTGGTGCTGATAATCTCGATGTTCCCGCGTCACTCTGGCAGATTCTGCAGCAGCTTAAGGCTGACGGTTACGACACAGGAGAGCTACCGGCATCACAGAAAATATTGCTGGATATGATGCAAGAGCGTGGAGTTAACCTTCCTCAGGATGCTCAAGCACTCAAAACGATGAGTCCGAAAATCACTAAAGTGGCGGCAAAGAATTATCAGCAGTGGTTTAAGCAACTGCCCGCGAGCGTGCAGCGAGAGATGGAGTTTGGCCCCTTTGGTTTACTGCACGAGCAGCTTGAAGCTGCAATAAAAGCGGGCAAACCAGAGCTGGCTGAAAATGCATTGCAGCACACCATGGAGGAGATGTATCACCTGCTGGAGGGTGTTGATCATAAGGCTCGCCAGCGTGCATTAATTTTACTGGGTCAATTAAAATCCTGTTATCAACAAAGCCTCAGTCCTAGTAAAAACTCAAATAAGCCCAGCGATAACAAACTCTGTATGGACGATGCGTTGTCTATCATCAAAGCCTTGCAGCAAACCGGTATTGAAGGCCTTGGTGGCTGGGGTAAAGCACCGGGTAATGTGATGACTTATCAAAACCAGCTGCTGTTACCGGGTCTGACGTTTGGCAATATTTTCATTGGTCCTCAGCCACCTCGTGGTTGGGAAATTAACGAAGAACTACTGCATGCTAATTTAGCGTTCCCTCCGCCTCATCAGTATTTGGCATTTTACCAGTATCTACGTGATAGCTTTAAAGCGGATGCATTGGTGCATTTAGGGCGCCACTCAACGTATGAGTTTTTGCCACGTCGCTCGGTTGGGGTCGCAGAAGATGACTATTCGCGTATTGTTGCCGCTGATATTCCCGGCATTTACCCTTACATTGTTGATGGGGTGGGTGAAGGTATTCAGGCTAAACGCCGTGGGTTGGCGGTGATGGTGGACCATTT
Source organism: Neptunomonas japonica DSM 18939 (assembly GCF_000422765.1). Classification (GTDB taxonomy): domain Bacteria; phylum Pseudomonadota; class Gammaproteobacteria; order Pseudomonadales; family Balneatricaceae; genus Neptunomonas; species Neptunomonas japonica. The sequence continues at coordinate 223,764 of NZ_AUGR01000005.1, read as the reverse complement.
AACACCACCACTTAAGAGCACGCCTTTATATGATGAGTTACTGCAATTGCGCCAACTTATCGAAAGTTTTGAAACCAGCCACGGTAGTGGTAATCAAGCCGTTGCCAACCGACTAGTGCAGCAAATTCGTGACAAGGTGGAGCAGTTGGAACTTAAGGATGAACTGGCCGAGTCGATGTCTGCCGAGTTGTCGATTATGGGAATCAGTTTCGATGAAGTAGACGACGATATGTTAGTGCATGAGATAGGCCACTACCTGACTACCTTACAAGAAAAGTTTATGCCGCTAGGGTTGCACATATACGGCAAAGACTGGACTGATCAGGCCGTTGATATGATGTTGAACTCAATGGCAGCCAGCGATGAAGAACAGCAACGGGAGTGGCAGAAAAAACTACAGCTATCACCTGCAGCAGAGGCGCAGTCATTACTCAACGGTCTAAGTGGAGGATTTATTACACCAGGGCAGGGTAATGATCCGATTCGAAGCCCAAACAGTTTACCCACAGGACGCAACTTCTATGCGCTAGATAGCAGTCTTATTCCTAGTCGAGTTGCCTGGCAGCTAGGAAAACAGATGGCCGAAGATGCACGTAGCCGCAACCTGCAAAGTAATCAGCAAAACCCAGATAAAAGTGAAGCATTGGTACTGTGGGCATCAGACGTAGTACGCGATGAGGGAGTGATGATTGCTTTTGGGCTGGATATGCTGGGTATTGAGCCGGTGTGGAATAGCCGTGGCTTAGTTAAAGGTTTGAAGCCTCAAGTACTTGATAATGGGCGTGTCAGGCGCGATACCGTATTCACTACATCGGGCCTGTTTCGTGACCTTTATGGCCAGCAAATGATGCTGCTTAATCGTGCCACCCTGATGGCGCTGGATACCAGTGCAGATACTATTATTAAAGACTACCCAGCGCTTACATTGGCTCTACAGCAGGCGTTATCCCCATTGGGGAAACTTGCCGTCGGCGGTAAGGAAAGCTTGCAACAAAACCAAGTAGCTAAGCATTGGGTGAAGCAGGCGCAAGCCTTACTTCTGCAAGGGAGTTCCGCTGAGCAAGCCGGTGTTGTAGCCAGTTTTCGTGTGTTTGGTGATGCTCCCGGCAGCTATGGCGCCGGTATTAATCGCCTTGTTGAGCGTTCGGGTGCTTGGGAGCAGCGCTCTGAATTAGCGGATGTATATTTGCGACGCCTCGGCCATAGCTATGGTGCCGAAGGCTTTGGTAAGCCCGCAGCACAAGCATTTCGAACGGCATTATCTGACGTAGAAAATACCTACTTTGGTCGTTCCAGTAACCTCTATGGGCTCATCGATAATAATGATGCCTTCGATTACTTTGGTGGGTTGAGCTTATCAATTGAGACCCTAACTGGCCAAACGCCCAATAACTTTGTATTGGATCACTCCAACCCAGAACAGATCCGCACTCAACCTTTAAGTGTGGCGCTGAGACAAGAGTTAAGAGGACGCTTTCTTAATCCTGAGTGGCTGCAAGGCTTGATGCAACACGATTATGCTGGCGCTCGCACGATGGGAAGTGAGTTTCTTGAATATCTGTGGGGTTGGCAGGTGACTAACCCAAGCTTAGTCGGTGATTGGGCGTGGGAAGAGGTTAAAGCTGTCTATATGGATGACCGCTACGACTTACAACTCGATGAGTTTCTGGAGAAGGGCCATAACGTGCATGTTAAAAGCAATATGCTGGCCGTGATGTTGGTGGCTGTGCATAAAGGGTTTTGGCAGGCTGATAAGCAAACGATCGCTGAGTTAGCGGATAAGTTTGCTGAGTTGGTTACTAAAAATGGCTTGCCCGGAAGTGGCCATACCGATCCGGATCACCCAATGCTCCCTTGGCTAGAACAGCACCTAAGTGCTGAAGATTGGCAAGCTTTGGAGCAGACGATCAAGGCTGCTAAAGGGGAGCCTGAAGACCAAGCTAAAAAGGCAGTGGAGATCTATCGCCTGACAGAGATACAGCAGCTGCAAGAACAAGCTGTTCAGACATCAAAACAGCAAAGTAAACCTTCTGAGCAGCAAGTCAAGCCGGATAGTGGTCAAAAAGCGGCTACAACAAAAGCAACTGAGCAGCAGTCGGTTGTAGACGAATCTTATTGGCAGTGGCTGGCTCTGGCGTTGTTATTAACTATTATCGGTGCGGGTTTTTATCGCGGCATTCGTCACGCCAAACAACACGTAAAAGGAACCTAGTTACATGATTCACGGTATTGTTCTTGGTGCTTTGCATCAGTTTGTTGATCTATTGTTATATCCAGTACTCGTCGCTTTGGCGTTGGCCGTTATGATGACGTTATGGGAGCTGGGGTTAATGATAGCGGAGCGCTTTATCACCTTGCCAATTTACGCTAAAGGCAGTGATCAGCGTTTTGGCCATTATGCTAATTGTCGGCTTGAGCGCACTGACCTATTGGCTCGTGTAGGCCCTATCCTCGGTCTGATGGGAACTTTGATTCCTTTGGGGCCGGGCCTTACAGCGCTAAGTGCAGGAGATATCGATATCCTAGCAACGGCACTGACCGTTGCTTTTGATACGACAGTGGTGGGGCTATTAGTAGGCTTGTTCGCTTATTGCATTAGCAGGATACGGCGCCGTTGGTATGAGCATACTTGGACTCAACTAACCCAGAGCAGTAACCATGAAGCAGCCTGAGAACAAAAAGCCGTTACCTTGGCAAAGTGGTCGCTTTAGTGAGGGTGATAATGACCCGCTAACAGGTTTCGCTAATATCATGGATGTTATGTTGGTGTTTGCTCTTGGGCTGATGTTGGCACTGGTCTCGCAAAGCCAGGAGATGCGTGAGCATTTTAAGCTAGACGGTAAAACTGAAGTTACCGAAGGGCGTGAACTGGTTGAAGCGCCGGATGCGATTGAGGAGATGATTAACGGAAAGGCAAATGGTATGGAGTCGCTAGGGCAGGTTTACCGTGATCCTAAGACGGGCAAGCTTATTCTTGTGGGGGGGCAGTAATACAGGTTCCGTTTCGTTCATTACAAAAAAAGCCGCTGAACTATAAAATAGTTAGCGGCTAAGAGTCTGTACATGAAGAGAGTATAAAAAGTGTGAACCTGAGTTTTTGAGCCTGTAAATCTGAACCTAGAACTATTCCTATCAATAGTGGTAAGAGTTGAATGAGGGAGGCTTAGCTCCCTCAGAGTAATTAAAGCTGTGCTTCTGTTGATCCTGCTGGTGCAGTTAAGCCTGCAAACACAACAGTGTTGCCATAAGTGCTGACGATATACTGACTATCGTTATCTAGCTGTGCTTCTGTTGATGCGCCTAAGTGAGACAGTGGGCTATCAACTGATGCAAAACCTTGTGCTGAAGCAACATGACCGGCAGCGAGATTAGCTTCAACAGAGTGTTCAGAAAAGTCACTTAAGCCAGCAGCAAATGCCTGTGAAGCGAAAAGAGCAGAAGAAAGAAGAGTAGCCGTAAGTAGAGTTTTCATAATGTTATTTCCTTAAGTTTGTTCAGCGTGTTTCGCTGTGATGGTGCTACTTTAAAACCCGTAACTGAAACCAAACTGAAATAGGAAAAATTATTTAAATATTCATAAAATTTATTCTTCGCTGATGATCTGGCCAATGGCATTTCCTACCTGCATATCGCTTAAGCGGCCAAAGTGATTGAGCCTTATTTGCCCCTGTTGGTCGATTACAATAAGTGTAGGAGTGCCTTGCATATAGTAGGCGGCCATCGTTTTTGGAATAGCCCCTGTGTTTGACGGGGCATCTACCGCTATGGGAAATGTGAGCTGATACTCCGATGCAAAAACCTCGAGTGCTTCTACCGTCATTACGTCATGGTGTTCAAAAACAGTATGTAGGCCAATGAGTTGCACATCGTCATGTGAATATAGCTCGTGTATAGCGCCAGCTTGGGGAATGCCATGTACGACACAAGCCGGGCATAGCATTTGAAAGGCATGAATGACGACTACTTTTCCTCTTAAGTCGGATAAGGTGAGTGGTATATCTGTGTTAAGCCATGTCAGGGCTTCTAACTCGGGTGCTTGCCCGTAGGTAATGATGTTTTGCATGCTGTTTCTCCTTTTTTTATTGCCTCGAAGAAAGAAACATCCTTGTCGCTAGGTTTGCTGTTTATTGGTTTGCTTTGCCCGGAAGACTTAAATCGCCTGAGGCAATATCGATGACATTAACCACACATAACAGGGGAGCGTGCACACTTTGGTTAACACGTAAGCCTGCAGTGACGCCATCAAATGAGGTCTTCTCAAAAACCGTAATGTCATCAAAGGCGACGTTAACTTCTACAGTATCACCATTAAATACAGGATCCCAACCGGGGCTGTCTAATAGGATAGGAAGTCCTGGCCAGGTTTTAGGTAATTTTGGTGTAGCGCCTTCGGGGATATCAACAACGCCGAGTGCTCCTTTACCGCACTGCTCATTGGGTTGCAGGACCACCCAATGGCTGTGCCAAATATCACCATCATTCCCTGGATCATTGTCTGCGTTTTCATCATAGAGTGGCGTATCGTCAAAATCTGGGTGTGCTGTTACTGCCAGTGCCAAAATACCTGCGTTACTTTCAAATCCTACGCTAGCGCTATCAAGGCTGGTGGGCCATACGTATGAGTAAACCGAGCTCCCCGCTAACTTCCCACTCGCACTGGGCTTGCTTGTACCTGCTTGTGAGGCGACAGCCATATGAAAGGTGGCGATATTATTTTTTGTAGTCACTTTAGTGTGAACAATGTCAAAGGTGGGCTCAATGTTTTGAGATGTGCTTAGCTTTGAATGTATACCACTGGTATGTGAGCCATCGGCAAAGCTTACTGAGCAAGTGAGTAGGGCTGTAGCCAATGTAGCTGTTGTTAGTACGGGGTGGGTGAGTAAATGTTGAATCTTCATGGTTACTATCCTTTTGGTATTGACTCGAAACAATATTATGATGAAGTGGTTTTCTCTGCTTGTCAACAAGGTATTGATTCGATACTATTTGCTTATGAATAAATTGATAGATCAGCAATTACTGGAAAGGTTGGCGAGTTTACTGCGAAGTGAAAGCAGGGGAATGCTCCTAGAGCATGGTTTGCAGCCCGTACAGTTTGAAGCATTACAATATATTGCGAACTGTAACCGTTACTCAGATACGCCCATGGCCGTGACTGAATTTTTGGGGCAAACCAAAGGTACGGTATCGCAAACACTTAAAGTGCTTGAGAAAAAAGCATTGATAGAAAAGCTCACAGATGAAAAAGATAAGCGTGTTACACATCTGAAAATAACCGAAGCGGGGAGAGCGGTAACACAGCAGATGTTGCCTTCTCCTATCTTGAAAGCAGCCAGTGATCTTATGAGTACTGATGAGGTTGCCATGATCAACTCATCCTTACAGACCTTGCTGTATCAGCTACAGAACGCTAATGATTTTAAACCTTTCGGCCAATGTTCTAGCTGTGTTCATAATACTCAGCAAGCCTCTGGTGAGTACTTGTGCGGCCTAACTCAAGAACTGCTTACGCCAAATGATGTTCAGCTTATTTGTCGTGAGCATCAGTATTCTTAAGTGATAAAGCCATAGGAGGAAATTATGTATATAAAATGCTTCCATGCAAAACATTATTATAGCTTCTCATATTGGAAGAAATTCACCTGTAACTTATTTGCAAGTTATGAGTACGCTCGTTTTGCATTATTGTTATGCTACAATAATGCTAATTCTGGCTGTTTAAGGATGAGAAAAGCTGCAAAACACAAGCTAGTGATTTGTTAGAACCAGTTATGGGCGCTTTGTGTTATTGTGTTTTAAGAGAGTAATGAATAGGAATGTTGACAGATGGCACTTTTACAAAACCCACCCCTACTTGAAGCAATTTTTGAGTTGAGATGGGGAGAGCATGCTCCAGGTCAGTTTCAATATACTAATGATGATCAAACTCTTTTTGCTGGCAAAGTAAGTGCACTTGCTTCATTAAATGGCTATGACCATATTGAGATGTTGGGTGATGGTTCACCTTCTGTATTTCCAATGACACTTACTCATCGTTATCGTAAAGCAGAGAATAAATGGCCTTGCTTTCAAACGGGTCTGGGCCTCTTTACTGTTAATCAGGTAACAGAAGGCTATTCTTGGAGTGGTTTCAAACAGGCTATTCAGGAATGCCTTAAGATTTTTGATCAAGCTGGCCCTCATAAACTTAAGACAAACAAGGATTCACTGGTTTTAATCTTAAGATACCAAGATGCTTTTTTTCCTAAAAATGGTAATAGTGCAGAGAAGTTCCTGTCAGACACCTTTCACATCAATACGAGCTTGCCAGAAAAATTCTTGAGCAAAGATACAGTAGAAGAAGAAATTGTGGCAGTGAATTGTCAATATACAATTAAGTCACTTGACCCAAAAGGTGAAGCAGTCGTTAAAGTAGCTAGTGCGATTATCAATGATATGCCAGGATTTATACTTGAGACATTAGTGGTATCAAAGGTTTCAAGCGATTTTACAACTGATATCGATCAAACAATGATACTTGAATGGTTAGATAAAGCTCATGACCTGCAAAAGCACTCTTTTGGCACGCTAGTAAATTCGGAGGTTTGTAAATAGCTATGATTGCATGCGAGCTACCTACAGAAAACGCTATGACCTCTTACATTCAAGGTCATGATGTCACTGAAGCTGTTAATATTTCAGCTAGGCGTGCTACGCGCTCCTCAGTGGTATCTATTGTTCGCTTTCCTTTAAATACGGCTCAATCAACTGCTAGCATTCCAGCAAGAGTTTATAGTACAGAGTATTTCAGTTTGTATAAGAAAGCGCCGTGGGTATCTGACTTTTATGGTAATTCAAAAAGCTTAGATAATGTTAAATCCCTGCTGCCTTATTATAAGAGTATAAATGAGCTCCTAAAAAATCACGAATACGAAACTTGTAATAGTTTCTTGCGATTCGTTAAAGCAAAAGACTTGAGTGATGTGTTGTTAGTTGGCTTGCTGCGTTTAACAAGCTCTTGGAAGGATGATTTACCTGAATGGACTCGGTTATTATCAAGTGTTACCACTGAAATGAGTAGTAGAGGTAAAGACCCCCTAGTTTCTCTGAAAGGACTTATCTGATTTTTAATGGATTTTTATTCTTGTTTTGACTCTGACCCACAGGACATAGATCTTTTTTGTATTGCTATTGGAAGGCCTGATCGGTCAAGAAAACAGCAGCACATTGGAATTTATTATACTTCTGCAACTGGTGATACAAAATTTTTACATCAGCCTTTTCATTATCATGCTCTAGAGTCAGATCCTGAAGATAAATATCTTTGGTTGGATGTTCCATTAGATGCAGACAATAAAATGCATATGGCGACATTCTGTGCAATGGTAGCTGAGGAGAACCCGAAGGGAATCGCTTATAGCATTTGCCATAAAGGAACTAGCTTCACTAAGACTGGGAAATTCCATACAGAGAGTCAATTTGCTGGTTTGACTTGTGCAACCTTTGTTATGCAAATATTTGAGTCACAAGTATTGCCAATAATTGACGTTAAAAACTGGAAACATATTCCGTCTGATAAAGATTGGCAAAACCAAATTTTACAAGTTTTAGTTAAATACGGAGGAGTTGAAAAAGATAGTGATTATTATCTTTTTCAAAAGAAACGCTTGGCAGATGGTGTTGCGCGTTTTAAGCCTGAAGCTGTAGCTGCAGCAGCCGTATCACCAGATGCTCCACATAGCCCTTCGGATATACTCGATTGTTCTAATGAAATCTTAGAGGCAGCTATTGCGCACTCTAATAAAGTCTAAATAAATATAACACCGCACCTTTATTCTTGTTCTGTATAGAAATTACTTTTAAATTAGTAGTATAAATCTGTAAGAAAAATCAGGCTCTCTTCCTTCATAAATCTAACCTGTCTACATTTCAGATATGCTGTATTGGTCTACTTTACTTTACCTCGTTCCATAAACGTTTTACGGTCAATGCTGCGATGTCGCGCTAGCATCTCTTCAACCTTTGCTGGGTTGAGAGGATCGTTGCCTTGTAGATAGATTTCTAAATGTTCTTGTTGATCATTTCCCCAGAAAAGCTCGTCGTCCACGATGAAGGTGGGTACTCCAAAAACACCTCGTGCAATCGCTTGTGTGGTTTCTTGTTGCAGCTGGGTTTTTATATCTTCAGTTTTGATCGTGCTTAGCATTTTTGTGCTATTCAAACCGAGTGAGTCTAGTACCTTGGCAAGGTCTTCTTCAGAGGCTAGGTCGATTCCGCGAGACCACCCTGCCTCAAAGATAGCACTAATAACCTGGTGCTGGGCATCTCCGGCAACAGTAGGCAGTGATAAGCGTAATGCTGGTAATGGATTGTATGGATGGTTGCGGGGTGGATCAAAATCAAAACCATTGAGCTGTGCGTAGCGGTAGCAGTATTTATAGAGCGCTGTTTTTTTAGGCGGTACTTCTGCAGGCCCTAGTTGCCCCCAGTGATCTAGTAGCTTTCCAAATACAACGGGGTGCGCATTTAACGTGAGGCCATATTTTTCGCACAGAGGTTGCACCCAGCGCCAGCTAAAATAGGCATACGGAGACAGGTAGTCGAAGTAAAAATCCAGTTGTCGTGTTTCCATAATAATCCCTTTTTAGTCTGTTTATTTCAGTGCTATTTTTGTTTTTCTATTTGAAAGCACAAACGACAAGATGCCAGATGTGAAAATGATTGCCAAGCCTATGAGGCTGTATGCATCTGGCCATTCATTAAAGAGGAAAACGCCTAAAAGAGCGGCGGCGACCAGCTGGGAATATACGAACGGCGCTACAATGTTGGCATCTAAGCGGCGGTTAGCTTCAATAATAATGAGGTTACCCAGGGCCGAGGCAATAGAAGAGACCAGCACTAGCCAAATAATACGGCTATCGATTGTTTGGGGGATGGACTCAATACCGGCGGGTGTTAATGCGATGCTTCCGGCCAATAATGTTGATAGTAAAATCAAGCGTGGCCTAAAGAAGCCAGCAAGCCAGCGGTTAGCTACCAACATGCAGCCATAACACCCCCCCGCAATGAGGGCGAGCAGCATACCTGTGGTTATACCAACACCGGGTTTTACAACGAGTAGCACACCAGCAAAGCCAATAAATAATAGTACAGAGCGCAGTAATGTTATCCGTTCTTTAAGCACGGCGGCGGCTAAAAAATAGGCAACAATGGGCCCGATAAAAAAGATACCAAAGACGTTGGCAATAGGCTCCGTTTTAAGTGCTGATATCATACAAAATATGGCGCTGGTAAAGAGCGCTGCACGTAGCAGCATACGCCAGTCATAGAGCTGCTTTATCTCGGCGCGTACTAACCCACTAAAGGGAAGAATAAACAAAAAGCCTACTAACAGACGGCTCCAAGCAACAAACACCGGAGAGACATCCATTTCTGTGAGCAGTTTTCCGGCTGAGTCGCCTACGGGAATTAAGCTCATCCCCAGTAGTATCATCGCCAGTAGCATCGGCTTGTGTTGAGCGCTCATGTTAAAAGTTCATCCGCTTTATTGGCATATTAGAAATCTAAAGAAGCAGACAATCTAAGGGGTTAGCCGGTATAAATCGAGAGGTTTACGCTAATAGTGGGAAATAAGTACCTCTGGCTGTTATTTATATATCGCCATAAGGTACGTCTTACTGCGAATATCCTCGTTATTAAAAGGCACTCATAATTTTATCTGCCTAAAACATCTCTTAATTGCGGTGCTGCCCAGTCTAAAAAAGCTCTCACTCTGATCGAGAGTAAGCGGTTATGCGGGTAAACAAACTGTATAGGAATAGATGTTTTTTCATACTCAGGGAGCAGACGGATTAGCTGGCCTTTGCTTAACGCTTCATCTACTTGGTAGTGGAGTAAGCGCGTAGCCCCTAAGCCGCTGATGGCGGAGGAAAGAGTGCTATCAACTTGGTTGGAAGATATGACGGTATGCATGTCATAGGTGTTGAGTGTTTGGCCGTTATTAAACGTCCATTGGCTACTTTGCGGATTAAAAACAACGAGAGGCCAATGGCGTAATTCTTCAGGCGTGCTTGGTTTTCCCATTGTTTTTACTAGCGAGGGGCTGGCGCAAATGATATGGCGGTTGAGCCCTAAAGGCATTGAGATAAGAGATGAGTCAGCAAGATGCCCTATACGTATGGCCAGATCAAAACCCTCATCAATAATATCAACAATACGGTCAATCAAGGTGAGTTCAACGCGCAGGCCGGGGTGCTCACTTAAGTATCGGTTTAGCAAAGGGACAATATGCAAACGGCCAAACATCATTGGGGCCGTGATTGATAACTTACCCTCTGGTGCTCCACGGCGAGCATCCAGCAAAAATTCTGCGTCGTTGATATCCGCCAGAATACGCCGACAGCGCAAAAGGTAATCTCGTCCTTCATCAGTGAGGGATATACGTCGGGTGCTACGGTTAAGTAAACGCACACTTAAGTGGTTTTCTAAATCAGCGAGTGCTCGGACCACAGAGGCAGGAGAGCGATTAATCGCTTCAGCGGCAGCAGAAAGGCTTCCTCTATCGACGATTTCTACAAAGGTCGCCATCGCTTTGAGTTTATCCATGGTCGGCTCATTTGTGCATTTTATGCAAAGAACTTATCAGTATATGGGTATTTATTGCAACTGATGAATAAAAGATACTGTTGTCTCTTTCTATCAGGAGTAAATGATGAAAAGCATCCAACCTGTGTCGCCAATGCCTGAGATGATTCGCGCATTTGATCATGTAGGTATTCGCGTTAGTGACCGGCAACAAGCTACGGCGTTTTATGCACGGCTCGGGTTTGTAGAGACCGCTTACTTTGCCGCATATGAGGCCAATGAGATGGTGGCGGGTGATGGCGTGAGGATTAACTTAATTTTTAATGCCGCCAGGCAACCTCAATCTCGTAATGCATTGCTAGATATGCCGATTAAATATCCTGGCTTGACTCACCCTGCATTTGTTGTGGATGACTTGTATAGGCTGCGGGATTGGCTCTTGGAGGAAGGCATTACTATTACGGAAGATATTCATCCCATTGGTTCGCGTCGTGTCGCGCTTTTCTTTCGTGATCCAGACGGTAACGTGCTCGAATTTAATCAACTGATTCAAGCTATTTCACACTAATAACTTTCATATTAATAAAAGGACAATTAGGCATGAAACTTTACGATTTAGAACCTTCAGGTAACTGTTATAAAATTCGATTGCTTGCCTCGTTAATGCAAAAAGATTTGGAGCTTGAAGCCGTCGATTTTTTAGAGGGGGCGCATAAGCGCTCTCCGGTTATTGATCTTAATCCGTGGGGACAAGTCCCTGTGTTGGTCGATGGTGAGGTTGTATTACGTGACTCACAGGCGATTCTTGTTTATTTAGCTCGCCAGTATGGCGGTCATGCATGGTGGCCAGAGGGTGCTGCTCAGCAGGGTGACGTAATGCAGTGGTTGTCTACGGCTGCCAATGAGATCCAAAATGGCCCCGGTGCTGCGCGTTTAGTCGATAAATTCTCTGCTCCACTTAATAAGCCGCAAGCGTTGGCAGTTAATGATGGTATTTTGCCTTTATTAGAAGCGCATCTTTCTCAACATGATTGGTTAGCCCTAGGGCGCCCGACTATTGCTGATATTGCTGTTTTCCCATACGTTGCTTTAGCACATGAAGGTGGAATAGACCTCTCTTCTTATACCTCTATTTTGAATTGGTTTGAGCGTATTAAAGCGTTGGATAACTTTATTCCAATGTCGGGAATTTAGAAGATAAACGCAAATCCTAGTTATACATGTAAGCAGGATCTAGCTTGATCCTGCGGGTTAAAGCAGCAACTAGATAGCGGAGCATTGTCTACAAAAAATTGCTATGGTGCTTTTCTATTAGTTTTGTTTAGTTGCTCTTTAGTGAATTGGTGCTGTTTCTTTGAGACTCAGCAAGATACTGCCCAGGACTAACGCCGCTTTGAGCACGGAACATATAAATAAAGGGGGAGGGCGAGCTATAGCCCAACTCTAAAGCAATACGGGTAATACTCTGGTTTGTATTAAGTAGCTCGATCGCTTTTAAAAATCGTAAACGCAGGCACCATGCTTGTAATGATTTTCCGGTTTCTTTAATGAACCGCCTTTCCAATGTCCGTTTAGAAACGTTTAGCTCTTTAGCCAATATAGCAGTCGAATACCTCCCTTCTGGGTGATTATAAAGCTGTGTACATAAATGATATAACTCAGTGGATGTTGGCCAAGGAAGATGAGTTTTGTCTTGTGCTAAACGTGGAAGCGAGCTCAAAATTAAAGAGATCACTTGTTGCTCGTAACCTGTTGTAGAGTAGTTTATTTCGAAAGAAGAGGCTTCAATAACTAACGATTTAAGCAATGCTGATATTTCTAAAACGAGACTTTTCTTTGTGTCTAGCTGTTGATAACTGGCGTCGATATAAAGGCTCTTTAACTCTGCCCCGAAGGCCGTTGATACGCTGTGCTCACACCCCATAGGAAGCCATACCGCTTTTTCTGGAGATATAAATAGGCGCTCATTAACAACATCAACGGTTAATACTCCAGAAGTGGCATACAGTAGTTGGTGCCAGTTATGGGTATGAGCAGGGAAAAAATGTTGAGCCGGTATATATTGCTGGCGAACGAAAACTTCACGCGGTAAAGATTCCATTTCCAGTAGAGATAGTTTGTTTTCTTTCATTGGCTTGTTTATTTCTTGATTTGACGCTTTATCTATACATATTGTCATAGTGTATAGAGAAATGCGGATGATTGTCAGATAACCTCAAGGTCATCATCTTTTTGAGTCATCTTTTATGGTCATTACAGAACAAGTTAGGGTTCAAAGTGCTTGTGTTATCGGTGGTGTTATCACGGTAGGAATTGCACGATTTTCCTATACGCCGATGTTGCCGGAAATGGTTGATGGTATTGGGTTGACTGAGTCAGTTGCAGGTTTTTTAGCAGCGGCTAACTATGCGGGTTATCTGTGTGGCGCGTTGATTGTCTCATTTTTACATTGTATTAGTTTTAAAGTTGCACTCTATAAATGTAGTTTATTCGTTGCCGCCATTACGACGTTAGGTATGGCAGTGACTGTGAATGAAGAGATCTGGTATCTGATGCGTTTCTTGTCGGGTTTAAGTGCCGCGGGGGGCGTGTTATTGGGTGGTGGATTATTGATGCACTGGTTGCGTGAAAATAAGGCTAAGCCTGAGTTGGGTATATTTTTCTCCAGCTTAGGTATTGGCATTGTACTGACTGCCGTGACTGCAGAGATGATTAAAACCTCCTTTTCATGGGATCAGCAATGGTTAATTTATGGGTTGTTAGCGAGCGTGTTGATTATCCCTGTGCTGTTTTGGTTTCCGAGTTTTGGTCATCTAGTTAAGACTACTGGTTCGGTTAATATTCAAACTAAACCCTCCCGTTTATTTTTCGTGATTTTGCAGTCTGCTTATTTTTGCGCAGGGTTTGGTTATGTTGTAACAGCAACTTTCTTGGTTGCGATAGTAGAGATGTTGTCAGGGTTGGAAGGTCAAGGTTGGGCTGTTTGGTTATGGGTCGGTATTGCCGCTGCACCGGGATGTTGGTTATGGGATCTTTACGCACGTAAAGCTGGTTTGTGGTCAGCGCTGCTGCTGGCTTACCTTGTGAATGCTGCGAGTGTTGCTTTGTTACTAATTGAGCAGTCTCAGTGGACTGTTTATAGCAGCGCTGTTCTATACGGCTTTAGCTTCATTGGTATTGTCAGTATGACGTTGTCCATGATGGGGCGGCTATATCCAAGTAATCCATCAAAACCAATGAGTCATTTAACTTTTAGTTATGGAATGGCTCAGGTTATTGCGCCTGCTCTGGTGGGCGTGCTAGCGCAAAAAAGCGGAAGCTTTAGCGAAGGCTTAAGCATTACATTGGCCATATTAGGGGTAGGCACAGTCTTATTAGTGTGTGCTTCAATATTGCTTAAGCGCTCTTCAGCGGTGCTTAGCATCAATTCAGCATCATAATTAAAGGAGGCTAAATGCCACTCATCATTAAAAAAGGTATTTATCAGTTAGTTGAAGAAGCTAATAAGATCGTTGAGGAAGTCTCTATTTCTGAGGCTCTGTCACTTTACCAAGAAGAGGGCGTGCAGTTTGTTGATTTGAGGGATATTAGGGAGCTGAAGCGAGAAGGGAGGATTCCTGGTGCCTATCATTGTCCTAGAGGCATGTTGGAATTTTGGATTGATCCGCAAAGCCCGTATGCAAAAAATATTTTTCAACAAGATCTTAAGTTTGTCTTATTTTGTGGCGGTGGATTGAGGTCTGCGCTTGCCGGTAAAGCGGCTATTGAAATGGGTTTAAGCAATGTTGTACATATGCATGGTGGTTTTTCTGCCTGGGTAACAGCTGAAGGTTCTATCTCGACATCATAATGATCTAGGTTGATTTAACTCTATTTGGGATAGGGGTATTAGTTTGCTCGTTTTAATACAGACCCCAAAATTCTATTGAGGTCTTGTAGTGAGTTACAGGTTTCAACATGTGAGCAAAAGGGAGCGTACTTACTCATAATGGAGTCAGCGCTATCCCAACTGAACTCGCCTTCGGGATTTAGCCATATGACTCGCTGGCTGCGACGATACACCTCTTCCCAAACAGAAATATTGCCGTCTTCATTATTGTTTCTGGCATCCCCGAGCATGATGACTGTTGTGCGGCTATCGATATCAGCAAGCGCTATTTGTTCGAAGTCTGTTAGCGCTTTGCCATAGTCACTGGGTAGGTTGGCCCATTTTTGCATGACTTCTGCTAAGGCTAGATCCATACCCTTGTGCTCGAAAAGTTGGGTGACTTCGGCCATATCAGATGAAAATACAAAAGAGCGAACCTTGGGTAATACATCTTGTAAGCAATATAAAAACAGCAGCAAAAATCTAGCAACCTCACTTACTGAGCCGCTGACATCACACACCACCATGACTTTAGGACGGTCTACCCGAGTCGATTTCCATTTTGTGTGAAACAAAAATCCATCATAAGCAGCGTTTGTAGCAATCGTTCGTCTAACATCCAATAGGCCGCGCTTGGTAATTCGTCGTCTGCGGCTGTGCATACTGGCAAGTCGTTTAGCTGCTTTACGAACGAGTTCACCCATAAGCTTGTAGTTACGGTGGTCGATGCTGGTTAGGTTAACTTTTTGAAGGTTACTTTCTCGTAGTTTATTGGGCTCATTTTGATTAAATATCAAATATTGCTGCTCAACGTAATCTCGCACTTGTTGCTGCAGTTGTGACCTTCGCTGGCGTAATAGTTGTACAGTAGCACTGCTCTCATCACTGCTGGCTAGTCTAACCAGTTCTTGCTGAAACTCAGTATCGCCCAAGGCCTGCATAACCCGATATGTCACCATGGGTACTTGGGTAATAAATGAAATGTCCTGAGCACCAGAAGCCGTTGCCGCACTGCTAATCATGACTTGCATAGCAGACATGTCACCGTTCATTAATTGTTGTGCCAAAGGTGAATTCAGGTTGGTTACGGGTTCGTTCAACGGTGCTTGCTTAGGGCTCTTTGCTTCTGCTTGAGCGTTCTTTTCTAAGCCTTCTGTGGCGTCTTGTGGAGGCGCTTCTTGATAGCCTTCTTTAAGTTGATCATAGCTAGTAAAGTACTGATCAAATATTTGCTCATAGGTAAGGCGATGCTCCAAGCGTTTGGTTAACGTCATACCAAGCGAGTGCTTGAGTAGTGGGGCATTGTCTATCCCTACCAATTGAGCCGCTCTTAGTGCATCTAACGTTTCCGCTGATGAAATCGGTAATCCGGCATGTCGCAATGCGTGAATAAAGTCGCCCAGTACTTTTTGCATGATAATTATCGATTTTTTAGGTCGATTAGTTTTCCTTAGTGGCTGCTTTTAAAAGGTTATCAATCTCAGGCTCGACGGCTTCTATGTCGTCTTGGAACTTAAGCAGTAGATTGAGAGTAGTTTTTATCCATTCATGATCCAAGTTTTCAACATTTAGGAGTAAAAGAGCACGGGCCCAATCAATGGTCTCACTCACCGCAGGCACTTTTTTTAGCGCCATTTCCCGTAACTCGCCAATAAAAGCGACTAACTGTTGTTTAAGCTTGTCATTCAGTTCAGGGACTTGGGCTGTAATGATCTTCTGTTCAATGGCTTTTGAAGGGAAAGGGATATACAGGTGCAAGCAGCGCCGCTTTAACGCATCGCCCAGTTCCCGGGTATTGTTACTGGTTAAAAATACGATGGGTTTGGACTTTGCTTTAACCGTTCCCAGTTCAGGAATCGATATTTGATAATCAGAAAGGAGTTCTAAGAGAAACGCTTCGAACTCTTGATCTGCTTTATCAATCTCATCAATTAGAAGTACAGCGCCATCTTCTGATCTTAAGGCTTGCAGAAGCGGACGAGGTTCAAGAAATTCATCGGAATAGAATATATCGCCAAATTGATGCAGCCGAGAAACCGACTCATCAAGGCCTTTGGCGCCGCGCATTACATCGCCTAGCTGGTCTTTTAATAGCTGTGTATAGAGCAGCTGTTTGCCGTACTTCCATTCGTAAAGCGCCTTAGCTTCATCCAGCCCTTCATAGCATTGCATGCGAATAAGTGGCGAGGATAATAGTTCAGATGCTTTCTTGGCGAGCTCAGTTTTACCCACACCCGGAGGGCCTTCAACCAAAATAGGTTTTTGCAGATGACAAGCCAAGTAAACCGAAGTGGCAATAGCGTCACTACAGATATAGCCCAGCGCTTCAAAATTTAGTTTGATTGTATCGGGTGAGTTGATTTTGTCCTTATTACGGATGATCACCGGCGGCCTCTTATTTGTCCATTTACTCGATTGTATGACCGACCAAAGCCGGATGAAAGGGCTTGTAGACTATTGGCCCTTTATGGAACTGATACTATACATTAGTGAGCGCTGATGTTTGTCCGTGTTCTGAGGTTTTTCTGTTTCTCGGCGTTTTTTTCAATACGTAATAGGCCAAGCAAAAATAGCGTGCCAATCATCATGACAGCAGCAGAGAGGTAGAGCCCAAGATCATAGTTTCCAAAAGCTTCGGCAAGATACCCGGTACATACGGGGGCAATGATTTGTGCGCAACCATAAGCTAAGGTCATTGTTCCCATGAACTTAGCCGGATTACTTGGGAAAAACTTACCCGCCATGGTTAGTACTAGGCTAACACAGGCGATAAACGTCCCACCAAACAGCAGCGCACTTAATATAACTACAGGTAAAGTATCATTAATTGCCGGTAGAACAATCCCTATCGCCTGTAAGGTATAGGCGGCTAATAACGCTTTGAGGTAGCCGACGTTTCTTGCAATTCTGTCCCACACCAATGCTGCTGGAGATGCTGCTAATCCAACCAATATAAAAGCAAAACCTCCTTGTCCTTGTAAGCCTTTAATACCTTCAACAATATCCACAATAAAGGTGGAGCTAACAACATAACCATAACCTGCACAAAAATAGGCTAACATCATCATCGATGTGAAGGCTTTACTTGGAGGTGTATCTTTAGCCGTAACTCCCGCTTGGCCTTCTGTAGAAGGGTGTGGCATCCATAACCATGCTGGAATGGCGACTATTGCAGCCAAAACGGCTAAAGCGAGCCACTGTTGCTGCCAGTCGGCTGACATTGCTAGCATTATTTCTACCAGCAAGGATGTAACAATAATACTCAGCCCTGCACCAGTGAAGTGAATACCTAATTCTGCACGGTGATTATTTTTAACTAGCCATTTTAATATCAGACCCGAGGCAATAATAAGGCCTCCTGAGGCACAGACCCCTGCAATAAATCGCAACACAGCCCAGGTAATCATATCGGTAGTCACCACCATGGCTGCTGAGGTTACAACACTTAAAATAAGATAAACCCGGTGTAAGTTGTATTTATGGTTTAGGTTGTGCAGGCTGGCAGCAAGTAGGACTCCTAACATGTAGCCCATAAAGTTAGTGGTAGCCAACCAGCCTCCGCCGGACTCGGTAAGGCCCGTATTATCCTGCATTATTGGTAGTAAGAGGCTATAGGAGAAACGTGCCACACCAACGGTCACGATTAAACTACAAATACCTGCAAAGTAGACACGGCTTTTTGTTAGCTCCGTTAACATGCTAATTACCTTATTATTGAAAGATCATTCACAAACATTACTCTCTTCTGATAATCTTAAAAATTGAATTATTTAGAACTTAATATTCTGATTAAGAGAATCTTATGGAAATTCTAATGCTCAAGACCTTTCAAGCTGTTGTGGATGAAGGTGGTATTAAAGGGGCCGCTGATAAGCTGCATACGGTCCAATCCAACGTTACTAACCGAATTCAAAAGCTGGAAAGGGAATTAGATACCAAACTGTTTAAATTGGTTGGAAGAAAGCTACAGATAACGCCAAGTGGCCAACAGCTTTGTGAATATGCTAATCAGATCTTACAGTTGGAATATCAAGCTACCTCTGCCATTTCGCAAAATAAGGACCGTTATGAGTTAAGAGTGGGTATGCCAGAAACATTTGCCGCCGTTCATATGCCCTTAGCGCTAAAAAAACTCAAGCAGAACCATTCTGAGATTCGAACCAAAATTTATACTGATACCAGTGACAGGCTCGTGTTTGCTGTGCTGAACAATAAAGTCGATTGCGCTGCTTTAGGCAATGCCCCTAAGCATGAAAACCTTGTGGTTATCCCCATTGTGCAAGAAGAGTTGGTTATGGTGACGCCTCTGGAGAGTGACTATGATCCTGTACTGTTTGTTCGAGAGGAAGGCTGTGGTTACAGGAAGCACGCGCTTGCCTGGCAACAGGAAGCTGGTCGAAACACAGATGAGCTAATGGTAATGAGTAGTGCCGATGGTGTTTTAGGTTGTATTTCTGCAGGTTTAGGCTACACCATTATTGGCAAGAATATGGTGGTAGGTAGTCGGTATGAGAAGTCCCTTGTTATGACGCCGGTTAGCCATGGCCCGGCATATGTTCAGTTATCGATCGTCTATCGTAAAGGGAGTCCGCTAGAGTCAGGAACTCTGATCCTTGCCAAACTGTTAACAAAGTAACTTAACCTTCATGTGCTTGCTTACAATCTCACACGAATGAGAGCGATAATGGAAACTCTGAACATGATACCAACGATGATAATTAGGATTTTCAGTAACCCCTCTACTCTTGAATACTTAAACTTGCCAATCGTGGTCATTAGGTCCGCTGCAGTAATCTGGAAATCAATTACCTAAACCTGAAGTTTTTATGGCACCCGTCTCATTCATTGTGAGTGAAATTTTTCATCTCGCTGAACAGGACTTGCCAAGCAGGTTCTTGTTCCAAAATCACGTGATTTGAACTCTCCAACATGACGAACTGCGCATCCTTAATGCCGGCGGCAATGGATTGACCTTGCTCCAGAGGTTGTACCGAATCATTACGGGCGTGAATGACCAAAGTTGGCACTGAAACTTGGTTGAGCAGAGCAGAAATGTCAAAATGATCAATCGCACTTCTGATGGTCACCGCATTTTCTGCGGTGGTGGTTTTCTGTTGTAAATCTACCAGTGAATCGATCTGCTCTTTTGTTGAGTCAGGAATGAAAAAAGATGAAAACCCTTTTATAAACGCCCCTCCAGGCTTTCCCCAACCATGCTTGATTAATGTGAGTATTGCCTCACCCTGAGCGGCTTCCTCTATAGAGGGGCGAACCATTCTGCCTTGTACAAAGCCTCCTTGTAGAATGAGATGACTGACCTGTTCTGGGTGACGGGCAGCATATGCGACAGAAACAGGGGCTCCTTGAGAAGTTCCGTACAAGACAAACCGTTCCAAGCAGGAAGCCTCTACGACAGCTTCCAGATCCTCGACACACCTTTCCAGTGAAAATTCGCGAAGCTGCCAATCGGACAAACCGTTTCCTCTCTGGTCATAACGTGTAACGCTAAATGATTCTCCCAGAGTATTTAAGAAGGGGCGCCAGATCGGGCTATGCCAGTCATGCTCTAGATGTGTTAACCAGTGTCCAGTCCTGACAAGAGGTGTTCCATTACCTGTGGTGGCGTAGCCTATTCGAGTTTTATCTCGGGATAAGCAATATCGAATCCGTTGTGCGTTCCTTGTCTCTTTGATTGCGACAGCGGGGGAGTGTGTCTTAGTGTCAGGTTTGCTCTTGTTTTTGCAGGCTGCGGGTTCAACAATGAAACGGAACCCCTTGCGCGGCACTGTTTTTATAATTGCTTGTCTGGCCCCACTATCCCCGACAGCAGAACGAACAGCACTTATTCGTGCATCAATTGCCGAATCGGAGACTATTCTTCGCGACCATATAGTGTGGATCAATTCCTCCCGACTGATAATGCGGCTATGGTTTTCCAAGAGGAGAACAAGGAGGTCAAACACTTGTGGCTCAAGGCTGTTGGGTAGCCCGTTTCGGGTGAATTCACGTGTATCGGTATCCAACCAGCAATCTGAAAATTTGTATTGCATTTCAGTTTTCCCCCTAACATCCACCGATGTTTTCATCAGTATGACAGGTTTTACGAAGAATAAAGAAAAACACAAGGAGATCTAAAGGGAATCATCAAGCAGCCTGAATGTGACTGAAATACCATTTTCTTACATCGAAACCTATTAGTTTTTAAAGAGGAAATCGTCATGGCTTTCAGTGTTAGCTCCTTGATAAAGAGTGCGTTTACCTTATCACACTCGCCTAAACCAACGATGGCAGGTGATTGCGAAAAAGTTACACCTGAACCAAGCAGAGCCCTCCGATCACAAAATAAACAGTGTGATGATATCCCTGCAATGGAACCTAATTGGCAGGGACAATGGCGCTTATTGAAATACGTTTAGACACACGTATAACGATGAAACATACATCACAATTGTTATACAGTGTGGAGTAGCGTGGGCTTCACGGATTAGTATTTCTTAATCACTTTATTCTAATGGCTGTCATTAATTGCACGAATGTACTTAATGCGTGCTTTGTATCTCTCTAAGAGAGGTTTTAACTGACTTACCAGCACAATGGCTACCAGACTTATACCAAAAACAGGAAACAGTATGGCAAGGGCTAAGATAATACCCAGTAGAGCTTTGCCTACGTTAAATTGTGCGGGTACGGTAGGAAATCCCCAGCCGTTGCTGGGCTTTCGTTTAAGGTAGCTTATTAATCCGGCTATTGAGCTGAGTGTGAACAGTAAGCTAACAATGAGTACGCTATACCAGCTGATTCTGCCGTACTCTCCTTGATGTAGGCGCATGGCGACCTGGCGCAAGTCCATGAGAATGCCAACCTCTTTCCAGCTATGGCGTTTGAGTACTTCTCCTGAAAACTGATCAAGATAAATAACCTGCTGGTCTTGTAACCAAAAACTGCGATTGGCAAGTTTAAAGGTGCCTGTGGTTTCTTTGGGCATCGACAGTGTTAATTTTCCTGCAAGGTCTTGGCTTTGTGCAATATTGATTATTTTCTCTAGTGGCAGTGCCTTGTCTTGTACTGTGGATAACACGTTAGGGGCTTTGCGCCATGTAGTAGGAAACCCCGTATCAGTGGCCGCTTGGATCTGCTTTAGGTTGCCGCCAAATATATCAGTCCATGGCATACCACCCGCGATGATAACGAGCATAAAGAGGGATAACCAAAATCCGCCAACCGCGTGAATATCTCGCCATAAGATACGTTGACCCTTTTGCGTGCGAATGCTAAACAAGCCTGCTGCTGACCATTTTTTTAATGGCCACCACATATAAATTCCAGTGATTAATAAGATGATAAACCAACTAGCAACTAGCTCCACGACTAAGGTGCCAGGGGTGTGTAGTAATAGCTCACCGTGTAGTTTTCTGATGGTGTACATCAGGCTGTCATGTTGGATGAACTCTCCGCTTACTTCGCCCGTGTAAGGGTTTACGTAGACGAGCTGTCGTGTGTGTCCCTTGGCTTGAATACGAAAGCTGGCTGCCTCTTTCTCTGAAGAGGGTAAGGTTATTTGCATAATAGGGCGGCCAGCATGCTGGCTGGCTGCTTCTAATTGCTTATCGAAGCTTACGTATCCGCTTTGGCGTTGGTTAGCTGTAGGAACAATGGTCCGTGCCTGTTGGTATGCCCAATTATTATAGTCCTCTTTGAAAAGGTAAATGACACCCGTAAGGCAGAGTAAAAGGACTATTGGCAAGGTAATAAGCCCAGCAATAATATGCCACCGCCAAAACCAGCGATTTAAATCTTGTTGTTTGAACATAAAAAGCTCTCTTTGGCGATTATATTAGTCATCATGTGGTGACCACTTAAAATTTATAAGAAACGCCGGTATAAAAAGCACGGCCATCGGCAGTACGAAACTTCAACTGTCCACGGCTGTAAGTGGCCCTGTCTTCACGTGTGTCAGTGAGGTTTAACGCGTTTGCCCAAAAAGACCAGTTCTTTTTGTCGTATGTCATCCTGATGTTAAAACGCTCATCTCGTTTGAACTTTCCTGCCGGTGTATTGGCATCGTCACTAAAGTAAGTGCTATAGAAGTCACCCTCAAACTCCACTACTAGATGCCCAATAGGTTGCCATGCAAGCCGCGCGTTAAAGTGATGTTTAGGTGAGCGGTGCATATCATTACCCGAAAAGTCTCCTTTTGAGCTGATAAAGCTATAGTACGTATTGAGTGCATAAGTATGTGTAAGGCCTACACGCCAGTTGGTCTTATAAGGGGCGTATTCAATAACAGATTCAATACCTTTGACTGTGACTTGGCCGGCATTGGTGGTGCTTAAGTACTCGCTACCGACTTCGCCAAAGGTTTGTGTCACTAAATAGTTTTTAATTCTTGTGTGATACACCGCAAAATCATAATTGAAGTCGCCACTACTGCCACGTAGACCAACTTCAATGTTGGTGGCGTCTTCAGGTTTGAGA
Organism: Neptunomonas japonica DSM 18939; assembly: GCF_000422765.1. GTDB lineage: Bacteria > Pseudomonadota > Gammaproteobacteria > Pseudomonadales > Balneatricaceae > Neptunomonas > Neptunomonas japonica. Next base: position 200,858 of record NZ_AUGR01000005.1, on the reverse strand, counting down.
TCAGGGTTGCCCGAATCAATGTTAAAGAGACTTTTTAAACCTGGAGCATAAAAGCCTTTTGAAATGTTTAACCACAGCATTTTTCCTGCGGGTAAATCATACGTCAGGCCAAATTTAGGTGAGATATCAGAAAAGTTAGCGTCATCCTCATAAAGGCTGGATTGAAGAGTAACGTCTTCGTAACGAACACCGCTTGTGAGTATCAGGTTTTCTGTGAGATAAGCTTGGTATTGAGCAAACCATGCATACAATGCTAACTCATTATCAAATGTTGTGTACGGCCCCGACAGTGATGTATCTGCGCGACCATAGGCTTTGGTGAATTGTTCACCCTTATAGCTTTCAAAACCGATAATGGCGTTATCTTCTGCAAAGTTATGCCGGTACATGATCTTGGAGCTAATGGCTGAGTCATCCTCATCTTTAGGACCGCTAAAACGAGATAGTCCTATAGTAGATTTTTCACGCCACACTACTGAGCCATCTAAGGATCCACTTTCAAAATCTTGTTCAGCTTTAAGCGAAATATAATCTTGTGTGTAGTCTGTAGCAGAATTCAATCCTCCTGCCTGGTTTGGGTTATCGGCAAGCTGTGCGCGGGTTAAATCTCCCCGTACGACGGTGTCTTCGCTTAAGTGTTCAGCTCTTACGGTAAAGCGGAGCGCGTCATTTACATCATAAAGTAGTTTTATACTGGCTTGCTCTCGATCATTTTTAGCATCATCGCGCTGTCCGTCTGTTCTTCTTATATTGGCATCAATAAAATATCCAAGTTTGTCTACCCGCCCGCCTGCGTTTACGCCAAAACGTTGTCGAGAGAAGCTGCCGCTTTCTGCCCATACTTTACCTTCAGGCTCATTGGGTGCTTCTCTACTAATGACATTAACGACACCACCAAAGGCATTATTGCCATAGAGTGCCGATGAGGGACCTTTGATGACTTCAACACGCTCAATATCTGATGTATTGACGCGGTCTAGTCGTTGGGTGGCTCCCTCGTAAGGGCTTTCTAGTGGAATACCGTCGAGCATGGGAATGGTGTAACTTTTGCCACCATTAGGTATGCGTAAGTTACGTACTTGTGTTTCACCTGGGATTCGGTCTAAAAATTCATCGGGGTCAACAAACTTGAGGCGTTCAATCTCTTCTCTGGTAACGACATGCGCGTTTAAGGGAGATTGCTTCAGCGGTGTTCCGCCGATAGTTGCTCGTTGATCAGAGGTACCGTTAATGACTGAAATGGTACCTATCGATACATACTCGATATCTGATGTTGGTAACAGCTCACTTGCAGATAAACTGACAGGAGGAATGAGTACTATCATGCCGATGAGTTGTTGGATGTTCAAAGTTGCTGCCCTCATAAACGAATGGATCATTTTTGGGAGGGCATACTAATGAGCTTTTACGAGGCTAGGAATGTGGCATATTGTCACGCAGTTAAGAAAAGCAAGAAAAAACAGAAAAATAGTTATGCACGCAAGCTGTGGATAAGTCTATGCATTACATATGCACATCTCTTCTAGAGCCCGATATATAAGGGCTCTAGAGAGTTGTTGCTTTAATAGCCTATTTTTAAGCAGCACTTATTATTAGTGGTTCAGGTTGCTTAATCGGGAATGCTCGATCGTACCCTAGTCCAAATAAAAATGTGTAAATTACGACAGCTGCCATCATGCCGATATCTAATAACAGTGCATTTACTAAGCTTAACTCTAACCACCAGATGATTAATGGTAGGGTGAAAAGGAGCAAAATAAGCTCAAACCCCACCGCATGATAAATCCTATGTTTTACTGAACGCTCTGTTGGAATACGCCCAAAAGAAACATCTATGTAGTCATAAGCATAGTTGTAGAAGAGATTGGTAGCCATGGCGATAGCACTGAGAACGAGTGCAAGATAACTGACTTCCAGTAAATTGCGTTCAAGAATGAAAGAGATAATAACCGTTGAGCTGGCGACCAAAATAGCTTCAAACAACAGGATATAACGTAGTCTGTCGAGACTACTACGAGTAACGATATTTGCTGTTGCTTTTTCTGACACCTGCAATGACATGTTGTTCTCCTGAGCTTTACTTTGCGTGTATTTAACTGATCGCAATATTAAAGATATTATTGATGCTTTGTAGTTAGTAAGTATCTATTATTTAGATAGATGGTTTTGGATACGCGTTTTTTAGTTTGTGCTTTCGTGCGCCATAAAAAGGAGTGGGTTATATGCCAAGTATTGAGCAGTTAACGTGTTTTGTTGTTGCCGCTGAGGTAGGTTCATTCTCTGGCGCAGCTCGCCAGCTTGGCAAGGTGCAGTCTGCAGTGAGTACTGCTATTAATAACCTGGAAATTGATGCTAACGTCGAGCTTTTTGATAGAAGTAGCCGCAGTCCCGTACTCACAGACGCGGGCCAAGTGCTACTTAACTCAGCAAGAAGCGTTTTGCATAGCCACCATGAGTTTAATGCTCATGCAGCCTCGTTGAGTAACAGTGATGAAACGTCATTGTGTATTGCTATCGAGCAAAATGTAGCATCACCCGTTGTGGTAACAGTGTTAGAGCGTTTCTCTGAGACGTTCCCCTATATTACATTGGAATTACTTGACCCTGGCAGTGGTGATGTAGCTGAGTTGGTACGCAGCAATCGGGCTGATATAGGTTTAATGATTGAACAAGAATATTATCCGCAGGGTTTTAGTTTTCGGGGAATAGGATATTCGCGTGTAATCCCTGTATCAGCCCCCAGCTTTGCGTTAGCACAAAAGAAACAGGTAACGCATGCTGACCTTAGACAGTATCGGCAAATTGTCGGGCGTAGTTTGGATCCAGACAACCAAACGCATGAACGTTACACAGTAAGTCCGCAAGTATGGCTGTCAGAAAGCCCATTCGTCATTTTAGAACTCCTAGTTGCCAACATCGGTTGGGCGTTCATACATGAGGCGGTAGTCGATGAAAAACTGCAATCAGGAGAGTTGGTAGTGCTTGATTTGGTTTACCAACAAGCTGATATTCTGCAAGGTATTGACTTGGTATGGACTGAAAACCGTGCGCTAGGTAAAGCGGGGCAATGGTTATTACAGCAGCTGCAAAACTTACATTTAGAGTAGTTATTATGCAGAGAAATTTAGCTTAAGGAGATAGGGTAGCTAGGCTATCAATTATTAAACTTATGATGCCATACCTACTCGTTTCTTATATATGAAATTTACCTATAACTTAAAATTGACTTTGGTCAATTCTATACCAGACTAAGTGAAATATAAGTTCAGTTTATAAGTGTTAGCTGGAATTTAAGTTTTATGGAGCTGCACGAATGTCTTTTTTTTCAAAAATGTCAATAAAAGCAAAACTTTTTTTGGGTTTTGGGTCGCTAATAGCCATATCAGTTTTAAGTTCTTTGTTAGTTTTTAACCAGTTAGAAAAAACCTTAGAAAAGCAAAAGTTATTACTAGATGTAAGATACCCTACTGTTGAGGCAGGTGAGCGCTTATCAGGGGCTATTAGCCAAACCTTGTCTGGCTTAAGAGGCTACCTTATTTTGGGTAATGATCCTGTTAAAGCGAATATATTTAAGAAAGAGCGCGCTTTAGGTTGGCAGGAGTTAGATGCTGCTTTGAGTGAATTGAATACTTTCTCTCAACAATGGACAGTACCAGATAATATCCGCAAGCTTAATGAAATGAAGCTATTGATTGGTGAGTTTCGAATATCCCAACAAGAAATAGAAAGCCTTGCTCATACCAGTGCCAATATCCCATCATTTGATATATTGCTAACAAAAGCTGCTCCAAGAGCTTCCAAAACTGTTGCTGCTTTAACTGCTCTAATAGAAAAAGAGATGGATAATACTTCCAGCTACGAGCGTAAAAAACTCTTCAAAACACTGGCGGATAGCCGGGCATCTTTTGCGCTAGGTCTTGCCAATATTCGAGCTTATTTGTTGTCTGGTGATGAAGCGTTCAAAGCAAAATTTTTAGCGCTTTGGGATAAAAACGAAACACAATTTAAAAAATTAAAGGCAAGCAGCATATTGTTCGCACTTAATCAAAAGAGTCATTGGAATGAGTATAAAAAACAACGCGCTGAGTTTCGTCCATTTGTTGATGAAATGTTTGCCTCACGCGCTAGTTCTGAATGGAATAAGGCTAATGCTTGGCTAGGAACGAAAGCCGCTCCGAAAGCTAAAAGAATTAAGGAAATACTCTTAAAGATGAGTCAATCTCAGAAGACGCTACTCAAGGCTGATGAGGTAAAACTAGTCGATGCGGTCGATACACTCGAGCTAGTGCTGCTCATTAGTTTGCTATTAACTATGGTACTTGGCTGTCTATTAGCTTATACGATTAGCCGCTCTGTCACTAAGCCCTTAGGTGGTGAGCCAAAAGATATGGCATTGTTAGCAGATCGTATCGCTAATGGGGATTTAACAACAGATTTTAATAACAGCGAAAAAGCACACGGGCTTTATCTCTCTATGATTAATATGAATACAAAACTACAGGGTTTAGTAAATGATATTCATATGCTTTCTCAGGCCTTAGCGAGTACTTCCACAGAAACAGCATCCATTGCAGAGCAAACAAATAATAATGTTCAAGCTCAATATGAACAAACTGAGCTAGTAGCAACTGCCGTCGAAGAAATGACAGCAACAGTGAGCGAAGTTGCTGAAAATGCAGCTAATTGCGCACTCTTAACTGAAGAGTCTAGTGAGATTACGATCAAAGGGCAGGGCAATGTTCAAAGAACTATAGCGACAATAGAACAGCTCTCTGGAGAAATTAATCAGGCATCGAAAGTTATTGTCTCTGTACAGGAAAAAAGCCAGTCGATAGGGTCTATCTCTGAAGTGATTTCAGGTATAGCAGAGCAAACCAATTTATTAGCATTAAATGCTGCTATTGAAGCGGCTCGTGCAGGTGATCAGGGCCGAGGTTTTGCTGTTGTTGCTGATGAAGTTCGCTCTTTGGCTTCTAAGACTCAGGAGTCTATAGCCAGCATTAATAGCATTATTGATACATTGCAAAATAGTTCTAATGAGGCTGTAAGTGTTATGCAGCAAAGCCAGCAAAAATCACAAGACACATTAGAGCAGGCACATACCTCAGGAGAGTCTCTCAACCATATCGCGAGTTCAGTACAGAGAATCCAAGATATGGTGAGTCAAATTGCAGTTGCATCGGAAGAGCAGGCGAGTGTTACAAGAGATATTAGCCAAAATGTACATCAAATTAGTAATGTTGCTCAGCAAACTTCTGTTGGTGCTAGCGAAACAGTCCAAGCTGGTGAAGAGATGTCGAAACAAGCAGAGGCTTTGCAAAGCTTAGTGACAACATTTAAGGTGTAAAAGTACGCCTTTACATTGGTTTACTTGTTATGAATTACATAAGAGTGCTCTTTTTATTAGCGAGTTAGATCTTATGTGAACCCAAACGTTATACCCTGTAACTGAACTTTTTAAAGATACCTCATTATGATCAATGAAATTCTTGAACTTAGGTCCGGGCAAGTTGCGTATATTAGTAGTTTAATGGCGGGCTTTTCTTTGTCTATCGCTGTACAAATTATTCGTGGCAAAGATCAACGCTTGGTTGCTACTGTTAATTATCTGTTGTTTATCGTTACTACCTTGCTATTTTTAATTGCTTTATATGTTGATGTCTCTATTAGTTTGCGGCTGGTGGGTATTGAACATTTTTCTGATGATGCACTTGTTCAAATTGGAAAAATACGAAACTTTAGTACATCCGCAGCAACCTCTGCTTTTCTTCTATTTGTGCTGTCGATAGGAGTGCTTGGTTGGTTAAAATCAAACAAAACAGGGGTCATTAGTACCGTCATGGTAGTCATAACCTTATCTACCATTATTGTTGCTAGAAATATGATCACTGGTTTAGACTTTTAAAGTAACAACTAATTAAGATCGGTTTTTTATTATAGGGAATATTCTTGACTAGTAAGCACCTAAAACAGTTATGTGATAATGCCACTGATGCTCATACACGTATTAAGCAAGATTTTAAAGAAATTGACCCTGTTGTTGGCGTAAGTCAGAAAATGCGCGAAAGCGGCATCTCCGCTGATGTAATGACTATTGATTGTTTAAGAAGCGGCAAACGCATCATTCTTATATTGCATGATCAGCAGCCTGATATCGTTAGTTATCAATTTACCTTCAAAGCGCAAGACCCTGCAGAGCAGTTTGAGCAATCTCTATTGGACGATGTGTCGGCAGATAAATTATACGACTGGATGAAAAACTATTTTTCTAATACGGTTCATATAAAGCATTGAGTTAAAAGGAAGGGTATATAACCAAGAATGTTATTCTTGGTTATGTTCATGATAGCTATGCTTTTTAGGTGTTTTTAAAATGTCTAAAGAGCTTAAGCTTGAAGAGCTAATCAGTACTATTGATAAACTAGAGCCTAGATAGTCACGGTTGTGATCTAGGAAAAATGGAGAGCAGCGAAGGGGAGCTGCCTCCATTTTGTCGCAATAGTTAAAAACGCGCTGCTAGTGTCAGGCGGATATCTCGGCCGGCTTCTGGTAAACCAATCACCTGACCACTGCTAGTACTGACACCATAACTTGCGTGACTAAGGTACTGCTTATCAAACATGTTTTTAACCGTCAAAGTGACAGCAAGGTCTTCGTTACCTTGTGGGTACCACTTCGCGTAGGCGTCGTGTACTGCGTAGCCTGCTTTTTCACTACGACCTGAGGGTACGTCGGTTAAGCGTTGAACCACTTGAGAAGACCAGCCAAATTCTAAGTTTTTCTCAGGCAACATATGTGTCACAGAAGCAGTCAGAGTATCACCAACAGCCGTACCGATAGCCATATCTCCATCATCTAGCGGTTTGCCGTCAATTTCTGGACGGTTATAGCTGTATCCTAAATGTAGGTCAGTATTATCCCAGTTGTAGCCAACGTATGCGGTTACACCTTTGTTCTCTACATCGCCTTCGTTACCATAAACTGAGCGAGAAACTCGGGTCACTGCATTATTAATATGACTGACATAGGCCGTCGCACCAAAGCTGATACGGTTTTTACTGTAATCAAAACCCAGCTCAAAGTTATCTGCTTTTTCAGCTTTACGGTTTGGATCATTGGTCGCAAAGTTCAATAGATAGGCTTCTTTAACATTAACTCCTCGCAAAGCGCGTGCGTACCCTCCATGAATATCTAGTGCTTGGTTAACTGCATAGTTCAGACCGATATTTGGGCTAAGCCCTTTAGTCTTAAAAGTCTGCCCGGTATTGTCATCAATATCGTAGTAATCGTATCGAAGGCCTGTATTTAGAGTGAGTTTCTCAGTTAGAGCAATTTGGTCCTGAGCATAGAGTCCAGCAACATTTAATACTTCATCTTGAAAGCCCGGTGTTGAGCTATTGATGTAATAACCTGTATCTCTACGAAAATCTGTACCGTATGTCAGGCTGTGATTATCTATCTGCTGAGTATTACGTAAGTCAAATCCGATAGATTTAACTCCCGCGCCATCGCGGGTACTACCTGATGGCTTCTGGCTAATATATGCCTTCGTATAGTAAAGGTTTGCTTGTAAGTCGACCTTATCGCCTGCTGGGTTTAGGTTGTACTGCAGGTTAGCAGTATCGCGATGGCTTTCTTGTTTATTTGCTTGATTCCATCCTGCTGTAATGAAATGTGGTCTGACATTACGTGTGCCATCGTCATAGCGAAAGTCATAACTGAATCGTAATGTTTCATCTTCAGATAGCTGTCCGACAACTTTGATCAAACCGCTATTTATCTTAGATTTCGTATTACCTTGTTCGTTACCTTCACCATCAACAGTATTGCCTGCATCTTGTTGAGTCAGAGAGGCTAGGATGGAGATATCGTCGGAGAGACGACCGAACAGACTGCTGTGCAATTTAACGCCGTTGCTATTATCAAAGTAACCAAGCTTAACTAAACCACCGAACTTTTCACCCTTACGTAGTAGGTCTTCAGGGTCTTTAGTAATAAATCGGATCGCACCTCCTAGTGCGCCAGGGCCATCTGTCGCTAAGCCTGCTCCGGCCTGAACTTCAACTTGCTTCAATAACTCAGGCTCTATACTCACCCGTCCTTGATGGTGGAACAGGTAGCCAGCTTGCTGTGCACCGTCAATGCTGATATTCAAATTAGTGTCTTCAATACCACGGACATAAATTTTCTGACCAGTACTGAAACCGCCTCCAACACTCACATCAGGGTTATGCTGGAATACATCTTCTAGGTCGGCTGCCTGAAAGTTATCCAGTGAGTCTTGATTAATGATGCTATCAACAGCGCTCGATTGCCCTGTGATGGTTAGCTTGTTGTCTTCAGCTAATACTGTTGCTGATTGAGCAAAAACAATTGCAGCCACAGCCAAAGACATTGTGTTTTTTTTCCAAGACACTCCTTGCCTAGCATCAAAACCTGAGTGGTACATTTACATTATCTCCAAAAAACCTATCGTTAATGAAAATAATTATCGTTTGCTTTTGCGTTTATATGAACGAATTTTACATTTCTTACATTTCTTACATTTCACGCCACTTATTCAAACTAAATCGGGGAAATGTAAGCTCAGCAAAAATATAGGTGTTTATTTAGTGGTAGTCATTTATCCACAAACATGTGATTAGCTGCCGTGACACCTCGGTCATAGGTGCAAAAGGTGTCTGTAGCAGCAGGCGTTTTGCTGTGAATTTTGATGTTGGTAATAACCTCTAAAGCGCCGGCGTCATAACAAGCTTGCTGTGCTGCTTTTACAATATCCAAGAGTTGATTCAATTCACCTTTCATTGTTGTTTCCATGGCGCCTACTTGAAAAGACACACCTGCGGCTTTGACTACGGCTATTGCTTTATCGACTACTTCAAAGTTGTTTCCTTCCTTTAATCGAGGGATGACTTGGAAAGCTAAAAATACTTCATTGTTTGGTGTATTAGATTCTGACATATGTGTTTTCTTATGATGATGTGCTGTGAGTTTGTTGCGTCTATGTATAAAGGTTTTTTGCTCTCGTCTCAATATTCCACTTACCGCGATGTAGGAGATCTTTCTGACATCAAGCACCGTCTGGGTTACAGTAAAAGGTGTAAGTACATTAAGCACTATGCAGATTGACTGCTTTTTCTGGGTAGGCCAGAAAGTGGAGGTAATCATGGAACACGTTGCACAAGCTCAATCCACCTTTCCTTGGGATCAATTGGTTTTAAAACTTATCGATTGGCCATTTCTATTATTTCTTATCGTCGTGTTTCTGATTTTCATGATGAAGGATCAGTTAAAGGCGCTGGTGGATCGTTCAAATGTGAAGATAACATGGGGGGATCGCTCAATCGAATTAAATGATCTGGCGGATAATGTTGACCAAGATATCGATCCCATAAAAGAGCGTATCGACTTACTTGAAGAGCGTTTGGCAAAAATAACCACGGATGATGTGCAAATAGAACCGGTTAATGAAGGTCCAGAGCCGACCGATGACGATATAGACAAGGTGCTTCATGTAGGGTTAGCCAACCCTAAATACAAATACCGTACAGCATCCGGTGTAGCAAGAGAGGCTAACATCCCTATTCAAACGGCGCAGAAAATCTTAACCTCTAATCCAAAAATTAGAGTGGTCAAAGCCCGTGATGGAAAGGAAATCTATGCGCCTCGATAAATTTATTTGTAAAAGCACTGAGCTAACAAGAACTGAAGTAACAAGCTTACTGCGTTCTGGTGTTGTTTTGGTTAATGGTGACGTTATTACAAACGAGGCAACTCAAGTTCATGAAAATAATAGAATTACTCTACATGGAAAGACCTTAACGGCACGTGCGTCACGCTATATTATGATACACAAACCATTAGACACAATTTGCTCTAATGTAGATGAAGCTTACCCCTCGCTATTGAATTATTTGGATGTAAAGAAGTCGAATGACCTTCATTTTGTCGGGCGTTTAGATGCCGATACCACAGGGTTGGTATTGGTAACAGATGATGGGCGTTGGTCTTACAATATAATTACGCCAAAAAAACAGTGTGCAAAAGTATATCGTGTTCATTTGCGTGATGATGTTAATGATGACGTGATCACTCGCTTTTTACACGGAGTTCAGTTGCAAGGTGAAGCATCGTTAACCATGCCTGCGATACTTGATATTGTGAATCCTAGAGAGGTGCTATTAACCATTACCGAAGGTAAGTTTCATCAAGTTAAGCGTATGTTTGCAGCTGTTGGTAATCGGGTTGTAGGACTTCATCGAGAAAAAATTGGCAATGTAAGCCTAGATATTGATCACGGTACATGGCGTTTTTTAACAGCAAATGAAATACAGAGTTTTCAAAATGAAGTGTGAAGCATGAAGAAATTTTTTATTGTTGTTTTAGCCATTATTGTTGTAAATGAGTGGCGCGATATTCGCAATGTTTTTAGTCCTCCTCCTGACTTTTCATCTGTGCATGAAGAGACCGCTGTACTGTATTCGACACAATGGTGCCCATTTTGTAAAAAAGCACGCGAACTATTTGATGAAAAAGGGATCTCTTACTTTGAGTATGATATTGAAAATTCAGAGGAGGGGAATGCTCAGTACAAGCGGTTAGGAGGTGGTGGTGTGCCTATTATTCTTATCAATGGTGAAGTGTTAAAAGGTTTTAATCGATCGACAGTTTTGGCGTTAATAGACGAGAGGTAAGGCCTTTTATTGCAAGGCTTACACTTATGAAGTTACATATTCTTTCAGATCTACATTTAAGTGCCAGCCCATTTGAGGTCCCTGTAACGGAAGCCGATATAGTGGTGCTTGCCGGAGATATTGCTCGTCCTAAAGAGGCTATACAGTGGGCTAAAAAATTCCCAAGCCTGTCTCTACGTGCCAGGCAACCATGAGTTTTATGGTAGTAGTATTGCGGCTACTATTCATGAGCTTAAGCAGTTGTCTCTTCATAGCAATGTACATGTTCTATGCGATGCCGCTTTAGAAGTAGAAGGTGTGCGTTTTCTTGGAACAACGTTATGGACCGACTTCTTGTTGTTCGGTGAGTCAGGAAAGCAGCGTGACCTTGCTATTGATACGGCCATGCAGGTAATCAGGGATTTCAGCCGGATAACGGCTGATGATAAGAGCGGAGAGTTATTTACACCGCAAGACTCTGTTTCGCAATTTAACGATCATTCCCGCTGGCTTGAAAGCAAATTAGCAGAACCATTTTTGGGATCAACGGTCGTAATTACACATCACTCGCCTTCGTCTAAGAGTATTCATCCGCGCTTTGCTGATTCGCCGTTGAATGCTTGTTTTGTTTCTGAGGCTGAATGGTTGCTTGGTGGTGATCGCGTGACATTATGGGTACACGGACACACTCATGATAGTTTTGATTACTCAATTAAAGGAACACGTGTTGTTTGTAACCCGCGTGGTTATGCAGAGGCAGGAATCAATGAAAACCTCCACTTTGATCCTAACTTTATTGCAGAGTTAGTCTAGGTAAAGCATGAGTAAGCTAGATACTCAAAAACAGTCTGAGGCGATGTATGTTAAGGAATAATTACACAAAATGGTTAGCTAACCTGATTGGTTGCGGGCTATTCGCTGTCATGAATTTTGCCGCTGCCGGTGAAGTTAGCATTCTCATGGCGGATTTTCGCAGTGCGGGTAGTAACCATTGGGCGGTTAATGTCACGCTAAAACATGATGATTCCGGTTGGGACCATTATGCGGATAACTGGCGTGTGGTTGATGTAGATGGCAATGTTCTGGGTGATCGCGTGCTATTTCATCCCCATGTTGATGAGCAGCCCTTTACACGTGGAATAAACAGTGTTCTTGTCCCAGAGGGGGTCACCACAGTGTATATAGAAGCACATGACAAGGTTCATGGTTGGACCGAGAAACGCTTGAAAGTTGACCTTAAGGACGCCAAAAATGGGCATGTTCGTGTTAAAGCTCAAGGTATGAGTCAGTAAGTGTTTGCTTGGCGAGTAAAAAATCTAGGTGATGCCATGTTAGCTGCTGAGGCGCTAGAGCATATTCAGATGCTGTTTCTAGCTGCCTATAAAAAGGCAGGTTCTCCTGACGATATGGCTGTCTATGTTCGCCATGAGGCAGAAGGGCGACTGCATTGCGAAGTTAAACTATATTTTACGCCAGCTACTCATGAGGTAGCTGAAGCTATTAGCGCTAGGTATTGCCCGCCACCCTCGCCCGAGGGTCTTGGTTTGTTGGCCGGCTCTGAAACCGCCTTATCAACTAATTAGTGCTTACCTTCTAACAAGGTTCACTCATAAGGGTTATGTAATGTCCGATTTACTCGCAGCAGATCTCAGTCACTTTGAAATTACGACTAAATGGCCAGCGAATTATCCTGAACGCTTACAGCTTTACTCACTGCCTACACCTAATGGAGTGAAAGTCTCCATTATGCTTGAAGAGATTGGCGAGCCTTATGAAGCTCATCGTGTGAATTTCTCTAGTAATGATCAAAACTCACCTGAATTTTTATCGCTCAATCCTAATAATAAGATCCCGGCAATTATTGACCCTAATGGCCCGTCGGATAAGCCTCTGGCGTTGTTTGAGTCGGTCGCTATCTTGATTTACCTCGCCGATAAGTCGGGGCAACTAATGCCTGACAACCCTCATGAGCGGGCAGAGGCGATGCAGTGGCTAATGTTTCAGGTAGGTGGCATTGGTCCTATGTTTGGGCAGGTAGGTTTTTTTAATAAGTTTGCAGGCAAAGATTTTGAAGATAAACGCCCTCGTGACCGTTATATCAGTGAGTCGCGGCGTTTGCTTGGCGTGCTTAATCAAAGGCTAGCGGATAATGTTTGGATGCTGGGTGATGAGTATTCGATTGTGGATATAGCAACTTTCCCTTGGATACGTAACTTGGTTAGCTTTTACGATACCGGTGACCTCGTCGGGATTAATGATTTCCCTCATGTTAACCGAGCCTTAGCTGCTTTCTTGGAACGTCCGGCTGTGCAGCGTGGCCTGCTTATCCCTGAAGAGTAATCTAGATTATGCGCATGGCTTAGCGCTGTTTTTAGAGGGATGATGAATGACATCATTTGAGTTTTTATTAACGCAAGTACGCTCATGTACGCTTTGTGCGGAACATTTAGAGCACGGCGTTCGCCCCGTCTTACAGATAAGCCCTCAAGCGAAGGTATTGATTGTTGGCCAAGCACCCGGCAGAAAAGTGCACGAGTCGGGTGTCCCTTTTGATGATGCCAGTGGCGATCGGCTACGAGAGTGGTTAGGGGTTACCAAAGACGTTTTTTATGATCCTGAGAAGATAGCCATTTTGCCAATGGGCTTTTGCTTTCCTGGTACTGGCAAGTCTGGTGATCTTGCCCCTCGCGCTGAATGTGCACCTGCATGGCGAGAAAAGCTACTGGCGCATCTAACGCACATAGAAGTCACACTTCTGGTGGGCCAATATGCTCAAAAATACCACCTTGAAAAGAAACCTGCCTCGCTGACCGCTACTGTGCAAGCATGGCAATCATACTGGCCTGCAGTGGTTCCTCTACCGCATCCAAGCCCAAGAAATAATATTTGGTTGAGTAAAAATCCATGGTTTGACGAGACCCTGGTTCCTCGTTTGCGTTTACGAGTAGCAGAGGTATTAGGAAAAGAGACGAGTGTTAACAACTCTATCTGATAGGTTTAGTATCTGTATTCAATACAACATTTTAAAGATAAATGAACTGGAGAAAGTCTAGTGTCAGTCAGTCATAAGAGTAGTGCAGCACTGTTAGGTATTTTCATATTTCTAGGGTTAGCTGTTCTGGGCTATACGCTGGGCAATGCTGCCATTCAATATAAGCTATATGACCGTAGCGTAACGGTAAAAGGGCTTTCTGAGAGGGAGTATCCTGCCGATATTGTTATTTGGCCGATACAGTTTAACGTTGCTGATAATGATCTTGGCAGCCTGTATAAAGATATCGATGCTAAAACTCAGAGCATTCGTATATTTTTAGAACAAAATAATATTGCTCCGAATGAAATAACGGTCGCAACACCCGATATTACGGATAAATCAGCACAGCAATACGGTAATAACGATAGGGCTCCATTTCGATATACCGCTTTTCAAACCGTCACTGTTTATTCTAAAAATATCGAAGCGGCACGTGCTGTGATGAGCTCATTATCCCAACTGGGTAAGCAAGGTATTGTCTTTAATACGAACGACTACGAATCACAAACTGAGTATATTTTTACACGCTTGAATGAAATAAAACCTGAGATGGTTGAAGAAGCAACTCGCGAAGCGCGTGAGGTTGCGCAGAAATTTGCCACCGACTCACAAAGTGCTTTAGGAAAAATTAAACGTGCTTCCCAAGGGCAGTTTAGTATCAGTGCCAGAGATAAGAATAACCCACATATAAAACGGGTTCGTGTGGTTTCAACAGTGGAATATTATTTGTCTGATTAAGATGAAAACTTCTTTCTCCACTTGTGACAACGCAGTTCATCACGTTCTTCATAAAGGCGAATAGCAGAAGGTAAGCATAGTGCGAAGCTGCTCTCAGCGTCATTACCTAACGCTGTCAAGCGCATGGTGTACCAAGCTGTTATCCCGCCTGAAGGCGCGGTCTCAAATCTAGGAAAAACTGGATCAGCACCTGTATTAGTTAACCAATCATTTGCAAGCGAAGGGTTTAATACCATCGCGCGTGCTATGCCAACCATATCAACTGCACCGCTTATAAGTGAATCCATAGCTTGTGTACGAGTTTTGAACCCCCCAGTAACGACTATAGGTATACTAGTTACCTGCTGTGCTTTTTTGGAGAAATCAACAAAGTACGGCCCTGCACCTGAGCTATCAGAACTTGATTTTGCTCCTGGGAAATAGGTACCTCCACTTAGCTCAATTAAGTCAATCGAAGTCTGGTTTAGAATTCGAATAGCCTCTAGCGCATCGTCTTGGGTTAAACCTCCTTCCAATTGATCAGTTGAGTTGATCTTAATTCCGATAGGGAATGAGGTGCCCACTGCACGACGAACTTTATCGATCACCTCGACAATAATCCGACATCTCGCTTCAATTGAACCGCCATACTGATCATTGCGATGATTGAATAAAGGGGATAAAAACTGGCTAAGTAAGAAGCCATGCCCCGCGTGAATCTGAATACCTGTAAAGCCTACCTCTTTCGCCATTAGCGCTGCTTTAGCATAGGTGTCTGGCAACTGCTTGACCTCAGTAATCGACATACCTGCACATTGAAAGCTTCCAATTTCAAGTGCTGACGGCCCAGTAGGGAGGCTGATAGGGGCGTGTGACAAAGCGCCAGCGTGGCCTATCTGAGGCCAAATATGAGCGCCATTTATGGAAGCTCGCGTGGTTAGTTTACGCAGCATCTCAAGGTTGGAGTGCTTGCCTAAAACTAGGTTGCCGGGTTTTTCAGGAAAACGTGGATCTGCTTGTACTTCACCAATAATCGATAAGGCTACTCCTCCTTCAGTCCACCTTTCATAGAGTCGGACTTGTGCCTGAGTTGGACTGCCTTCTCCATCGGCAAGCGAGTCTGACATGGCTGACTTTACAAGTCTGTTTTTTAACACTGCTCCGCAAGGAAGCTCTAGTGAGCGACTAAAAAGCTGGTTTGAATCTTTTGCTTCAATCATATCGCCTTCCCATGAATGACATTGCTGATGCCTCGCGCACTGAATTGCTTTTACGCTGCATAGTAAAGACATTATTAATGATATTGGATAAACTAAAAATACAGTAATTTATTAAACACTATTAAAAAATATTTAATAATGAATACCTCAGATCTAAGTTTGTTCATTCGAATTGCTGAAACTGGAAGCATAACCGAATCAGCTAAACAACTGGGCATCACCACGCCTGCGGCGAGTACTGCGCTTAAGCGGCTAGAAAAGCAGCTAGATGTTCAGTTGTTTATAAGAACAACTCGGCAATTACGCATCACCACGCAAGGGGAGAAGTTTCTTTTTCATTGCCGTCAGGCATTAGAGTCTCTTGAACAAGGTGTCACATCGACACATGAGCAGCAGGGTAAGGTTAGTGGAGAGTTACGGTTTTCGGTTTCATCAGATTTAGGGCGCAATATAGTGTTTCCTTGGGTGGATGAAATGATGGATAAACACCCCGCATTATCAATCGATCTTAATGTGAGTGATACGCTGTCTAATTTTTTTCTGGATCAGGTGGATATAGCTCTTCGATACGGGAAGCCAGAAGACTCAACTATGGTGGCATTTCATATTGCGACTATTAACAGAATTACCTGCACTTCTCCTTCCTATCTATCACGCTATGGTGAACCTTTACACCCAGAGGATTTAAGGCAGCATAATTGTTTGCTATACAGGCTTGATGGTCGTCTCTTTAACTATTGGGAGTATACGAATAATTCAGCTAGTCACAGAATAAAAGTAAGCAGTAACAGAATCAGTAATGATACTGATATTGTTAAGCGCTGGGCTATTGCTGGGAAGGGTATTGCTTATAGATCTCAGATAGATATCTCATCTGATTTATGCACGGGCAAACTGGTACAGCTATTTCCAGATTTTCAATCACCCCCAGTCGAACTCTACTTACTTTGTCCAAGTAGAAAGCAAGTCACTCCTGCGGTAATAGCTTTCAGAGAGATGTTAAGAGAAAAGTGTGCACAGATGATTACTAAAGCTAAACAGCCCACATAATTGCGGGCTGTTTATTGTGCGTTGAGTTATTAAGCTTTCTAACGTTAAGCTTTAACGCTTTCCTGCTCAGTAACAGGTTCTACTGAATTATAGATAGACTCATCTAGCTCGTCCTCGGACTTGGCAATTAATACAGAGACCATAAGGTCGCCAGAGACGTTAACAGAGGTACGTGCCATATCAAGAATACGGTCAATACCCGCGATAATAGCGAGTCCTTCCATTGGTAAGCCAACAGTCGTTAATACCAGTGACAACATGATTAAGCCCGCCCCAGGTACGCCCGCAGTACCCACAGAGGCCAGCGTTGCCGTAGCAATGATGGTGAGGTAGTCGCCAGTGCTAAGATCAATACCAAAAGCTTGAGCTACAAACAAAGCAGCAACACCTTGATAAAGAGCGGTACCGTCCATATTAATCGTTGCGCCTAATGGTAGAACAAAGCTGGCGGTTCCTTTAGAAACACCTAAATTTTCACGGGCGCAGCGAATACTAACAGGCAGTGTGCCTGAACTGCTGGTAGAGGAGAACGCCATCATTTGTGCGTTAACGATCCCTTTAAGATATTGAACAGGGCTTAGGCGCGAGATAAAAGCAATTGCACCGCTGTAAACCACCAATACGTGTATTATGCAGCCGATGTAAACGGCACCAATCACTTTAAATAGCGGTAGTAGAACGTCCATACCGTATTTTCCTGCTACCCAAGCCATTAGCGCAAAGATACCGTACGGTGCAAACTTCATAACAAGTTCAGTTAGCTTGAACATTGCTTCAGCAAGACTGTTAAACAGCTTGATAGCAGGTTCGCCTTTTTCGCCGATCATGTTCAGTGCGATTCCCAAACCTAAAGCAAAGACGATGATCTGGAGAATTTTACCACCAGCCAGTGCTTCAATTGGGTTTTTAGGGATCAGGTTGATAATGGTAGAGACTAGGTTAGGTGCATCTTTAGCAACCGCTACGGCGTTAGCGTCAGCAACCATATTAAGACCATCACCAGGGGCTAAAATCGTACCTAGGCCCAAACCAATGGTGATAGCAACCGCTGTCGTTAGTAGGTAAATAAAAATTGATTTAATGCCCATGCGACCCATTTTAGCGCTGTCTTGCATCGCGGTAACACCCACGACCAATGAGCAGAACACCAATGGAACAATCAACATCTTGATAGCATTGATAAACAATGTACCGATGGGTTTTAGCATCTCTGCATTAGGCCCCATGATGGCGCCGACAATGATACCGGCGACCATGCCGATAAGAATTTTTTTCCATAGTGCTAGATTGCTCCAGCCTCCGCTTTGTTGTGCTGTTGTAGTAGACATAAATAAGCCTCTAATAGTTTTTTATCGTTGTTTTTTAGCTTTCATTCAGTTTTTTAGAACGCTTTACTAGCGCCCCGGACGAATCATGTTTTCTGGTTTAAGGATGTCGTGTAATTGCTCGTTAGAGAGAAGTTGTTCTTCACGTACTAAGTCGATTACGCTGCGGCCACTGGCAAGGGCTTCCTTGGCTAGCCGTGTGGCATTTTCATATCCGATATGTGGGTTCAGAGCCGTAACCACACCAATGCTGTTATCTACTTGTGCTCGACAGACCTCAACATTGGCGGTAATGCCACTAATGCAACGGTGCTGCAGCATTGGCATGGCTTTGCTTAGTAGGCGGATTGATTCCAATACGTTGTAGGCGATTAGAGGTTCCATTGCGTTGAGCTGCAACTGGCCAGCTTCCGCTGCAAAAGATACCGCTAGGTCATTCCCCATAACTTGGTAGGCAACTTGGTTGACTGCCTCAGGGATAACCGGGTTGATTTTTCCGGGCATAATTGAGCTGCCAGGTTGCTGTGGCGGCAAGTTGATCTCGTTTAATCCGGCCCGTGGGCCCATGCTCAGCAGGCGCAAGTCGTTGGAAATTTTGGAGAGCTTGATAGCTAGCCGCTTTAGCATGCTTGAGAACAATACAAATGCGCCCATGTCTGAGCTGGCTTCAATCAAGTCTGTGGCTTGGATCAAGGGAAAACCGCTGATGCGTGCAAGTTGAGACACCGCGCATTTTCCGTAGCGCTCATCTGCATTGATACCGGTTCCTATTGCTGTACCGCCAAGGTTGATTTCATGCAGTAGCTCAGCAAGACCGGCAATACGTTCAACATCTTCTCCTAGTGTGGAAGCCCAACTCTGAAACTCCTGACCTAGGGTCATAGGAACGGCATCTTGTAACTGTGTACGGCCCATCTTTATGACATCAGAAAACTCATTAGCTTTAACAACCAGTGACTGTTGTAACGAGCGCAAAGCAGTTACTAGGTCAGCGTGGCTGAGTAAAATAGCGACTCGTACAGCGGTAGGGTAGGCATCATTGGTAGACTGAGACATGTTGACGTCATTGTTGGGGTGCAACTGTTGATAACTGCCTTTATCGTGTTCCATCAATTCTAGAGCGACGTTAGCGATGACCTCATTAGCGTTCATATTGGTTGAGGTGCCGGCACCGCCTTGAATCATATCGACAATAAATTGGTCGTGATATTTTCCATCAATAACCTGTTGGCAAGCGGTATCAATAGGCTTTGCCCGGCTAGGTTCTAGGTAACCCAGTTGAAGATTGGCACGGCCTGCTGCTTGCTTGACCATTCCCAACGCGCGAACCAGTTGAGGGAAGTGGTTCAGTGTTACTCCGCTTAAGTCAAAATTTTGCTGTGCTCGCCAGGTTTGTATTCCGTAATACGCTGTTGCTGGAATATCGGCTTCACCGAGTAGATCTTTCTCTGTGCGTGTGGCGGTTGTAATAGCGGCCGCTGCTGAGACTGAGTGCGTCATGAGTATGAATAGCTCTTTTTATTATTAGTTGTTGATTACCGTGCTTATTAATAGAGCAAGTCTGATGCCAGTTGCTTTGTGTTTATTTAAATTGTTGTTTCTAAAGAGTTTTATGGTTTTTTTATTGAGTTTATTTGATACAAATCGTTATAACTTTAGTTATAGGGTGAAAGGTAAATCATCGCTACTATTGAGCTGTAGAGCAGTGCTGGTGCGGGATACGAGTAGGTATAACAGGCGTTATGGTTATAACTTTTGTTATAAGGGGATGCTTATGAGTGGATGCTTACAGAAAGTCGATGTATCAGTATGTACAAAGCTTACCTATTCCTAATGGTTATAGATTGTTTGCGTGGGTTTCTCTGTTAGTGACAGGTGTTTGGCTGGTAGAGTGCGGGCTCTTGGATAAGGGAATGACGATGGAACTAGATATAACGCTCATCATTGTATTGATCTTAACGGGCTTTGGTGCTGGTATGATTGACGCTATTGCTGGAGGTGGAGGCCTTATTACACTGCCCGTGTTATTGGCGACCGGTATGAGCCCAGTAGAGGCGTTGGCGACGAATAAACTACAAGGAAGCTTCGGTACTTTGGCGGCGTCCGTTTACTTCGTGCGTAAAAAACTGGTTGATCTATCAGAAATGAAACTAATGATCGCCTGTACCTTTGTGGGAGCGGTAGTCGGCACGCTACTGGTACAGCAACTGGATGCCAGTTTGTTGTCAGCCGTTATGCCGGTATTACTGGTGTTAATTGCGTTGTACTTTATGTTTTCTAAACGAATGGGTGATGAAGACCGAGATAGAAAAATTGGTAATGCACTATTTGCGTTTGTATTTACCTTCGCGATTGGTTTTTATGATGGTTTTTTTGGCCCAGGTACAGGCACTTTTTTTGCGGTGGCCTTTGTTTCTTTACTGGGTTTCAGTATGGCTCGTGCCACAGCGCATACAAAAATATTGAACTTCACATCTAACATTGCTTCGCTTATTTTCTTTGCTATGTGTGGCAATATTATCTGGATAGCGGGGTTTATAATGGCTGTGGGTCAGCTGGTAGGTGGTCAACTCGGCGCGCGAATGGTGGTGAGCAAAGGTGTGAGTTTAGTGCGCCCTTTAATTGTTATTGTTACGCTGGTGATGTCAGCCAAGTTACTTTTTGACCAGTATCAACAAGGTGATATTCAGTCATTTTGGCAGCTATTAGGTTACTTGAACTGAAAAGAGCAACCAAATAGCCTAAATATAATATGTTAATAAATAATAAGCAGAAGAATACCAAAAATTATTCTATAAATACCAAAAGCAACAAAAGTAAAGTTTTCTAAAAATTTAATAAACAGTTTTATCGCTAAGAACGCGACAATAAAAGATACAATAAAACCAATTGATAGATTAAATAAATTTTCATCTGTAAGAAGTGTTTCATGATGTTTTAATAAATCATATGCTGTTGTTGCACACATGACAGGAAAAGCTAAAAGAAATGAAAATTCTGCACTGGCTTTTCTATTCAGGCCCACAAGCATTGAACCAATAATACTAGATCCCGCTCTTGACGTTCCTGGAATTAATGCGAATACTTGAGCAAGACCAATCCATGCCGCTTGTTTATAGGTGACATCTTCAACACACAGGGTATGTTTTCTTTTCTCGTTATAAAATTTTTCTACAGTTATGAATACTATTCCGCCAATAATGAACATATAGGCGACTATCTCCACCGAAAACATTGCTTTTACTTGTGTAGAAAATAAAAAGCCAATGGCTGCAATTGGAAGAAATGCAATAAAGATTTTTGTCCATAAATTTATATATTTGAAAGTGAATTTCGAAGGGTAATTTAAAACAACTGCTAAAATAGCTGCGAATTGTATAATGACTTCAAATGCTTTATTTGTATCATTTTGTTCTAACCCTAAAAATTCACTTGCAACTATTAAATGCCCTGTGGAGGAAATAGGTAAAAACTCAGTAACTCCTTCAATACATCCTAGTATTATCGTGTCAAATATGTTCATTTATAGGTTTTTACTTTTGTTGGTTTATAAAGTGAGGTGCTGTAGATAAGAGTAATATTTTACTTCTAAGCATGGATATAAATCAATAATGCTGTCAGTTTCGTCGGGGTTCCAAGTTGGAATATTTATTGTTAGTGAGGACACCGCGCATATTGTGGTTTTTGGAGGAAGGAGGTCTAAAAACTCTAAATTTTTAGACCGTAATATTACTCTACTGGTCGGGATTTTTTGAGTCGTTTACTAAGGGCTGGCTGTGAGATGCCCAGTAGTCGTGCTGCCAACGACTGATTGTTATTAGCACGGCGTAATGCTTCTTCAACGAGCAGGCGATCCATCTGCGCTAGTGTTGGTAAAGGCTCCTCAGCATTGAAGTGGGGTGGGCTGTTGTTTAATTGCTCCGTTTGGTGTTCTGTTATTTCAATGTTTTGCCCTATTACTTGGCGAAATACTTCCATTGATAATAGGTGTGAGCGGTGTTGGCTTAGTGCATCAAAAATAAGTGCACGTAGTTCACGAATATTCCCGGGAAAATGATAGTTACTTAATAAAACAGGTAGCTCAGGAGGGTAGCTAGGTACAGATTTACTCATCTCTTGTGCCGCTTGAGCTAAAAAGTGCTCAAGCAGTAAGGGGATATCTTCTTTGCGTTGACGTAAGGGTGGAATATGAATCTGATGTGTACATAAGCGGTAATACAGGTCGCGACGAAAACTGCCTTCTGCTTGGCGTTGCTGTAATTCTTGATGAGTCGCGACAATAACACGCGCACGGATTCTTTTCGGGCGATCACTGCCTAAGGGATAGTATTCGCCTTCTTGTAATAGACGCAGCAACTTTACTTGCGAGGCCATACTGAGATCTCCAATCTCATCGAGAAACAGTGTACCTCCGGCGGCCTCTTCTATTAACCCTGCACGGCTGCGTTCGGCACCGGTAAAAGCGCCACGCTGGTGGCCAAATAAAGTATCAGCAAAAACATTATCATCTAGCCCTGCAACATTAACAGACACCAGTGGCCCTGCACGGTTACTCAGCTGATGTGCTGCTTTAGCCAGTAACTCTTTACCTGTTCCGCTTTCTCCGCAGATCAGTAGCGGCTGATTACTTGGTGCTACTGATTCAAGATATTGAAAGACTGCACGCATTTGCTTGCTACAACCAATGATTGGGTCAAAGACATGCGGGCTTTCAAGGTTGTTGTTGAGGATGCGCTGGCCTAATGCTTGGTTTTCTCTGCGCATCTCTTGCATACGGATGGCGCGTTTTATGCCTTCTATTAAACGACCTTCTTCACTGGTTTTTACGAAGTAATCAAATGCACCTTGTTGTAAGCATTTAACCGCAGACTCAACGTGGTTCAAACCGCTGATAATAATGACCGAAATATCAGGGTGTTGCTCGGTCATTGTTTGAAGAAGTTGTTGCCCTGAAATATGAGGCATGGTGAGATCCAGTAATACCAGCCCAATCGATTCTTGTTGAATAATGTTCATAACATTACGGCTATCACAGCAGCGGTAAATATGAGTAATGCCGCCATTGCGTTCCAGTGTAATGCTTAAACTACGTAGGAATGATGCTTCATCGTCAACCAGTAGTATGCCGAATTCTGGGTAGAGCGTTTGGTTGATCATGTTTTCTTTCCGTTGATTGGCAATGTCATGGTAACGGTTGTACCTTGGGCCGGAATTGAATCAAAGTGGAGTGTGCCGCCGTGTGTTTGTACTATTCCACTTGAAACAGATAAACCTAACCCTGTACCACCATGCTCACGTCGCGTAGTGAAAAAAGGATCGAGCAGACGAGATAAATTACGTGCTTCGATACCGCAGCCTTCATCGCTGATTTGTAAACAGATCTGTTGTGTTTCACTTATTAAATAAGTTCTTACAGCAATCGCTTTACTACGCTCATGTAATGCTTGGCAGGCATTTAGAATCAAGTTAATGACAACCTGTTCAATTCTTTGGGCGTTACCATAGATAGTCGGAAGTTTGGCGCTGTAGTTGCTACTGAAATTGTCTGTGCTGTTGTGAATAGAGTTTTCGGCTAACCTGACAGCTGTTGTCACTACCTCGTTAAGGTCAAATGCTTCGTAGATGTCTTCACTTTCTTGGCGGGAAAAATCTTTTAGGTCATTAACGGTGCGTTTTATGCGCCGTGCGCCATCATGCATATCACTCATTAGCACAGGGATTTCGTTGCGCATTTGTGAATAGGCTAAGCCTCCAAGCAGAAAGTCGCCGTGTTGTTCATAATGCTGCTCAAGTATCTCTTCACAGTCTTGCCATGCTTCTTGGATAACGGGCATGTTAAGTAGTAGTAACCCAGTCGGGTTGTTTATTTCATGTGCTACACCTGAGACCAAAATTCCTAGTGAAGTCATTTTATCTGCTTGGATTAGCTGTTGCTGCTGCATATCCAGCTCAGCTGTTCTTTTATCGACTTGTCGTTTCAGCATGCGATTCCAGATGATGCTACCGCCAAGAATCAGTAATAACAGCGCAGAAACAAATGCAGCAAGTTTTCCCAGTTGCTTCCAAGGAAGACTCTTTTCCTGAAGTGGTCCGAGCCATTTATTATAAATAAGTTGTTGGCGGCCCGTATTTTTAAGAATGGCTAACCCTTCGCTAAACTGGGCGAGCAAGTCTTCGTTACCTTTCAGAACGGCGTATCCGTAATGTTGTGCCTGGAAGGGTTTGCCAACCGGGATTATATTAGAGAGCCCTAACTCTTTACCAAGGTATAAGCCTGGTAGGTTGGCAACCAGTGCATAGTCATGTTTACCCGCCGCAAGTTGGCGTAAGGCATCGGCATGAGTTTCGACAGTGAAGAGCTGTGCGCCAACATCATTTTGAAGTAAGTAATCATGCATAATGCCATTTTTTTGTACGATGACTTCTTTGCCTTTTAGCTGTTGCAGAGATGCGGTACGTGGGGTGCCTTGTCGTGCAAAAATAGACTGGTGAATAATGGCGTGTGGCGGGCTAAAGTCAAAGGTCTCACGGCGCTCTGGTGAGTTCACCATGCCTTGTAAGGCGTCGATATTACCCTCTTTAAGAGATTCTCGTACTTGGGCCCAGTCTGAAAAAATAAACTCTACTTTCATTCCCATTACTTCTGCAATGGCGAGTGTTAGCTCGACATTGTATCCATTGGGCTTACCTTCATCATCGAGAAATTCATAAGGAGGGTAGTTGTAATCGCCGCCTATTAGCACGGTTTGATCAGGGGATAAGTTTTGAGCACTGGCAAACGGGCTGAGGAATGCTAACAGCAGCAGTAGTTGGCATAATGGCTGTCTATGATTTAAATACATAATGACCAAATAGTGTAGACTTTAGTCGTGATCATAGCGGTATTGAGTAACGGTTCATAGATAGCAGTTATATCAGTGCCTACATTTTTCTTCTAGGAGGTTATTGGTGAAGTCCCATCCGCAGCGTCAACAGATTGCCGATGAAGTGCATGCGCGTCCCTTTCAACAGCTGAGTTCTCCTCTAAAAGTGATGCATTTTGCAGTGATGAATGCTGAACACAGTACAGAGGATATTCTACATTCAGTGTCTGCTTTGTATGAAGTGTGTGGTGCAAACCCACTGGCTGAAGGCGCTACTTTTGGGTTTCAAGATGTGGGGCAGTTATCACTGCGCTGGGAAGCACATAACGAGTTTTATACCTTAACCTTTTACTATCGTGGTGAGGAACAGAGTTGGCAGCAGTCTATACCTGGAATCCCGCAAGACTGGAGTGAGCAGATTGTCGGTGAGCTTATTACTGGTGTGCAAATACTGGTTAAAGCACCGCAGGAAGATGAGGCTAGTTTGTCTGAAGATCCCGTTTCTATTTCTGATAATCTGGCTATTGGTTCGCACATTATGCGAAAAGCAGCCACATTGTGGACTGATTTTAAGGGAAAGGCAGAAGTTGCTATTCTGTATGAAGGTCCAGTTTTAGACGGGGTATTTGGTGATAATCAGGCTATTGGATCGCAGGTTATGCGAAAGTCTGCCACCTTGTGGACTGATTTTAAGGCGCAGGGTGAGTTTGGTCTAAATTGTATTTTGCTACACGATCATCATTTGCATGATTTTCAATGCGGTCGATTGATTCAGCGCTTGTGTGAAATTGATACTTATCGTGCTGTGGCTTTGCTGGGCTTATCACCAGCGCGCTTAACGATGAAACAGATAACAGATTTAGGGAATGAGCTATCTGTTATCACTAACCATTTAAGCAACCTTGAGGCTGGAGAGGAGCCAGAGGCATTATCAGCGTTGATGGTGATGGCAGCAAAAGTAGAAGAAATTTCAGCAGAAACCGCGCATCGTTTCTCTGCCTCTGAGGCGTATTATGCTGTAGTGAAAATGCGTATTTCTGAATTGGACGAAACGCGTATCGAGGGGCTACAAACGATTGAACAGTTTATTGAGCGTCGTGTAGATCCTGCCATGCGTACGTGTAAAGCGGCATCTATGCGGCTAGATCGTATCTCTCAGCGTATTGCGCGTGCCAGTAATTTATTACGCTCTAAAATTGATTTGTCGACTGAGCAAAAAGTACATGATCTGCTTAGTTCGATGAATAAGCGGACGAGGCGTCAATTAACACTCCAAGCAAAATTGGAAACGTTTTCTATTATCGTAGTGACTTATTACTTATTTGACTTAATCGACCGTACCGTTCATTACCTTACTTCAGGTAAAACAGAAGAGATGGCAACCAATGGCTTGGTCTATTCGCTACCGGCTGTCGTGTTAGGTGTTTGGTGGTATGTGCGCAGAGTCACTAAAGAGTTTAAGTCAGACGAGTAACGGAACACTCAGGCGTTTGTTTGAGTGATCCGCTGTTTTAGCCAGTGCTTATAGCACTGGTGCATCAAAGTCGACTGGCTCATCGCTATAAACACAGACGTTCCATTTTTCTACAGGGCCGTTTTCGGCGACACAGTTGGTTTCGAAAAACTCAACAATTTCTTTACGCTGACAATGCGCTTCAAAGGCTGCTGTATCACTCCAAATTTCATGAAAAGCAATCGGGTAGCTTTCACCTTCAGCAAATGGGCTGGCGATATGGCGGGTGACTGTATATTGAATACAGCCGTCTTCACGGTGTGCGTTGGGTTCGAGTGCTTGCAGTGTGGCAAAAACTTCTGCTTCTTTGCCTGCTTTAGGTAAAAACTGTGCAGTACAATAAACCTTTTTAGACATATGCTTTCTCTTATTTATTTTCTATAAACACTGAGAACAAAAAAGCCTCCATTATTAATAAGGAGGCTTTTCAGTGACGCTATTTAAAAAGGAACTACTTTTTATTTAGCTGCTTCGTACATTTTAACGCCATCAACGATAGCTGCACGTGCTGCGTCAGCACCTTCCCAACCATCTAGCTTAACCCATTTACCTTCTTCCAGGCCTTTGTAGTTCTCGAAGAAGTGCTTGATACGAGCCAGTGTCATTTCAGGCAGGTCGCTGATGTCGTTAACATCTTTGTACATTTTTGTTAGCTTGTCATGTGGTACTGCTAGTAATTTAGCATCCTGACCGGCTTCATCAGTCATGTTTAGAATGCCAATTGGACGACAGCGGATCACAGAACCCGGAATAACTGGGTAAGGTGTCAGCACTAGTACGTCAACGGCATCGCCGTCATCAGCAAGCGTGTTGTTGATGTAACCATAGTTAGCAGGGTAAAACATAGGTGCTGCCATGAAACGGTCAACGAAGATCGCGTCTTCTTCTTTCTCGATCTCGTACTTTACCGGGGAGCTTTCCGCCGGGATCTCGATGATCACGTAGATGTCGTTCGGTAGATCTTTACCAGCAGGCACTTTTGCAAAGCTCATGCGTTCCCTTCCTGTTCTGAAGAATAAAAAAAATTGGATTCAGACATTATAAGAGTCGTACACGTTAGTTTGTATACGACTATCAGACGATTTATGCCTCTTTTGTGCTTTCTACTCGTGCGTGATATTCCATTAGCGCTTCCACTTCTTTGCGCGAACCTAATGAAACAGAAACACGTTCATGAATGTCATCGGGTTCAACATCCATGATGTCGGAGTAGCAGTTTGTCGCTAATCCGCCAGCTTGCTCAATCAGCATGCTCATTGGGTTGCCTTCGTACATTAGACGCAATTTACCCGGTTTCTTAGGCGAGCGAGCATCCCAAGGATAAGTGAAGATACCGCCGCGAGTAAGAACGCGGTGAACTTCAGCTACCATCGCAGCAACCCAGCGCATGTTGTAGTTTTTCTCACGCGGACCATCAGCACCGAGTAGTAGGTCATCTACGTAGTTACGCATGGCGGGTTCCCAGAAGCGATGGTTTGACATATTGATGGCAAACTCACGCGTTTCTTCAGGAATCATAACGTTTTCGCGTGTTAGTAAGAAGTCACCGGTATGCGACATGGTAAACATGTTAACGCCTTTGCCGGTTGTTAATACCAATACAGCGGAAGGGCCATACAAAACATAACCCGCAGCGACCTGTTTACGGCCGCTTTGAAGGTAGGGATGTTCCGTGCTGTAGTCTTGGTCTTTTGGTGCTTCAAGAATAGAAAAAATAGTACCAACAGATACATTGATATCAATATTTGAAGAGCCATCTAGGGGATCAAAAACGACCAGAAAACGACCGTCTGGGTTACCCGGTACTGACTCGCTTTCTTCTTCAGAAGCGACGCCGGCTACCAATGAATGGTTAAGCAAGACTGTTTTCATTATCTCATTGGAAATCACGTCCAGTTTTTTCTGGGTTTCGCCCTGAACGTTAGTGATATCGGTCGTTCCGAGCACTCCCGCTAATGCACCTTCCCGCAGTTGTAACGCGATCTCTTTACAGGCGACCATGAGTGTAGCAATCAGGTCCATTAATTGTTCGTCAGTGTCGTTGCGTCTCAGAAACTGGCTCAGCAGTTGCATGGGGGATAATACCTTTGAGTGTGTGAAAAAAAGGGCGAAACAAATTTTGTAGTAATTTTACGTGATTAAGACGGGAAAATCATGTGATGAAGTTCAAAAAATGCTTATAAATCGCGCCCTTTTTTCATAATTGCCGGTATTATTATCTGAATTGTTTTATTGGCTGTTTCTTAGGAGTGACACTTTGCATATTCATGTTCTGGGTATCTGCGGAACCTTTATGGGTTCGTTGGCTATATTGGCACGCGAGTTGGGTTATCGAGTAACGGGTTCAGATGCCAATGTATACCCACCTATGAGTACTCAGTTAGAAGCTCAAGGTATCGAGCTAATGGAGGGGTATTCGTCGGAACACCTAAACCCTGAACCTGATTTGGTGATTATCGGTAATGCGATGTCCCGTGGTAACCCCGCTGTAGAATATGTCTTGGATAAAGGCTTACGTTATATTTCAGGGCCGCAGTGGTTGTGTGAACATGTACTCCAAGAGCGCTGGGTACTGGCTATCGCGGGTACGCATGGTAAAACGACTACGTCTTCGATGCTGGCTTGGATTTTGGAATACGCTGGTATGGAGCCGGGTTATTTGATCGGTGGTGTACCGAATAATTTTGAGGTGTCGGCGCGCTTGGGTGGTTCTCCTTTCTTTGTAATTGAAGCAGATGAATACGATACTGCTTTTTTTGATAAACGCTCTAAGTTTGTACATTATCGCCCCCGCACTTTGGTGTTGAATAATCTTGAATTTGATCACGCCGATATCTTTCCCGATTTAGCCGCTATCCAGCGACAGTTTCATCATGTAGTACGTACCGTTCCCGCTAATGGCCAGGTTATTATTCCTCAACAACATGAAGCCATTAAAGAAGTCATCGATATGGGCTGCTGGACACCCGTTGTCAGTGCATCGGTTGGTGATGGCGGGGAGTGGTCTGCACAACTGGTTCGCGAAGATGGCAGCACCTTTGATATTTTGCACGAAGGCAAAAATCTTGGTCAAATCTGTTGGGGTATGACGGGGCGGCATAATGTTGAAAATGGTTTGATGGCGTTAATTGCAGCGCGTCACGTAGGTGTACAGCCTCATCACGCTATTGAAGCACTATCTGCTTTTGGCGGTGTTAAGCGTCGTATGGAAAAATTAGCTGAAGTCGCCGATGTTACCGTTTATGACGACTTTGCTCACCATCCAACAGCGATAGCAACAACGCTACAAGGACTGCGAGCACAAGTCGGTAGCGATAGCATTGTGGCAATTATTGAGCCGCGCTCCAACACTATGAGGTTAGGTGCCCATCGTGCTGCATTGGCTGATTCAGCAGAAATGGCAGATGAAGTCATTTGGTATCAACCTAGCGGTTTGGACTGGTCGCTCGATGATATTGTCAATGGGCGTGAAAACAAAATGCGTGTAGCAAGCAGTATTGAGAAAATTATCGCCTCTGTAAAAGCGTCTGTTACTAAAAACACACATATAGTAGTGATGAGTAATGGCGGTTTTGAAGGTATTCATCAGCGCTTGATTACTGCGTTAGAAGAGCGATTTTCAGAGGGTAATAATCATGGCTGAGTTTGCTCAAAGAATCACACTAGCAATTACCGGCGCATCAGGTGTGCAATATGCTGTGCGACTAATGGAATGCTTGGTTGCTGCTGATGTACAAGTATTGTTGATGATCTCGCGTGCAGCACAAGTGGTGGCAGCGACAGAAACAGCATTGTCTATTCCTGGCGCAACCGCTGCACAGCAAAAATATTTTACTCAGTTGTTTAACGCTAAACCGGGTCAAATTAAAGTATTTTCGCGTGAGCAGTGGATGGCGCCGGTTGCCTCAGGTTCAGGCGCGCCAGCGACTATGGTGGTGTGCCCTTGTAGCACGGGTACCTTGTCAGCTATCGCGACAGGTGCGAGTAATAATTTGATCGAGCGTGCGGCTGATGTTGCTTTAAAAGAACGTCGGCAACTGCTGTTGGTGCCTCGTGAGGCGCCGTACTCTGAAATTCATTTAGAAAATATGTTGAAGTTGACACGTATGGGCGCGGTAGTTCTGCCGGCGAGCCCTGGTTTTTATCATAAACCTGAAACGATTAACGATATGATCGATTTTGTGGTCGCTCGAATTCTCTCTCAAATAGGGATTGAGCAGTCTTTTATGCCACGTTGGGGCGATGCTTTGCTGCAAAGTGATGAAAATCCGCCGTCGCACGATTAGAATAGGCTCCTTTTGTATAACTGGAGTGGGTTAATGCCTAAAATTCTTGCCTTGGATACCTCTACTGACGCCTGTTCAGTGGCTTTACATGTGGCGGGTGATATTCGTGAGGATTTCAGAGTTATCCCCAGGCAGCATACTAAACAGCTGCTGCCGATGATTCAATCGATGCTAGATGGTGCCGGCCTTAAAGTAAAAGACCTAGATGCCATTGCTTTTGGCCGAGGCCCGGGATCTTTTGCCGGTATTCGTATTGCTACCGGTGTTGCTCAGGGTTTGGCGTTTTCAGCAGAGCTGAATTTGTTACCTATCTCTACATTGGCTGCTATTGCATTAGCGCACCACCTTAAAACAGGTGACCAGCAAGTGATTGCTGCTTTGGATGCGCGCATGGATGAGGTTTATTGGGCGACTTATAAATTTGAGAATGGGCTCCCCATTTTAATAGGTGAAGAACGTGTTGATGCGCCTGCTAATGTTTGCCTGCCAGATGCCAGTGAATGGGCTGGAGTGGGTTCGGGCTGGCGTTATTTACAAGGCATGTCTGATCAAGTGAAACAATTGGTCACTACGCTAGAAGGGGATTCTCAAGACGTAGATGCTGAGAATACCACTTACCCAACAGCGGCTCATATTGCGCGCTTGGCTATTCAGGATTATCAGGAAGGGAAATCGGTATCGCCAGAACTGGCTTTACCCGTGTATTTACGCGATAACGTCGCATGGAAAAAGAAGGATCAGCAATAAATGGATTGGGTTCAAACAGTTGTACTTGCGATAATACAAGGCTTAACAGAATTTTTACCGGTATCAAGTTCTGCTCACCTGATCTTGCCTTCTCAGTTATTGGGTTGGGAAGATCAGGGGCTAGCTTTTGATGTCGGTGTACATATGGGTACGCTAGCAGCAGTTGTGATCTATTTCCGTCAAGATATTACTAATATGTTGGTGGCCTTTTTTGCTTCCCTTAATGGCGTTAGGTCGGTTGATGGGCGTGTCGCTTGGTTTGTTATTTTTGCGACGATACCGGCTTTGATTTTTGGCTTCATGCTCAATGATATTGTTGATCAATATGGTCGTTCTATATTAGTGATTGCCGCTACTACGCTAATTTTTGGGGCATTGCTATGGTGGGCTGATATCAGCCGAAAAGAGGTCAAACCTCTAGAAGAAATTACATTGCGCGATGCTATTACTATTGGTTTAGCGCAAGCTGTGGCGTTAATTCCTGGCACTTCGCGTTCGGGTATCACCATTACAGCAGCACTCATGTTAGGTTTTACACGCCAAGCTGCTGCACGTTTCTCATTTTTGCTGTCGATTCCTGTGATATTAGCAGCCGGTAGTTTTAAAAGTTTAGAGTTATTGCAAACCGCGACCGCGACACAGTGGGAGATGGTGATAGGTGGAGCACTTGTGTCAGCACTGAGTGCTCTTGCTTGTATTCATTATTTCTTAAAGCTACTTGATCGTACCGGTATGCTGCCTTTTGTCATCTATCGTTTGTGCTTGGGTGTTTTCTTGCTAGGTGTTTACTTTTACGTACCTGTAAATGCTTGATTTAGTTGATGGCATTCAAATAGCTGCCAGTGATAAGCCTTTGCTAGATCAGGCAACACTCCTTGCTAAGAAGCTTGGTTTAGCACCTGCGCTGGTTATCTCTGATGTTTCTCGCTGCGCTTATCCTTTGCTGCTTTATGTCACTTATGATGGCGTAAAGTTACAAACGACAGGAAAGAAAGCTCCTGGGCCTGTTTGGGTCGACTTTCTTAGTGGTGCGGTAGCACACCGTAGAAAGTTTGGTGGTGGAGCAGGGCAAATGATCGCCAAAGCCGTGGGAGTTAAAGGCAGTATTCGCCCGACGATATTAGATGCGACGGCAGGGCTTGGACGCGATAGCTTTGTGCTGGCAACGTTGGGCTGCCAAGTCTCAATGATCGAGCGTTCTCCCATTATTCATGCGTTGTTAGAAGATGGGTTGTCTCGCGCGATGGCGGATGATGAAGTCTATGACGTTTGCTCAAAAATGAAATTGCTACAGGGAAATTCTATTGAGTTATTGCATTCCATTGAGCCTCCACAGGTAGTGTATGTTGACCCTATGTTTCCGCATGCAGAGAAGTCCGCATTAGTGAAAAAAGAGATGCGTATTTTTAGAGATATTGTCGGTGACGATGAAGACTCTTCCGCTTTGCTAGAAGCGGCGCTAGATGTGGCTTCAGCGCGTGTAGTTGTTAAGCGCGCACGCAAAGCCCCACTGATTGAGGGGCGAGCACCTAGCTACCAGTTAGAGGGAAAGTCTAGCCGCTATGATATTTATGCACTGGCTAAGCTAACATAAAAACTTACGTGAAAGCTGATTACTGTCCCGCGCTTGTTAGCGCGGATGTAGGTTATGCTCTATAGCATTCACATAGTGTGGATTCAATATTTGAGAGGCCCGTTTTAGCAAGGCGTTGCTCTCGATCTGATAATGAACTTGACCGTCTTTTTCTGCAAAAACGTTTTGTTGAATCAATGTTTGTATAAAAACATTGAGCACGCGCGCGTCAGCATATTCTGGTGAGTTAAAAGCAAACTGTTGATGCAGGTGAGCCGCAATGCGTTGGCTTTCACTTACTAAGTCTGCAATTGGCATAACTGTACCGTCAGACAATAAGCGGAACACAATATAGTAGCGTACCAGTATGGGTTCTGCTGTTTGCATTAGCGCAATAGACAAAGGTGTTTCTATAACACGAATTATGTTGCCTTCGCGCTTGATCAAACCACGTTTTTCCATACGCAGCCGCAATTGCTTTAATGCTGTTTTTAATTCTATAGCATCCCAAGGTAGGTATAGCTCTGCCTTTAAGTAGGGATAGAGCGTATTCAGAAGCCGTGGCAGGGTTTGTGGCAGTGGTTTAGGGTAGCGCTTAGCTAACAGTAAAAAGACCCCAGGGAGCAGTGTCATATGATGCAATTGGTTTCGATAAAACGTCATCTCCTGAGCCTGAGTGCTGCTAAGGAATACATGGTCCTCAGAGCGGCTAAGTTGTCGGCGTTTGCATGCTTGCTTTATCCATTTTTTGACAGGCCCGGTTGCAGTAGCAATAGGTGGGTTAGGTAATATATTAAGTAACGCAACTAGCTCTTCTGCTTCTTCCGATAACTCAGTAATACTGCGTTGTTTTTTCGGGTTGGACAGCATTAGTGTCGCTAGTATTGCTGTTTGGTTTGCATAGGCTGATTGATTAATACGTTGCAGCACCTGTTGGCTGATATGCTGAGTTAGCTCAAGCTTTGTGCTAGCAGGCGTTTGGTCAGTGCTTTCAGGCACTTCATTGAACGCCTGTTGTAACATTATGGGCTCACCAAAACTAAGGGCCGCATCGCCGAACTGGTGGCGAAACTCCTTTAATGACCTGATGAGTCCTAAAAAGGATTCTTTGCGCTTTTCTCCACCAGATAGCTCTTGTTGATAGCTTTTGCTTTCAACAAGCTTGTCATAACTAATCCATACAGGTATCAGAGCAACAGGTTTTTCCGGATGGTTTAAGTGATTCTCTAGCGTCATGGCTAGTAAGCCTGTTTTGGCTGGTAACAAGCGTCCTGTTCGGCTGCGTCCCCCTTCAATAAAGTATTCTAGAGAGTGGCCTTTGTTAGACATTACAGACAAATAACTTTGAAATAGCTGAGCATACAACGGGTCATCACGAAAACTACGGCGCATGAAAATAGCACCGCCACGTTTGAGGATATTGCCTAAAACAGGGGTATTTAAGTTATCACCTGCAGCAATATGTGGAACCATTAATCCATGCCTATATAAGTGTGAAGACAGCATGACATAATCCATGTGGCTACGATGGCAAGGAAGATATACAAGCTGATTTTCAGGTGCACAAAGCTGTATGCGTTCTATGCCATTGATATGGATTTTTTTATAGATTTTTTTCCAAAAGATACTCAGTAAAGACGCCAGAATACGAGTGGTCGTCGGACTGAAGTTAGCAGCCATTCCTTTTAGCAGAACCTTAGCGTCGTTATTCACCTGCTCTACTGTTCGGTTTTGTTTTAATGCTGTTTGGTAAATGGCTTCTTTGACTGCAGGCTCTCGTAAAATGAGTGTAAATAAAGTACTACGGTGGGATAAATTAGGGCCGATAATAGCGAGTCGACGACGATAAAAATGATGATGAAAAACCCGCATGGCTTTATGAGCAATAACACCCGCGGGTTGATGAGGTGATTCCTTTTTGAGCTGCCTTAACGATAGCGCTGGATCAACCTGCATGAGGGTCTGACGTCCGTTCACTAACAATTGCATAAAACGCCCAACAATACCTGTTTTGCTCCAGCTCTCGGCATATAGCAAATTCAGATAAGAAGTTTCTCGTTGCGGCATTCGCCCGTGATAGACCGAGATAGGAACAATCTTGATATCTTGCTCTGGGTTAAGAAAGCTTAATTTATCAACTTGAGCTTCAATGCGGTTACGTAAATCATCTTGATGATCATGCGCGGCGCATAAAATCTTTTGTTCAGGCAGAGTGTTGCCTTGGCGGCGCAGCTGTTCAATTAACAGTAGCCTATGCGAGTATCGAGCTGTCTCGATCACGAACAATGTATTAGGAGTGGGCTTTAAATGCTGCCTACCTTCAACTGTCGAATTTATAATAAGCCGCAATAAGAACCGGCTAATGCGGTTTAATCCTCGCATGTATTCAGGCCTTATCTCGTATTAATAGTGTGGTGGTGGGGCGTCATTAAAGGATATACCTTGATTTTCTTGTCCCACTGTTTTGAGCTGTTGGTTAAAAGCTGTGATCAATTTCTTGAGTTCAGAAATAGTTTTATCTTGATGAGATATTACGTCGTTTAGCTTGTCCAGCGCATCTTCTTGGAAGGCTACTCGGCTTTCGAGTTCGGTTATACGTTCGTCGTGATTCATTACAGTGCCTGTGACATAGAGTTTAATGTAATAAGCATAACGGAGTGGCATAGTGAAAGTAAATTCAGTTGTAAGTGGGTAAGCTATTGAAATTTTAAGTTTTCTTGTGTATACCTTTGCGGTTGCTGCTTTAAATTAAGTATGGGTGGCTCAAATAATAGTAATTATCATGATAAGACAAGAGATAGATACATGAGTGGTAACCAAATAGTTCGTAGTGTAATTGTAAGTATTATTGCAGCAGCGTTGATTCCTGTGCTGCTTAAAGCTGTAGCTGGTGTTGAAGTAGGGTTAACAGGCCCGGTCATCGCAGTAACATTTATTGTGGTTCTAATTAGCAGCCTGATTTCTGCTATGGGTGGAAGTACTTCTTCGGTTCCAGCTCTTGATCAGGTTGCTGATGAAGATATGGAAGAGGAAGAAGACTACGAAAATGATGACCGTGAACTGGGAACAGTGA
Source organism: Neptunomonas japonica DSM 18939 (assembly GCF_000422765.1). Lineage (GTDB taxonomy): Bacteria > Pseudomonadota > Gammaproteobacteria > Pseudomonadales > Balneatricaceae > Neptunomonas > Neptunomonas japonica. The sequence goes on along the minus strand of NZ_AUGR01000005.1, from coordinate 164,784 downwards.
AATGGTTTAATGTTTCTAAAGGTTTTGGATTCATTACGCGCGAGAATGGCGACGATGTTTTTGTTCATTTTCGTAACATTCGTGGGCGTGGACATCGTTCTTTGAGTGAAGGCCAGCGTGTTCGTTTTAATGCTCGTGAGAGTGATAAAGGTTTGCAAGCGGAAGATGTTTCCGTGATGCGCGGCTAATCACTTCAATAGCGGAAGCCTAGGCTTCCGCTTTCTTTTTCTGCTTTCTTTTTCTTCTGCATATTATTCCGCTTGTTCGATAATCCCTTGTAAACGTTTAATGACTCCCTCAGAACTACAATAACCATCACTGATACGTATCGCTTGTTGGCCTTTTACTGCGCGTAATGCAGGAAATCCCGATACATCGAGTTGCTGAGATATCATCATGTGATTTTTTAGTTGCTGATGGGTATCTTGTGCATCCAGCTGTATTGAAAATTCAGTTGTATCAATGCCTATTGTTGTTGCTAGTGCTGTTAGTGTTGCGCTGTCAGAAGGGTTCTTTGCTTCTAAGTAATAGGCTTGTTGTATCGCTTGAGCCATTGTCGAGGCGCTACCCGGTTGTAATTGGTCGGCAACAATAATAGCTCTGCATGCTCGCCAAGTACTTCTTCTGGGCGTGCACTGCGTCCAGAAATCGTAATTAAACTGTGCCCCTGTTTTAGCTTCAATTTGATGCCAAATAGATTGGATAGCCTTTTGTTGCTCTAAGGACATTGTTGAGTCTGAATCGGTTGCTAGCCCTCCCATGACGTATTGAATAGTAAGTGTGGGGAAGTGTTTTTTTATAGCCTGTATTGTTGGTGAAAATGCCCAACACCAGCTGCACATAGGGTCCATGACATAAAGTAGTTGCATCAGAATAGCTCCGGTTGAAGGGTGTCTTTGTTCCAAATAGTCTGTACGGGAATATCGGGCCGATGTTTATGAATTTCTTCACTGAAAAAACGAGCAACTTCAGGTGCCTTTTTATTATCGGGCGTATGGAAAAACAGATACGGTGTACGTTCTTCGTCTATCCATTGCAGCGTTTTTTTGACCCAAGGCATGAGGTATGCGTAGCCATCGATGATTTTCAATGGAGTAATGATGCGTACAAAGGGGGTTATTCCTGTAGCAATCGCATGTACGGGCATTCTAGGCTTGGCGCGTAATGCATCTTGGGTAATGGCATCCTTGCTTGGGTGAGCGAATAAAGCGCGTGTATCGAATGTTATACGGTTAATAGCGTGTTGTATGAGTAACTGGTTAAAGCGCTTCTCTATATCATCCTTTAAAAAGAACCCTGTATGCCTAACTTCAATACCATAATTAAAATCTGGCGGTAGGCTCTGAATAAACCGCGATAGTTTATCCAAGTCTCTTGGTGAAAATGAGGCGCTTAACTGCAACCAGAGCGTGCCTAATTTGTTTTCTAATGGTGCAACTCTATTAAGAAATTCGCTGACTTGCCGATCACAATGATGAAGCTTTGCATGGTGTGTGATGGTTTGTGGGAATTTAAAGCAAAACTTGAAGTGTTGGCTGCTTTGTTGCTTCCAGTTTTCTATAGATGAAGCACTCGGAAGGCCGTAAAAGCTACTGTTGCCTTCCACGCTCGAGAAATGTTTTGAGTACTCAGGCAGGGCCTGAGCAGCGGCATCTTGACCTATGTGCCAGTCAGGATGGTGCCATTGAGTTAGGCCAATATAATAGCTTGGAATGTTTTGAGGGTAATCGTTGTGCATGCACTTATGGTGTACTGAACAGCTGCTATACTCAAGTAATTGATTATTAATAAATACTCGGAGTGACTTAGGAGATGGATTTTGCATCACTTATAGGAATCTTGTCAGGACTGGCATTAATTGTTTCAGCCATCTTGATTGGTGGTAATGCGGACATCTTTGTTAATGTGCCCGGCATGATGATTGTTGTCGGTGGAACGATGGCCGCTACCCTATTAACCGTTCAGTTTCGTGACGTTATGAACGCGTTTAAGGGGGCGTACATGGTGTTTACTAAAGACAAAACTAACCCTTCTGAAATGATCGACACAATGATTAATTTAAGCAAAATTAGTCATCGGCATGGGCTTTTGAAGCTGGGCGATGTGAAAACTGACTCAGCAGTATTGCGCCGTGCTTGTGCATTATTGTCTGAAGCTGCCTCTGAGCAGGTGATTCGCAATACATTGCAGAATGAGATTGATTCCCTAGTGGCACGACACTTTTCCGTACAAGATGTATTCAAAAAAATGGCAGCTTATGCGCCGGCATTCGGTATGTTAGGAACCTTGATCGGCTTGATTCAGATGCTAAGTGAACTAGATAATCCAGATACGATTGGCCCTGCTATGGCTGTGGCTTTGTTAACTACTTTTTATGGGTCACTATTAGCGACAATGGTTTTTTTGCCTATAGCCGGTAAGTTAAAGGCGCGAACCTTATTAGAAGTCACTAACTTAGAAATTATTCGAGAAGGCAGCATTAGCATTTTGACCAATGATCATTATGCGCATGTTTATGAGCAGCTGTCGTCATATCTTCCTGAGCGGGTGCGAAAACCTATATTCAACCAGAAAAAAGCTGCACCTAAAGAGGCCAAAAAATGAGTGCTCGGCGTGCCATTATTGATGAGGCAGAGCCTAGTTGGATAGTTACTTATGCCGATCTTATGACGCTTCTTCTGGTGTTTTTTGTATTACTATTTTCTATATCAACTGTAAAAAAAGAGCAATTCGCATCGACTATTCGCTCATTTCAACTAGCAATAGGCGATACCGGAGGAAGTCTTATTCCTCTACCTGAAGAGTTAAGAGCACCGGCCATTGAGATCCCCGATTCGTTAGAGCACAATAATGCAGATCAGATAACACCGCCAATAGTCGTGGTTCAAGAGGTAGAACAAGAAGAGATTCGGCTCCCTGAAATGCCAGAAGCTGAAGAGGAGGATCTCTCCTACATGTCGAATACCTTAAGAGATGTTTTTGCTTCAATGGGTGTTACTGACGCTGTCGATGTGGGGGAGCCGCGTGATGGGAAAATACGCATTAGAGTTAAAGGGTCGGTACTATTTAAATCTGGTGATGCTGAATTTAATCGACAAATGATGCCTATTTTAGATGGGTTATTAGAGAAGCTTGAAAAAAATCCAGAATTTAAAATGGGTATCCAAGGGCATACTGATAATATCCCGATTGAAACGGCTAAATTCCCCTCTAATTGGGAGCTGTCTGCTATCCGCGCGACTACTGTTTTACGATACCTTGTAAGGGGAGGGATAGACCCTGAGAGAGTTACTGCAACAGGGTATGGTGACGCACTACCCATCGCCCCTAATGAAACAGCAGAGCAGAGAGCAGAAAATCGTCGTATTGAGTTTGTGTTAGAGAAGGTGCGTGAGCCATGAAACCTGTAATTGAAATTGATAATGATGACTCTCAGCGCCTTACTTATAGGGTGAAGTTACATCATGATGACCCTGTAAGCTTGAGCGTTGCCGGTGTTGCTGTAGATATTATTGATATATCAGCAAAAGGCGTAGCGTTTCGCTATCAAGGTGACGCCACAAAAGAGGTCTATCCGATGTTGTTAACATTTGAAACGGACAAGGTGTATGAAGTGGCGTGTAATCTGAAAATCCATCGTAGAAGTAATCCCGAATACAGTGCTGAGTATATCGATATTGATGAAAAAGATGTCACACGAATCACTGGGCTGATTATTGAGTGCCAAAAACGAGACATTCGTCGTGAAAAGTTGCTAGAAGTAGAACGTCGTGAAAGAACTTGAGATTAATGTTGCACAAGCGAAATAATCACTATAGTATTCGCTCCACAATTTGATGCGGGGTGGAGCAGTATGGTAGCTCGTCGGGCTCATAACCCGAAGGTCGTTGGTTCAAATCCGGCCCCCGCTACCAATTTTGTAGAAGCATATCAAAGAGTTACTATTGATGGCTTCGATGTGAACTAAGTAAAAGTTTTAAAGTTGTTGCGGGGTGGAGCAGTATGGTAGCTCGTCGGGCTCATAACCCGAAGGTCGTTGGTTCAAATCCGGCCCCCGCTACCAATCTTAATTTACTTGTTCAGTGATAGTGTTGCGGGGTGGAGCAGTATGGTAGCTCGTCGGGCTCATAACCCGAAGGTCGTTGGTTCAAATCCGGCCCCCGCTACCAACACTAATATAAAGAAACCAAATCAATAGTTTTATTGATTTGGTTTTTTGCGTTTTACCCCTGAAAAATTATCTCCTATGATTTTTAGCCTCCTTATCCGTATCTATACTAAGGACTTTGGGTCAAGCAGTACTGTTAGTTCTTCAAGAGATAGTCCGGTTTTCTCCTTTGCAACGCTAATAATTGGGCGTTTTTCCTTGTAAGCTTGTTTTGCAATTTCTGTGGCTTTTTCGTATCCAATAATTGGGTTTAGAGCAGTGGCTAATATCGGATTGAGTGCTAAGACTTGTGTGAGGTTTTCTTCGTTTACTTTAAAAGTAGCTATCGCTTTATCGGCTAACAATATACTAGTGTTTGATAAGAGCTGGATACTGTTAAGTAGGTTGTAAGCAATGAGTGGCAGCATTACATTTAATTCAAAATTTCCTGATTGGCCAGCAACAGTAATGGTTGTGTCATTACCTATTACTTGTGCGGCTACCATCGCGGTTGATTCTGGAATAACAGGGTTTACTTTGCCTGGCATAATAGAGGAGCCAGGTTGGAGCGTTTCTAGCTCTATTTCGCCCAGCCCAGCTAAGGGGCCCGAGTTCATCCAGCGTAGATCGTTCGCTATTTTCATCAAAGAAACCGCTGTAGTTTTTAGTTGACCTGATAGCGCTACTGCCGTGTCCTGCGAGCTAATGTAAGAAAAGACGTTATCTGCAGGGGTAAATAGTACGCCTGTTGTAGCGCTTAACTCTTTACAGAAACATTTTGCAAAGTCAGGGTGGGCGTTAACGCCTGTGCCCACTGCTGTACCGCCTTGTGCTAGTCGCTGTAAGCAGGGTTGTAGCTGTTTGATGTTCTCTGTGTTGAGCTGGATTTGTGCAGCCCAGGCGCTCAGGCACTGGCCAAGCCTTATCGGCATCGCATCCATCAAATGAGTACGCCCTGTTTTGATAATGTGATTAACTGAGCTGGCTTTTTGGTGAAGGGTTTCAGTAAGGTGGTAAAGGGCAGGCAGTAACTTTTCTGATAGAGCGACTGCTGCACTAATATGGATAGCAGAAGGGATGCTGTCATTGCTGCTTTGGCCAAGGTTTACATGATCGTTAGGGTGAATGGGTAAGCTTGATTGCTGCTTTGCTAGCGTTGCAATGACTTCATTGGCATTCATATTAGTGCTGGTGCCCGAGCCTGTTTGAAATACGTCTAATGGAAAGTGTTGCATCAAGTTTTTATCAACTAATAGAGTTTCTACTGCTTGGTTAATGGCTTTTCCTATCTCTTGAGGCAACTCGTGGAGTGATGAGTTTACGGTAGCTGCGGTGGCTTTTGTTTGTAATAGAGCTCGTATGAATGCTTCGGGCATTGTTTGTCCGCTGACAGGAAAGTTGTTAATAGCACATTGCGTTTGCACACCGTATAGCGCATTTTTTGGCAGAGATATCTTACCTAAGCTATCACTTTCAGTTCGTTTTTCGTGTCGTTTAAGCATGATCTGTCTCCCGTGTATAAGTGCTGTCTTTCAGGAGTGTGGAAGGTATTAATAATTATTAGATTACCTACTTCTTTGATAGTTTCGTACTGTGAGTTAATGAGGTTTTTAGGCCGCTATATACTCCTTCAGAGGAATAAACAGTGCGGCATTGCTGTGACAAAATAGGGGCATCTTTTTGTGGAGGTACTTACAATGTTTAAGGGCAATGTGTCAGGAGAATTTACCAAGCTGCTTGAAGCTGCCAAACAGCAGGATCAGCCTCAGCGACTGCTCATGCTTTTTGCTCGTGCTGAAGGTGATGAGGAAAAGATAAGCAATGGATCTCATGAGACAGGTACGGTTACTCCGCTAATGTGTGTTGATAAGTTACCTGAAGAAATTGATAGTTTTGAAGCTCTCGTAAAAGAAGCAGATGCTATTGAAAGTAATTGGAGTTTTGTGCTGATAGCCGGTTTAGGGGGTGTTGATGGTGAAGCGCCTCCAACCGAGGCTGCTGAGCAGTATCTAAATCAGATGGCTAACGATTTGATGATGGGCCAGGATCTGTCGGGTTACACTATTCTTGATCGCCAGCAAAGCCCGGTAATCTTACAGGCCAGTTAATTTTAAATGGTTTTCTATCTAGTTTGGCTGTCTCGTTTGTAAATGAGATAGCCACTCCTCTCTTCTGTATATTTTAAAAAGTGTCATAGGCACTCGTTCTTATTTTATTCATCTATACTTTATTTTAAATATTGATAGGTGTCTCTATAGTGCATAAAAGCTGCTTGTTTTTTGAACAGATTTTTCCTGGTTTGAGAATGGCTTTTTCTCTCTTAATAATGCTTATTTGTAGTGCTTGCAATGCTTCCAGTACATCGGCAGATGAGACTATTGTCTTGCAGTTGAAGTGGAAGCACCAATTTCAATTCGCGGGCTTTTACGCGGCTATCAAAGAGGGATATTTTGCAGAGGAAGGTTTGAATGTCACTATTCGAGAAGTCGATAAGCAACGAAGTGCGACACAAGTAGTGCTCAGTGGTGATGCGCAGTTTGGTATCACTGATTCTAGTGTGGTATTGGCACGGCTAGAAGGGCAACCTTTGGTTGTAGTTGCCGCTATTTTTCAGCATTCTCCTATGGTTTTGTTAACGTTAGGTTCTTCAGGAATCTCCAGCCCTTTGGCGTTGAAGAATAAGCGAGTTATGTATCAACGAAATACAGATGATGCGGTTTTATTGGCTATGTTTACTCAGCTGGGTTTAACTGAATATGACCATACGCATGTGGCACATGATTTTCGTGATGATGTGCTGGTGAATACTAATGTGGATGCAATGTCGGCTTATATCACAAACCAGCCCTATATGTATAAAGAGAAAAATATCCCAATTAATGTCATTTCACCGATTGATTTCGGTATAGATTTTTATGGGGATTTGTTGTTTGTTGAAGAAGGTTTTCTTAGAGAGAATAAAGAAAAAGTACTGGCGTTTCGTCGTGCTAGTTTAAAGGGTTGGAAGTATGCAGTTGATCATCAAGAAGTAATGGTTGAATGGATGCTGGCGAACCTTAACACTGGTAAATCTAGAGCGCATTTACTTTATGAAGCCCGGAATTCTATGCGGCTAATTCAACCAGAGGTTATTGAGTTAGGTTCTTTTAACGCGAACAAGTTTATTGGTATTTCCGAAATATATAAGCAACTAGGCTTTGCCCCGTTAACCGGTGACATCGCAGGGATAGATTATCAAGAGTACTATGTTAAAAAGCTAAACCCCAATGCTTGGTTTTTCAATGCTGTACTAGTGGTAACGGCCTTTTTTATATGTCTAGTGTTTTATAGATGGATAAAAAGAGAGATACTCATGCGTCAGTTAGCGTTGAGAAAGACTCATTTTTTGCTAAAGCATTACTAGGCTGTTAATAATGAATTTTTAGGGTCTAGCCTTGTAACCAAAGAGCAGCCATTAAAAACATGGATGTAATAAACCAGACTAAGGACATCATCTGCCAGAAAATAACACTCTGTGTTTTTTTCTCTACTTCTTTTGGTAATAAAAATTCAGGGTTAGGGTGGGTTGCATCCTGTAAAAACTGATCAATTGTGTCGTATCTGCCTTCTGATTTAATTGATACCCCTTTCATTAAAGCACGATCAAACCATAGTGGTAATACAGGGTTGTAGCGTTCAGAAGGGATGTATTTCAATTTTTCAAGCTGCTGGGGTGTCTCACACCGCTCAAGCCCTTCCCCGTAAGGTAGTTGGTGAGTAAACATCTCGTAAGTAATGCAGGCTAAAGAAAAAAGATCTCCTTTTATACCCGTGTTCTGTCCTAACCTGAGTAATGGGTCAGAGTAATTAACGGTACCAAGCACTCGATCTCTTTCGATGGGTATGAAAATTTCGTTGATACCAGAAACATAAACGGAGCCGAAATCGACTAGCGTAATATGATTATCTGGCGAAATCATAATGTTGCTGGGTTTCAAGTCCTGATGTAACGTTTCGCGTTGATGAAAGGCTTGTAGCCCTTTTGCGATCTGCTTTACCAGTTTTATCGCTTCTGAAGGTTTAGGGTAAGGGTTATCTTCGATCCATTGTTCTAATGAAACCCCTTCAACTTTTTCCATCAAATAGTAGAGAAACGTTTTTGGGCGGTTGGCGTTACAAACTTTAACGACATATGGGCTATCAATGCGGCTTCCTACCCACTCCTCCATAATGAAGCGCTCAATATAAGCAGGGTCGTCATTAAAGTTTTGTGAAGGTGTTTTCATTATTCGTTGTTTACCGTTAAGAGGGTCCTTAACGATATAGAGCTGGCTGCGACTACTGGCGTAGAGCTCTGAGACAACTTCATAGTCATCAATACGCATACCAGGCTCTAGGTCTGGTGGGAAAGGTAGTTCGGTTAGTTTGTCGGTTAGATCATCGATACTTTCTCGGATGATTTGGTCAACACGTATTAATTGGCAGCTTATATTATCAGTGCTGCCTTTCTCGTAAGATCGGCTGACTAATTTTTCGCATGCTGAGTCTAGAGATTCACTTTCATGAATGAGCGTTTGTATCTCTTGTGGTGACAGAGTGTCATGTACACCGTCGGTACTAAGAAAGAAAATATCATTGGGCTCTATCGAGATTGTCCGATAATCAATGTCTAAATGCGTATCCATGCCCATGGCGCGAGCTAAGCAGCTGGTGCTTTGGCTTAATGGAGTCGTATGATCAGTGGTTAAGCATTCCATATGGTCATCGCGAATACGATAAATACGGCTGTCGCCTATATGGAATATGTGTGCTGTATGTGACTTGATGATTAAAACTGAAAATGTACACACATAACCGCGAGTGCTGCTTAGGTATTCATGACTACGAGAGTAGAGTGAGCGGTTAATGGAAGTGAGTACTTTTTGTGCAGATTTTTTTACTGTCCAGATATCGGGTGTATCGAAATAGTCATTTATAAATTCACGTACACAGTGTTCGGCGGCCTCAGCGCCGGCTTCGGCAGTGCTGACGCCATCGGCAATCATTCCGCAGGCACCTTTCGTCGTGAGGAGGTTACCGACAGGCATAAAAAAACCCAGACAATCCTCATTACGGGCCTTTCGTCCGGTAATGCTTTGCTGGGCAGTCGATAATCTAATTTCACTGTTAAGGTGCATAATGGATCCTTGTCGCAGAACCTGAATAAACTGTATAGCCCGTATTACGCAATATAAAAGAGAGCCCTAAGGCTCTCTGCGTAGAGTTACTTATTCAACGTCAATTAGCTGGACTGTACCATCGGGTAATATTTCAGCCATCTGTCCTGAAGGCTCATCCATAAATTGGACGAACAGGAAGGCGACTGCGGCAGATGCGCCAATCACCAAAAAGAATGTTGAGTAGTCTACAAACGATAGCACTGTTAGGTAACAAACTGCACCGACGTTACCATACGCTCCTGCCATACCTGCAATTTGCCCTGTCATACGACGCTGAATTAAAGGTACTGCTGCAAATACAGCTCCTTCACCAGCTTGTACGAAGAAAGAGCAACCCATTGTGGCAATAACGGCAACAGGGATAAACCAGTTAGCGTCAATTTGACTGAGCACAAAATATCCCACAGCTAAGCCTGCAATGAATATGGACAGTGCTTTACGACGACCGTATTTATCGCTGAAGTGACCACCTGTTGGGCGAGCAACTAAGTTCATAAAAGCAAAACCTGAAGCAAGTAACCCCGCTTGGACTGCACTTAGACCTTCAAATGTATCGAGGAAGAACAGTGGTAGCATTGAAACAACAGCCAATTCAGATCCGAAAGTAACGAAATAAGCTATGTCCAGTACAGCAACCTGTTTGAATTTATAACGTTGAATCTCAGGAACACCATGCTTCAGGTTTTCTTCGTTTACATGATAGATGGCACGCACTTGAACGATGAACAATGTTACAAGTACTGCGTAGATGCCGTACGTGCCTATGTCGTTTAATAGACCTAAATTTGAAGGTGAAAGTTTCCATGTCAGCACAGCAAGTGCTAAGTACATAGGCACATTCATTAGTAGGTAAAAATAGAAGTCGCCTTTACTGGTAACTTCGAGACCGCCGTGTTTTTTTGGCTTGAAGTAAGTCGAACCTTTTGGAGTATCACGTGCAATTTTTCGATAAATGAGACCGTATACAAAAGCTAACACACCAGTCATGCCTAGCGCATAGCGCCAGCCATCCTCACCGCCGAACATAAGAGCAAGAGAGGGAAGGCTCATAGCTGCTGCTGCTGAACCAAAGTTACCCCAGCCGCCGTAAATCCCTTCAGCAATCCCTACTTGCTTGGCAGGAAACCACTCAGAGACCATACGGATACCGATAACAAAACCCGCACCAATAAAGCCACTAAGAAAACGTAGTATTGCCAGTTGCTCATAAGTTTGTGCTGAGGCGAACCCAACGCAAATAACTCCCCCTATCATCAGTAGCATGCTGTAAATAGTACGTGGGCCGTATTTATCTACTAACGTGCCAATGACGATGCGAGAAGGGATGGTTAGCGCAACGTTAAGAATTAACAATGCTTTGACTTCAGGGGTAGTAAGGTCAAAAGCTTCTTTGATTATAGCCATCAGGGGAGCATGGCTAAACCAGACCATAAAGGTCAGGAAAAATGCAAACCAAGTGATATGCAAAGTTTTTATCTTTGGATCACTAAAGTTTAGTAATTGGATTTTGTCATTGGACATTGGACTACTCCTGTAGCGGGTAAGGACGTCGCTACGTCTTTGAAGGCATCGTTTAAATCGTTGTGTTTATCTTTTGGGTAAATTCAGCTATCCGAGCTAGTCATCAGCAGATAACGTGTTATCCATATAGGGTAAAAATAGGGGAGTTTTGAGAGGGGCGTGTTGATATGAATCAAGGCTTATGTCGGTGCCGTAAATAGCATTTTTAGCCTGTACCTATTAAGAGGTATGTGTTTTTTTGTGTTAAGTTATTGATTTTTATTGGTTGTTTTTTTATTTTTATTTGTCTGCTAAAAAATAGATGGTTTCCGATTCATAGGGGGTAGCTAGTCTGCGCAGTAAAAATACTTGCCTTAATTTTTATTGTTTATCTAATGTTTTAATAAGAACATTAATTTGAGCAATTAACATATCCCGTTGTTGATGAAGTTCAGCTAAACGGTCGCATGCTAACGTGTGGTTTCCATCACTAACCAGTTCTATTAGCTCGGCGCTCAGTGAGCAGGTTGCATCATACAAGGGTGCTATATTTTGAAACTCTTCTAAGGTGCCGTAACGGGCAAATCCACTACTGCGGTACCAGCGTCTGAATTGACCATGATTGTTGATTTTTCTTGGGTGAGGGCAGCTTGGGTCCCTCATAAATGCTTCTAGAGAGTCCAGCCAATTTATATGGCTCTGCATGGCGACTTTAAGGCTTAGGTTTGTATCTTTTCCAATAGGTTTTCTAATGGCTAACCAGGGTTTAGTCTCTTGCCATTGTGTTGCCCAGCTAGGGATGCTTTCAGCAGGCATTGGGCGTGCTATGCCGTACCCCTGTGCCTGTTGGCAGCCGAGTTGTACGAGCATGGCTCCATGTTCTAAGGTTTCTACACCTTCCGCAATAACGGGGCGGTTAAAGGTTTGAGCGAGGCGTAGGATACTTTCAACAATATCTAAATCGTTTGGGTCATCTAGCATGTCTCTTACAAAGCTCTGATCAATTTTAAGAATATCGACAGGCAGGCGCTGAAAATAAGTCAGTGACGAATAACCCGTTCCAAAGTCATCTAAGGCAAATCGGACACCCATATTACGGCACTGCGCTAATACATTATTTGCTTGGTCTAAGTCGTTGAGAGTACTTGTTTCAAGAATTTCTAATTCTAAATCTTCATGGCGAACAGCGGGGTAGCGTTCTAACATTTCTTTTAAGCGTTCAGAAAAACCCTCTTTTAATAGATGGTTAGCGCTTAAGTTCGCGCTAACTTGAAAAAACAGCCCTGCTTTATTCCATTCTACAATCTGTTTTATGACAGATTCTATTACCCATTCACCTATATCAATTTCAAGGTCGTGCCCATCAATGAGATCTAAAAATGCTGCAGGAGGAAGAATACCTTTAACAGGGTGCTGCCAACGGATTAACGCTTCAGCACCTGTCATCTCACCGCTGACTAGATTTACTTTTGGTTGATAGTAGAGAACGAATTCATTATTTTTCAGAGCTTTTTCAATATTCTTAAGTTGAGATCGCCTGGCTTGAACTTCCAAATCTAACTCTGGATCAAAGAGGTGGTAACGGTTTTTTCCTGCATCTTTTGCTCTATACATGGCTTGGTCTGCATGTCGCAAGAGTGTGTCTGCATCTGCGACATCTTCAGGGAATATCGTGACGCCGATACTGGCTGAAATACCAACAGTATTGCTTTCAACTTTTATCGGTTCACTGATCGCTTTTAATACTCGATTTAGGGCTACATCTATCTCTTCAGGCTTTTCTATTTCGGCAAATAAGATAACAAACTCATCACCACCTAAGCGTGCTAGAGTATCTTCTTCTCGCAATATTTTTAGTAGTCGTTGAGTTATTTCTATGAGTAGTAAGTCACCTGCGGCGTGTCCATATTGATCATTAACGGGTTTAAACCCATCTAGGTCTAAATAGCATACAGCCAGAGACCTGTTACTACGTTTTGATCTTGCGATTGTCTGAACAAGCCGGTCACCCAATAGGCGACGATTAGGGATGCTGGTCAATGGATCATAATTAGCACTGCGGTGAAGTTCGGCTTCGTGTATTTTTAAGCGACTAATATCAGAAAAAACAGCGACGTATTGGCTAGTCTCGCCGTTTTCTTTGTGGACTGTATCTATTGATAAACGCTCTGCGTAAATTTCACCTGACTTTCTCTTGTTCCAAATTTCACCTTGCCAGGAGCCCGTTTCATTTAGGGTGCTTTTCATTTCTGCATAGAATTCAGGTGACTGTTGGCCAGAAGAAAGTAGGTTTGGATTTCTCCCAATAACGTCGTTATAGCTATAACCAGTAATACGGGAAAAAGCTGGGTTTACGTCAATAATGAGGTTGTTCTCATCAGTGACCATAATACCTTCTTGGCTATTAGTAAAAACACTGGATGCTTGCCGTTGTCTGGTTTCTGATTTTTTACGCTCTGTAATATCGGTACTAACACCGATGAAGTGCTGTAAATGGCCTTTGTTATCATAAAAGGCTGTAATAGTTGCTTGGACATCATAGAGGTGACCATTTTTACATCGGTTTTGTAGCTCTCCTCGCCATACTCCTTTTTCGTGGATGCACTCCCACATCTGTTGATAGAAGGTGTTGTCTTGTAGCCCAGAAGAGAGTACTCGAGGGTTCTGGCCAATAACATCTTCAGGGCGGTAGCCTGTTATTTGGCTAAAGGCTGGGTTGACTGAAATAATATTGGCATTGATATCGGTAATAATGATGGAGTCAGCACTACTGCCAAAAACAGTCGCATTAATACGTTGAAGCTGTTCCGAGTTTTCACGTTCACCTTCAATCTGCAATTGGCGTCGATAAAATACAATGATGAGCCCTGCTAATGTGAGAACGATAACTATGATGACACCAAGCAGTGTCTTCGCTTCGGCCTTCCAGTTTTGCATCGCGCGCTGGCGATCGATACGGGTTATGAGCAAAAATGGGTAGAGTCGGGAGGCCCTAAAGGAGCTAAAGGCTGGTGGATTGTTTTCAAGTAACGACGTTAGAAGTTGGCCTGACTCGGCGGTTTCTGGTGATAATGATTGTTCAATTTCTTGATATAAAGAACCTATTTTTGCAGAGACTTCGGTACTCATCAGTAAGGTGCCGTCATAGCGAATAATATCAACAATACCGTTTTCGTTATCGAGAACTTGGGATATATGGTTAATGAAAAAGTCAGGGTTAATAGCTATGAGTAACGTAACTGTTCTTGTCCCAAAAGCCAGTGTGTGCACTATTGGGACAAAGTTTAGCTGCTGTGAACGGGTGGGTTTTTGGTGAGTCGTTGGACTTGCGCTAATAAAATCACGACCAACCCATGGCATTCCAATACTTAGAAGGTCTTGTTCGCCTGTAGGAGTGGGTAAAAAATTATTTGTATTAATGACAATGCCAACGTTTGCTCGGTTGGAGCTGGCGATGATGCGTCCTTGCTCGTTCAAAAGTGAAATTGAGCGTTGTGCCGGGTTGTTTTTGAGCGTTGCACGAAGTGATCTTTCTATATTGAAAAGGTTCTTTTTCCTGCTGTCCATATTAGCAATATTGGTTGTGGCCAATTCGGCTAAGCGAAAATTCTGGGTTAGAAAGTTTTCAAAGCTTCGAGTGTGCATTGTTGACACTTCTTGCATTCCTGCGGCTGTTTCTTCGTGTAGCCGCCATAAGGAATACCAAGTAATCACGATAATTACTGCCACGAAAAACACAACGGCAGTGATATATATATTACGCAACTGTTTGGATTGTGAGTTCATGGTAAGAGGATGCTGGATAATTTGTGGTATTTGGCAGACATCCTTAACCGACCATCTTGCTTGATGTCCCGCACAAAACTTTCAATACGGTTATACCAGATATCATCCCCATGTTTCATTGCATATGCATAGGATGTTTTATGGTAGTTAGCGGGTGGAAGAATCAGTCTAGCCCAGTCGCGTGTTTTTAGAAAACGTAGGCTATATGGATAATCTGTCATGAAAACATCAGCCCGACCTGAGCGAACCTCTAATTCACGAGCAAAAGGTTGGTTGAGTATTAACAACTTTGCTGACCGTAAAGCCCCCTTCATGAATGATTCTTGTAATGTACCTTTCCTAACGGCAACAATTGAGCCGGGTTGGTCAATGTCATGCCAATTTTTTAAACGAGGATTACTTTTTGATGTGACCGCATAAATATCACTATGAAGGTGGGGTTGGCTAAAGCGTAGCTTTTCTTTTCGGTAAGGTGTGATACCAATAGCAAACATGGCAATGTCACAACGATCTTGCGTGATATCTTCGGTTACTTTTGAAAAGGAGCTGTTTACAAATTTTACTGAAGCTCCCAAGTCTTTACCGAGCTCGTTGGCCATATCGAAATCAAGGCCCGAAAGCTGTTGTGTTTTCGGGTTTCGGTAGGTGATGCTGTAATACTCTGGCCAGATACAAACGCGAATAATCTTCTGGGCAGTGATCTTAGTTAGCCGGCTTATATCACTGCTTTCAGATGCTGACGCCTGAAAAGAAAAGCCAAAGACTACTAGCAATAAGGAGCATAGTAATCGCATCGCAGTCTCTTTTTATCTTTTAATTTTTGATCAAACAGTCAATGTTGGATAAAAGTATAGACTAGCTATTTGTTTGTGCGTTAATGATATGCCCATATTATCAATAACTAGGTTGTAGTGCTTCCTCCCTAAATTAATCATTGGCTATTCACACGGGAATGGGTGAAGGTGGTTTGTCATGACCTAAGCTATCTAGCTCAGTAAAGCCGAGGTCTTCGAGTATTGCATAAGAGGCTGGTAGCACTAGCAGTAATAACAACGTAGCGGACAACATGCCAAACACTACGCTGGCAACGAGTGGAACTAACACTTGTGCCTGTAAGCTGGTTTCTGATAATAAAGGAATCATACCTGCCACGGTGGTGACAGATGTTAGGAAAATAGCCCTGAAACGATCTCGGACAGCTTGTCCTGCAGCCTCATGTAAGAGCATTCCTTCCATACTGCGTGCTTTCACAAACTCAACTAAAAGTATTGAGTCATTGACCACAACGCCTGCTAATGACACAAAACCAATCATGCTTGGTAAGCTTAAATCTAAGCCCATTAAAAAATGCCCCCAGATAACGCCAATCAACGCCAATGGAATATTAAGTAGAACAATAATAGGCTCTTTAAAATTGGCAAACTGTAAGCTCAATAGTAGGTAGACTCCGGCTATGCCAAGAATGAAACCGGTTAATACTGAACCGCTGGTTTCTGAGTCGTTTTTAACTTCACCTTCTAAACTAAAAACTAAATCGGGATAGCGCGCTTTTAACTGCGGCAAAAACTCATTGCGGGTATGGCCGATAATTTCATTGGTATTTGCTATTTGAGTATCAACGTCACCACTGACCGTCACGGTGCGCTGATGGTTTATACGCACGATACGTGAGTATTGACGACTTTCTTCAATATCGGCAATCGACTTAAGTGGGATATCTACACCGGTTTTGGAAAAAAGGGTAATGTTTTCGAAATCATTCAATGCGTTTTCAGGCTTGCTATCAAGCATTACGTTAATTTCGTAAGCTTCGCTGCCGCGGTATATATCGCTAACTTTGACGCCTTGGTAAGCAGCTCTGAGTTGCGATGAGAGTCCTTGGACATCAATACCTGAGCTAATAGCGCCTGCCTGTAGTTGAACCTTGAACTCTGTTTTTCCGGGACGAATATCAGACATGATATTACTAGTGCCAGAATAACCTTTCAGCCAATTTTGTAATTCCCAAGAGGCTGTATAGAGGGTATCCAAGTTATCGCCTTGTAAGCGAATTGAAATGGCTTGCCCGGAGGGGCCAAATTTGGGTTCTTTAAATTGAATGGATACAGCATCTCTGATTTGTGGTGTGAGTTCGCGCCAGCGCCGTTTAAGTTCTACGAGTGAGGTGTTACGTTTTTCTGCATCCAGTAAATCAAGGCTGATGGTGGCAAGGTGGGCGCCACTTTCATGTGCATCATCATTGCGGCTGTATAAAATGGCAGTATTTTTAACCAGTTTACCTTCAGTTTCGACAGGGAGTTGTTGCAAGGTTTTATCTAGACTTTGCGTCAGAATGGAAACGACTTCTTGAGTACGGCTAAACGGTGTTCCTTGTGGCATTAAAACACGTACTTCTAAGCGGTTTCCTTCTATGTCAGGAAAGCCTTTAAATTTCACTGTGCCTGATATGAGTAAACTGATCGATATGATTAACATGACAATGGCAAAGCCAACAGTAAGGTAGCGATAACGGATCGCTGTATCTGCCATTAATCCTACGCGTGCTCTTAGCTTTTCAAACTTTGCTTCAAAATTGCTACGCCACTGTGGTGGTTGGCGCTCACTGTGATGAGCTAGAGAATGTTGTAAGTGGTGAGGTAGAATTAGGAAAGCCTCAATAAGGCTAATAGATAGTACGGTGAGTAGTACAACAGGCAATACGCCAAGAATCTGGCCCATATCACCCTTTAAAAATAATAAGCTTCCAAATAGCATCGTTGATGTGACGAAGGATGAAAAAACACCGCGTGCAACTTTTTTAACACCATCAATACTGGCCTGAAAGGGTGACTTTCCTTTGCGATATTCATGATCAATGCTTTCAGATAGAACAATGGCATCATCCATCAATATGCCGATCGCCATGAGTAATGCGACCATGGAGATCATATTAATACTCACCCCAAGCGTCGACATGATGACTAGCCCGCCCAAGAAGGATATAGGCAATCCTAAGGCGACCCAAAATGTATAACGCCAGCTAAAAAACATAAATAATGCGAGGGTAGCGAGTAATAAACCTTGCCAACCATTTTTCATTAACAAGCTCAGTCTATCTTGGACAATAGAGGCTGAGTCTTGCGTGATAATTAATGAGGTACCGGCAGGTAAGCGAGCATTCTCCTGATCAATGAATGTTTTTGCGGCGTTGTAAATTGTCAGTGTATTGTCGGTCTTGTTTTTACTGATTTGTATCAGTGCAGCAGGCTTTCCGTTTAATTCGGTGCGTTGTTCTTCATCAGCAAAATCATCTTGGATCGTTGCTATGTCGCCCAGTGTGATCTGGCCGCCTTTTTCATTATTGAGAATAACGAGGTCTTCCAGTTCCGTCACAGTGCGGCGGGTGTTTTCAACACGGATTTGGTAAGAGTTTTGGCTTCCTTCAAGAACACCTGCGGGTAGGTCTACAGCCTGTGCTGAGATGAGATCAGCTACATTTTGAATACTGAGTTGGTATTGACGCATGGCATCTGGTTTTACGCGCACACTGAGTTCGTGTTCAGAAAAACCGGTAACAGTAACGATAGGAATTTCAGGTAACGCTAATAGACGGTTGCGATAATACTCAGCCAAAGCTTTAAGCTCTGGCATGGTGTTATTAGCCGTCACTGCAATGCTTAATACAGCCTCTGTTCGCCCTGACTCTTGTACTACTGGGTCTTCTGCTTTATCAGGAAAATCATTAATGCCGTCAATGGCAGCATTAACATCATCGACAAATTGTTTTATATCTCCAGCTTCTTGCATCTCTAATGTTAGCGTTGCCAGGCTATCGCGAGCTTCACACATTTGTTCGTCTAAAAAGCTCAGGCCATCAGTAGCATCCTCTAAACGGTTACATAGCCCTTCTTCAACATCGGCTGGGCTGGCGCCAGGGTAAGTCACAGTAACACTGACTTTATTGAGCTTAATCTCCGGAAATGTCTCCTTGTTTAATTCAGGTAAAGCGACTAACCCAAGTAGAATAATCACTACCATCAGAATATTGGCAGCAGTTGGGTGTCCTGCAAAGTAGCGGATCATTGAGCTGCTCCGCTAGTATTACCCGCCTTGTCGATAATAGTGGATGTTAGCTGCGCTGGGTTTTTAGCCGCTGCCCTCAGTGCTGATTCGCGCTGAATATCAAGTATAGGTTGTAAAGGCATACCTTCAATAACTGGGATCAGGTCATTGATAATGATCTGTTCTCCTGCTTCTAAACCAGACTCGATAATGATTAGATTATCTTGATTAAACAGCACATTAACCGAGCGTATTTCCAGTTGTTGCTGTGTGTTTGAAAGGTAAACTCGACCTTCATGTAACGCGCTTCTGGGTATGACAATAGCTTGATATGCTGGAGCATAGAGGTCAACCGCTGTGTACATTCCTTTAATCAGAGGAGGGCGCTTCCCAGGGATAACTTTCTGATAAGGGTTATCCACAGCGACAACGACCCCTAAAGTGCGACGAACGGGGTCCACAGATTCGCTGAAGCGTAGCAGTTTTGCCTCCCAGTGGGCTTCTGAACTTGCGCCTACAAGGCTGACATGAGCTGAAAAGTTCAACTGTTCCATAATTTGGCTCAAATCAAAGCCAAGGGTGTCTGCTTCACCTTGTGGCATTCCTGAGCTGATCAAGGTGCGCATTTTTTGCACGGGTAATTGAGCATTTATTTCAATACGATTAATAGCTAAAGACTCAAACAGGTAAGTGCCGACCGTGACATACTCGCCTTCTTCGATTAATACTTCGCCCACTCGAGCATCAAAAGGCATGTATATCTCAGTTCTACCTAGCGTGGTGGTTTGCCCTTTGACTTGCTGAGTAGCACGCTCTATCTGCGCTTTGGTGGAGTCTTTACGACTAGCGTATGTATTGAGTTGTCCTTGTAAGTCTGTGGTGCTTTGGCGTAGCTGTAATACTTTTTGCTCTTCGGCATCAAGTGTTGAACGGGATATAAGCTGTTTGTCCCAGATATCCCTGATTCTGGCTAACTCTTTTTCTCCAACACGTAAGTTTTGTCGAGCATATTGTAACGAGCGGCGTGTGGTTTTCTCTTCTTCGTTGAGCTGTGCTAAAGATGATAAGTTAGCACGCAAGTCTGCTTCGCTTTGGCTGAGTGATATTTGAGAATCTTCAGGGTCAATCTTTGCAACCAGTGTGCCCTGTAAAATACTTCCGCCTGATTGTAAACCGGGATGAAGGTAGCTGATTTTACCGCTGACTTGTGCTTTGGTCTTAAGTGCTATTGCAGGCTCAACCGTGCCATAGGCTGTTACGTGCGGGCTAATCTCTATAGGCCTAACGGTTATAACATCAACGGCTTTGGCTGGCATTCCTGTAGTCGAGTGTTCAATGGTGGGTTTGCTTTTGATCATGAAAGCAGCCAGCGCTGCTCCGATAAGTAGCATGACAAAAAACATAAATGGTTTTTGAAACAGAGCTTTCATCAAATTTTCCAGAGCAGCAGGAGAGAGGAACAATAAATTTTATATATACAGTCTCTAATATATAGAAGATTTGTTCATGGCACAGCCAACTTTACAGAGATTTACATTACTGCTTGATCTAGCGAAGCAGAGAGGTCTCTTTTATACGGTCTAGTGTGCGTGAGTGGGCGGCAATTTTCTTAGAGACTTCTTCTACTAGTCTTCAACTTTCATGCGCGTGTAATAAGGGTCAAACAAGGCGGCAGCAGCATGGGTATGAAAAGGATGCTCTTTGTAGAGAGTAAAAGTGCTTTGTTTGATATCGGTTGGCTCACGGCCTAATGTCATGATTTCCCGGTGTGCCTCATGTTGGTCGCTATTACGTACCAGCATGCGTTCCTGTGGATAAAGCTGTAATGGTTCAGCGAGCTTTACCAAGGTTTCAGATTCTTGCAGTGGCAGTAGTATCCATACCTGGCCGTTTGCTGTTAGTAGCTTATCGATTGCTTTGATTAAATCAATGAGAGGGAGCTGGCTATTGTGGCGTGCCAGTGATGCTCTATCGCAGGCATTGTGGGTTGAGTCTGTAAAAAAAGGAGGGTTAGTGAGGATGCAATCATAGCGTTGAGGCTGTTGATCGGCGTAGTCACGAATATCCATCTCGATTAACGATAAACGTTCAGGCCAGGGGCTATTATGGAAGTTTATTCTGGCTTGAGTTGCTGCTTGTGCATCTAGTTCGACGGCATCTATAAAGGCGGATGTTCGTTGCGCCGCGAACAGACTCAACAAGCCTGTTCCTGTGCCAATATCGAGTATTCGCTGGGTGTTTTTTACATTGGCGTAAGCACCCAAAAGTGAGGCGTCAGTGGTGACTTTCATGGCGCAATCACCTTGCTCAATTTTAAATTGCTTACATTCAAAGTAGCTATTGCGTTTACGCCGGGTCATAAAAAGCTCTAAGGATATTAAAAGTGTGTGAGAGTTTTTATAGCTGAATAGTTGAAGCTAGAGATTAGCCCAGCCCTTCCTGTACAGCCCAAACGGCGACTTCAACACGTGAGCGTAAACGTAATTTTTTAAGTAGATGTTTTACATGTACTTTTACTGTGCCTTCGGTGATGTTGAGCTTTCGGGCGATTAACTTGTTAGGTAGCCCACCAGCAATCAATTTGATGATTTGCTTTTCTCGAGGTGTAAGACTGCTGATATCTGATTTGTTACTACTACGACCAGACTGCAGTGCTTGTGCTAATAAAGTTGTCAGTTTATCACTGATTACTACCTTGCCCAGTGCTGCTTGGCGCAAGCTCTCAAGGAGCTCTTCTGGTTCCATGTCTTTTAACAGGTAACCGTCGGCACCGGCTTTTAATGCAGCCACTACGTCTTCTTCGTTATCAGACACCGTAAATACGATAACGCGTGATGCTACTTCTTCATCGCGTAGCATCTTGAGTGTCTCTATGCCGTTGATATTTGGCATGTTGAGATCAAGTAAAATTAGATCGGGTTCTGTTTCTTTGGCCGCTTTTATACCCTCAATGGCATTGCTGGCCTCTGCGATAACGATTAGTTCATCATCAAGCTCGATCAGTTGTTTCACGCCTTTACGCAGTAGCGGATGGTCATCAATGAGTAGGATAGAAGCCGATGTTGTGTCACTCATAAAATTGAGTCCTTATTCTTGTATTCTCAATGATGTTTTGATTTAAATATTAACAGAACTCGGGTGCCGCCGCTTGGCTGGTTTGCAACACTCAGTTGGCCGTTAATGGTGGCCGCTCTGTCTTGCATTATGACTAATCCATAGTGGTTAGTTAGTTCCTGGTTTTGGGGAAGCCCCACACCGTTATCTTGTATAGAGACTGTGATTTCATCTTTCTCTGCACTGATCGAGACATTAACCTCGCTGGCTTGAGAGTGCTTGACGACATTGGCCAACGCCTCTCTCAATAATTGAAGCACGTGAATCTCTTCGTTAGGTGTTAACGTTAAGTGGTGGATACCGTAGTGATATTTTATAGGGACGCCTAAACGTTCCGAAAATTCATTGATGGTGGTTTCAAGCGCATGTGCCAATCCTGGCTCATCCAGTTTGAGACGAAAAGTGGTAAGTAGCTCGCGTAATTGACGATAAGCGTTGTTAAGCCCTTCTTTCAGCTCATCTACAACATCATCGATACTCTCTGTGCTCGATTCTTTTTTGCGCAGGATTTGTAGGCGAGTGACCTGTATTTTTAAATAAGAAAGTGACTGAGCGAGCGAGTCATGAAGCTCGCGTGCAATAACGGCGCGCTCTTCTATCAGTGATAGTTGCTGTTCTTGTTCTGCTTTTAACTCAAGAGACATTGATGTAGCTAAGTTTTCTACTATGGTTTCAATCAGTTTTATCTCTGACTGATTAGGAGGGACATGAGGAAGAAACTGTGCATTAAACTCCCCAAAATACGTTTCTCTTGTCTGAATAGGTAAAGATAATGTTTTGTGCGGACGGTGGTCAAGTTCTTGAACGATACAGCTATTACAGCTGAGTACACGACAGTTCTCAGGCCTTGCTGTGGTTTGTGTAGTGAGCTCTCGGTAGCTTTTTTTGTTGTTGGGTTCGCAAAGAGTTACTTCTATTGGGCCAAACGGACTGACCGTTTCCAACTGCTGCATGACCGGCATTAAGCGACGACAGATATCTTCTTTACGGTTAAAGCATCGAGTGGTGTCGTATAAGAGCTGTAAGGATTCATTTGATTGCTGTAATAGAGCGGTTTTACGCTCAACACGTTGTTCTAGATCTGTGTAAATTTTTGAAAGCTCTTCGGCCATATGGTTAAAAGAATCACCGAGTACAC
This sequence comes from Neptunomonas japonica DSM 18939, assembly GCF_000422765.1. GTDB lineage: Bacteria > Pseudomonadota > Gammaproteobacteria > Pseudomonadales > Balneatricaceae > Neptunomonas > Neptunomonas japonica. The sequence continues at coordinate 141,860 of NZ_AUGR01000005.1, read as the reverse complement.
CGAGTTCATCTTGGCTTTCATATTCAACCCTAGCTGCTAAGTCACCACGGCTGGCACGACGAGCCATATGCACGAGCTCTTGTAGAGGGAGAACTACGTTATTTTTTATGTCTAACATGGCAATAAAGATGATCAGTACCGTCATAAAGAGGCTGATAGCCTGAACCAAACTGAGTAGCTTAATTTTAGATTCAGTACTGCGCTCTAGCAGTAATACCATCTGATCGATTCTGTGAACAAATTTCTCAATTAGATCGATATACTTATGTGAAGGTTCGGTACTAATCAGTGCTTTGTTAAGGGATGGGATTATATGCTCATTCCAATCATTGACTAGGTTCTTGTGGAGGCGGTAGAGGTCATGGTCGCCGTCCTGAGGTATTACGGTTTTGAGGATGGGGCTATTAATGCGCTTTTCAAATTCTGAGATAGAGAGTTTTACTTTGCTATGATTTTCATCAGAAGGGGATTGAGTGTATTGGCCTGTTTCAGCAATAACTCTGTAAGAGAGCATTCGCAGAGAGCCTGCTAGGTTAATACCTGCGGCGTCACCTTGAGTACTTTCCGCTACAATAACTGATCCAATCATGCTGACTACCGCCATGATGCTGATAGCTAACATGGCTGCACCTAAGCGCGCGATGATTGATTGTTTAAAAAAGTGCATTGGCTTAATTGTGCCTCTAGCAATGCCAAATACTCACAAAGAAACTGTGGGAAAGGGCTTTCTGAATGATTGGTCTAGTCTGTGTTTAAAATATCAGTAAAATCATGTGCTTACAAAGATAAAAAGAGGTACTCATAAAGGGGTATTTTGGTAAAAAATGACTTTAATCATAAGGTTAGGTCTTGATTTCGATCAACAAAAATAAATAGCTACGGGCTTACCTTTACACCTATTCATATCACTTTGAACGGGTGTTCGATGATAGTTAACAGCAACCAGCAACAGATATCTGCGATCGCGATGGCCACATTGGCCTTTTCTGCGTGTTTCGCAGTCTGGACATTGGTCTCTGTTATCGGTCTTCAAATAAAGCATGAGTTGGGGCTTTCTGAGACACAGTTTGGAGTGTTGGTGGCTACGCCAATCCTGACAGGTGCACTACTTCGATTGCCGATGGGGATTCTTGCTGAGCGCTGGGGAAGCCGAATTCTGATTGTTGCCTTACTCATGTTCGTCAGCGTGCCTCTGTTCTTGTTTTCTTACGCGTCTACTTTTCATCACTACTTGTTACTGGGTTTATGTGTAGGTGTTTCCGGTAGCATGTTTAGTATTGGTATCCACTTTGTTTCTTCTCGTTCTAGTGAGCGCTCGCAAGGCTTGGCCATGGGTATTTTTGGTGCAGGTAACTTGGGAGCGGCAGTAACAAATTTAATTGCGCCGCTAATAATTATTGCTTATGGCTGGCGAATGGCACCAACCGTTTATGGTGTAGTACTGCTGTTGCTGGCTTTTTTGTTTTGGATACTGACTGATGAAGATCAGAAAAGTATTGGCAAGCCGCGTCGAGTATACCGTTTAGCTGAACAGCTTAAACCACTCGCTGATGCCCGTGTATGGCGTTTTGGTTTGTATTACTTCTTTGTGTTCGGGGGGTATATAGCGCTTGCTTTATGGCTGCCTGATTACTATGTCAGTCATTATGATTTGGATATTCAGACCGCATCATTTCTGACATTAATGTTTACGCTTCCAGGTGCGTTAACACGCATCTTGGGAGGTTGGAGTGCAGATCAATTAGGAGCTCGCCATGTTAATTGGAGTGTCTTCTGGGTTTGTCTCGTGTGCTTGTTTTTCCTTTCCTATCCCCCCACCACTATGACAGTTCATGGAATTCGTGAGGATACGACGTTCGTGATCGATATGCCGGTCTGGCTGTTTACTGTTTTAGTTATGGTGATGGGTGTGGCAATGGGCTTTGGGAAGGCCAGCGTGTTTCGTCTTGTCTACGACTACTATCCAGAAAGAATGGGTGTAGTAGGGGGCATGGTGGGCATGTTGGGTGCGATTGGTGGGTTTGTCTTGCCAATCCTGTTTGGCCTAGTGGCCGATACGATGGGGGTTCGCAGCTCCTGCTTTATGTTGCTCTACGGCGTTTTGGCTGTCTGTATGTGCGTAATGTACTACGGAATCTCTGTTGAAGAGCGGCGTTCTCGATTGCAGGAAGCGATCCGCAATAACTTTCTAAAAGAAGATTCTGATATTACCAGCAGCAGATAATGGCAGTAATTATGCGTGTATCAAGCTGTTCAGATTATGTAGGTCGAATGCAGAGATTGTCATTAGGCGGCGTTGCATTCACTTTGGAGAAAAAGTATGTCTGATATAAAAAAATGGGACGTAGAAAACGAACAATTCTGGGAATCAGAAGGTAAGCGAGTTGCTACGCGCAACTTGTGGATCTCTATTCCTAGTTTATTGTGTGGTTTTGCCGTCTGGTTGTACTGGGGCATCATTGCGGTACAGATGCTTAACTTGGGCTTTCCATTTGAGAAGGCTGAACTCTTTACATTAGCAGCGATAGCGGGGCTAACAGGGGCAACCTTGCGAATACCGAGTAGCTTCTTTATTCGTATAGCTGGTGGTCGAAATACTATTGTCTTTACTACCGCATTGCTTATGATTCCTGCTATTGGTGCTGGTTTTGCTTTGCAAGATCAAAATACACCGTTGTGGGTTTTCCAATTGCTGGCTTTCTTGTCAGGGATTGGTGGTGGTAACTTCGCATCTTCGATGTCTAATATCAGCTTCTTCTTTCCAAAGAAACAGCAGGGTTTGGCGTTGGGGCTAAATGCGGGTTTAGGTAATGCTGGTGTAACTACCATGCAGATCCTTGTACCACTAGTCATGACTATGGGTATCTTCGGTGGTGCACCGATGATCCTAGAAAACACTTCAGGTACCTTGATTGGTAAGATTCCTGCTGGATCTGAAACGTATATCCATAACGCTGGTTTTGTTTGGTTGTTGTTTTTAATTCCGCTGGCGATCGTTGGTTGGTTTGGAATGAACAACCTTCGCACAGATGATGTTTCTCCCGATATAGGTTCACCTATCGGTGCGATGTCGAAAATTGTCGGCTTGCTGCTTATTGGTTTTCTGACAGCTGCTGCTGGTTTGTTCATTATCTTACCAGACCCAACTGGTCTCGGTGCTCCAGGCTGGGCTAAGTGGCCGGTGATTGTTGGTATTCTCTTCTTCACAATTATGCTGATGAAGATGATACCTGGCGACATCAAGCCTAATTTGCAGCGTCAGTTTAAAATCTTTGAAAACAAGCATACTTGGGTAATGAGTGTTATCTACACTATGACTTTTGGTAGTTTCATTGGTTACTCTGCTGGTTTTGCATTGGCAATCAAAGTTGTGTTTGGTTACCAGCACATAATGGTTGATGGCGTGATGACTCATAATATAGTCAACGCGAATGGGCCTTCTGCTCTAATGTTTGCTTGGATGGGACCATTTATTGGTGCTTTCATCCGTCCTATCGGAGGCTGGATGGCCGATAAGATGGGCGGTGCACGCGTAACTCACTATGTTTCTATTGTAATGATTGCAAGTGCTCTAGGGGTTGCTTACTACCTTAAAGCGGCTTACCAGTCAGCGACACCTGAAGAGTATTTTGTACCTTTCATTGGATTGTTCTTAGTGCTATTTGCTGCAACAGGTATTGGTAATGGCTCTACTTTCCGTACTATTGCGATGGTATTCCCTAAAGAGCAAGCGGGTCCTGCACTAGGTTGGACTTCTGCTGTAGCTGCTTACGGTGCGTTTGTTATACCAAAAGTATTTGGTGAGCAGATTAAACTGGCTACACCTGAAATGGCTCTCTATGGCTTCGCTGTCTTCTACTTGCTGTGCTTGGCGCTGAACTGGTGGTATTACCTAGGTCCTAAAGCTGAGTTTAAGAACCCATAGATGCATAATTAAGCATTATAGCTTTCTATTTAAAAGAGCCCTTCAAGGGCTCTTTTTTTATGTCCACCATTTCTGTTTTTGCTGACTACCTACAAATACTCCTCTGTCGTTATTTTGTTAGAAGCATTGCTGGCGTATTTATTTTTTATTCTTATGAAACATGTGCTTAAGTTGTTTTTTCGATATATCACCAAAGTGGTATTTTCTACTTTTGGGGTTGGTTTTCATGGTTTTTATGTTGATACAGATCAACAAGTTTTGAGCATTAAAGCGGTTATTGTGGGCTCAACAGTAAGCAATAGGGCTTGTTCATCAGGGATGGTTGAACAGCTTTATGACCGGATAAATCGGTATGCGCTCAAGACAACTGACCTTGTCGGCGTATTAATAAAACGGCTCGGGGTTATAGCCCCGTCCTGACCTAGCGGTTTCAGGAGAGAATAAAATGAGTCATTTGCTCGATAGATTGAGATTTTTAAAGAAAAAGCAGGGTACCTTTGCCAACGGGCACGGAGAAACTGTTAAAGAAAGTCGTGAATGGGAAGATGGATATCGTCAGCGCTGGCAGCATGACAAAATTGTTCGTTCCACTCATGGTGTTAACTGTACCGGTTCTTGTAGCTGGAAAATCTACGTTAAGAATGGTCTGATCACTTGGGAAACCCAGCAAACAGATTATCCTCGTACGCGTCCTGACCTGCCAAACCATGAGCCTCGTGGTTGCCCTCGTGGTGCAAGTTACTCTTGGTACATCTACAGTGCTAACCGCCTTAAGTACCCAACTGTACGTAAGCGCTTAATTAAGTTGTGGCGTGAAGCACGTGCGACCAAAGATCCAGTAGCTGCGTGGGCTTCTATTGTTGAAGACTCTGCAAAGGCAACATCTTATAAGTCGATGCGTGGTCAAGGTGGTTTTGTTCGTTCCACTTGGGATGAAGTAAACGAAATCATTGCTGCTTCAAATACCTATACGATTAAAGAATACGGCCCAGACCGCGTGATTGGCTTCTCGCCAATTCCAGCGATGTCTATGGTTTCTTATGCTGCTGGTGCGCGTTACTTGTCGTTGATTGGCGGTGTTTGCCTGAGCTTTTATGATTGGTACTGTGATTTACCACCCGCGTCTCCTATGACCTGGGGTGAGCAGACTGACGTTCCAGAATCAGCTGACTGGTATAACTCTAACTATATTATTGCTTGGGGCTCTAACGTTCCTCAAACACGTACACCTGATGCTCATTTCTTCACTGAAGTGCGTTATAAAGGTGCTAAAACAGTATCGATTACTCCAGATTACGCCGAAGTTTCAAAACTGTGTGATCAATGGTTGAACCCTAAACAGGGTACTGATGCTGCCTTGGCGATGGCTTTTGGCCATGTCATTCTGAAAGAATTCCATGTTGATAATCCAACTGAGTACTTTACTGATTACTGCCGTGACTATACGGATATGCCATTTTTGGTTCAGTTAGAGCAACGCGATGATGGTTCGTATGCTGCTGGCCGCTTTATCCGTGCTTCTGACTTTGATGGCAACATGGGGCAGGATAACAACCCAGAATGGAAAACCGTTGCTTATGATGAAGCAACGGATAGCTATGTAGTGCCAAATGGTTCTATTGGTTTTCGTTGGGGTGAGAAAGGTAAGTGGAATATCGAGCAAAAAGAAGGGCTTGAAGGCCGTTCTACTTCATTGAAAATGAGCTTGCTAGATAGCCATGATGAAGTGGCTTCTGTAGGGTTCCCGTACTTCGGTGGTGTAGAAAACGAACACTTCACGCACAATACCTTTTCTGATGTTATTCATCACAACCTTCCGGCTAAGCGCGTTAAGCTAGCTGACGGTTCAGAGTCACTGTTAGTAACAGTTTATGACTTGATGATGGCTAACTACGGTATTGATCGCGGTCTAGGCGGTGATTTTGTAGCGACTAGTTATGATGATAACGCACCGTATACGCCTGCATGGCAAGAGCAAATTACCGGTGTAGACCGTAATGTTGCTATCCAGATTGCACGTGAGTTTGCTGATAACGCCAGTAAAACTAAAGGTAGATCCATGATCATCGTGGGTGCCGGTATGAATCACTGGTATCACATGGACATGAACTACCGTGGCCTGATGAACATGTTAATCATGTGTGGTTGTGTTGGTCAGTCTGGAGGTGGTTGGGCTCATTATGTGGGTCAGGAAAAACTACGTCCTCAGACGGGTTGGACACCACTAGCTTTCGGTCTTGATTGGCAGCGTCCACCACGTCACATGAACGGTACTTCTTTCTTCTATAACCACTCAAGTCAGTGGCGTTATGAGAAATTGGATGTTACCGAGATTTTATCGCCATTGGCTGATAAGTCTAAGTGGACAGGTAGCTTGATTGATTACAACATCCGTGCAGAACGCATGGGTTGGTTGCCATCAGCTCCACAGTTGGACCTTAACCCGTTACACATTACTAAAGCGGCTGAAGCTGTCGGCAAAACGCCTCAGGAGTACACGGTTGATCAGTTAAAATCAGGCGCTATAAACTTTGCCTGTGAAGATCCTGATAATCCTAAAAACTTCCCTCGTAACATGTTTATCTGGCGCTCGAACCTATTAGGCTCGTCAGGTAAGGGGCATGAATACCTGCTGAAATACCTACTCGGTACTAATCATGGTGTGATGAACAAAGATCTAGGCGAAGCGGGCACTAAAAAGCCGGAAGATGTGGTATGGCATGATGAAGGAGCTGAAGGCAAGGTTGATCTGTTAGTGACTTTGGACTTCCGTATGTCTACTACATGTTTGTACTCAGATATCGTTCTACCAACAGCAACTTGGTATGAAAAAGATGATCTGAATACATCAGATATGCATCCGTTCATCCACCCATTGTCTGCTGCTACTGACCCTGCTTGGGAAGCGCGTTCTGACTGGGATATCTATAAAGGTATTGCTGAGAAATTCTCAGAAGTGTGTGTAGGGCACCTAGGTGTAGAACAAGATTTGGTGACTATTCCAATGCAACATGACTCTCCGGGTGAGCTGGCTCAGCCGTTAGGTGTTATGGATTGGAAAAAAGGCGAATGCGATCCTGTTCCGGGTATTTCCATGCCGAATCTGGTAGTCGTTGAGCGTGATTATCCAAATACTTATAGACGCTTTAGTTCAATTGGTCCTTTGCTAGAGTCTGCCGGTAATGGTGGTAAAGGGATTGGTTGGGATACTAAAGACGAAGTTAAATTCCTTAAAGAACTTAACTGGACGCACACTGAAGAAGGTGTTCATAAAGGCCGTGCAAAACTGGATTCGGCGATTGATGCTTGCGAGATGATTTTAAGTCTGGCACCAGAAACAAACGGACAAGTCGCAGTAAAAGCGTGGGAAGCGTTGGGTGAAATGACCGGTCTTGATCACACGCATTTAGCGAAGCCTAAGCAGGAAGAGAAAATTCGCTTCCGCGATGTGCAGGCTCAGCCGCGTAAGATCATCTCTTCACCGACATGGTCGGGTCTGGAAGATGAGCACGTGTCTTACAATGCTTGTTACACCAACGTTCATGAGTTGATCCCTTGGCGTACTGTTACAGGTCGTCAGCAGTTCTACCAGGATCATGAATGGATGCGTGACTTCGGTGAGGGTTTTGTTTCTTATCGTCCACCGATCAATACGAGATCTGTTGCACCGTTGATGAACAAAAAACCAAACGGTAACCCTGAGGTCGCACTGAATTTTATTACCCCTCACCAAAAATGGGGTATCCACTCTACTTATACCGATAACTTGCTGATGCTGACGTTGTCGCGTGGTGGTCCGATTGTCTGGATGAGTGAAGGTGATGCAACTACCGCCGGTATTGAAGATAACGATTGGATCGAGGTGTTTAATGCTAACGGTGCAATTGCTTGTCGTGCGGTCGTGTCGCAGCGTGTACCTGAAGGGATGACGATGATGTATCACGCACAGGAGCGTATCGTAAACGTCCCCGGGGCTGAAACAACCGGAACACGTGGTGGTATCCATAACTCGGTTACTCGTGTATGTCCTAAGCCGACACATATGATTGGTGGTTATGCACAGCAAGCTTATGGCTTTAACTACTACGGTACTGTGGGTTCTAACCGTGATGAATTTGTCATTGTTCGTAAAATGAAAAACATCGATTGGTTAGATGGCGAAGACAACGATTACACTCAGGAGGCAGCCAAATGAAAATCCGCTCCCAAGTAGGTATGGTGCTTAACCTTGATAAATGTATCGGTTGTCACACCTGTTCAATTACTTGTAAAAACGTCTGGACCTCTCGTGAAGGGACTGAGTATGCCTGGTTTAACAATGTAGAAACCAAGCCAGGTATCGGTTACCCGAAAGAGTGGGAAAACCAAGAAAAATGGAAAGGTGGTTGGGTACGTAAAGTCGACGGCAGTATAGAGCCGCGTATCGGTGGTAAATGGCGTGTGTTAGCGAATATATTCGCTAACCCTGATCTGCCAGAAATCGATGATTACTACGAGCCGTTTGATTTTGATTACCAGCATTTGCATAACGCACCTGAAGGTAAGCATCAGCCAGTAGCACGTCCTCGTTCATTGATTACTGGCCAGCGAATGAAGAAAATCGAGTGGGGCCCAAACTGGGAAGAGATTCTTGGTACTGAGTTCTCTAAACGCTCGAAAGATAAAAACTTCGACAATGTACAGAAGGAGATCTACGGCCAGTTCGAGAATACCTTCATGATGTACTTGCCGCGTTTGTGCGAGCACTGTCTAAACCCTGCTTGTGTAGCATCTTGCCCAAGTGGTGCGATCTACAAGCGTGATGAAGACGGTATTGTACTGATCGATCAAGATAAGTGTCGTGGCTGGCGTATGTGTGTCAGCGGCTGCCCTTACAAAAAGATCTACTACAACTGGAAAAGTGGTAAATCTGAGAAGTGTATCTTCTGTTACCCACGTATCGAATCAGGTATGCCAACTGTCTGCTCAGAAACGTGTGTAGGGCGTATCCGTTACCTTGGCGTGCTTTTATATGATGCAGATCGCATCGAAGAAGTGGCTGCCAGTGGTAGTGAGCAGGATCTATATGAGAAGCAGCTTGAGATCTTCCTTGATCCGTTTGACCCAAAAGTTATTGCTCAGGCAAAACTGGATGGTGTCACTGATAACGTGATTAGTGCGGCTCAGAAGTCTCCTGTTTACAAAATGGCGGTAGATTGGAAGCTGGCATTGCCACTTCACCCAGAATACCGCACATTGCCAATGGTTTGGTATGTACCACCACTAAGCCCAATTCAGTCTGCTGCAGATGCAGGTTCAATTGGTATGAATGGTGCGATCCCAGATGTGGATTCACTACGTATCCCAGTGAAATACCTTGCTAACCTGTTGACTGCTGGTGATGAAAAGCCTGTTCGTCTTGCTCTTAAACGTCTGTTAGCGATGCGTGCATACAAACGTGATGAGCAGGTTGAAGGTAAAATCAATCTTGATGTACTAGAAGATGTTGGCCTGACAGAAACACAGGTACAAGAAATGTACCGCTACCTAGCTATTGCTAACTACGAAGACCGTTTTGTTATTCCAACCAGCCATCGTGAGCTTGCTAACGACGCTTTCCCTGAAAGAGGCGGTTGTGGTTTCACATTCGGTAACGGTTGTGGCGGTGGTGAAGAAGAAACCAATATGTTTGGTGCTAAAAAGCAGACAGTCACCATGGTCAAAAAAATCAGCGGTGTACAGCAGGTTGATCCTGCACTGTTGAACGATGGGGAGCGATAAGATGCGTAGTCTTAAAGTGATCTCTTTGTTGCTGGATTACCCCAGCGACGAATTACTTGAAATACAACAGGAACTGATCGAAGAGATCAGAGCCGACAAAGCGCTGCCTGAAGGGCAGCGTGCACCTCTGATCGAATTTATTGATCAGCTGTGTACCACGGACCTGTTGGATGCTCAGGATAATTATGTAGGCCTGTTTGATCGTGGTCGTTCACTGTCATTGTTGTTGTTTGAACACGTCCACGGTGAGTCCCGTGACCGTGGTCAGGCGATGGTAGATTTGATGGCTGTGTATGAAGACAACGGCTTCCAAATTGATGCTAAAGAACTGCCGGATTATATCCCACTGTTCTTAGAGTATCTCTCTAAGCGTCCGATGGAAGAAGTGCAGCAGTGGTTGGGTGATGTGAGTCATATTCTAGCGTTGCTAGAGACTCGCTTAGATCAGCGTAAGAGCTTTTATGCAGTACTTTGTACCGCGCTTATCGAGATATCAGGTGTAGAAGTAGAGCGTAAAGAACTGGTAGCTAAGGTTGCTACTGAAGCCGCTGATGATACACCTGAAGCGCTTGATAAAGTGTGGGAAGAAGAGATGGTTCGCTTTACTGAACCCGCCACTCAAGACTGTGGCAATGATGCTGTAACGCAGCGTCGTCGCGAGCTTGATCAGGTGCAGCAGTTGCATATCAGCGATGCTGTTAAACATATCACCCCTACTGGACCATCTGGCTCTTGAGGGGCCGAGGAGAACAAAAATGTCTTATCTAAATGACTTGCTCTTTGGCATTTACCCATACCTTGCCGGCGCTGTATTTCTGGTAGGGAGCTGGGTACGTTATGACCGTGAGCAATACACCTGGAAAACAGGCTCCAGCCAGATGCTGAGCAGTGCTGGTATGAAACGTGCGAGCAACTTGTTTCACGTGGGTATATTGGCCATTTTCTTTGGACACTTGGTAGGTTTGTTAACGCCACATGCGTTTTATGATCCTTTCATGTCTGCAGGCACTAAGCAGGTGATCGCTATCCTGATTGGTGGTGTGGCCGGTGTTGCATGTTTGATAGGTGCCGCGTTGTTATTGCAGCGTCGTCTGTTTAATCCACGTATTCGTGCAACCAGTACAATGGCAGATATCCTGATCCTAGTGATCTTGATGGTTCAGGTGACGCTAGGTTTGTTCACAATCTTTGCATCGTTAGGGCATCTGGATGGCAGCGTAATGCTACTACTAGCTGGCTGGGCGCAAGGTATTGTAACGTTCAATGGTGGTGCAGCGGATTACCTATTAAATGTGAGCTTCATCTATAAGCTACATATCTTCTTAGGTATGACGATCTTCCTACTGTTCCCATTTACTCGATTGGTTCACGTGTGGAGTGCTCCAGTGAAGTACTTGGCACGTAGCTACCAGATCGTTCGTCAACGTTAATTATCACGTAAAGCTTATAAGGGGTGGTACGCCGCCCCTTCTTTAAGGAGACTCTTATGGAACTTATCGATTCAATTACGGTGTCGGATATTGTTAATGACTTCGTACCGGTAAGCGTTAATGGCGAAGCGATTGACGAAGCGGAAATCTTGCAAGAGATGCAATACCATTCTGCTGAAACAATAGAAGCAGCTCATCAGAAAGCAGCCTCAGCTTTAGTGGTAAAAGAGTTAATGTTACAACGGGCAAAAGAGCTTGAGTTATCAGCAGAAGTGTTGACGGGTGAAAACCAAGATGAAGCACTTATTCGTACGTTATTGGTTGAAGAAGTAAAACAACCGACCCCTAATGAAGAGGCGTGTGAGCGCTATTTTCTTGCTAACCAAGATAAATTCACAACACCCATGCTAATTGCTGCAAGCCATATTTTGCTAGGTGCAGATCCTCAAGACCAAGAAGCGCGTGAATTTGCAGCACAACAAGCAGAATCTATCATCGCTACACTCGTAAAAAATCCGGATAGCTTTGCTGATTTGGCGAAACAATATTCTGATTGCCCGTCTAAAGAAGTTAATGGCGAATTAGGCCAGCTGGAAAAAGGTCAAACAGTTCAGGAGTTCGAACGCCAGGTTTTTAAAATGGAAGAGGGCCTTGCTCTACATCCAGTGGAAAGCCGCTATGGGTTCCATATTGTGCGTTTGGACAAACGTGTAGAAGGTGATCCATTACCGTATAACATGGTGGCAGATCGTATTGCTACTTATCTTAAAGACCAAGTTTATCGTCGTAGTATCAGTCAATATGTTTCACTTTTGGCAGGGCAAGCTTCCATCGAAGGCATAGATATTCAGGGTGCCGATTCTCTGTTAATGCAATAATAGGTACCGCAGATGTTGCGTGATTTGTTAGATAACAATAAGCAGTGGGCACGCTTTATGGAAGTGCAATGCCCAGGCTTCTTTAAAGAGTTGTCCGAGCAGCAAAAGCCTGAATACTTGTGGATAGGTTGCTCTGATAGCCGTGTCCCTGCGAATGAAATTGTAGGCATGCTGCCGGGTGAACTCTTTGTGCACCGTAATATTGCTAACTTGGTTTTGCACACCGACCTCAACTGTATGTCGGTACTTCACTATGCCGTCGAAGTACTGCAAGTGAAACACATAATTGTATGTGGGCATTATGGTTGTGGTGGCGTTAAGGCGGCACTTGGTAACCAGGATCTAGGTCTGATCGATAATTGGCTGCGGCATTTAAAAGATATCGGTTTTGAATACAGAGATGTATTGAATGCAGAACCTGATGAAGATAAACGAGTTGATCGTTTATGTGAGTTGAGCATACAAAAACAAGTAACCAATATTTGCCATAGTAAAGTAGTACAAAGGGCCTGGAAAAATGGTCATGAACTGACAGTACATGGTTGGATTTACAGCATTGAAGATGGAATTATCAAGGAACTTAATGTTGATATCAGTGGTTTAGATGATATTCCCGATATTTACTGCATGAATACTTGATAAGCTGAATGAGCAGTACGGTGATTTTTAACATAAATGCCACCTTCCTAAGAAGGTGGCATTTTGCGTTTTAGTGATTGTCGAATTTCTTAATTTCTCCTGATTTCAAACGTGACATATATGAAGTCAGTTCTTTTTTAACGATAGGCATTAAGAAGTAAAGCCCGATGATATTGGCAACTGCCATGGCAAAGATGGCGGCATCGGAGAAGTCGATCACTGGGCCAAGATTGGCTGCGGCACCAATTACTACGAAAATACAGAAGATTATCTTAAAGGTTAACTCTGTTGTTTTTCCTTCACCAAACAGATAAGTCCACGCTTTTAAGCCATAGTAAGACCAGCTAATCATGGTTGAAAAAGCAAACAACACTACCGCGACAGCAAGCACGTAAGGGAACCAGCTGAGTGCTGATGAGAATGCGGCAGACGTCAGCGCAACTCCCGATGAGCCATCTGCCGTTATGATGCGACCATTCTCTCCAACGAGGTAAAGTCCGGTCGCTGGATCTGAAGTTAACTGCCCTGTAATAATGATAACTAGGGCCGTCATTGTGCAGATCACAACCGTATCAATAAATGGCTCAAGCAGAGAGACTAACCCCTCTGTAATAGGTTCTTTGGTACGTACTGCGGAATGAGCGATGGCGGCAGAACCGACTCCGGCCTCATTGGAGAATGCGGCACGTTTAAATCCTTGAATTAGAGCGCCGACAAACCCTCCGGCAATACCTAATCCAGTGAAAGCGCCGACGAAAATTTGCTCAAAAGCCCAACCAACTTTATCGATATTCATCAGAATAATGACTAATGCTGCTGCAACATATAGTAGCCCCATGAATGGAACAATTTTTTCGGTAACATTTGCGATGGATTTAATTCCACCAACAATGACAGCAAAAACGATAAGAGCAAAAATAATACCGGTAATCCAACCTGGATAAGCACCGACGATGCTACTTATTTGAGCATGCGCTTGATTCGCCTGGAACATATTCCCGCCGCCTAGCGAACCTAGAATACAAAATACCGCAAATAAGCCCGCAAGGAATTTCCCGCCAGGGACGCCACGCTCTTTGAAGCCTTTTGATATGTAATACATTGGTCCGCCCGATACGGTTCCATCTGCATACTCATTACGGTATTTCACACCTAACGTACATTCGGTGAATTTCGAAGCCATCCCCATTAAGCCTGCAAGAATCATCCAAAAAGTAGCTCCGGGGCCACCAATGCTAACGGCTACGGCAACGCCGGCGATATTACCTAAACCGACGGTGCCGGATAAAGCGGTAGCCAGTGCCTGAAAGTGAGATACCTCACCTGCATCGTTAGGGTCAGAATAATCACCCTTCACAAGGGCAATCGAATGCCGAATCGCTCTGAATTGAATAAACCCGAAGTAGAATGTGAAAACAGTGGCACCAACCACCAACCATAGAACGATCCATGGAAAGCTGGTGCCGGGTAGTGGGGCAAAAATCAGGTTGACAAACCAGCCTGTTGCCCATGAAAAGGCCTCATTTACCGTTTGATCAATACTGCTTTCTGCTAATGCGATTGAGCTTTGAAAAAGTGAAATAAGGGAGATGATTGCGCAACTTATTATTTTTTTAGTTTGCATAATAAAAACCTCAGTTTACGACTGTGACGGGAACGCTAGCACTCATCACAAGTTTTGCGGTGACACTGCCAAACAGCTTTGCTGCAAAGCCACTTTCCTTCGATCGGGCGACAATAATCTGTTCAGCTTTATCTTTGGTTGCTACTGAGTTCAGGATTTCTGCAGCATCACCGTGCAGCACACGTCCATTTGCTGAGAAGCCATCACTGTTAAGTGCAGCCAGTGCAGGTGCTATCACACGCTCTGTTGCGGTTTTTATCTCTTGGTCTCTGCGTTTATGACGCATGGCGTTTTCTTCGGCGGTTTGGAAGCTGTATGGAGACCATTCAATGATATACACCAGTTCAATGGTGCAATTACCAATGAGCTTTGATAAGCATTTAGCGTGTTCGAGAGCTCTATCTCCTGGCTCACTACCATCCAAACCTACTATTAGTTTCGTTGTCATTTGATCACTCCTTTTCTTATTATCTAATCAGTAAGTCTATATATGAGTGGGGAGTCAAGGATGGTGTCGATATTTAATAGGTAGAGGTCTCAGTATTGAAACTTTGCTTCTGTTTGTCTGCAAATAGTGAGTTGATGACTTTAGTGAGAAGAAGTAGGGGTATATATTTGTTGGATAAATACTTCGTATGTAACCAGAACAAACTGATTATATAAATGCCACTTTCCATAGAAAGTGGCATGTTACGTTTTACTGCTTACATAAAAATTTAGTTAGACGCTTTTATGTAGGGGCCAGAAGGAATACCGATCCCTTTGTTGTTAAGCGCCAGCTGGTTAGCAAGTGTAGCAACGGAGGGTGTGTAGTCGAGAATGTTTCCTGCAATCTGCTCAACAATAGCGGCTACCAGTATGCCAGCAAGACCGCCGCCACCATCTCCAGATGAGCGTTGTCCTGCTGCAACACCATCCCAAATTACCGTCCCTGTTTTAGCATCAACAAGTTTTAATGTTGCTTGCACAACAGTCGTTGAGGCCAGAACTTGGTATTTCTGCCCCCACTCTTCAATATTTACATAAAGAACAGCATCTGGAGCGATAAACTCATTAATTTTCTCTAACGGAATACTATGCATCTCTGCAGGAGAGGTTAAACCGTTTTGTTTTAATAATTGGTCTATCACTGCAACAGGAAAAACATAATATCCTTTTTCTGCCAACGGGCGAGAAATCGTTGAAAGATAAATATACGGAGCATTGACCTCAACAGTATTGTTTTGAGGGGGGATGACTAAAATCGATTTTGGTTTGCTGGTTTCAAATGCACTGTAATCATAAGTTTGCTGCTGTTGGGCACAACCTGTGATTAATACAAGAATGAAGGCAGGTAGCAAGCGGATAATTTTTGGAAAACGGCTGATCATTTCTGAACTCCTTTATTGTTCCTTAATAAAGTCTCAATAAGAACTGAGGACTCCGGATACGCTGCCTTCTCTTTTTGTAAAGCATCGATGGCTGAATCAGCTTGATCTATGCTTGCGTACATCATACCAAGATGCGCGTAGACTCCAGGTGGAGGATTTTTTCCTTCGGACTCAGATTTTTGAATATCTAGGTTGAGTTGATCTATCTGTATTGTCGCTGTTGCCTTATCAGGTGCGACGTACATATTACGTACTAAACCTTCATAGCTTCCCCAGTGATAAAGCTCTTTCTGAGTTGCACATCCTGTTATTACAAGACAAAGTAATAGCAGGGCTGATGTGTTTTTAATGAGAGTCATCTTAATAATCCTTTATTTTTCAACAACAAAAATACCATTTTGTAGATCTCGTGACATATTATTTACTGCTGCTTGTATGGAAAGGTTAAGCACTTTTCCATTGAGGGTGGCATCGTAACCAGCCGTTCCTCCAAAGCCGACAACCTCTCTATTGCTGAGTTTGTATTCTCCAGCTCCTTGTGTTGAATAGATTATTTCAGAAGTGGCCACATCCACAATATTAAGGGAAACTTTCGAGTAAGCTGTCTGTGTTTTACCAGAGCCTAAAATACCGAATAATTGATGGTCTCCAGTAACTTTTCTGCCGAACTCAGTTACGTGACCAGTGACAACATATCTAGCTCCACTTAGCTTTTGCTTAACATTTCTCATTGCTGCTTCTTGTGCAATTTGCTGCATGTTTTCGCGATCAACGACTTTAAAGCGATTCGTTTGCTGCAAATGAGTTTTCAAAATTGTTTTAGCTTGATTACCCAAGTGGTCTGTATCTGAAGAGAATATTCCTTGTAAATGTGTGGAGCGGTTTTCAAATGCACCTACTGCTAAGGTTGCCTTAACACCTTGATATTGTGTTCCGTAGGTTTCTACGGTTTGAGGTTTAATCGTGACATGGCTTTCTGTGGCACAACCAGATAAGGCTAATAGGGCCATTAGACTGAATGTGAGACGTGAGAGCTTGTAGCTAAGCGAGTAGTTGAACATATCTATTTCCTTGACGTGTAAGCTTTAGGCATATTTTAAAAAAATGGATTATATCCCTTTTAATCCATTTAGTTACCACCTGTTAGGTATATTTCAGTAGAGGCCACCCCTCCATAATATAAGTTAGCTGAAAAGGGCGAGAACTATTATGGCGGACAGCACAATTAACAGCAGTATTGCTAGTTTATCGGATACACAGTTGGTCGACGGTTTTGGGCGTCGCATCGAGTATCTGCGTATGTCAGTGACTGATCGTTGTGATTTTCGCTGTGTTTATTGCATGTCTGAAGATGTTAAGTTTCTTGCACGCTCACAAGTTCTCTCTTTGGAAGAGTTAGCGGCTATCGGTCAGGCGTTCAGTGAGCTGGGTGTTAAAAAGATTCGTTTAACAGGCGGTGAGCCACTAGTACGCCATGACATTATCTCTTTGGCGGAAAAATTAGGTGTATTACCGGGCCTTGATGAAGTCACGATGACGACTAATGGTTCTCAATTAGTACGTTATGCAGAGCCTTTGCTAAAAGCGGGCGTCAAGCGCTTGAATATTAGTTTGGATTCTTTAAACCCTCTGCGTTTTGCGGCATTAACTCGACGAGAAAAGCTTGATCAGGTGCTCGAAGGAATACGTGCAGCAGCTGCTGCAGGTTTTGAGCGAATCAAGTTGAATGCTGTTGTCTTGAAAGGTCGTAATGATGATGAAGTTATTGATCTTGTGGACTTCGCTAGAGAGTTGAATATTGATATTAGTTTTATTGAAGAGATGCCATTGGGAGTGGTTAGTTCGCATAACCGCCAAGAAGCATTTTGTTCCAGTGATGAAGTGTTTGAGCGTATTCAAACACGTTATGCATTGATTGCTAGTGATGAAAAAACAGGTGGCCCATCACGCTACTATCGAATGCAAGGCAGTGATACTCGTATCGGTTTTATATCGCCACATAGTCATAATTTCTGTGATACCTGTAATCGTATTCGTCTAACGGTTGAGGGGCAGCTGTTGTTATGTTTAGGGCGTGATAATGCCGTTGATTTAAGAGCAGTAGTAAGACGTTACCCTGGGGATACGGAGCGTTTAAAGCAGACGATTATTGACGCTATGCAATATAAACCCAAAGAGCATACTTTTTATCAGGATGACCAGCCTCAGGTCGTTCGTTTTATGAACATGACAGGAGGTTAGTTATGAATCCAGTTATTCGAGTAAAAGTACTAGATCGAGTACGAGTGCATCCATTATTTTCTTCGCTTAAAGATGAAGATTTGGTTCAGCTATTTGAGCGAGCACGTCCTATTGATTTAGTGGCACATGAAAAGCTTTTTTCACAAGGCGAAAAGGCAGATCGTTTTTTTATCGTAGTATCAGGAAGCGTTAAGCTTTTTCGATTCTCGAAAGATGGGCAGGAGAAAGTCATAGAAGTGATCGAGGAAGGACACTCTATGGCAGAAGCGATCATGTTTATGGAGGATCTCAGTTGTTATCCAGTGAACGCTGAAGCTTTGGAAAAAACTACCGTTGTTGGTTTTAATAGTAGTTTGTATTTACAGATTTTAGAGTCATCACCACAGAGTTGTTTTAAAATTCTTGGTACACTTTCGCGCCGTTTACACACCCGTCTAAATGAGATAGAAACGCTGACATTAAAAAATGCGAGGCATCGTGCCTGCCGATACTTGCTTGATCTTGCAGGTAAAGATGCGCTGTCAGGACAGGAGATTCACCTGCCTGTTGCAAAACAACTCATTGCAGCTAGGTTAGCGATGCAGCCTGAAACCTTGTCTCGTATTCTAAGAGAGCTAATTAAAGAAGAGATCATCATAGTCAACGGTAGAGATGTAACTATTAACAATCTTGAACGGCTTAAAGCGGTAGATTAGTTGTTTGTGAGCACTTTATGCGGATATGTGTGCTCACAATATACTGAGATAGAGACTGCTTAAATGCGTAAATAGCGGAGTAAATCAATGGGACACGCAAAAGAAGGAGTGGCCTTTGCGCCACTAAATATCGCTGTATTAACTGTATCCGATACACGAACATTTGAAACAGATACGTCAGGCGATACATTAGAAACCTTGTTAACGGCCGCCGGGCACCATTGTACTGAACGTAAAATTGTTCCTGATGACATCTATCAGTTACGTGCGGCAGTTTCTCATTGGATTGCATGTGAATCTACACAGATTATCTTAGTAACGGGTGGTACTGGCTTTACTACACGTGATAGTACACCTGAGGCGTTAACTCCCTTGTTTGATAAGCATGTTGAAGGATATGGCGAGTTGTTTCGGACTCTATCTTATGAAGAGATTGGAACTTCAACAATTCAGTCTCGTGCGGTTGCTGGTATTGCTAACCGTAAAGTTATTTTTTGTATGCCGGGTTCTCCTAAAGCCTGTAAAACTGCTTGGACACGCATTATTGAAGAGCAATTAGATGCACGTCACCGTCCTTGCAACTTTGTAGAGATGGTCTTACCACATGCACAAACTGCTTGCGGGAGCCGCTCATGAGCTGCTCATGTGACAGCGGTAAATTACAGCCCTTTGAAAGTGGTTTAGCGCAATTAGTTAATGCGGCGAGTAGCGTTCAGGAAACAGAGGTCGTTGAGTTACAAGAAGCGCTTGGTAGAGTGTTAGCAAGAGACATTCGTTCGACATTATCTGTTCCTCCAGCAGACAATAGTGCTATGGACGGGTATGCGGTTTGCGCTAAAGACTTAGAAAATGGGAAGGTTTTTAGCATATCGCAGCGCGTCGCGGCAGGCCATAAAGCAACGGCTATTCAACGTGGTACAGCCGTTCGATTATTTACCGGATCAGAAATTCCTAAAGGCGCTGATACAGTCATCATGCAGGAAGAAGTCTTGCTTGATGGCGAAGGCGTTCGTTTTATTGGAAAACCGGTCAAAGGCGATCATATTCGTCGCGCAGGCCAAGATATTAATATCGGTGATCAGGTTATTACCCAAGGAACCATACTAGCACCACAGCACTTAGGTGTTTTGGCCTCTGTTGGTGTGGCCGATGTGACTGTATATCGGCGTTTACGGGTCGCCGTATTAAATACCGGTGATGAACTAGTCATGCCTGGAATGCCTTGTTCACAAGGGAAAATATACAACTCAAATTTTTTCACGTTAAGCGGTTTATTAACACGTCTTGGCTGTGATGTATGGACCCCAGGCATCGTTAAAGACACCCCAGAAGCGACACAGCAGGCACTCGTGCAAGCAGCGAGTAATGCCGATGTTATTATCAGTAGCGGTGGTGTCTCTGTGGGTGAAGAAGATCACGTAAAATCAGCGGTTGAAGCGCTAGGCTCTTTAGATCTTTGGCGCTTAGCAATTAAACCAGGTAAGCCATTAGCGTTTGGTGAAGTAAAGGGAACACCTTTTATTGGTCTGCCAGGTAACCCTTCTGCCGTATTAGTAACATTCTTAATGCTGGCGCGTCCGTATCTTTTGAAAATGCAGGGTTCGAAAAATGTTGAACCTCGTTGCTATCAGGTATGTGCAGGGTTCGAGCGTAGCAAGGGTATCTCTCGAAAAGAGTTTTTAAGGGTTGTAGTGAAAAATGAAAACGGACAATTGTTGGCAACACCGGCACATAGTCAAAGTTCGGGTGTGCTTAGCTCGGCAGTAATGGCTGATGGTTTGCTGGTGGTACCTGAGCAGCATCAGGTTAAGCGTGGAGATGTATTAGACTTTATTCCGTTTTCAGACATTGGCGCTGTTTAGATAATTAGTCGGCTGAGAATAAGCACAATACTAGATAAATACTATGCAAAGGATGGGCAATGAGTGAACCTTCTCGCTTTTAGCAATCCGATTTAATTACAGAAGGCGCATTTAGCGCCTTCTTTATTTTTATTGTGTAGCACGCACCAAGATCGTTTAATGTTTATTGTCGTAACGAATACCTTTTCGTGTCGCCTTTATTGCTTGATCAATGTTGATGATGGCAGCAATTTTATGGACGCCTTTGTCGTTTGAGGCACGCTCTAGTTCCCATTTTGCTTTTTCTAGGCTTTTGAGTGCGGCTTCCATTAATGGCTGAGATTCAGCGATGACCACGCTACTCATTATTAGTGTTAGCAAAGTAGAAATAACAGCAGTTTTTACGAGTGTCATGAGTGTTCTCTAATTTTCATTCAAAGTGTTTTGAAAAGAGTCGTTTTTAGATGGCTCTTTTGTCGAGGCAATTAAACGTTTAGCAAGTGTTTGTGCCCAATCATCTAGCGTATCTTTTACTAGCACCCAAGGCGCTGGCTCATTTTGACCAACCGTTTTACTGGCTCCTTCTTGTGTGTCGATAGCAGTCGCAAGGCGTTTGTTTGTAACACTATCCAAGTATTCAGATTCAAGCGTCATTTCTAATACAATCAGTTCACTATTTTGTGTATTACGCACAACATCTTTGGCGGTATTGAGTACTAAGCGAAACGGAATGTAGTCCAGTGCATTCTTGCTGGGAGCTTTTCGCTTAATGTTGGTGATAGCGAGCCTAATGCGCAGAACATCAAGGCCTGGTTCATCAACAATAGTGAAGTGCTCGCCAAGGTTCTTACTAAACGTGCCTTCCAAGTAGTCCACAACGGATTGTAGATCTACCACTCTCATGCCGTGAACAGGCGAGTCTGGATGAAACCATACTTCAGCTGGGTCTAGCATGATTTTTGTGTAGCGTTTAATGGGTTGTTTCTCAACATCAGGGCTAACCCAGATACTTGCACCACTAAAAGAGCTTTGCTTCATTTGATCGTAGTTGTCTAAGAATCCTGAGTGCGGCGTAGCGGCTTGTACGGGTGAAAACGTGAGTAAAGAGCATAAGCAGGAGGTGAGCAATATCTGTGATGTTTTCATAAATTTTATCGTCTCATTAAGGTTAATAGGCAATAAGCCTAGTGCAAAGTGATGAAACACTAGCTTTGTAATCGTTGTTGCTTATATTCCTGAGGGTTGCATTGGAACCAGCGTTTAAAGGCACGAGTAAAATTACTTGGCTCAGAAAAACCTAATAAATAGGTTATTTCGGCATGGCTCTTCGGCGACCCTTTTAGATACTGCTCAGCAAGGTCTTTACGGGTATTTTCTAACAACTCTTTAAAGCTACAGCCTTCGTGCTGTAATTTGCGTTGTAAGTTTCTTAAACTGCAGTTTAGCTCTTTAGCGACGACTTCTTGAGTAATACGACCGCTAGGTAACGACTCAATAATAATTGCCCTGACCTGCGCTATGGTGTTGTCTTTATCAAACCTTGCAAGGTAGTCGATGACAACTTGATCGTTAACTCTGGCTAGTACAGGGTTTGCGGTAGGCAGCGCTTGATCCAATGTGTTGTTATCAAAATATATACGATTCTCTTTACTTGAATACTCAATAGGGCATTTAAAAAATGTATCAAATGGTGTGACGTCCAATGGTTTAGGGCGCCTCATTTCGACTCTCAAAGGTGTTATTCCTTGATCTGCCGTTATCCTACATACCTGAATAAACAAGGCTAAGGCTGAATCAATCGATGCATTAATAACATGTACAGCCTCTGCGGGAATGATAAGCCAAAGACAAGACTCGTGTTCATCCCTATTTAATTCAAGCGTCGTTCCATTATTGATAAGCTTGAAATAGCGGGAGAGCCGTTGTAATGCGTCAAATAAGGTATCGCTAGCTAGCCAAGAAAAGCCTAACCCATTGAATGCAATAGGTGACAGCTGCTGGGCCACCGTCAGCCCTAAGCTTTCATTACCCGTTTCCTCTATCGCAAGGTTCCAGGCCTTTTGCATGGCAACAGCCGGAAAACGAGCTTCAGGGTTTCTTGCTTGGGTCGCATCAATACCTGCTGCTTTGAATATTGGTTGACTATCACACCCATGAGACTCAATTGCCTGCTTAACCATTAATACGATGCTGGCGATTGTTGTTCCTTTAGCTGCATCGGATAGCGGTGCTTGTGACATAACCTGAAACCCATAGTGAAAATGCTAATGTAAGAGCATTTTGTTCAAGGTACAAGTTGATACAGCTAAGGGTGTTCATTGCTTATGGGTAGGGAGCGTAACCTAGATTTAATCTTTGTATAACAGGCTGGCATAAAAGGACAAGGGGTCGGCATACAAGGATAACTAGCGTATGACTCGGTGGCATTAATATGGAGGCATAATTCATTACAACGTAATAATAGGAAGACTAATGATTATTTCGAAGTCACTTTGTAAAGCGTGTGTTCTATCCATAATTAGCGTTGTGTTAATTTTGCCTACGGCTTCTCAAGCGGCAGGGTTCGCTGATCGCCAGGACAATAGACAAGAGAACCGCTCGGATGACCGGCGCGACGATAGACAATACGATCGCGTTGATGACAGACGGGATGACCGTGTAGGTTATCGAAGGGATGATCGTCCTTATGAGTATAGAGATGGTAAGCGTTTAGTGGTGGTTGCTCCACGTGAACGGCATTTTCGTAATGTGGTGGTTATTCGACCTCATGGACATGCTTACTACGGCTATGGCCGATATACATTAGATGATGATGCTTGGAAGTGGATGGCTTTTACGGCAATCACACTAAAAGTCTTGGATAACATAGATGAGCAAGCACAACGTGAACATGAGGCTGCTCAAGTACGTGCAACCACGGCGCCTATTGGCAACACAATTTATTGGGATACGGGAGATGCAGCCGGCTATGTGGTTGCTACAAAGCAAGGTATAAGCAGCAATGGTGCGACCTGTCGAGAATTTCAGCAGGTCATTACGGTTGGCGGTAAAAAGGAGCAGGCTTATGGTACGGCTTGTTTACAAGCTGATGGTGCTTGGAAAATTATAAGCTAGAGTTAGCAATAGTAAATGCGCAGGTTTAACGGGCGCATTTTGCTTTTTGTATTGCTAGAATCGCTTTATATCTACTTTATGTGAGGGAACCATTCAATGAAGCCACTTATCTATTTATTACTGATGTCATCTGTAGCGTTGACGATTACAGGATGTAATCAAAATGACGCATCAGCACCTGCTGTAAAAGTACCTCCACCGTCAGTAATAGTGGCTGATGTCATTTCTCAGCAAATAACGGGCGGCACTGTTTTTATAGGACGAACACATGCGACGGAAAAAGTAGATCTTATTGCGCGTGTTCAAGGTTTTCTTAAGGCAAAACATTTTGCAGAAGGAAGCTCTGTAAAAAAAGGTGATGTTTTATATGAAGTTGAAACCGAGCGCTACGATGCTCAAGTAGCTCAATCCAAGGCGAAAGTTGCGGCAGATAGAGCTAAGCAGACAGAAGCGACGTTGCAACTCAAAAGATTACGCGCACTGAGTAAGAAAAGATTAGCGAGTCGACAAGATTTGGATGCAGCGGTTGCCAGTGAACAAGCAGCCAGAGCTGGGGTTCAAGAAAGTAAAGCGAAGCTACAAGATACAGAGTTAAACCTGTCCTATACAAAAATTATAGCGCCATTTTCTGGACAAATTGGTGCTGCCGCAGTGGATGTAGGCAACCTAGTGGGGCCTGAATCGGGCGTGCTGGCAACCATTATTGATCTGTCTGAAATGGACGTTACCATCAATATTAGCGATACCCAGTACCTTGCATTTACAAAGCTGACAGCACAAAGGGCTGAGGAAGGTAAAGCTGAACTTAATATAGTACCGAAACTCATTTTAGCGGACGGCTCTGAATATGCTCAGGAGGGCGTCGTACGCTTTATTGGCAATGAGGTAGAAGCCGCTACAGGAACAATCCCTCTGACTATTCGTTTTCCTAACCCAACACAGTTATTACGTCCCGGGTTATTTGTAACGGTTAATATGAGTAGTGCAGAAACAGAAGCCTTGTTAACCGTACCGCAGTCGTCGGTTCAAACAGGCCAAGGAGGTTATTCTGTGCTGGTGGTGGGCGCCGATAATAAAGTTGAGCAAAGAGTGATACAGCTGGGTGAGCGAACTGGAAATGATTGGATTGTTGTTGCAGGACTAAAAATAGGTGAACGAATCATTGTCGAAGGTCTACAAAAGGCTAAACCAGGAAGAACAGTGAACCCTGTTTCTCTGTAACGTCAATAAAAGGACACGACTATGTTCAGCGGTTTTTTTATATCCCGACCTAAGTTTGCATTTGTACTCTCTATTCTAATTACCCTTGCAGGACTTTTGGCATTTCCAGGTTTGCCTGTCTCACAGTTTCCACAAGTGACACCGCCTACCGTGCAGGTGACGGCTGTTTATCCTGGTGCTAGTGCTGAAGTCGTGGAGCAAACAGTAGCTCAGCCATTAGAGGCCGAAATAAACGGTGTAGAGAATATGCTCTACATCTCTTCAAAATCATCAAATGATGGCAGCATGACGCTAACGGTGACTTTTGAAATAGGCACTGACTCTGATATTGCAGCGGTCAACGTGCAAAACCGCGTGTCTGCAGCGTTATCGAAATTGCCAGAAGATGTTAAGCGCCAAGGGGTTGTTACCAAGAAAAGTGCCACCGATATGGTACTGCTGATTAATCTATTCTCCCCTGATAACTCGCGTGACGGTATTTTCCTGTCCAATTATGCCTCGATCAATATTCGAGATGCGTTAGCGCGAGTCGAAGGCGTGGGTAATGCGATGCTATTTGGATCTCAAGATTACAGTATGCGGATTTGGTTAGACCCTAATCGTATGGCGAGCTTGAACATTAGTGCTTCGGATGTGGTTAACGCGCTTAAAGAGCAAAATGTACAGATTCCAGCAGGCCAGGTTGGTGCACCTCCGGTTGCTTCAGGGCAGCAATTTCAATATACCGTCACGACTCAAGGGCGTTTAAGCGACCCTGAAGAGTTTGGCGATATTATGGTGCGGGTCAACAAAGAAGGCTCACAAGTAAGAATTAAAGACTTAGCTAGAGTAGAGCTGGGTGCTGCATCTTACGGGTCGTTCGGGCGTTTAAATGGTAAGCCAGCAGTGGCCATGGCGGTATACCAACTCCCAGGGGCTAACGCATTAGATGTTGCCGATAATATCAGGGCAGAGTTAGATCGTTTAGCTGAGAGCTTCCCTACGGGTGTCACTCACGACATTCTTTATGACACCACTAATTATGTACGTATATCAATGACTGAAGTAGTGGTCACACTCTTCCAGGCATTGGTGTTAGTTATCTTGGTTGTATTCGTGTTTTTAGGAGATTGGCGTGCGACGCTGGTCCCCGCTATTGCCATCCCCGTATCATTGATAGGCACCTTTGCTGTCCTATCGTTGATGGGTTTCTCGTTGAATACGGTGGTTTTGTTTGCGCTGATATTAGCGATCGGGATAGTAGTGGATGATGCCATTGTGGTGGTGGAAAACACTCAGCGGCATATCGATGAAGGATTATTACCCAAAGATGCCACGATTCAAGCGATGAAAGAAGTCTCAACGCCCGTTATTGCAACCACGTTAGTGTTGTTAGCGGTGTTTGTGCCAGTAGCGATGATACCGGGTATCACCGGGGAGCTGTATAAGCAGTTTGCTGTAACCATAGCCGCTTCAGTAACACTGTCATCTGTGGCAGCACTAACGCTGAGTCCTGCATTGTGTAGCATATTACTGCGCCCTAAAGCACAAGCATCCACTGGGATGCTGGGCTTCTTTAATCGTGCAGTGTCAAAGCTCACTAACGGTTATTCATCAACGGTTAGTTTCTTGTTACGCCGTTCTTTTATGGTAATGCTGGTATTAGTTGTCATGATTGCTGGTGTTTGGAAACTGTTTGAGACGCTGCCGACTGCTTTTTTATTACCTGAGGATCAAGGCGCACTCATGATCGATGTGCGTTTGCCAGATGCCGCTTCACTTGAAAGAACCACGGCTGTTTTAGCTAAGGTTGAACAAAAGCTGTTAGAAGTCCCTGGGGTAACAGATGTGATTGGTGTGACCGGTTTTAGCTTGATGTCTGGTACCGTTGCTTCAAATACCGCTTTTGCTATTGTTATGCTGGATGACTGGAGTAACCGCACCACGCCAGAGGTTCAACTGCGTGGCTTGATGGGTCGCATTTGGGGGGATATGTCGGCCATACCTGAAGCCAACATTATTACCTTTATGCCTCCGGCTATTCCTGGCTTAGGTAGTAGCGATGGTTTTGAGTTTATCCTTCAAGATAAGTCAGGTTCAACACCGCAAGAGCTTGAATCTGTCATGAATGGGCTTTTAGTGGCCGCCAATACGGATGAGAAATTGAGCCGCGTATACTCGCAATACCGTGCGAACGTGCCGCGCGTATGGGTTGATATTGATAAGCAGAAAGCGAAAGCTCTGGATGTACCTTTGAATGAAATATTCACAACCTTACAGACGCAACTAGGGGGTTATTATGTGAATGATTTCCCTAAATTTGGGCGCATTTACCGTGTTTTAGTCCAAGCGGATGCACAATATAGGGATGAGCCTGACGACATAAGCCATCTTTTTGTGAAGAGTAATGCTGGAAACATGGTGCCGTTATCAACACTCGTGACGGTAGGTATGCGAACCGGCCCTGATGTTATTAGCCGTTATAACATGTTCCGCTCGACAACCATCAGCGGTAATGCCGCTCAAGGGTTTAGTTCGGGGGATGCTATGTCTGAAATGGCATTGTTAGCCGAACAAAATTTACCCGAAGGTATGGGGTTCGAGTGGTCGGGAATGTCGTATCAAGAATTAAAATCGGCAGGTCAAACCACGCTGATCTTTATGCTTTCTTTACTGTTTGTTTACCTGTTTTTAGTGGCTCAGTATGAAAGCTGGACGATTCCATTAGCCGTCTTGTTGTCTGTTCCCGTTGCTATTTTAGGTGCTTTGGGGTTGGTGGGCTTTGTTGGGATGCCTGTGAATATTTATACCCAAGTCGGGTTGGTTATGTTGATCGGTCTTGCCGCCAAAAATGCTATTTTGATTGTTGAGTTTGCCAAAGAGTTGCGGGAAAAAGGCGAAGATACAATGGCCGCTGCTGAAAAAGCTGCACGATTGCGTTTTCGTGCCGTTATGATGACAGCAATCTCTTTTGTGTTAGGTGTGTTGCCTTTGGTATTGGCAACAGGCGCTGGAGCCGTGAGCCGAGTTTCCATTGGTTTAGCGGTATTTGGTGGTATGCTTGCAGCGACCTTGATTGGTACCTTGATGATTCCTGTACTCTATTATGTGATTCAAAAAGGGCGTGATCGCTCGTCCGGATCTGATACAAAAACGAGTGCTTTATAGACTCTGTTGATAGGAGCCAGTCTTGGCTGATCTGATTGGACGTTTACCGTTAAAGAGCCTCAATATTTTTCGTGTGGTAGCAAGGCTCAATAGTTTTAAACAAGCGGCAGAAGAGTTGTGTGTTACCTCGCAAGCGGTAAGCTTACAAGTTCGCTCGTTGGAAAGTGCGCTAGGTATTACTTTGTTCCAGCGTTTTGCTGCAGGCGTTGGGCTTACGCCTGCGGGGGAGCGTTTATATGAATATACTGAGCGTAGCTTACAGCTATTAGAGCAGGGTATTCGTGAAGCGCAATCGTGCCAGCAGCGACGCCAGTTCCGTATTAACGCCTCTCCATGGTTCGCTATTCACCGTTTGCTACCCGTGCTGGAACAGTTTGAGCAACAGCATCCTGATGTAGATGTAAAGATAACAACCGCGGTTGGTTTTCCAGACTTTGTATCGCAGCGGTTAGATTGCGCGATACAGTGGGGATGGGGGCAGTGGCCTAGCAGCGCTAAACAACTGTTGTTGAAAGATGACAAAAGGCTCGTTTGCGCACCTTCACTAATAAGCGCTCAAAAACCATTAGATACGCCCGCAGACCTTAAGCATCATCGTTTATTGTGCACTGAACTGTCGGTGGCTTTGTGGCAACAGCTATCTAATACGCTAAGTCTTGACCTGTTATTGGAACGGCAAACGCTTATTCTTGATAGTCAGGCCAGCCAGGTAGAAGCAACCGAGAAAGGATTAGGTGTAGCCTTGATTTCAGATGCTCTGGCGCTAGAGGCTTGTAAGGAAGGCCGGTTGGTAATGCCATTATGGGAAACGCCTGTGAGTGTGCTTAATCCTTCGCTATTACCGGGCTATTGGTTGGTAATGGGGGAAGAACGTCAGCAAGACGAGCTGACGTTGGCATTCAAAAAATGGCTGTTTAATACATTGAAGAATGATGCTCGCTTCGCGGGTTTTTAACATCAGTCCAGTGCTTTAGCCCAATAGCTCGTCCAGTTGGGCTTCAGAGTATCGTTCTCGTAACGTTCGTTTTAACAGTTTACCGGCGGTATTTTTGGGTAAGTTGTCAGCAAAAATAATTGCTTTGGGTACTTTAAAACTGGCTAAGTGTTCTTGGCAGTGATCGATCAGTATTTGCGCTGTTGTTTCACCGTCAGGCTTGAGAACTACGACGGCTGTAATGGCTTCAATCCATCGGTTGTGGGGAGTGCCTATTACGGCAACTTCAGCCACGGATGAATGCAGATAAAGCGCTTCTTCTACATCACGGCTGGCAACCAATACGCCCCCCGTATTGACGACATCTTTAATTCTATCGACGATATAGATAAACCCTTCTTCATCAGCATAGGCTAAATCACCGGAGTGAAACCAACCTCCTTCAAAGGCTTCACGGGTTTCGTCAGGTTTATTCCAGTAGCCAATCATCAAGTGCGGTGAGCGGTGGACTATTTCACCACGCTCACCCGGAGTGCAGTCGATCATCGTTAGTGGGTCAACAATACGAGTAGTAACGGACATCACCGGCTTTCCTGCAGATGAAAGCCTTCCCGCATGCTCATCTGGGCCTAATACAGTGGCCAATGGCGCAATTTCACTTTGCCCATAGCAGTTATATAAACGACTTCCGGCTAAACGTTTGGTGAGCTCTGCGACAATCGGCTCTGGCATAATAGAGGCGCCGTAATAAATATTTTGTAGAGAGCTAAGATCGTATTGGTCAAATGCAAGGTGGCGTAAAAGGCCAATCCATACGGTTGGCGGGGCAAAAAATGAATTTATTTTTTCGCGACTAATAATGTCAAATACCGACTCAGGTAGAGGCGCTTCCATTAAATAAGTTAGGCTGCCAATCATCAATGCCGGCATGGTAAATACATGCATTTGTGCTGAATGGTAAAGAGGTAATGCGGCTAATGATCGGTCCGTGCTTTTTAGGTTTAAATGGTGAATACAGCTGTTGTATTCACTCATGAAAGAGCGGTGCGTGTGCATAGCGCCTTTAGGGTGTGAGGTAGTTCCTGACGTATATAAAATTTGTACTACATCAGTATCGCTAATATCGATATTTGGAAGATGGTCGTTACCTTGTGATCGAGCAATCTTGAGTATATCTAATTCATTATCTGATGTGTTTTTTGAGCGTAATCTGCCAACAAGTGAAAGTGACGTTGAGTTTTTTATGTTTGATACATGCTCCGCTAATGCATCATCTACAAAAACCGCTTTGGCGCCCGACTGCTTTAACAGATAGCTGAGCTCATCTTGAATAAGCGCGAAGTTGACCGGCACATGAATTAGCCCAGCACGTGTGCAGGCAAGCCAAAGTATTAAGTAAGCATCTGAATTTTTACCATAAGCGGCGACCCTATCTCCTTGCTGTAGACCAGAGTCTGTCAGGCAGTTAGCTACGCGGTTAACCGCTAAATCCAGTTGTTGATAAGTCCAACGGCGCTGTTCGAAGATGATGGCTTCTTTATCAGAAAATCGCATTGCTGAGCGCGTTAGCCCGTTGCCGATAGTATTACTGGTTGCAGCTTGGATAACAGGTAGAAAATCAGTTTGCATCGTCAATGGCCTCTAAAATTTTATTGTTGTTTTCTCATGGGCTTTTATCGAGTTGTCTCATATTTTCGATGAGTGCTGTTAGGTAAACAATGATTATTATGTCCAAAAGGTTTAACGATTAAGGCCAGCAAGGTGGTCGATGTTTGATGTTAACCTTAAAGAAGGTAGGACTTTAGCCGATATGCTCAATACTGATCAGTTAATACTAAACAGCTAGTTAACATGGCCAATATGTGTCGGAGTTGGTGTGAATACAGAAAATTTCCAAAAAAGTACTGCATATCTAGATGGTGCCTTGATGTCTCTGGATGGGGATAAAGTCATCATCATTAGTTTTGGGGCCCTACAAGAGCGTTTTTATGTGTCCAGCAGTGGTGAAGTAAATCGTTGTGGCGAACAAGGCCCTGTCAGAGGAGATGAGAGTGACTTTGAGCGCTATCGGATGGCTTTTTTAGAAGCATTGATGGATGGCGGGTCATTGATCGTGCGTCAAGTTGCAGTGGGTGAACTTAAATTGCCCGACGCTTTGGGCAGCGGTGTTGTTCCTTTAGATTATTTAAGCGCAGCAAAAGTAGGACCTAAAGGGGTGCGCTCAATGAAAGCGGAAGAGCTAAAAAAAGTGTACCAACAAGGCGCTGATGGTGCTGTGGAGTACCATGATTTTCCTAGTAAGAATCAAGTGAAAATTGCCATGCTTAAGTTGCTAGAAACCGAACAAAATTAATATCGAAAGGTGTGATTAAATGAGCTGTACTGCTTTTTAGCTTCAGCTCATTTGCACAATAAAAGAGAGAGGATCTGCAATGGATCTTCATAGCCTATTATTCTGCTATGTCAAATAGGAAAGGCAAGCTGTTGTTTTTTTAAGTATGCTATACCCTCACGGCTGAGAAATCAGACGTTGATATTCTAACGAGCTAATGAATGACCATGACCTTTTGGTTGTTTAGTGCTTAGAGGATATGGAGGGGCGTATGAATCTTTTTGACATAGTAAAAGGTGCCTCATCGCATGGCAGGTCTGAACTTGAGAGAATTGACTACTTAGATGGATGGAGAGGAGTAGCTATTTTACTCGTTCTACTGAGTCACTTTTTTAATGTTGTCGAAGTTGATTTGGGTAGAATGGGAGTCGATGTCTTTTTTGTCTTGTCCGGCATGCTCATGTCTAACATCTTATTTATTAAACGAACACCACTGAGCACTTTTTATAAAAGGCGCATTAGCAGGATTCTTCCAGTTTTTATTGTTTTTCTGTCTTTAATAAGTTTGATGAGTTTAGTTTTTAATCTCTCTTCTGAACATTTCAATTATTTTTATAATGTGTTTTTTCTTCGATCATATTATCCAGTTGAGCCTGGGGTACTAAATTCTGGTTTGCCTCTAGGGCACCTTTGGTCACTCAATGTTGAAGAGCATATCTATGTATTACTAAGTTTAATTACACTGATTTCATTCTGTAAAAATCGTATTTGCTTGATACTCCTGGCATTGGGAGGGGGGTCTATATTTCTTCAAGTGCTATATGTGAAGTTTCCTCATTTAACATCGGAAAACTATTCGTTTAGAACAGAGGTGGCGGCAAGTTTTTTATTGATTTCGGCGGGGTATTTTTTGCTGAAAGAAAGGATGGAGCAATTTGTACCGTCATGGTTGCCTATTATAACTTTTTTGATAGCATTAATTTGCTACAGTGACTTTCCTCTTCATTGGTCTGCACAATGGTTGATTGCCCCTATTCTTTTGGCCTTTACAGTCAACCACCTCAACTCGCTTTCTCCTTTCTTAAAACGCTTACTTTGCGTGCCTGCCTTGAGGCTTGCTGGACTTTGGTCTTTCTCTATATATCTTTGGCAACAGCCCTTATATTACTGGGGAACAAAAGGTGGAGATGCTTTTTATTTGGCGGGCCCAGTTCTCTTTGTACTAAGTATTATTTTAGGGGCAATGTCTTTCTATTTAATAGAAAACCCTGCGCGAAGATATCTAAATAATAATTGGTGATTAGTGGGTTTTATTTCTGCCGTTTAAATTAAATATTAGATTGCAGATAAACACTAGGAGCTACGCCGGTCCAGTTTTTAAAAGCTCTACAAAAAGCCGCTTGTTCCGTAAAGCCTATGAGCTGGCTGATATCAGCAATGGATAGTGATTCTTCTGTGAGTAAACGAATCGCTGTATCGCAGCGCAATCGGTCTTTAATCTGTTGATAACTTACTCCCTCATCTTTTAGCTTACGGCGCAGTGTTCTTGCTGTCATGTGTAATAGCTCCGCTATTTTCTCTAACGTGGGCAGCTGCTCAAGCCCTTGTTTAAGCAATAAACGCCTTACTTGGGAGTGCAAAGAGCTGTCTTGCCCTACGCGTCGTAGTATTTCTAACGGAGATTGTTTTAAGAATGTTGCAAGCTCGTTCTGGTCTCTGACAATAGGAAGGTTGAGTAGTTTGGAGTGTAATGTAAACCCCGATGTTGGTTGTTCAAATAATAGCTGCCCACTAAACATGGGAGCGTACTCATTATTATGAAAAGGCTCTTGATAGTTGAAACGTGTACCTAAAAAGGTCACTTGTTTGTTGACTAGCCAACAACTAAAACGCTGCCACATTAATAGTAAAAATTCTTGGAAAAGGTGGTTTGGGTCGTACTCAGGATGGCGCAATGTAATTGAAAAATCGACGATGTCACCTTGTTGCTCGATGATAAATTCAATGTCGTTTTGTACACGGCTATAGAACCGAGCGCTTTGCTGCAGCATGCCGCCAAGTGTTTTGGACTGCAGTACTGATTCAGCCATTAATTCAAATACCCCAAGACGACAAGGGGTTTCCGTCAGCCCCATGAACTCATCACCCGTTTCAAGCCATACACTGCGTATTAAATTAGCGAGCTGAATCTCGGTAATGCGAGCGCGTGGCTTATTTACCAACTCCAGTGGAATTGAGGCTTGAGTTAAAAGCTTCTGTTTTGAGAAACCCGCCTGAAGCGCCCCACTGATGGTGGCGTGTATGTAATGGTTGGATACCAGTTTCTTCTTCATTTTACTCTACGTGAAAACCCTAGTTTAAGAGCATAACGCTATTGCTGTTTGCCTGCCAGTCTGAGATTCGAGCTTCGAATAGTTTCTTTTAAAGGCGTACATGGACACTTTGGTTAAATAAAACGTCTGTAATCATCATGGTCAGTATGTGCACTCACCGTTAATACTGATATGCAAAAGCACATGATTAGATCAGTGTTTCCCCTGCAGCTATTAGCGGAGTGTTCCTAGTATGAATGTTGATAATAAAGTAGCGGTGGTGAGCGGAGGAGCATCAGGTTTGGGGTTAGCCACTAGCTTACGTCTCATCGAACAGGGGGCCAAGGTTGCTATTTTTGACCTGAATACTGAATTGGGCAAATCGTTACAGGCAGAGTATCCACAGCAGGTTGCTTTTTATCACGCTGATGTCACGCAAGGTGGAACTATTGAGTATGCCCTCAGTGATGTAGTGACACGCTGGGGAAAGATTAATATTTGTGTTAATTGCGCCGGTATTGTTGCTGCAGGAAAAGTGCTTAATCGTGAAGGTAAAGCACAACTCTTAGCTAGTTTTAGCCAAGCAATACAGATTAACTTAATTGGAGTGTTTAACGTATTACGTGTCGCTGCTGAAAAGATGGCGCTTAACCCTCCTGATGCTGATGGTCAGCGCGGTGTCATCATTAATACGGCATCAGTGGCTGCTTTTGATGGGCAGGCAGGACAAGCGGCTTATAGCGCGAGTAAGGCTGGCATTGTTGGTATGACGCTTCCATTGGCACGAGATTTAGCGGGTATCGGTATTCGTGTGATGACGATTGCCCCTGGGCTGTTTGATACTCCCATGATGAAGTCTTTACCACAGGAGGTGCGTGAGCCATTGGTTAGCATGGTGCAGTCACCTAGTCGTTTTGGTGAACCGAATGAGTTCGCCTCTTTATGTTGCCATATTATCAATAACAACTACCTCAATGGTGAGGTCATCCGCTTGGATGCCGCTATTCGTATGGAGCCTCGCTAATGTTAAATGAAGAAATAAACCTCTACCGTGATATGACCATTCGTATGCTAGAGCAAGAGGTCGTACCTTTTTATGAGGCGTGGGAAAGTGCGGGACAAGTACCACGTTCTCTTTGGAATACTCTAGGGGCCGCGGGCTTGTTAGGTGTTGATATGCCTGAACGTTATGGCGCAGCGCAAGCACCGTTTGATGTGGCTCAGATGGTTCTAGAAGAGATGTCGCGTATGGGGTTTGGTGGGCTGGCGAGTGGGCTGAATATACATGCCAATATCGTTATGCCTTATATTCTGGCGTATGGCAATGAGGAGCAAAAACAGCATTGGTTGCCTAAATTAATTTCAGGAGAGGCGGTAGGTGCAATAGCAATGACGGAGCCCAGTACTGGTAGTGATTTAGCTGCAATTCAAACCCGTGCAGTACGTAAGGGTGATAACTGGGTTCTTAATGGATCAAAAATATTTATCACTAATGGGCTACATGCCGATGTAGTTATTGTTTGCGCCAAAACAGAACTACAAGCAGGCGCGAAAGGCATCTCATTGTTTCTAGTGGATACCTCTTTAGCGGGTTTTTCTCGCGGCCCTGGGATTAAAAAAATAGGCCAGCATGCCAGTGATACGGCTGAGCTTTTCTTTGATGATTTAGTCATCCCACATGTAGCCTTGTTAGGTGAAGAGAAGCAAGGCTTTACTTATTTGATGCAAGAGCTACCGCGGGAGCGACTAGGAGTGGCGACTCAAGCGGTAGGTTCTGCTGAGGGTGCATTGGCACTAACGATTGATTATGTCCAGCAACGTAAAGCTTTTGAACAACGCATTGCTGACTTTCAAAATACCCGTTTTAAACTGGCTGAAATCAAAACCCGAATAGAGGTCTGCAAAGCCTATTTGAACCAGTGTATGCGCTTATATCAGGCAGGAGATATGACTAGCCAAGAGGCATCTATTTTAAAATTGAGTTCGACCCAGATGCAGTGTTGGGTAGTGGATCAATGCTTACAGTTATTCGGTGGGTACGGTTATACGCAAGAGTACCCTATCTCGCGTTTTTATCTTGATGCTCGAGTGCAAACTTTATATGCCGGTACATCTGAAATCATGAAAGAAGTGATTGCCCGTGGCATGATCAGTAAGAGAGAGACAAAATGAGTAATGCAAAAATTGCCGGTGTCGGCATGGTTAAATTCAGCAAGCCAGGACAACACCAACCTTATAGCTTGATGGTCAAACACGCGGTAGAAACTGCATTAACAGATGCTAGCATTAACTTTACAGATATTCAGCAGGCCTACGCCAGTTATATTTATGGTGACAGCACTAGTGGACAAAATGCTCTCTACACGGTGGGAATGACCGGTATTCCGGTGATTAATGTGAATAATAACTGCTCTTCTGGATCAACGGCGTTATTTTTGGCTCGTCAGGCTGTTGCATCGGGGGCAGTGGAGTGTGCATTAGCGTTTGGTTTTGAAGAGATGCAACGTGGTGCATTGTCTTCTCATTGGACAGATAGAGAGTCGCCGTTTGATTCGATGTTGCAGCAACTGGATGTTATTGCTCCTGAAGCACCAGCGGGACCATTAGCTTTACGTATGTTTGGTTCAGCGGGTACGGCGTATATCGATAGGTATGCTGCAAATCCTGATATCTTCGCTAAAGTTGCTGTTAAATCACGCAAGCATGCAGTACAGAATCCATTTTCACTCTTTAATAATGAATTAAGCGTTGAAGAGGTGATGTCTGCGCCATCTATCTATGAACCTTATTTAACACGATTAATGGCATGCCCACCGACCTGCGGAGCTGCGGCGGTGATTGTTTGTAGCGAAGCATTTGCACGTCGACATGGTATTAAGGCATCTGTTGAAATTGCAGGCCAAGCAATGGCGACTGATCTAGCTAATAGTTGGGATAACCCAATGGACCTGATTGGCGCGCAGATGACGAGAAAAGCAGCCAATGAGGCCTACCAAGAATCCGGTATTGGTATTGATGACGTTGATCTAGTTGAGCTGCATGACTGCTTTACACCTAATGAAGTTATTACCTATGAAGCCTTGGGGATGTGCGGCGAAGGGCAAGCTGAGCAATTGATCAATGATGCAGAAAATACATACGGAGGTCGCTTTGTTGTGAATCCATCAGGGGGGTTAATGTCTAAAGGGCATCCTATTGGTGCGACGGGCTTAGCGCAATGCACCGAGTTGGTTTGGCACTTACGCGGTCAAGCAGGTACACGACAAGTGCCTAATGCAAAAATTGCTCTACAGCATAACTTGGGCTTAGGGGGCGCTGCTGTCGTAACGATCTATAAAGCCTGTTAGTAGTCATTACAGGTTCATGTGGCTGAGGAGTAAAACTTGCCCTTGGTGGTAAGTTTTATTGTTTGCTCTGTAGTGTGTTCACCGTCAAACTTAGAAAAAATAAACCTTTTCTTGGAGCGCCTCATGCAAGCTGAAATCTTTTTTAATGAACTGTGGACTGATTACGTCAACATTGCTCCACAGGCTCAGAAAATTCATGATCTGTTTGCGGCCACGGATGGTGAAGTGATAAATGATCATGTTGCGTTTCGTACGTTTGCTAATACGCCGCTGCGACTTGACCTACTTGAGCCTCTGATTCTAGCGATGGGGTATGAGCGCCAAGATAGTTATGAGTTCAAAGCAAAAAAACTACGTGCTCATAGCTTTATTCACCCCAACCCTCTGGTACCCAAAATCTTCTGCTCTGAACTGCTGGTGGAGCAGCTGAGTGACTCTGCACAGAAAACTATCGAGAAATACACAGCACAGATAACAGAAAAATCACTCGATCAATCAGTTTTTTGGTCTGGCCGCCACTGGGAAATGCCTAGCTGGGATGATTACAACACGCTCATGGCTGAAAGTGAATATGGTGCTTGGTTACTGGCTATCGGTGTACGAGTTAATCATTTTACTGTCAGTATTAATCATCTAACGACGACGAGTGCGATCCGTGAAGTGTTAGAGCGCGTGAAGAGCGCAGGATATAAAGTGAACACGGTAGGGGGGGAAGTCAAAGGTACGCCTGAATCCTTATTAGAGCAAAGCTCGACAATGGCTGATCGTCAGTTTTTTGAATTTACAGGCGGTGATCAGCATGAAATCCCAACGTGCTTTTATGAATTTGCTAAACGCCATGCTGATAATCAGGGTGTTGTTTACCAAGGCTTTATTGAAGCGAACGCTGATAAAATTTTTGAATCGACAAACGGTTAACTTTTTCTATTTATAACGCATTTAGTTATACACATAGGCCTGCCTCTATAGCGCAACGGTTATTTAGCGCGGGCCTTGTTGATTTTATTCATATATTTTAAAGTGGATACCTCCTATAGTCGTTTTGCTATCACAAGGAGGAACCACTTAATGAATTGCTGTCATCATTTTCAGCTCATGGCTATCTATAATCGACGGCTGAATAAGCAGGTCTACCAAGCCTCAACGAACTTATCTTCGGCTGAACTAGAAGAAGGTATAGGTGCCTTTTTTAAGTCTATTTTAGGGACCCTGAATCATATAGTTGTCGGGGATTTGTTGTGGCTATCACGCTTTGCAACGCATTCGATCCGTTATCAATCTTTAACGCACCTGACAACGTATCCCCAACCATCTTCATTGGATGAGCAGCTGTATGATAATTTAGATGCATACTGGCGCGCTCGTAAAGATATAGATGACAGGGTGCATGAATGGTTGTCGAATGAGGTTTTGGAAGCTGATTTTGAGCGTGACCTTACCTATACCAATAGTAAAGGTATTGTCAGTAAACGAAATTTTGCTGAGCTAGTTTCGCATCTTTTTAATCACCAGACACATCATCGAGGACAGGTCAGTGCTTTACTTTATCAGAAGGGTATTGATATAGGCGTGAGTGATTTTTTGATGGATATACCTGATACGATAATTAAATAATTATGCTTATTCGTTCTTGGTAGTGAAACCACCTAAATTATTAAGGAGTATGTTGTCTAGTCCATAGGTTTGCATAATTTGCCCCCAATTCTTGTCAGCTAACATTTTTTGTGGTATTTCCTCTATGTAGCTTGATAGCTCTTTATTGGTTGTTTTAATTAAAAAATGTCGTTGGTAGTTATGATATATAGAATATGAGAAGTCATCTTTCCAACTGTTATCTTTTATAATATAAGCAAACGAGCTATATGGGCCAATGCCATCATCGAAACGCTTAAGCAATAACATTTCTAAGAGTTGTTGCTCTGAGCCTGTATCTGAGCGCTTAACCTCTCCAGATTTTACGAGCGGGCCGACATTGATGAAGTGGTATCCCTGTATTCCTCCTAAATGAAATCCTTTTAGGTGCTCGGGTTGTGAAAATGTTTGAACACTCTTTTTATTCCAAATATAAATACTAGCATCTTTAAAAATAGGCTTAGACCATTGGTATTTCTCTGTGGCCTTTGGGCCAAACCATGCATACGACACCCAAGGAATAATCATGTCGGTTTTAGTTAATAACATGTCCAAGCGATTGCGTGGTAATACTTCAACATTGAATTGATAGGCACCATTGCTATTTTTAGAGAGGTAGTTTGCAAGCTCATAGCCCAACCCCACTGCTAGTAATAAAAGGGGTAAGTGTATAAAGTGACTTGCTCTGAACCGGAGGCCCACATCGAGGTTAGCCCAGCAAGACTAAATATAATCTTGATGAGGCGTCTGTGATACTGAATACGGTTTTTCATGGAGACTCACCTATTGGTTCATGTGTCAGCAATATCCTAATAATTCAGTTTTTAGCACCTGAGTCGTTTAATTACAATTTAGTATAGATGACTCTTGTTAGATGTGGCCGGATATACAAATTTCATAGTAATACCCGTTAATTTTTTGTTATATATAGCTAGCAATTAAGCCAATTAGACCGCCAAATACGCCTCCCCAAACGACCAACCAACCTAGATGTTTTTTGATCATATGTTGAATAATATTCTTGACCATTTCTGGCGTTAGTTCATTTAAGCGCGCATCGACAATCTGTTCAATATGCTTGCTAATATCAGCCCCGAGTTTTTCTGTACTTAGGCTTTGATGAATGGCTGCCTGAAAGCGCTCGCTTTGTGCTATCTCTTGCAAAGCAACACGCATTTTTTCAGATATGGGTTGGCGTAAAGGCTCAAGTGCCTCAGCCCCACCCATCATGTTCAGCATGGCGCCAAGAGACGAGGAGTTGATGGCGTCGATCAGCTTTTGAAAAATATTATCGTAATCAACCGCATCCAAAACAGGTGTGAAGTCTAAATCCTTTTTAACAGACTCTTCTTCAGATTGAATGAAGCGTTTAATGTTGTCTGTGGTGAAAAATTGCAACATGATGATATTTTTAATGCCGCTTTTGAAATCTTCGAATTGATTTGGAATAACCCCTGAGCCATACAAAAATGGTACTTTCTCAAAGAGCATATGAATAGCTAACCAATTGGTGATGGCACCAGAGAGAGCAAATAAGCCGATAGATAATAAGGTATGTGAATACACAGGAGAAAAGAAGCCAGCAATAACGAGTAAGATGGCAAGGAGGTTGGTGATGAGGCTTTTATTCATAATATGAAACTGATTTAACTGTTAAAGTTTGGGAGAAGGATTTTAGTACATTATTGGCTTATTGAAGAGAGTATTTGATGAAAACTTACCTTCTTAAAAGCAGAACGATCTATTTGTCAGTCATTGTGGGTTGATACACTACTAATGCTGCCCATTCTCTAATGGCTGGTTTATGTTTTTTTATTATAGGTAAGTAGGATTTGGAGCATTATTCATGGACATGAAAGCTATCCCATTTGGTACCACCGACTGGTCAGAAGTTAAGCCCACTCAACATCCCGGCGAAAAAGGTTTTGCTCTATGGCGTACATGCCAGTTCGGAGATATTCGCGTTCGTATGGTTGAATATTCAGCTGGCTACCTTGCTGATCATTGGTGTTTGAAAGGGCATATTTTGCTTTGTCTTGAAGGTGAGTTGAATACAGAGCTAGATGATGGTCGTGCATTTGTTTTAAAGCCAGGTATGAGTTATCAGGTAGCTGATAATGCTGAGGCTCATCGGTCATCTACGAAAGTGGGAGCTAAACTTTTTGTGGTTGATTGATGGAGTATTTTTATTACTTGTAAGCTTCTGGGAGGCCTAGCCTCCCATTGCTATGTTTTTTTGAGTTTATAGTAGCGCTTCGCTCGAGTTTGATGGTACTTCTAAGCCATAACTTGCAACTGTGCTGCCCACAACGTTAGCTGTATGTGTCTCTGTTGCAAAGTGTGCTTCAGTTGATGTGCCTAAAGACGAAAGGGGGCTAATCACTGCAGCAAACCCTTGAGCCTGAGTAGTAACACCAGCAGCTAAATTATGTTCTACTGATTGAGTAGAAAAATTATTTAAACCACCAGCAAAAGCCTGTGAAGCGAAAAGTGCAGAAGTGATCAGTGTAGCGTTAAGTAAATTTTTCATGTTGAGTTACTCCAGTAATGTAAGTTGATGTGTGTACTTTAACGACCATTACTGAAACGAAACTGAAAAATAATATAAAGTATGATTATTTTATTACATAAAGTTTTTAAACCTTTATGCGTGTAATTTATTAAAAAGGAATGTTCTATGGATATCGATAAAACAGGGATTATTCTTAATACAGAAAAATATGATGAGTGTGTTGCGTTTTATCAAAACTTATTTTCACTTAAGGTTATTTTTGAAAAAAATGAAGAAGAATTTAAGCTGACTAGCTTCGAATTTGGCGGTGCTTATTTGTTGGTAGAAACAGGAGGCTTAGCCAAAAATAAACAGAAATTGATATCTGAAAACTCAACAAAGATACGTTTTAATGTCACTGATATTGAAAAGGCCCTAGAGGAAGTTATCCAATACGGTATAGCGGCGAAAATAGAGACATATGAGTGGGGAAAAACGATTAATATTACAGACCCTGATGGGAATCGAGTCGGTATTAGAGATATCCCGAAGTTATGTCGTTCTTTGTAGAGATGAGATGTCTAACTATTTTATATTAAATGCTTATGGGAGGGGGTACCTCCCATTTTTGTATTAATAGCGTTTATAGAAGTACTTCAGTAGAGCTTGCAGGCGCTTCCAAACCAAAACTTGCGACTGTGCTGCTAACAGTGTTTGTTGCATGTGAATCCGTTGCAAAGTGTGCTTCAGTAGATGTGCCTAAAGAGGAAAGGGGGCTAATCACTGCAGTAAAACCTTGAGCCTGAGTAGTAACACCCGCTGCTAAATTATGTTCTACTGATTGAGTAGAAAAACTATTTAAACCACCAGCAAAAGCCTGTGAAGCAAAAAGGGCGGAAGTGATCAGTGTAGCGTTAAGTAAAGTTTTCATGTTGTGTTACTCCAGTAATCTAAGTTGATATGAGTACTTTATAACTCGCTACTGAAATGAAACTGAAAAAATAAAATTATAAAAAATATATGTTTTTTTATAATAGTAATAATTAGTTTTTATATTAATATGTGTTGGTATTACTGTATATATTAATACTTTATAGGTTTTCTTATGCTTTCTGTTGAAAGGCTCTTTATCATGAAGATAAAGAGCCTTTTAAGAGGATATATGAATTAGTTTAGAGCTTCACTCGGGCCAAAAATTTCAAAGTGTAACTGTTTTTCGGCTACGCCTAACTGGAGTAGAGTCGTGTATATTGCTTGCATAAAAGGTAGCGGCCCGCAGAAATAGAATTCGGCATCTAATGGGCAGTTTTCTTTTATTAGCTGGGCTGTCATATAACCTTCATGGTTATAATCAGTTTCTTTTGTAGCACCTGTCACGTCATCATAAAAAACAACTTTTGTCAGGTTAGGTAAGTCGTTGTTTAGGGCGTTGATATGCTCTCGAAACGCATGGGTTTGGCGATTACGGGTGCCATGCAGCCATGCAATTTTTCGTGTTGAGTTTTGTAGGGTTAAGTCATTTAGCATGCTTAGTAATGGAGTGACGCCTACACCTCCACTGATAAGGACAATAGGCTTATCTGATTCGTCTAAATAAAAATTCCCACCTGGTGCGTGGACTAAAATTGTGTCTTCTACATTGATTTTATCGTGAAGAAAATTAGAAGCAACGCCAGCAGGGATGCCATCTTGTAGTGTTGGTTCACGCTTAACAGAGATGCGATAGTGCTCACCATTATGTGAATCTGACAAGCTGTATTGGCGCAGTTCTGTGTTCTCTAAGTCAGCGTCAGTAATTTTTAAGCTAATATATTGACCAGGTTTATAATGAGGCAATGGTTGTCCATCAACTGGTTGCAGGTAGAAGGAGGTGATTTCGCTGCTTTGACTAATTTTTTGAACGACACGAAAAGGTTTAAAACCAGACCAACCACCTACAGCATTTTGCGCATCGTCATAAAGTGCCTTTTCTGCACCCACGAGAATGCTTGTTAATTGTCCGTAAGCTTCTGCCCATGCGCTGATTACAGCGTCGGTTGCAACGTCTGCTCCTAGCACTTCACGAATAGCTTTTAACAAGTTTCTGCCAACAATCGGATATTGTTCGGGTTGAATGTCTAAACTGAAATGCTTAGCTGCAATGCTACCGACGGCATCCCCAAGAGCTTCTAGCCGGTCAATATTGGCTGCATAACCCAGAATGGCGT
This sequence comes from Neptunomonas japonica DSM 18939, assembly GCF_000422765.1. Taxonomy (GTDB): domain Bacteria; phylum Pseudomonadota; class Gammaproteobacteria; order Pseudomonadales; family Balneatricaceae; genus Neptunomonas; species Neptunomonas japonica. Next base: position 98,720 of record NZ_AUGR01000005.1, on the reverse strand, counting down.
TAGCAAGGGAGGCTGGCTGGCGGCCATTCTTTTGGCTTGCCATATTGAATATATCTTTGAGCTCAGGGTTTTCTTCAAATAAAAGGTGGTAGAAATGCTGGGTGATCTCTTCTCCACGTTCTTGAATAACAGGTACGGTTTGTTTAATTATTTCGATATTTGACGCTAGCATAGAATGTCTCATTTATAGATGTATTTTGGATGCATTAAAATGGATGCTTATTAAAATGTCAATAAAATACATCTTTAATTGCAAACTAAATGAAGTTAGCTAGCCTTGTCTGCTAAGTGAAAAATTGAACGGTTTTTGCAAACAATCGGGCTTTTAAATACTTTGGATGTTCTGGCTAAGTGTGTGTTTTTTGTAAAGGGCGGGGCGTTTTTATATTCTGTAACTAGAATGAAAAGGCGGTACTATCATATTTATTCAAAAACGATGGGAGACTTAGCCTCCCATTTTTGTGTTGAAAACATTTATAGAAGTACTTCAGTAGAGCTTGCAGGCGCTTCCAAACCAAAACTTGCGACTGTGCTGCTAACAGTGTTTGTTGCATGTGCACCCGTTGCAAAGTGTGCTTCAGTAGATGTGCCTAAAGAGGAAAGGGGGCTAATCACTGCAGTAAAACCTTGAGCCTGAGTAATAACACCAGCTGCTAAATTATGTTCTACTGATTGAGTAGAAAAATTATTTAAACCACCAGCAAAAGCCTGTGAAGCGAAAAGGGCGGAAGTGATCAGTGTAGCGCTAAGTAAAGTTTTCATGTTGTGTTACTCCAGTAATCTAAGTTGATGTGAGTACTTTAAAACTCATTACTGAAACGAAACTGAAAACAATAAGATACTTTTAAAAGAAACTTCAAGTGCGCTAATAAATCGCATTAGCAGCCAGTATCATTTGTTATAACTTATAGCCACGCTTTATAAAGTGTGGCTATAAGTTGGGTGCTGTTGGCGTTAGTTAGTTTGCGATGCATGATGTGCTTGTGCTTCGAGTTCTGCTTTTAAAGCAGGCTCGAATTTTAATTGTCGAGCGAGCTCTTCTAGATAAGCTTTTTCCATAAAACTATCTTCATCAATAACTAATAAGCTAGCCAGGTACATCTCTGCTGCCATCTCAGGAGAATTTGCGTTACGGGCGATATCGGCAGGATCTAACGGCTTGTGCAGCTCTTGCTCGAACCAGTGTTGTAATTCAGGGTCATTGATTATCCCTGCAATCCCTTGATCAATTAACTGGCGCTCATGTTCGTCAATATGACCGTCTGCTTTTGCTGCACCGATCATTGCACATAAAACAGCACGGCTATGATTCTCGGCTTCTTGCGCTGGTAGGGCGTTTATTGGGCGCGCAGCAGGGGCTGACGAATTATCTTGTTGCTCTTGCCAGTTATTGTAGGCTTTGTATGCAACAGTACCTAAAGCAGCGAGACTGCCGTACGTTAGTACTTTTCCGCCTATCTTACGTCCTTTTTTGCTACCCAGAAGTAGTCCAAGAACTCCGCCAGCAAGTACACCACCGCTGGTGCCTGATAGCAGGTCACCAAGTGCTGATCTATCTTGCAGTTTACCGGTGGTATCAGTGCTATTGGTGTTTTTGTTCTGTAAAAAATCTGTTCCTGATTTAAGGAGTTGGTCTAGTAAGTTACGTGTATCCATAAATATCCCTAAAGGTTGTTTATATGGCTATTCGACACCGGTTACACAGAATAATTACTGAGTACTCAGTCATTCATTTTCTATCTATGCACTCTGGTTGAGAGTAGTTTTGTTTTATTGGTAACAGTGTTTAGTAAGCCATCTTGTGTGGAATGAAAGAAGAAAATGAGCCAGGTAAGCTGGCTCAGTGTAATTTAAATCAAGTCTCCTGGTGAAGGCGCTGGAGAGCTGGATTTATTCGAGTCTGTATTGGCGAAGCCTATGCTCGCTTGAGCGGCTTCCTGCAAGAAATCCCAACTGAGTACGGCTGCAGCGTCATCGAATGTATAACCGATACCCGCATCAAGTCCGAATGATTTATTGGTATAAGGATAAAAAGTTGCGCCTACTGCTGCGACGAATTCATCTTCATCGTCACTTGATAGTGCTTTAACAGTGACACCAAACTCGCCATTAAATGCATAGCTTAATCCAAACATTATGGCAGGATCAGCTTGAGCGGTTGACGTACATAGAATAGATAAGGTGAGAAGTAGAGTTTTTTTCATGTTGTCATCCTTGCACCCAATTGTAGGCCGTCCTGCATCAGGGTGCTTAGATGTTGAACGGTTAACTACTTGTAATACTGCTGATAGGACAAGTTTCAAAATAGGGAGAGCCTTTCGAGTATTGCGTTATGGCATCCTAGAAAAGTTTCTAATTTTGATCATGCAATTTTTTTTTAGATGAGTCTAGTGCAGTTTTTCAAACCTTGTGCTACTGCCAGTTAGTTGCTTGTATTCATAGGAAAAATAAAAATTATACTTTAGGGAGGTTAACCATAACGATAAGAATTGATGTAAGTATGGACACTTAACCGTAACGCTTGAGGATTTCCATGTACTTACTAACCTGCGCTGAGGTGCGTTGCTCAGGGCTGAGTTTGTCGGCGATAGTTAGCGCTGTTTTTAAATCATTTATGGATTGTTTCTCATCTTCTGTGAGAATTTTAGAGTCATCGCTCTTTAAATAGTGATCAAGTTCGGCTGCGGCTGTTGCTGGGTCGATAGGAAATGTTTTTGATTTTGATCCATCGAGGTTATCGAGTATTTTTTTTGATTTATCCAACACAGATAACAGACCAGATACACCTTCTTCATCTTTTACACGCTCAAATATGGTGTCTAAAGCAGACTTCAGTGTTGTGAGGCTTTGCGTAGATTTACTTCCGTCACTGGTAAGCGGTAAACCTTGGTTCAACTCTGTTGCTTCGCTTTTGCTTAATAACCCTATTTCGGATAGTCGATTAATAAACTGTTGTGAAATATGAAAATCAGAGCCGGTAATATCAAACTCTTTGTTCATCTGGGCCAACATTTCTGCTCGTGAGCTAAATTCTGGCTGAGCACTTTGTGATTCTGTTTCTTTCGCTACCGAAGTGTCTGTATTTGAAACTGATTTAACATCTTCTGCTTTAGCTGGATCAGTTTTAGCCGTACTTGATGCGAGTGGGTTGCTGTGGAGTGTGATCAAGTTAGGCCTCAATTAAGTCCGTTTATTTATGGCAAACTATAGCATGATTTTTCTTCTTGTAAGCAAGACGATTCACAGAATTGAACAGTCAAAAAAGCGGCATAAACATCTTGTTTCTGCCGCTTACGAGTAGCCCTTATCTGCGCTTTGCGAGCTTCTTTTCTTGGGCTAGCTGGTCGGCTAGGTATTCTTCATAGGTGCCCTGGAAATCGACAAGCTTTTTGTCTTTTATTTCGATGACCCGCGTAGCCAATGATGATACAAATTCGCGGTCATGGCTGACAAAAATAAGTGTGCCAGGGTAGTTTTCCAATGCCAAGTTTAACGCTTCAATTGCTTCCATATCGAGATGGTTAGTTGGTTCGTCCATAATTAGGACGTTAGGATTAGACATCATTAATTTGCCGAATAACAGACGGTTTTTCTCACCACCGGAGCAGACTCTTGCTTTTTTGTTATAGTCATCAGCAGAAAATAGCAGCTGTCCAAGTATGGAGCGAACAACCTGGTCGCCATGTTTGGGTTTGCGCCATTGGCTCATCCAGTCAAATACGTTGATGTCAGAGTTAAAATCAGCGGTGCTATCTTGTGGGCAGTAGCCAAAAGATGTGTTTTCAGACCATTTAACTGTGCCTTCTTTCGCACTTAATTGATCTAGCAAGCAACGTAATAGTGTGGTTTTACCTGCACCATTTTCGCCGATAATGGCCAAGCGGCTACCTGCATCAAGGATGATATTACCACCTGTAAATAGTGGTTCTCCTTCAAACCCGTGTCCTAAGTTTTCCAGAACGAGCGCCTGACGAAATAGTTTTTTATCTTGTGTGAAACGGATAAAAGGATTAATACGGCTAGAAGGTTTGACTTCGTCAAGTTTGATTTTATCGATTTTTTTAGCGCGTGAGCTAGCTTGCTTAGCTTTAGAGGCGTTCGCTGAGAAGCGGCTAACAAACTGCTGCAGGTCAGCAATTTGAGCACTCTTTTTCGCATTTTCTGATAACAGACGTTCCTGGACTTCGGTTGCAGCCATCATGAAGTCGTCATAGTTGCCTGGATAGACACGTAGCTCGCGATAATCGATATCAGCCATGTGAGTACACACAGAGTTGAGGAAATGGCGGTCATGCGAGATGATTACCATTGTACTTTTTCGCTCATTTAATAGTGCTTCCAACCAACGAATAGTGTTGATATCCAAGTTGTTGGTAGGCTCATCCAATAATAAAATATCTGGGTTTGAGAATAGCGCTTGAGCTAGTAATACACGTAATTTCCAGCCCGGAGCAACACCGCTCATTGGACCATAAAAAAGAGACTGGTCAATACCGGCACCTAGCAATATTTCTTCAGCACGGCTTTCTGCACTGTAGCCATCCATTTCGGCAAAAATGACTTCGAGCTCCGCAACCTTCATGCCTTCTTCTTCAGACATCTCAGGTAAAGAATAGATGCGCTCTCGTTCCTGTTTTATCTCCCACAGTTCTTTATGACCCATGATGACAGTATTAACGACACTGAATTGTTCGAAGGCGAACTGGTCTTGATGTAGCTTACCAACACGTTGGTTAGGGGATATCGAGACGTTACCGGAAGTCGGTGCTAGGGTACCATCCAGAATTTTCATGAACGTCGTTTTACCGCAGCCATTTGCGCCAATCAGGCCATAACGATTACCGTTACCAAACTTTACAGAGATGTTTTCGAACAATGGCGTGGTGCCAAATTGCATGGTGATGTTTGCGGTGGAGATCAATGGATTATTCCTGAATCTGGGAAGCGTTTAGAAATGCTGCATGAGCGGTACGGTACTATAAAGGATTGTGCAGCGATTCAAAGGGGGAGATGCATATTATTGGATAAATTTTGTGCAATAGTTAGTAGGGTTATGGATTTGTCCTATTGCGGTATTAATAACTCTACGCTCATGCCTTGGTCTATCCATTTTAGCTCAAGCTTCCAGCCAAGGCGGTCGCAAATTTTCTGTACAAGAATGAGCCCTAACCCAAAGCTATTGTCATGATCTGTATGTGTTACATGACTACGATTAGTGATAATGATTCGGTATTGATCCACAGATAACTCAATTTCTCCCTGATCAGTATACTGATAGGCATTACGCAAGAGGTTGCTGAGAACAATCCTTAGTGGTGTGTGAGGTAAAGCTTGCTCGGTCAGCCCACTGACATAATTACGTGTGACGTTTACTTCTTTATCTTGTAGTAGGTAATCCAGCTCTTCGCTGAGTTCATCCAGCAGTATGTCAGGCCTTATCTGCTTTAGTGTGGGGGCTGTTTCATTTTCTCGGCTGAGCCAAAGTAAGGTTTCAGTCAGTTGTTGCATACTTTGGTTAGCCCGGCTAACTCTTTCTATAGGTCTATGCAGCTCTGTCGGTATACCAATTTTCTGTAATAACTCCATATTGGCACGAATTATTGCTATAGGTGTACGTAACTCATGGCTGGCATGACGAAGAAATTGGTGCTCACGATTCATTAGCCCTGATATTCGTTCAAATGCTGATAGCAGTTGTTCTGCAATACTGTTTAGCTCACGAAAGTGAAAATTAGGGCGTGTTTGTTGCAAATTTGAGAGTACCAGAGAATCTGCCCAAAGGGCTAAGGCCTGGGTATAGCGGTTGATTCGTTTGTTATACAACCAAATTGCCAGCAACATCAATAACAGGTACACACCTCCAAATAGAAAAACCTTATTAAGTTGGTCATCAAACTCTTGCTGCTCTTCTTTGGTGAGTAAGTTGGCTTGGTAGTCGACAACCGCATATAGAATGCGCTGATCCGGAAGCGTATGTTGATAGACGATGAGGTAACGTGAGTCTTTCCACTCTTCTTCTCCATGCGGGCTCCAGTCATACTCGACAAATTCTTCGTTTTCGAGCTCATCTTGCTTAATTATCTGTCTATAGATAGGGGGGGCTTTCTGTAAATCGTCATAAAAAACTCGAAGACTTGTGCCTGTGGGTAGTGGCGTGCTGGGGTCCTCACGATAGCGCGCCTCAAAGGCGCGGGTTTCCATGAGAATAAATCCCTCGACAGCATCTGTCATGCCATCCTCAAAGAAAGATATTAAGGTGATGATGAATGCAAAGGCAGAGCCGGCAGCCAAGCTAAGAATGTACAGGCTTAGCTCTCGACGCATCGTTCGGCCAATAGGCTTGGTTTTCTTATCAGGCATTGTTAATGACAAACCCTTGCCCTTTTACTGTATGTATTAAGGGTTTGGAAAAGGGCTTATCCACTTGTTGTCGCAAGTGGTACATATGAACCTTTAAACTGTTTGTGTCGGGCAGATCATTCGGCCATAAGACGTGTTCTAGTTCTTGCCGGCTGACTATAGCTGGGCTCGCTCTTAATAGCGTTTCTAGTAGCGTCCATTCACTTGGGGTGAGTTTTATACTTTGCCCATCTCTGGTGGCGGTTTTAGTGTCTAACTCCAGAGTTAGGCCCGCTGTTTGTAGCTTTCTTACCTGCCCACTGCGGCGTTTAGCTAGCGCTTGTATACGTACGATTAGCTCTTCGAGTGCGAAAGGTTTGACTAAGTAATCATCAGTACCCGCGCTGAACCCTGCAATTTTATCATCCAATGTATCTCGAGCCGTTAACATCAATACTGGGGTGTCGATACCCTGCTGACGAAGTTTTTCGCATAAGGTGAGTCCATTCATTCTAGGGAGCATTAAGTCCAACAACAGTACATCGTAGCTGTTCTCAAGCACTAGCGTTAAACCTGCTTGGCCATTGTAGGCATGATCGACACTGATTTTTTCAAGTAGTAAGTAATCTGCTACTGATGCCGCCAAATCTCGGTCATCTTCAACCAGCAAAACCTGCAGGACGTTATTGTTCATAAAGCGATATCTGCTTTCAATTGACGGGCCTTACGTTGAGCCAGCCAGTGGCGAATGTTTAGGTCATCACTGATTAATACTAATGCCGGAATCAGTAATAACGTGATCAAAGTAGCAAACAGAATACCATAGCCCATAGCGACTGCTGCGGGTATTAGAAATTGTGCATTCTCAGCTGTTTCCCAGATGAGTGGTACTAAGCCTGCGTAAGTCGTAATTGACGTTAAAATGATTGCGCGCATCCTACCGCATCCAGCTTCAATCATGGCGAGCCGTGCTGGTTTTCCCGCCGCTCGGTTTTCATTGTAGCGACTGATCAGTAGCAAGCTATCGTTAACCACAACACCAGACAGCGCCAGAATACCAAACATTGATAACAGACTGAGTGGAATACCATGTAACCAGTGACCAAGTAGGGCGCCAATTACACCGAAGGGAATAGCGCTCATAATCATGAGAGGTTGAATATAGGATTTCAGTGGGATGGCCAGCAATGCATAGATTGCGATCAGTGCTACTAAAAACGCTCCTTTTAATGAGCCCGTGGTTTCCGCTTCTTCTTGGGCTTCACCCGCAAACGTGACGGTGAGGTCTGGATAATCTTGTTGTAGCTGAGTCAGTAATTGCTTATCTAAGCTATTAAGAACTTCAGTCGGTGATGCGACCATTTTATCTAGATCGGCGCTAATGTAAGCAACTCTGCTACGATCAATATGCTCTATTTCATCAGAGACATAACGTGTACTGATGTGGGCAACCGTTCGAAGTTGGACTATCTGACCATTGGGTGTTCGGATGCGTGCTTGTTCCAAATCCTCAATGCGGCGACGCTGTTCGTCAGGGTAGCTAACTTTTACTTTGACTTCATCTCGCCCTCTTTGGATACGTTGAATTTCGTAACCTTGGTATGCCTGTTGAATTTGTTGTGCCAACATAGCGGTGGTTAGCCCCATAGCTTCTCCAGCGGGAAGTAGCTTGAGATCTATCTGAGCTTGGCCTGCTTTAATACTGTTCTCGATGCCAGACACACCACTGAATTGGGCCAGTGCATTTTGTACTAGCGGCGAGGCTTGTTTAAGTGTTTGTGCTGATTCAGAACGCAATTCAATCGTAATATCTGCGGCGCCTTCCCATGCAGTGACAAACTTGAGTTTACGTACGGCTTCCATCGCACTAATTTTTTGTTGCCAAAGATCAGCAATTTCAGAAGTACTTAATGGACGCTCGGTTCTTGGTGAAAGCCCTGCAATAATGGTGGCGCTGGTGTTCCCGGTTAACGTCATTAGGTGTGGTATGGGCTCACTGCTAAGTTGGTGTTTTTCCTGTAGTTGCCTATTTACCTGCATGGCAATTTGCTCGATCTCTAATGCTTGTGCTTGTACCAGCCCGTAACCGGCTTGATCCTCTAATTCTAACTGCACTTCGATGAAGTCACTGGGGATATCCGGGAAAAAGACAGAGCGTATCTTCCCTGAGGGAACCAATCCACCCACTAATATAAACAGCGCAATAGCGAGTAATACTGTTGTGTAGCGAAAATTCAGAACCTGATGAATAAAAGGCCGGTAGATTTTACGGGTAAAAAATCTAAGGCCTTGGTTGGTCTTTTTTTGTAGCCAACCCCATCCCTTGCTAATAGGGTTCTTTGCTGATTTATTCTCCATTTTAAGGTGCGCTAAATGAGCCGGTAAAATCAATTTTGATTCAATCAACGAAAAAATTAAGCAAAAGGCAGCAGCATAGGCAAAGAAACTAAAAATTTTCCCCATTTCTCCCTCTACCAATGTTAATGCCATAAAAGCAACGACGGTTGTTAAAACGCCAAATACTGTGGGTACTGCGACTCGTTGCGCGCCACTAATTGTTGAATTCAAGCTAGCACCGTGGCGCTGTCGCTCAGTATAGATACTCTCACCGACTACGACTGCATCATCCACCACGATGCCTAAAGCGATGATAAAGCCGAAAGTAGTCAGTTCGTTTAGGGTCATATTAAATAGGCGGGCGTCCATCAGCAGCATGGCGCCGGCAAAAATAACGGGAAGCCCAGCGCCTACCCAAAAGGCGACTCGTACGTTTAGAAACAGAGCGAGCAGGAGCATGACGAGTGCTATGCCCATAATGCTGTTTTTAAGTAACAGGTTTAGACGATTAGCGATATATATGCTTTGGTCATTCCAAACGGTAATTTGAATGCTGTCGGGTTGTGTCAGGCGAAAGTGTTTAACCTCTTTCTGAACGGCAGTAGATATTTCCATGATATCGGAGCTGGAGTACATTTTCACATCTAACCAGATGGCTCGTTCACCATTAAAGCGTGACAGCACACCGGACTGCTCGTAAGCATCCTTAACCGTGGCAATATCTGCTAACGTCAGTCGTTGGCCACTCTGTGTTTGTTTGATGAGAATCGATTCAAAGTCTCGTAGTTGGTAACGTTGCTGATCTGCTTTAACAATGAGGTAACCATCTTTACTGAATAACTCACCTCCAGCGACAGTGAGGGAAGAAGCTGCAACCTTATCTGCTATATCACGGATAGTAAGCTCTAGTGCTTGCAGTTGCTGCTCATTCACTTGAATACTGATTTCTGGCGTGTGTCGGCCGTTACTGTTGACCCTTTCTATAGCGGGGTTGTTTAGTAATTTTTTGCGTAAAGTGCGAGCGCTCTGTTGCAGAACATCTTGTGGAACATCACCAGCAAGATGAACGGAAACCGCATCTTCAAGATAAATCTCACGGCTGATGATGGGGCGTTCTGCGTCGTTTGGTAAGGTAGCTATACCATCCACGCGGTTTTTGACGTCTCTGTATAGTGTATCTAGATCGTAGCCGCTGGTTCTATTAACCGTGATCGAAGCACTACTGGTGTTTGATGTGCTGGTTACTGTTTTGATTCCCTGCACACCTTGTAGGGCCTCTTCTATCTTTGAAGTCACACCTTCTTCAACTGATCGAGCTGATCCGGTGTCATATTCGACACTAATGCTGACGCTATTGGGTGGTAGCGGAGGAAAGGCTTCGACCCGTAGATTAAGTGCTGATATGACGCCTGCTACTAATATTAGGGCCATGAGAAGATTCGCCGCTACTGGGTTAGAAGCAAACCAGGCAACCCAGCCTTTCGAGGTGACTTTACTCATCAGTTAGCTCCGTTTGCATAAGCTAGAGATTTGGCTACTGGCCCTGTTGTGTATGGTTCAACTTCCATGTCAGGCAAATAACTTGCTAAAGGTTTTACGACTAAGGCTATTTGTTCTGGTAATTGTTTTTGTGGGATATATAGCTTTCCGTTGGCGCTGAACAACGGCTGGCTTTTGTGCCTTTGGAGGCGGTCATTAGTGATACTCCAGATATAACCATCAGCGGTTAGCGATGTGCTTGGAATTTCGAAAAGGTTATCTATCGAGTGACCTTTGATCCGTGCGCTGATAAAGCTACCCGACAATAATGGAGGTTGCTGAGCTAGCGGGTTTTTTACGTGGATAGTCAGGCTGCGTTGCCGGGTTGAAGGATCAATTGCGGCCGATAAGGGGCTTATTCTCCCTTCCCAGTGACTTTCTGGTTGATCGGGGTTGTGCAGTTGAACTACGGTTGCACTTAAATCTTGTGGTAGTTGTTGCCACTGGCTAGCGGATAAGGTCAGAACCATTTCTGCTTCAGCGCTGCCGCGCAGGGTTGATAGAGTGTTTCCCGCTTCTACATAGCTTCCTAGAGCAGCGTTTCGGTTGATAACAACACCACTAAAAGGTGCTTTTATAGTTGTTTCTGCGAAGTTCCTACGAGCGTGAATTAAGCTGCTTTTAGCTGCTTTATAACGTGCCTGAGCTAGCTTTAACTGTGGTTTACGTAGAGCAAGGGCGCTAGGTCTTTCAGACAAGCCTGAGCGTTGCCAATCGGTCTTTGCTTGACGTTGTTGTTGCTTTTCTTTTTGTAAATCTAAATTAGCTTCAGCTAAGTTTTGATGAGCAATTGCCAGTGCTTCGCGGTATTCAGTATCATCAAGACGTAGTAGAGCATCCCCTTTAATGACTTGTTGGCCGTTAGTAAATCTTTGCGAGCGCCAAGTAACTCGGCCGCTAACAAGGCTGCTGAGGCTGATTTCATCGCTTGCCCTCACTTCAGCATAACTTGTTACAACGCCTTGGTGTGCAGCACTATTTAGCTGAATAACAGAAACTCGAGGGACTGCAATTTGAGCTTCAGACTGCTCAGGCTCATTCTGAATACTGATAGCATAATTGGTGTAACCGATGGCTAGAGGAATTGAGACTAAAGCGATGGTCGTTAGTAATATGTGATATCTGCGTTTTTTCTGTTTCATGTCTAATTCACATCTTCATTAATGGCAGTGCTAGAGCGCGTACTTGTTTTAATATTGAGTCCTAAAGCAAGCCCTAGGCTGATTCGGTTGCTTAGGCGAGCTTGACGAATTTGGAGTACTTGAATTTGAGCTTCATAGGTGCTTTGTTGTGCACTGAGTAAGTTTAGAATGTCGCTGACACCATCTCGATAACGAGTTTGGTAATGGTTTAGGCTTGCTTCAGAATTCTGTTGTGCTTTGCGTAAAGCTTGCTCTTGATCTGCTAAACTCAACTCCTGATTCAGTGTGCTTTCGACTTCATTGAGTGCAATGAGAAGGGTTTTTTGGTAGTTAAGAAAGCTTAATTCTGCATCTAATTGGGATATTTTAACTCCAGCTTTTAATCTTCCCGCATTAAATAGAGGTGCTGTTAATTGGCTTAGTAGGCTCCAAGCCGGGGAACCCTTTAGTAGGTCTTCAAGATGTGGACTACTATCAGAGATGCTTGTCCTGAATGAAAAGTTAGGCAACAGTTGCTTATAAGCAACGTGGCTAAGATTATCAGCTGCCTGTATTTGCAAGTAAGCTGACTGTAGGTCGGCACGGTTTGCTAGTACTTGTGCCGGAAGTAGTGCGGGAGGTGTGCTGATATGAGGGACTTTTAGCAATGTAGGGAGTGTTGCGTTGGCGGCTTCTCCTCGTAATAGATTTAATGCCCTTTTGGCATCTCGTTGATTCGTCTGGCGAGCGATAAGGTTTGCTTTAATCCTTGCAGTTGCGGCACGTGAGGTAGCTAGATCATTCAAGTCTCCAAGGCCGCGCTTGTAACGCTCTAAGATAACAGCTTCGTTGTTTTGCAGGCTGGTTAGCCATTGTTGTTCTGTATTAACAATTTTCTGGCGTAAAGAGATATCTATCCAACTTTGAATTGCCCTTCCTGCAAGAGAGTTACGTGCTGCCTGATAATCCAGAGTTTGGGCTGCAGTTGTGCTTTGAGCAGCATTGTTTGCATCTGCAAGCCGGCCCCATACATCTAGTTCCCAGTTTAGGCTTAATGCTAAAGAGTGAGCGGTGTTGATTTGTTCTTCTTTATTACGCTGACTGGTTATATTCAGATTTAAATCAGGTCGACTGTCTGCTTTTGTTTGGCGGGTAAGTAAGCGTTGTTGCTTTAATCGAAGGGCTGTTTGCTGTAGGTCTAAATTGTTGTTTAAGACTTCGTTAATGAGCTTCTTAAGTTCGGGCTCGTCAAAAAGATCAAGCAGCTTAGTGCTCCCTTCACTAGCATTGATGTGGATATTGCTATCCCATTCAGCTGGAATACTGAGCTGTTTGGTTAACTCTGCACGAGGTTGAGGTAGTGAACCACAAGCGCTAATAAGCATTGTTAGTAACAGAATTAGGCCGGTTTGTGATATCGCCTTAATGAGCATTTAGGGTATCCGGTTAAAGTTTAGAGTCGTTATACTTCAAACGGGGTAAAGAGAAGGTAAAGAGAGAGTGAAATACCGTGGAGTTTATTTGTGATTTTTTTAAATGAAAATTAGTCAGCGCTTACAACAGATCGACCGGATGATAACTAAGGAATACGAGCATATATGGGATTGTTGTTGTGATCATGGCTTGTTAGGTTTTTTACTGCTGCAACGTAGTGCAGCAAAAGTTGTTCATTTCGTTGATATAGCTGAACCTTTGGTGCTTGAAGTAGAGACTAAGCTACAACGTTTTTTCCCAGAACCGCAGGTTAACCACTGGCAGGTACATGCGGTTAATGTAGCCCAGCTGCGGTTGGCAGAGGTTAGCTGCATCGATGACAGTGGTCGTCATTTGATGATTATTGCAGGGGTGGGTGGTGAGCTATTAATTGAATTAGTTGAAGGGCTGCTTAATGAGAACCCGCAGCAGGAAATGGAGTTTTTGCTATGTCCAATTTTGCATACGTATAAAGTGCGTAATGCACTAATTTTAATGGGGTTTTATTTGATTGATGAGTGTTTAGTAAAAGAAAATAACCGTTATTATGAAATATTGCATGTTAGCTTAGATGCATCAAAAGCTATCTCTCCGGTTGGTTCAATTATGTGGGACTTTACGCAAGAAGATCATCAAGCGTATCTGAAGCGCACATTGGGACATTATCAACGTGTGTTTCAAACCACAGATAGAGAAGGCCGTAAGGTTTTAGAAGATTATCAAGCTTTAAGCTTCGCACTTGGTGATAAAAAATAAATATCATCAAGTGCTCCAGCCGCAGTGCTTAAATTGTTTAATCAGCAAATACGACAGTACGCTGCCCGTTCAAAAAGACACGTTGTTCAACATGGTAACGTACCGCTCGTGAAAGCGTGACGCGTTCTATATCTCGGCCTTTGGCGACCAAATCTTCGGGGTAGTACGCATGGTCTACTGAGTCGATACCTTGAGCAATAATAGGGCCTTCATCAAGGTCATCATTAATATAGTGGGCGGTTGCTCCCACTGTTTTAACGCCTTTTTCATACGCTTGATGGTAGGGTTTGGCGCCTTTAAAGCCGGGTAGCAATGAGTGATGGATATTGATTGCCCAGCCCTCTAGATGCTGGCACAGTTGTGGAGACAGTACCTGCATGTACCGTGCAAGTACGACTAGCTCAGCGTCCACATCTTTGATGATCTGCATGACTTTTGCTTCTTGAGCCGGTTTAGTCTCTGCGCTCACCGGTAGGTGGTAATAAGGGATACCATGCCATTGAGCTAATGATTCAAGATCCGGGTGGTTGGAAATGATAGCCGGTATCTCGATTGAGAGCTGTCCAATACGGTGCTTGTAAAGCAGGTCATTGAGGCAGTGATCAAATTTGGAAACCATGATCACGACTTTAGGTTTGTCGGCAGTGGAGCGTAATTGCCATTGCATATCAAACTGTTCAGCTTTTAATGAGAACTCTTGGTGGAAGGCTGCTTGATCAAACGATGTATTGGCACGAAACTGCGCTCTGATAAAGAATTGCTTGCTATGGCAATCATCAAACGAGTGCAATTCAGTGATGTAATGTTGATTGTTATAAAGCAGCCCAGTAACAGCATCGATAGTCCCTAAGCGGCTTGGGCATTGTGCGGTAAGAATCCAATGATTATTGTCCATCAATTACCTCCAAAGAGTACGATAAAAAACCAGTGTAGAAGATATTACTCTCCAATACCTGTTATGCCGCTTGTGGGTGTATTTTTCGAACAGACGATTTATTCATTGTGATAAAGCGTACTAGGCCCCCCACAGCAAGTTGTAATGCTTGAAAGGTTGCTTGATCAATAATGAAATCACCATTTTCAGTAACCTTCCCAGGCGCTAAAGCAACACGGTAATCATCAAGATCCTCATTACTCACTAAATACATCTGTGATGAGGCAGGTAGATCACTTACCACTTGAAAGTGGCTGCTGCAGCTATCTTTAACACTGCGAATCTCTTTAGTGTCGGCTTGTACAGAAGGGCCACCATCAAATAAATCTACATAGCCTGAAAACTGAAAGCCTTCTTTTTTCAGCATGAATAACGCAGGCGCGGAGAAATCATGCGGCTTACCTATTACCTCTTGTGCTTCTTGTGGTAGAAGGCTGATATAGATTGGGTATTTAGGCATTAAATCAGAGATAAACTGTGAACCTTTGAGTGCTGCTGTGTTTACTGCGTCTTGGAACTCAATACCAAAGAAGGGCTTTCCAAGGTTATCCCATAACGGAGAACGGCCATTATCATCCTGCCAGCCACGTAGTTCAGCAATGACTTGATCACCAAAACGTTCTGGGAAGTCAGCCATCGTTAAAAAGCGTGCGCGAGATAAAAACTGCCCGACACCTGGCTTGCGGTATTCAGGTAACAAGTAAATAGAGCCAACTTCGGTTGAGCCTGTGTAATCATTGACGATATTGAGTACTTGGGTTTTACGAATCATTTCAAGGTCACTGCTGCTACTGACCAGTGTGGATATTTTATAAGAATAGAAAGGGCGGCTAAGACCAACACCTGTATAAATAGCCGTAGTACCGGCTAGATGCCCAGTGGCCGTATCTTCCAATACCATAAAATAAGTATTGCTCTGTGCAGCTGGTTGAGCAGAGTTAAAAGCTTCTGCCGACGCACTGATCTTTTCTAACCAGGCCTCCTCATCAGCAGGCATTGATGTCATCCCTTTGCCGACAGCATGGGAAATATTCATCAAATCATCCAAGTCACTTTCTTTACAAGGGCGAATAATCAGCATGTTGGGCTCACTTAGTTATCATTATTATCTGATATTTTACGCGTCGCCTTTCAAAATGAGCTGTTTAAATACTTGCTTAGCTAGCAATAAAATACGGAAATAATAATTTCTTCCGAATATTATTCGGTCTATAGGGGAGGAGCTGTACTAGTGATTTCTTATGGCAGAGCAGGTGTTTAAATGCAGTTGTCTATAGGGAATGTGGCTGTTGGGGAGTTTAAAGCGTATCTATACAAAATATTCTTTTGTAATTGAAATAAAAGAAAGCTTTTTTACTTATCTAAAAAAGTCATCATAAAAGTGCTGGGCATACAAAACTACATAGCACTATAAGAGAGTTCGTCGATCTCCATAGCAGATCTGTATTGTTTGATGATCGCTCTAGCTGAGCGAGTGCACTTACCACAGCAGCTACCAACTGATAGCGTTTTATTGAGATCAGCGACACTTGTAGCACCGTCGTCCAGTGCATCTTTAATTTGTGAGTCTGTTACTGCGTTGCAGATACATATGTACATAATTAGAGAACCTATATGTTATTAAGATTGATAATAGTTCTCATGTAGATTTATATCAAGCTTTTGGTGGGTTTTTTATCCTAACGTACGACTTTTGTATTTCATCGTCTTGTGCTTCTGGTATCGTACGAACTTAAGTAGAGTCTGCCGGAGAATGATATGCAGGGTGATAAGCAAGTACTAAGTATGCTCAATAAGGTTTTGACGGCCGAGTTGACATCCATTAATCAGTTTTTCTTACATGCTCGTATGTATAAAAATTGGGGACTGGGTGAGTTAAACGACAAAGCTTATAAAAAATCGATCAAAGATATGAAGCAGGCAGACGAGCTGATCGAGCGAATTTTATTCCTTGAAGGTTTACCGAACCTTCAGCATTTAGAGCGATTACGTATTGGCGAGAACACTGCTGAAATGCTGCAATGTGATCAGGATTTTGAAACAGATCAATTGTCACAACTACGTGAAGCGATAGCGCTGTGTGAGACCCAATCAGACTACGTTAGTAGAGACATGTTAGAAGAGATTCTTGAAGCTGAAGAGGCGCATCTTGATTGGATTGAAGCTCAGCTATATCTGATTAGTCAGATGGGCATCGAAAATTATCTACAGAGCAAAATGTAAGAGAGCGGAGAAAAGAGATGAAAGGTAATCAACGCGTTATTGATGGCTTGAATTCATTGCTGGCAATGGAGCTAGCCGCTATGGATCAGTACTTTATCCACTCACGTATGTACGATGATTGGGGGCTATCTAAGCTTTTTGAGCGTATCGATCATGAAGTAGAAGATGAAAAAGGTCATGCCTCGTTACTGATCGAGCGTATGTTGTTTCTCGAAGGCACGCCAGATATGGTGACACGAGAAGGTTTGAAAATCGGTACTAATGTTGTTGAGATGATAGAGAGTGACTTACGGATTGAATATACCGTGGGAAATCAGCTCAAAGCAGTGATTAAAATCTGCGAAGAAGAACAGGATTACCAATCCAGAGAAATTCTTGAGAAGCTACTAGAAGACACTGAGGTTGATCATGCTTATTGGCTTGAGAAGCAGCTGGGTCTTATTAAGATGATTGGGTTAGAAAACTACCTCCAATCACAGATGTAATTCGTTTTTCTTTTAACTGATAGTCGATAAAAGCGGCTACTTTTTTAAATTAAGGCGCCGCTTTTTTATTAGATTTTTAATTTATATTTATCAACTTGCGGCCTTTAATGCTTGTTGGCGCAATGTTTTGCAGCCGCCACCATGTTTTGTAAAGCAGGGGTTACCTCTTTTCACTGTCGAGTTTTTAAACCACAATCTGGGTTGATCCAAAGACGTTCAGCAGGAATCCGTTGAGCTGCTTTCTCTATTAATTTAATAATTTGATCCTGTGGTGGTGTGTTTGGTGTGTGGATATCATATACACTTGGACCAATGTCATTGGGATAGTTGAAATGATCGAATACGTCCAGTAACTCCATATCTGAGCGTGATGTTTCAATAGTAATAACATCTGCATCCATATCGGCAATGGCAGAGATAATATCGTTAAACTCGGAATAGCACATATGCGTGTGGATCTGAGTCTTATCATCGACGCCGTTGGCGCTGATACGAAAACTTTCAATGGCCCATTGTAAATATTCTTGCCATTGCCATTGGGATTGGCGCAAAGGAAGGCCTTCACGTAGTGCTGCTTCATCAATTTGTATGATGTTTACACCGGCTTTTTCAAGGTCCTGAACTTCTTCGCATATCGCTAACGCTAACTGGTAACAGGAGACTGAACGTGGCTGATCATCTCTTACAAATGACCAGTTAAGTATGGTCACAGGTCCGGTTAGCATGCCTTTCATGGGTTTCTTTGTTAATGACTGGGCATATTGAGCCCAATTGACAGTCATAGCTTTTGGCTTGCTTATATCACCAAATAGAATGGGTGGTTTTACACAGCGAGAACCATTCGGCTGTACCCAGCCGAATTGACTGAAAGCGTATCTTTGAAGCTGCTCGCCAAAGTACTCCACCATGTCATTACGTTCAGCTTCTCCATGTACCAGCACGTCCAGACCCAGAGCTTCTTGCTGCTCCACAGCGTGTTTAATCTCTTGTTGCATCAATTGTGTGTAGTCGGGTTAGCTGCTTACATCTGTTCATTACACGCTATTGACAAAGTAGGGTGATTTTTATATAAATGTTATGTTATAACATTTATATAAAGGTTGTATTTTAGATGAATTCCCTCGCATTACCTGATGTCGCCAGCCAACTTAACTCTTATCAAGACACCCCCCTCAAATTGGTTGGTATGCAAGGAATTGCTTTACCAATTAGGCTTGCTGGTCAGCCGTTAAATGCATATGTAGATGCAGGTGTCAGTCTTGACAAGTCAAAGGCTCGGGGTATTCATATGTCACGCCTCTACTTGGCATTAGAAGCGCTTGAAGATCAAGAGTTGACCATCCCGCTACTCAATGAAGTGCTTGACTGCTTTCTCGATAGTCATTCTGACCTATCCACAGCTGCACATCTAAGTATTAAGGGTGATGTATTGTTTAAACGTCCGGCATTGCTGAGTCAACTTGCTGGTTGGAAGGCTTACCCCTTTGAAGTAAACGCAATTCGCAGTGGTCAAGATACTCGTATAACAGTGAAATTAGACATTGGTTATTCCTCAACGTGCCCTTGTTCAGCGGCGCTTGCTCGCCAGTTGATACAAAAACAATTTAATAAGGATTTTGCTGGAAAAGACTTACAATATGCAGAGCTGCACGACTGGCTCGGAAGCTCGCAAGGTATTGTAGCGACACCCCATAGCCAGCGCAGTACAGCTACACTGACAGTACATTTAGCGGAGAATAATAATACAGAATTTCCCTTGCTTGTACTGCTTGATCGCGTTGAATCAGCTCTTGGTACTGCTCTGCAAACAGCAGTGAAGCGGGTTGATGAGCAGGCGTTTGCTTTGGCTAATGGACAAAATACTATGTTCTGTGAAGATGCTGCTCGCCGCATTCATCAAGCTCTACTAGAGGATACCTGTATTCAAGGTTTTCATTTGCGCATTGCGCACATGGAAAGTCTACATGCCCATGATGCTGTTGCTGAAAGCGCGTGGAACTGGGGGAGCCAGAAATGATCAAGTACAGAATTGAGGCTCTCATGGCTGCGCCTAATCGATGAATATCTGGATGCAATTGGAACAGGCTGAGGTAGGTCAAACGCGTTCATTAGCTGCTGTGTTGGATGCCATTCCATGGAATAGTGATGGTTTAGTTGCAGCTATTGCTCAACAGCATGACACTGGTGAAGTGCTGATGTTGGCGTGGATGAATCGTACTGCACTAGAAGAAACCCTAGCAACAAATAGGGTGTGTTATTGGTCTCGTTCACGTCAGCAGTTATGGCGAAAAGGTGAGACCAGCGGCCACCGTCAATCTCTGATAGAAGCCCGTTTAGACTGTGATGGTGATGCTATTCTGTTGCGCATCGAGCAGCAAGGTCCTGCTTGCCATACTGGCCGAGCAAACTGTTTTTACAACTCCATTCAGAGCGATCAAATAGTGGTTATCAGCGCGCCGCAATGACGTATGTATTGAGTGAGCTAAGCATCCATTAGTACTCACTCAATCCTGCTTTGGTATTCATAAGCTAGGTAATAGTAATTAGTGAATATCCCTTAACTAGCCGCTATCATGGACTATATCTGCAGAGTAAATAAGAAGAACTAGGCTAGCTCATGACTCTTGATCGTATTAATCGTAAGATCCTTTCGGTACTTCAGCAAAGCGCACGTATTACTAATCAAGATCTGGCTGATCGTGTCGGTTTGTCGCCGAGTTCTTGTTTAAATCGTGTGAAAAAGCTAGAAGACGAAGGCTTAATTGATGCCTACATGGCCGTTTTAGATCTGCCTTCTTTGTGTCGCAGTGTGACGGTTATCGCAACAGTCAGTTTAAAAGACCAAAGTACCGAAGCCTTTAAGCTATTTCGTCATGCTGCAGATGAGATTCCTGAAGTGGTGGAGTGCTATACAGTGAGTGGTGCATTTGATTTCTTTCTACGCATTATCGCTCCTGATATGCAGCGCTATAATGCCATTAATGACCGTTTGCTGGATCTACTGCCTGGTCAAGTGAATATCAGTAGCCATGTTGTATTGGAAACGGGTAAGCCTTTTAAGGGCTACCCATTAGAGCAATTACTGGATGAGATAAAGCCTGTTAAAGCATAACGGGCTTCATCTCATCTGTTGTTTTACGCTTTGCTTATTGCGGCAATAACAGAAATTTCGACCAATAATTCAGGGCTAGCCATACGCGCTTCCACGCAAGCTCTCGCCGGCGCTTTGCCTTCTTCAACCCATGCATCCCAAACGCTGTTCATTTGGGCAAATAAGTTCATATCTTTTAAGTAGATAGTGGCTGACAGAATGTTGTCTTTTGAGCTACCGACAGTCTCAAGTAGAGAGGCAACTTTTGCCAGCATAGTTTGTGTTTGCTCAGTAATATCTGTTGAACGATCTTCTGCTACTTGCCCACAAAGGTAAACAATATCGTTGTGTACAACAGCACGGCTCATACGCGCGGCGGTTTCATATCGGGTAATCGACATCTCTTTTACTACCTGTAAGTTGGTTAGTGATGGGTATTGAACTTTTATTCCGCCAAATCTGCCAGTTCACCAATAGTGAGCGGTTTAATGGGGGTGCGTATCTGGTAATAACCCACCTCACTGACGGGAACTTGTCTCTCATCAGCGATAATTTGAGCCACTGTTAATCCGCAAAGGCGTCCTTGGCAGGGCCCCATACCTGCTCGGCTAAAGGCTTTGGTTTGGTTGGGCCCTGTGCAACCTTGTGCCACCATGCTGCGTATCTGACCTGCGGTTACTTCCTCACAACGACACACTAATGTTTCGTCCGAAGGCTTTAAAAATTCATCTGCCGGTTGGTACATCGCATCAAGAAAAGGGCGTATTGCCTGTTGTTGCTGAAGTAACCTGCCTGTTTTGGCTGTTTGTAGCAGTAACGTTTCTTGAGATAATTTATCGAGTTGTTGCGCGATACGCTGTGCTGTTAATTCGCCCATATACTCAGCGGCACGTGCGCCTGCAATGCCACTTGAATCACCTGCTACAAAAATCCCGGTTTGGCTACTTTCTCCCCAGCTATCGAGTGTAGGTTTCCAGCACTGTTGTAGCTCATCCCACTGGTGCTCTAATTGCAAAGCACGTGTTAGCTGCACATTAGGAACAACTCCTTGATGCACTAGTAGTGTCTTGCAGTTGAGTGTTTCAGTTGATTCATCGGTTTTATATTGCAGTTTGGTTAGCAGGCCTGTGTCATCAGGTAGTGCTTTTAGCTGTTCTGCATTGTTGATATAACGAATACCGGCACGCTTAAGTTCGGTGAGTAGCCCCAGCCCTTTTAAGAGCAAGGGTAAGTTACGTAAAGCTCCGGGCAAATGCCGAATAGACTTTAAGTAACGTCCTTTTGGGGTCGTATCCAGAATGGCCTCAATCTCAACACCTGCTCTGTTAAGCTGCGCCGCTATTAATAACAGCAGTGGCCCGCTACCCGCCAAAACGAGAGGGCCTGCTGGGGTTAGTCCGCTGCTTTTAAGTAAGATTTGCGCCGCGCCGCAAGTCATAACACCAGGCAATGTCCAGCCTAAAAAGGGCACAGGACGCTCTTGAGCACCGGTAGCGATCAACAGCTTTTTAGCTTGAATCTTGCTACTTTTTCCCTCCCGGCTAAAGCTGATAAATAGCTCGGATGAAACCGTCCATACGCTGCTACTAGGGAAGTAATCAACCCCGGCATAGCGCATCGCTGATAATAATGCCCGGCCATGGTAATAATCAGCGCCTAGAATGCTTTCGTCAGCGATAGCGGGGCTGCTAATGGAGCGGTAAATTTGTCCGCCAGGCGCTGTCTGTTCATCTAAAATAGCGACTTTTAAACCATGAGATGAGGCTGTTGTTGCAGCAGACATTCCTGCAGGGCCTGCCCCGATAATGACTAGATCATATTCGGGAGTGTTCATACGACCGTGCCCTCTTTTTTAATGTGGCTATTTTTTAGATCATCAGGTTTTAAGGTACTAGGGTTTGAGTCGTTCAGTTGCCTCGCTTGTTTCTGACTCATTATCTGCATTCCTTCGCGAGCGGGTGTCATGCAACCCTGTACATTTTCTACACCGTCAATTTGGAGTAAGCATTCAAAACAAACACCCATGAGGCAGTAGGGTGTGCGACCGCTACCGCTGACCACAGTAGTACGGCTAGGTTGCAATCCTGCGGCTAAAACTGCTGCTGCAGCACTATCACCTTGGCGTACTTTGACTGGCTGGCCTTCGATATAAACAGTCACCCACTCAGCATTGTTGGTAGGTAGGCGTTCAAAGGGTAAAGCGTTTGGCATTGAATACCTCCAAAGGCAATTCAGTTCGGTCATTGGCGATCCAGTCGGCAATAGGGCCTTCATGTAAGGCGCCTAATGTGACACCGCTGTGGCAGGTAACGAGGTAAGCTCCTGGGTGCTGCTGGGAAGCTTCGTACAATGGGTAGCCATCAGGAGTCATAACACGTAACGCACCCCAGGCGCGGATCAAGCGAACATCACGCAAGAGGGGGAACATCTGGCTGGCTCTGTGTGCAATTTTTGCGACAATGTCTGAGGTTGTACCAGAATCGAAACCAACATCTTCTTTTGAGTCACCTAATTGCAGAGTGCCTTCGTTGGTCTGTCTCACATGGCCTGTAGGGTAATTTAGAAATGGCTTTACACGTTCGCAGATAAGTACTTGGCCACGGTTAGGAACTAACGGTGCAGACAAACCTACTTGAGGGGCTAAATCACGGTTACCCAAACCGGCGGCTAATATTATTTGATCGCCATGCCATTGTCCGGAATCTGATGAAAGCGTGAAGCCGGAGTCAGTTGGTTCTATTTTGGATACCTTGCCTGAGTTATCAATTATCCCGCCGCGCTGTAGAAACTGTTCTGTCATGGCGCGTAAGTATAAAAGCGGGTTTAGATGGCCATCTTCTGGCCCCCATGTTGCCCCTGCTACTTCAGGGCCTGCTTCGGGGATAAATTCACGAAGTTGTTGTAGGTCGAGTGTTTTAAAGGGATAGTCGCCGTCCACTGCTTTTTGCATACGAGTTAGCATGGCATGTCGTTGCCTTAGCTCTTCTTCGTTGAGACATAAGAACAAGCCGCCATTTTGTTGCAGCTGTACATCAATCCCGGTGGCTTCTTTTAGGCGTTGTGCATGACTAGCCCAGAGTTTTGCTGATAGACGTGAAATAGCCGCATACTCAGGTAATGTATCGCCTTTACCTTGCACCCAGACTAGGCCGAAATTGCCGCGTGAAGCACGCAATGCAATATCGCCTTCATCAAGAATAGTTACGCTCAGTCCATTGCGTTGTAGACCCAATGCGACGGCCAGACCGACAATGCCGCCGCCCAGAACGCAAACATCTGTTCTACGTTGGCTGTCAGTTGAAAACTGCGTCATGGCGTGTCCTTTATTAGGGAAAAAGGCCCGGCATATATTCGCCGGGCAATGAGACAAAAATTACTGCAAGGGCTTCGTTGCAGGGTTTACATCTACTCTTTCTATATTTAGTGGCTTATTTCAAGGCTTCGTCTAAAACGCCTTGTGCCCACTCTGCGCCAATGTCATTGATGATTTCAGGCCATACTTTTTCGCGAACAATGGTTGCATGAGCTTCAATTTGCGCTTCGCTAACAGGAACAATATGTGCACCTGCTTTTTCTAGTAGTTGTTCGTTTTTAGCCTGATCACCGCGTGCATTTTCCCACCGTGTCGCTTCAAACTTATCAGCGGCGCTTGTGAGTTTGGTGCGCTGATCATCATTTAACTCATTGAAAACGTCTTTGTTAATGATTAGGTACCACATTTCAAAATGGGTATTGATAGGCAGGTAGCTCTTGGTTACATCACGAAATGATGCGTAATAACCTTCAGCCCCCGATCCCATAACACCATCAACAACACCGGTTTGTACGGCTGTGAAAGCTTCAGAGAAGGGTAGAGGCGAGCCAATAAAGCCGATATTGTCAGCGGTTAGCTGGAACGTTTTGATAGGTGGAACGCGAAGCTTCGCACCTTTGTTTACTGAAGGATCTGCTGCATTATCTATCTCTTTATTCAAAGAAACGCCGCCGAAGTAAACCGGCCATGCACCCAGAACAGTGATGTTCTGTGCATCATAAAGTTCTGCAACGGTTTGGCGCATAGAAGAGCCTTTAGCAAAAACTTTTTGTGCGTCATCCCACGTTTTCACAAGGTAAGGCATGTAAACAACCTGAAAGCGTTTATCAACACCTGATGCTGGTGGTTGTACCGCCATATCAACTGCGCCCAAACCTACGCGCTCTTGTACAACGGTGTAGTCACCTAGTGCGCTAGCCGCATAGATTTTTACCTTAACCTTGCCATCTGTTGCTGCTTTTATGTCGTTAGCAAATTGTTTGGCATCCATATCGATGGCAGTTGCTTGTGGGCGAACATGTGACAGTTTTAGCGTGACAGCTTCAGCTGTTGCTGTGAGTGATACTGATAATGCGACCGCCATGGCCAGCTTATTAATCAGGTTTTTTTTCATTGTTATCTCCCGAGTGACATTGGATTTTTTTATGTTGTTTTAATAACCGAACGCGCGTGGAAAGTATTCCGACAGGTCAGGCCAAACTGAGACCAGTATTACAACTGGGATGTATCCGAAGAGGATCAGCAGCATGGCTGGCTTAACCACTTCTGTGAATTTAACTTTACCGATACGAGCACCTAAATAGAGGATGCTGGCATACGGTGGTGTAACGCCCCCCATCGCTGTGTTAACACCCATGATGGCAGCGAATTGAATAGGACTAACACCTAAGGCAGACATCAATGGCAGCAATAGTGGGGCTGTAAGAATGATGGCTGTGATATCGTTTACGACCATGCCAATAGCGAACAGGAATAAGTTAACGAGTATTAGCAGCAGCACTTTGTCGTCGGTGATCTCAAAGATCTTATCGACTAACATTTGTGGAATATCTTCCATTACATAAATCTGACTCAGCATTAGGCTGAATAAAATCATGATCAGAATAGCGCCGACAGCAGTGGCAGATTCTTTACCGGATTCAAGTAGGGTTTTAAAGGTCAGTCCTTTGTAGATCATGAAACCGACAGGCAATGAGTAGATAACAGCAACGGCTGCTGCTTCAGTTGGCGTCATAATACCGCCGTAAATTCCACCTAAAATTATGACCGGCATTAGCAAAGCAGGAACCGCGTTAACTGTGCGTTTACTGGCCTCACTCATCAATTGTTTCATCGGCATTGGATCGTCAAGAATCAACGGAAATTTACGTGACATCACCATGTTAACAATGGAAAAGTTAGTCATTATTAACAACCCAGGGCCTAATGTTGCCAGAAAGCATGCCAGGATTGAGGTGTCTGTTACCCAGCCATAAACAATCATAGTGACGCTGGGTGGAATCAATAGTCCAAGAATGGAAGAGTTAGCTACCAAGGCTGTTGCATAAGCGCGGGGGTAACCTTTGCGCTCCATTTCAGGAATCAACAAAGGGCCGATGGCTGCAATACCCGTAAGCCCACTACCTGAAATGGCACCGATAATGGCACAGCTAATGGCTGCCACCACACCCAGTCCACCGCGGATACGACCAATAAAGATGTTAACGAAATCGAGTAAGCTAGCGGCAATGCCGCTGATACTCATAATAGTACCGGCAAATACGAACAGTGGAATCGCCAGTAGTACGGGGTTTGTGAGTTGGCTAAAGCCCCACAGCATCATGCCGCGCATAGATGCTTCGCCTACGGTTGTCATAACGATGAGTCCAGCACCAAAACAGTAGGGTAGTGGTACTCCAATGGTCAGTAAAATGACCAGTACGGCAAATGCCAGAATAGCGATCTCAACCATTGTTATTATCCTTTTGTGTGTCAGCTAGCATCTGAAACTCCTCTACCTCGTTGGTAGTTGGAAGGTCCGGATCAATCTCATGATCTGGTTTAGTGCGGTAGCCCAGCAAGAACTGCACATTGCGGATCAAGTGCCATATCGTGAATGCGGTCATCATGAACAAGCCAAGGAAAAGAGCAGACTCATAAATGAAGGTTGGGATATATAGCGTTGGCGTACCTTTCCAAACACGTAGTGAGTAGCTGAAGTACAGCCAAGCCCACCAGGTTAACCAGATAGAAATTGCTATACTGATAATCTCTGAAATAGCCTGTAGTACAGCACGTGCTTTATCTGTCTTGAGAAAAATTTCAAGTACGTTTGCGCGTATTTGGGTGTCTTCACGTGAGGCGTTAACACTACCCATGATATACAGCCAGATTGTTGGAATCAGTGCCGTTTCTTCTAATCCCATAATGGGCGTTTCGAAGACATACCGTGTAATCACTTGTATGAATTGGCAGGCGGCTACTGTGCTGATTAAAGCGGTCAGTAGGTAACGAAACAATTGTTCCATCAGTCCCTCTCTTTTTTATGTTTCTAGTTGAGGTGTCGGCTTTATTTAATGATGATGATTTGATTAAATAACATCAAATCGTTTATTTATATTACTTGATAGTATTTTGTTATTAAGTGGAGAAGGTAATGGCACGTGTAACTTACCGGCAAATAGAAGCATTTAGAGCCGTCATGATTAGTGGAACCACGAGTGGCGCCGCGGATATTTTGTGTGTATCGCAGCCTGCGGTGAGTCGTTTGTTGAGTGATTTTGAGAGCATGGTTGAGGTGCAAATGTTTGAACGCCATAAAAAACGTTTGATTCCAACACCAGAGGCCCATGTGTTTTATGCAGAAGTAGAGCGCTCTTTTGTTTCAATGGAAACACTGGCACGTGCTGCTGATGACTTGCGTGAGTGCCATACAGGTACATTGCGGGTTGCTTCTATGCCTGCTGTTTCCATCGATTTTATTCCGAGAATTACACAGCTATTTGGAAAAGAGTATCCCGATGTCACCTTTTCATTACAGGTGAGAAGTACTCAGCAAGTAGCCGATTTGGTGGCCAGCCAGCAGTATGATTTAGGGGTGGTTTCTGCGATTCCTATGGCTGATGTAGCGATTGAAGTTGAGCCTTTGGCCGAAAGCCGCTTGGTGTGCATTCTTCCTACAGGTCATCCGCTTGTAGAGAAAGAAGTGATCGTTCCGAAAGACTTAGAAGGAGAGAGCTTTATATCTCTGGGTACTGAGCAAAGCATCCATCATAAAATTGATAGTGTATTTGATTCTGCAAGTGTTAAACGCAAGCTCTTAATGGATACACAGCTCTCTTATAGTGCGTGTGCGCTCGTTTTATCTGGAGCAGGAGTTTCTTTAGTAGAACCCATTACGGCACTACATTATCAAAAGCTTGGTTTAGTGGTAAAACGCTTCGAACCACGCATCGCTTATCGTTATAACTTGATATTTCCTGCGCACAAAACTAAATCAGCGTTAACCTTGTCTTTCGTTCAGCTGCTACGAAAAGAACTGAAAATGCTTCATAAAAGCAGTAATGGTTTATTTGAAAAACTATCGGGTTAAAAAGGATTAGCGGTAGACGCAGGCTTTTCATTGCCTCAATACGGGTTATACGATCTTTATTCAGTTGATTGAGTAGCTAGGTAAGCCATAGGTTATTCGCTGTACTATGGTCCAGAGTTTATTAGCCACGAGTTCTCAGCATAGGCGTTGAAGAACAAAATACATATCAAATATATTCAGTCCGGTAACCCACAATAGAATGCCTATACTGAACGCCACAATCGTACAGTTAGATGAAGATTGGCATTCTCCTTTGTGAATCTAAAGTCGGGCGGCTCAAACTGATTGAGATTCAAATTGATAGTCGTTGAACCGCTAGCGCCTTTTTCTTGGTAGCGCTCTGTTCACTTGGGCTAAGTTATGTTCAATAGGACAATAGTGATAAAGAGCATGAAGATAAAAAAATTTGCTTATACCTCCCATATGGGAGGTAACTTAATCGCATGAAACCAATACAATTCCAGCAAAGCAGGAAACGGAGAAAAGCTTTTAGTACTGTGTCGTTTAGAGTTCTTTTTATTTTTCTGTCTGTAAAGCTAGAGAAGTTACAAATACCGCTAAAACTGTATTTCACGCTTCATTACTAAAACCACGACTTTAATGAGAGAGTTCATTATGACTAAAGTAACAACCGCTATTTCAATACTGGTTTTTGGTAGTATGAGTCATTCCGCTCTGGCAATGCCAATAAACGACATCTCACTGATTGAAGTTCGCCAGTTTGAAAACAGAACAACTCCTTCTGAAAACACCCTCATTAAATTCACAACAACGAACAACAGCGTATCCAATGCACTCCCGTCTAACGTTGGCAGTGACATCCGTGTCCGTGGTGATTTGTCTACCGGACAAACCGGTAGCGTTGCGACATCAACATCGGCTGAAACAAATAATATTGCTTCCCGAATTCAGATGTTCGACACACTCAATTTTTCAACTAGTGGCGGATTGCCTACCAACATCACATTCGGACTGAATTTTGACGGCTCTCTTACTAATGACGGTACGGGAATCTCAGGAGGAGCATCCACAGCACAAGCCAAAGTCTCTATTTTTGATATTACAGGGCTGAATACCTGGTTAGTCTCTGGTGGAACAATAACCTATGCCAATCCACTTGCATTACTTGTGGCTGATTTACGCATTGAGTTTGCGGTAGGCTCACAAGATTTTATTGATATCTTTAGTCCATCGGGGTTTTTCGATGAGTTGATCGTTAATACCAGCGGGCAAACATTTGACTTTGATCTTAGCAAACAAACTTCCTTTCTTGCCGACCCTAGCAAGACGTATGGCATCCAACTCAGTACCCGCACTGGGACGATCGGTGGAGGCTCATCAAACTTCTTAAACACCAGCGCCTTTCAGTTCACTAATTTGAATGGTGCATCTTTTACATCAGGATCAGGCGCATTTTTGAGCAATTCACAAGTAAATTTTGTCCCTGAACCATCATCTGTATTACTTGTAAGTACAGCATTTTTATTACTTATTGGTTTTCGACGAAAAAGAGGCCAGCCCTCATGACATCGTTCACCTTCACGGATTAGCGTATAAGCTTCGCGGTAATAATAAGAATATGGGCGTGGTGAAAACCGCGCTAGGAAAAGCAATACATGGCAATGCGCTATAATAGTCGAGCTTCACCTGCCTCGACTATTATCGCCCTCGCGTTGACTTCACACCCTTGCTAAACGTAACCCGTACGTATCGTAAATTTCGATGATTCAGCTAAACCAGCCCCCAAGCGGTATATTCATCTATTCCTTTAAAGCCGATAAAAACCTTTAAGCTCAATTCGTAAGTTCCGCAATATAAGGATACTCCATGAGATTTTTTCTAACGTTAATATTACTAACCATCACCTCTTTCATTCATGCAAATGAGCAGATAGCCGAGGCTATCAAAACGATTGAAATTCAAGGAATTAATATTTTCACGGATTCAGATAAAGCACGTTCAATACTGACACAAAACGGTTATAAACCGGTTCTAGGCCATAGTAATGCCCCTAACACCCTCTCTTTAAAAAAAGACGCTTGCTACATTGATTATATTAATCAACCTGCCTTAAGAATACTAACATATCGATGTGATCAGCAAGATTATGATGAGGGTATTACACACGCTTTTGATAAGCTCTGCGGCATTGAGTCAAGCGACCCTCGGATAAAAAAACAATGCGAGACAAACGTCCCAATAAAACCGTTCACACATCAACAAAAGCATGAGGGCTATCGATATTCTGCTGCATTTAATCTGTCGCGTAATCATTACGCCTCTAGCAAAATAAGCATTAGAGCAGATGGGTTCGCTGTACCTAAAGATGACGATGGAACAGCCAAAGTGATAGGTTCATTGCATCGAGTTCGGTTTATGCCGCTCAAAGTTGAAGGGCATAAAGAGCCACTAATATCGATGCTGGTTCAGCTTCACAGAAATTCGAATGCGTCGGATGAGGTGAAGTTAAAATGTCATGAAACTTATTACCTTAATACCACGCCGGGCTCACGGCAAGCCGGCCTGATGGGTCGAGAAGAAATAGAAGAAAAGGTTCATGAAATAAAACAAGCGGGTAAAACCTTAGTCGGTCTGAGCAACATAGAAATTATTAAAAACAGAAACAAACACACCTGCTTATTTAGTGACATCGAAATTCTGCAGCGATAAAAAACAACTAATCAATATATAAGGATATTCCGTGAAATTTCTTATCACATTAATAATATTAGCGCTCACTCCCCTCACCTATGCAAACGAGCAGATTGCAAAAGCGATAAAAACGGTCAGTATTCAAGGGGTTAACTTCTCTATGGACCTGGAGCAGGCACGCTCAATTTTGACCGGTAATGGTTATAAGGTCAGATCCTTTGATGCAGTGTCCAAATATGCAACGTTTGATAAAGAAGGTTGCAGCGTACTTATTGACAGAAGCACCACTAAAAGAATGCTTCAATATAATTGTCGAGTTGAAAGCCATAATAACTTTGTTATTCAGTTTTTAGACGAATTATGTAAAAAAAGTGACGATGCGTCGATTAGGAAGGGGTGCAACCTTGACGGCGCTTCTGCGAAACTGAATATATATGAACAATTTACGAACTTAGAAGCCTACAAAAAATACAAATATTCTGCCCAAATAGGCTTGGTGCCAGGAAAGTCTAGCATTCAGATGACCGCAGACACTGAATATGAAGAAATAAGGAATAGCACGGCTAATATCACAGGAAGGCTTAGTGGGATTCGAAAAGATATTAAGATAATTAACGACCAGCAAGATAGTGTATTTATTAGAATAGACCTTAGAGATACCAGTAGAAATGTTGCTGATGCCGCGTCATGTGATGGCGTTTATTACGTCAACAAAACGTTCCCAAAGCTACAACCAGGAGAAGCGTATAACGATCAGTCCATAAACGATGAAGTACAGAAATATACTGAAAAAATGCATGATCTTGGTTCCGCGAAGGAAACATGGTTTGGGCTTTCAAATTTAAAGATGATTAAGGGGCGTTTTGGCTATATCTGCCTGTTTGAAGACATTGAAGATATTTCATACTCACCTATTGATCGTGGGGTTGAGCACGTTGAGGAAGTTGTTAAAAACTTTAACATTCAAGGAGTTAGCCTGTTCACTGGCATAGAGAAAGCACGCTCCATACTCATGGCTAATGGTTTTAATGGAGCGATCCACCCCCATGGTGGTGTAAGTGTAGGGTCAGATTTAAACCTCACCAAAGAGGGTGGCCTCTGCAAATTTTCTATCGCCTCTACTCATCAAGATTTCTCTTATCGGGGTGTAGTTTCCTCGAAAAACGTAGATTCGTTATCATATAGCTGCCCTTCTGACGGCGAAGGAAGTCTTGAAATTGCCAAGCTTTTTAAAGAGTTATGCGCTCTCGATTACAATGGAACGTTGAAAGGTCACCGGCAAGGCTGCTCGCAACCATATAGGGGAGAGCCCTCACAAATACATGAAACTTTTGAGGTTAAGACCGAGGGTCAGGATAAGCATTATGTCGTAACAATAAAATCTCATAAAACGGCCCCCTTAACTTTTTATTACTCGTTAGGTATACGTGCGATAAGGACCAACAAATGAGTAAGGTAGAAAAAATATTATTACTTGTCTGCATGCTTGTTAGCTTTCCTGAGGTGTCTTTTGCCAAAGAAACGTTGTTAGAACGGAGTGAAGTTGCCGCTTTTATTGGCTCCCGTGACGTTCTACATGACTTATCCGAAGAAATGAAAGTGGCCGGAGTTCGAACATTTTATACATTTGATCGAACATTAATGGCTAACAAAAGCATGCCCGTTTTTTTTGAAAACGTGCGTATTATGCAGGAAAATTCCCCAGCATTTTATGACAGGTTTACGGGCATCGTAACGAACTATTCCCACGATAGCGGGGAAAATAGCGACCCTGTTTATCGTTTCAAAAGCGCCAATGACTGGGCTCAAATTGGCGACCGTATAATGCTGGCTTACTTCACAGAAAATTCGACGGCAAGTCGTACTGCCTATGATGATTTTATGGCCCAGATGCCGCCTGGTATGCTGGAAATGCTTAAGCCTGAAGATAGAGCAAAAGTGGACGAGCAGTTAGGGTTATTACAATCAGCCCAAAATGTTCCAGAAGGAGATAAAAAACTTGTAGAGAGCTTTAAGGATAAGCTCAAAATGGTTCTCATTGAAATCGAATACGAATTTTAGAGAGGTAAACTAACAAGTCCCATAGATATGTCTTTTGCTAAAAGCTCCGTAGTCAACGGAGCTTTTTCTAATTCCATGTAGATACTTCGCTCTTGAAATATTTGAAGCTGTTCAGGCTTTATCGGTGGGGAATTGCCGTTCACCTGTTCTGGTTGAATATTACGGCTTACCAAGAAATGATATGTCTTGCATGAGCTTAATGATAAGACCTGACTGACTATTCACATCGAGCTTACTCATAACCTGTTTAGAGTACCACCGCGCCGTCTCCTTGGTCAGCCCCATAACTTCGGCCACTTGGTTGACCGACAAGCCTTTAAGAAGATTACAGCCGAACTCGGCTTCTAGAGGCGTTAAAGACCAGCGATGTTCAAGGTATTCAGCATTCCCAATTTCCCTATCATCTGGGTCGGTAATAAGAAGAGTGACATAGCGGGATGTCACGCCTAAAAAGCCCTTATTACCACTCGAAGGTAGTATCGTGATAGTGAGGGGCGATTTTCGCTCTCTGTTAATTTTTATAGTCGATGATTTTTCTTGCGCATAAGCGCTATCAATACAATGCAGCAACGCTCTGTTACAGCTATCCGAGACAGCCTTTAATCTTGATCTATGATCAAACAACCCATTTTTTGAATAAATAAGGTTTCTCGCGTAGTCGTTCATATATTCCATTCGACCTGACACACCAAGAGCAACGACTGCAATCTTCAAAGTATCAAGAATAGTTTCCGTTAAGGCGGTCTGTAGGTTTGAATTATCAAGCCGAAAATTCACATCTGCCGCCCTCACTAGGTGACGACATAAACTACTATATTCTAAAATCTCTCTATCACTGTAATGCCCTGAATGGTGAGATCGAAAGAAAGAGAAATTAAGCATATTACCATTCATGTCGATCAGGTTGCCGCCCATGAGATGTCTGAAATCCAATGTTTTGCACCACCCCTGATAGAAATCAGTACTCGAAAATGCCTTTCTATCCTTGTAAAGTTCCTCAAGTGAGTAGTCCGTAAGAACGCGACCCGGCTTCATTAATCCAGGAACAGTAAACCACGGATTTTTTTCTGCATAGTGTGCGCCATAAATACCCATTACATCTGGATCAATACCCAGAATGTGATTTTCGACAAGTTGATTGTTTTTTGTTTCGATGAAAAAGCCTGCCGCTTCAGAATTGAAGGCGGTTCTTATGCTAGATACCGCACTACGCCATAAATCAGGATTAAGTGCTGCGTCATATATATTATCAACGAGGGCATTGTAGGTTTCACGTTCCATGTGAGCTTAGCCTCCTTACACATTAATAACTGATATATCACGCATGATTTTGATGATTAATCTAGACTGGCTTGTTCACATCAAGCTTACTCATAACCTGTTTGGAATACCACCGCGCCGTTTCCTTCGTTATAGCCATAACCTCGGCCACTTGTTTGACAGAAAAGCCTTATCTTGGTCTATCAGATTTCGGGCATAGATGTTCATATGCTCGATACCGCCAGTGTGACCTAAAACAATGACACCCAAGTTTAAAGCATCAAGAATTAAATCGTTCGTAGATAGTCTTTCTTTCAGGCCATCCATGTATGAATTTAGCTCAACAGCTTTCATAAGATATCGCGATAATGACTGAAAAATATTAATTTCAGAGTTCTTATAATATCCGTCTTTAGCAGATCGAATGAAAGTAGAGTTAAGGTGATTACTTCGACTATCTATCAGATTAATGCCCATTGAATGCCGAAAATCCAGTGGTTTAAAAAAGCACTGATAATAATCGTTATTCACAAAATACTTATCATCGCCATTGAGTAATTCCAGGGTACGGCCACTGATAATTTGGCCGGGCGCAGCAGGTCAGGTGTTAAAAACCAAGGATTAATAGCCGCAAATTCGCGTTCATATTGAGCGAGTATACTTTGCTCAAGCCCTTCAAATATATCTCCACCATATTCCTGATTTTTGATTTGGACAAAAAGGCCGGTAACGGGAGATGCAAATGCATGCCAATATCAATCACAACATTTTGTCATTTTTCCGGCTCTATTGAGGCATCATATATGTTTTCAACGAGGCCATTGTAGGTTTCACATTCCATATGAACGAAGGTCTCAATAGCTGGGTTAGTAAGCATCTATTCGAGGCTCGGAAGGACGTTCAAGACTATGCAATAAGTTGTATGGCTTTACAATTATGAACGGCCACATGAAGTCAATGACGATAAACCGCTGATTTAAAACCCTATGAATTAACAACATTTGTGGTTGCTTGGTAATTTGAATCTGTATTTAAGGGTAGATACGGGGTTCTAGGTTGCAAGAGATTATTAGGATGAAGGGATTTTAAACAAAAAAAACCGGGCTTTCACCCGGCGACAGAAGAGCAATAACTAATAAGAGACTTCCAGCAAGCTTATGCTCGCTGGAAAGGGTACACCGAGCCTAGGTGTAGAATTTGAGTCAAGGCATCTAATGCACTGCGGGATTCTAGTAATAGCTGAGGGTCAGCTAAGTCGGCTTCAGAGATACGGTCGCGATAATGTAGATTAACCCATTGAGTTAAGCGGCTATAAAGTGCTTCACTCATCAGTGTATTTGGGTTGCAGGCCGCTTGTTCTTGCTCATTGAGCACTACGCGTAAACGCAGGCATGCTGGCCCACCACCGTTGCTCATGCTCTGTTTTAGATCGAACACTTTCAACTCACTGATAGCGGAATCACCATCACGCAGCTCTGTTAGGTAATCCCAAACAGCGGGTGTTTTTTGGCATTCTTCAGGAATAACAATGACGGTTTTTCCATTGATTGAAAGTAGCTGGCTGTTGAATAGATAGCTTTTTACAGCATCCTCAACAGAAACGCGTGCGCTCGGGACTTCGATAATATTGAACTGGTTGTTCATTGATGCAGTGAGCTGTTTAAGTACTTCGGGCTGGTTCAGAAATGCTTCCTGATGACAGAACATGAGGTCGCGGTTACCTACAGCGATAACGTCGTTATGAAATACGCCTTTATCAATCACATCCGGGTTTTGTTGTGCATAAACTACCCCTTTATCTTGCAAGCCGTGCAAACGAGCTACGGCTTCAGATGCCTCGTAGGTATGGCGGGCAGGGTAGCGAGTTGGTGCAGGTTTACTGCTATCAAATGCATAGCGCCCATACACGAAGAACTCTACACCGGCTTGGCCATACTCATGGCAGAAGCGCGTGTGGTTTGCTGCACCTTCATCACCGAAGTGCTCAACACCTGGTAATGCTTGGTGGTGAGAAAAATAGCGCTCATCACTGAAAGTCGCTTTAAGAATTCGCCCTGTTACTTCATGCTCAATTGATCGATGGAATTTATTGGTTAGGTTTGCGGGTGTGAAATGTACTTTGCCATCAGCTGTGTCGGCACTGGGTGATACGGTGGCAGCATTGGCTGTCCACATGCTAGAGGCTGAGCAGCAGGCTGCCAAAATTTTAGGTGCTTGTTTACCGGCTGCTTGCAGAACATTAGTATCACTACCGGTAAAGCCAAGGCGGCGTAGCGTATTAAGGTCAGGACGCTCTTGCGGTGCAAGTACTCCCTGAGTCATACCCGCATCGTGCAGGGCCTTCATTTTGGCTAAGCCTTGCAGCGCCGCTTGTTTGGGATTTGATGCTTGCGCAGAGTGGCTCTGCGAAGCAACGTTACCAAATGACAGGCCAGCGTAGTTATGAGTAGGCCCGACTAGCCCATCAAAATTAGCTTCTACCGCGTTTGTAGTGGGTGTCATCTTAATCTCCATGCGGCTTAGTTGAGTGTTAGGCCAGGGGATAGTGTTGCTGGCATCGACAGCTGCTCTGCTTCAATGCCTGCAACCGGGTAAGCACAATAATCTGCGGCATAATAAGCACTAGCACGGTGATTACCACTGGCTCCGATGCCACCAAAAGGAGCCGCGCTACTGGCACCTGTTAACTGTTTGTTCCAGTTAACGATACCGGCACGAATATGTCGGTAAAAGTGATCGAAATTGGCTTGATTGTCGCTGAATAGACCGGCGGACAAACCAAACTGAGTAGCGTTGGCTTGGCGGATAGCATCATCAAACTCTGTGTAGCGAATGATTTTTAGTAAGGGGCCAAAGTGCTCTTCATCTGGCATGTCTGTAACGGCTGTGACATCAATTAAACCTGGAGAAACCAAACCAGTACCGGCTTTGATTTTTTCTAGTTTAAGTAAAGATGTCGCGCCCATATCAAGCAGTTGTTGCTGTGCTGTAACCATACCATCGGCAGCGGCTTCTGATATGAGGCTTCCCATGAAGGGGGCGGGTTCATCAAACTGACCGCCCACTTTAATTTTACTGACGGCGGCTTTCAGCTGTTCTATGAACTGATCGCCCGTGTCGTTTAACGGTACAAATAAGCGACGTGCGCAAGTGCAGCGCTGCCCAGACGTGATATAAGCAGATTGGATGGTTTCGTGAACGGCGGCTTTAATATCACTGATTTCGTCAATGATTAGTGGGTTGTTTCCACCCATTTCCAGAGCCAAAATTTTACCCGGATGGCCTGCGAATTGTTCATGCAGCAGATGGCCAGTACGTGAGCTGCCGGTGAAGAATAGGCCATCAATTTCAGGGTTGGCCGCCAGAGCGATGCCTGTTTCTTTCTCCCCTTGTACTAGGTTAATCACGCCGCTAGGTAAACCTGATTTCTCCCACAGGGATACCATTAGTTCAGCTACTTTTGGGGTAAGTTCGCTTGGCTTGAAAACAACGGTGTTGCCTGCTAATAAAGCCGGAACTATATGACCATTGGGCAAGTGTGCAGGGAAATTGTAGGGGCCAAAGATAGCCACAACACCATGTGGTTTATGGCGAAGTACCGCTGTTGCGCCAGCCATATCACTACTGCGCTCTCCGGTACGTTCAAGGGCTGCCTTGATAGAAATTTCTACTTTACCAATAACAGCAGCGGCTTCAGTTTGGGTTTCCCAAAATGGTTTGCCGGTTTCTTCTGCAATGGTGCGAGCCAATAGCATTTTATTTTCGCTAAGTTGTTCTGCATAACGACGTACTTGTTCGCAGCGCTTCTCAAAGCTTAAGTTTGCCCATTCAGTACTCGCGGCACGAGCGGCTGCGACAGCAGAGATCACTTGTTCGGGATTAGCAGAAGAGCCAGACCAGATAGTTTCTCCGTTAGCCGGATTAACCGAGTTAAAGCTTGTGCCTTGGCCTGCTAACCATTGGCTGTTAATAAAAAGTGATGTGCTCATTTTAAAATCTCCTTCCTGAGGACAGCGGAACAATGCGAACGGTGGTACCCTCAATAACATTCAGTGCAGAGGCCACGTCGGGCGTTATCGTTATTACGTTTTTACCAGCGCGGCTGATAGGTGACATACAGCAGCGAAACTGTGAAAACTCAGTGGTGCTGATTAGGTAAGTTTCACCATCGGATGGGATGTCAGCGATATGAACTTTTACGTATTGGCTTTCTTGGATTGCACGAATATCGTTGACACGTGCTTCAAGCGTTGGGCCACCATCAAAAATATCGATATAGCCTGTGTATCGCAGCCCCTCATTTTCTAAAAGGCGGCGTGCTGGTGTAGTTGCTTCATGGGTTTTACCAATGGATTCTTGTGCATCCTTTGATAAAAGGTTCGTATAAATGGTGTTTTTAGGCATTAGCTCCGCAATGAAAACTTTGTCCATTGAAGAGATCTTATCGGCTTCTGCAAAATCCAGAGAAAAGAAATGCCGGCCCAGGCCTTCCCAAAAAGGAGATACGCCACTCTCATCTGAGTAACCGCGCATCTCGGCAATGAGGTGCTCGTTAAAACGTTGTGGGAATTCTGCCAAAAACATAAAGCGAGATTTAGATAGCAGTGAGCCTTGCTTGCTATGACGTGCTTCAGGCGTTAAAAATAATGTGCACAGCTCAGAGTAACCGGTGTGGTCATTGGTAATCGTCAGAGTGCTAATTTGGTTATAAACGTCGAGCTCTCGTGAGGCATGTACCATCGTGCCGACTCGATAATTATACCAAGGGTCAGACAAGCCTACGGCTGATTCTATACCGCAGATACCGACAACTTCTTGTGTCTCCGTGTCTTCCATAACAAACAGGTATAGGGCTTCAACGGGAACACTTCCTGCTGTAAATGCAGCCAAGCCAGCCTCAAGCTTTGTGGCGACTTGCTCATCATTATCTTGTAATGATGTAAAGCCAGGCCCGGTTTTGCGTCCTAGCTCGCGCAGTGCCTCATGGTCATTTGCCTGAATAGGGCGGACTACCATCATAATTAAACTATCTCCTGTGCGGGTTAAAGGCTAATAATACGAATGTTATCGCCATTGCTGAGGTGCAATAAACTCGCTACTTCAGCCGTTATTTCGGGTTGCTGAGGGTCAAGTTTGACTACTAGGCAACGAAAGTTTTCCCGTTCTGTATTACTGATCAATACGTTGACCTGTTTTTCTGATGACGAGCCACTACTAATGTTGATAGTGCTTCTTTTGCTTTGAGCTACTGTGCGGATATCTTGAGTGCGGGCCTCGAGTGTTGGGCCAGCATCAAAAATATCAACATAGCGTCTGTAGTTAAAACCTTCTTCTTCCAAGAGGTTTTTAACATCGACCATATCTGGACGAGGTTGCCCTAGCGATGCTTGTGCTTCATCGCTCAGTAATGGTACATACACTGGGTAATGAGGCATGAGATCAGCAATAAAGCCTTTAGAGTTAATACCTGTGAGGTAGTTAGCTTTAGTAAAATCCATATTGAAAAAGTGTCGGCCCAGACATTCCCAAAAAGGAGAACGATTTTCACTGTCAGCAACACCTTGTAGTTCGGCAATTAACTTGTGTGCAAAGCGCTCTGGGTGCTGAGCCATGAACAACATGCGTGAGCGGGAGAGTAAGTTTAGGTTCTCTTCAGTGCTGTAGGCTTTATCGAGAAATAGTGTGCAGAGCCTCGCTGAGCCTGTGTAATCTTGGCACAAATGTAATGCAGGAATGCGGTTATGGATCTGTAACTCGCTAGAGGCATGTACGACTTCATCAACGCGGTAACTATAAAAGGG
Organism: Neptunomonas japonica DSM 18939; assembly: GCF_000422765.1. GTDB lineage: Bacteria > Pseudomonadota > Gammaproteobacteria > Pseudomonadales > Balneatricaceae > Neptunomonas > Neptunomonas japonica. The sequence continues at coordinate 59,263 of NZ_AUGR01000005.1, read as the reverse complement.
GGTATTCATACCCACGCTTGCATCAATACCACAGACGCCCACTATCTCACCATTGGTTTGCTCTTCCAAGACAAAGTGGTAACTCTCATCAGAGTATTGAGTCACTTCTTTACGTAATGACTGTCGAGTGCGGTTGATTAGCTCATTTAAATGATCACGGTTGGCTGGCAGTGTCGTCATGCGGCCACCAGAAATAACCGCTAAGCGTTCTAATCCTTGTAGATCGGCAAATGTCAGAGGGCGGATTAACAGCATCTATTGCTCCTTCAGCCAACTAAGGTCATCGGCACTAGCTAGCTTCATTAATAGCAAGGCACTCAAGCGGGCGCGTTCAGATAAGCTACTTACAAACATAAACTCATCACTTGAATGGATTTTCCCACCCTGCACACCCAAGGTGTCGATATTAGGAATGCCTGCTGCTGCCAAGTTATTACCATCACAACAACCGCCGGTAGCAACCCAATTAATGCGCATGCCTAAATCTGCACCGCACTCTTTAGCGAGTTCAAAGAGTTTTTGGTTAGCGCCACTGAGAACTTTTGGCTTGCGACCAAAGCCGCCGTGCAGTGTGGCATTAATACCGTCGCGTTGATTGAGGTCTATTAGCAATTGTTCTATGTGGTGTGTGCACCATGCTTCATCTTCTGGGCGTTCTAAGCGTATATTAAAACGTGACAAGCACAGATCAGGGACCACATTGACGGCACCACCGCCTTCAATAAAGCCAGGATTAATTGTTACGCCTTCTCGTTGTCCGTTGAGGTCGTCTAAGCGTGAGATGAAATCACACATAGCTCGGATCGCATTGCGCCCAAGGTGGTGTTCACGCCCTGCATGGGCTGCTTTGCCACGTACAACAATACTGAAATTACCGCTGCCTTTACGAGCACCCGCCAGTGTTCCATCTGGCATGCAAGGCTCATAGATCATACCAAGGTCAACACGCGTTGCCGCATCAGCAATTAAGGGAGCGGAGCCTGGTGAGCCTATCTCTTCATCTGGGTTGAATAAAATCTCCCAGCCAATATTATCTGCCCACGGGCTGCGCTCTAATGCTTCAATAGCTTTAAGCATCACTATTAAGCCACCTTTTAAATCTGCGACACCGGGACCATTGAGAGTGTTGTCGTCTAACCAGGTAATATCTTGAAAGGTAGAGTCTACAGGGAACACGGTATCCATATGGCCACAGAAAAAAATCTGCAGTGGCGCTTCAGGACGTTTTCTAATACGTAGAGCATCCCCTAGTGGCGCTTGGGACACTTCTCCTGCAGCATTAACGAACTCGAAAGGAGCCACAGGAATAACTTCGGCTTTTCCGCCAAGGGGGGCAAAGTATTGTGCTAGTTTCTCACGAACATGATTCACGCCAGCAGTATTGAGTGAGCCGGAGTTTATCAGGGCGAGTTCAATGGTTTTGTGTAGCATTTCATCTTGCTGTGAATCGATCCAATCCAGCCATTGTGTGTAATCGTGAGCCATGTGTGAGTCCTTTTATCTGATTTGACCATTATTGGTGAAAACTTTAAAAGAATCTGTTGAGTATGCGACCTGATTTTCAGATTTTTTAAGGAGTATTTACTCTGTTAGCAAAGTTGTATGGCAAGAAAGGGGAAGTGGTTGCTGCTATAAAACTCACGTTAGAATAAGCAGCTAAAACATGATAGCGCGGCTGATTAGCAACAACCGCGTTTGGTGTTTACAGTGTTTTCATTATTTATCAAAGATTAAACGAGAGGCCTTCTTGTTTTAGCATTGCTTGAATAGAGTTGCGTTTAAGAAGGTTTTTCAGCAGTTGCTCGAGCTTTGGGAAGTCTTGTGCTCGGCTTTCGTAACGTCGGCTCCAGTAGGCAATCATGAATAAATGAAAGTCCGCACCGTTTAAGGTGTCTCCGAGCATCCAGGGGCCAGCTTTGTCTAAGTCATTTTCTATAACGTGCCAGCAACGCTCAAGCTCTTGAGATGCTTTTGTTTTTAGGGAGTCTTGGCCTGCTTGGTCATCACAGTATTGCTCGGGATGTGCCCAGCGGTTGGCTGCCTCTTGTAGTGTGTTCGACATCCATAATAGTGATTGATAATAACGGCCCCGCTGAGGTGACGTTGTAACAGGAGCTAGGCCTGACTCAGGGTGTTGGTCTAGTAGGTATATAAGAATGGCAGCTGATTCATAAACGATATTGTCATTATGCAATAGGGTAGGTACCTTTCCATTTGGATTAATGGCTAGGTATTCAGGCGTTTTTTGCATCTGGCGGGTGAGGTCAATCTCTACAAGCTGATAGTCAACACCAAGCTCTTCCAAAAGAGCATGAGTCGCCATATTAGCGCCTCCGCGATCCCAATATAGTGTATAGATAAGCTGTCTCCTGTCGATTTTCTATCAGGAAATATTATACATAAAGATAGTTTTTCTGGCTTCTGTATAAGTGATTACTGACTATTCGGTCTGTGAAGTGTGCTTATGTTCCCCTACAATAATGCCTTTTTATGAGCTGGTTAAAATCATGCCAAGAGCTTCAGAACTTAGAAAAGGTCATGTTGTAGATATCAGTGGAACGCTATATCGAGTTCTACATATTGATGTGCGTAGTCCATCATCAAGAGGCGCTCAGACACTGTATAAAGTGCGCTTTAATCAGTTGCCTCAGGGCGGTAAGCGTGAAGAAACTTTCACCGGAGATGATGTCGTTACTTCTGTGGCTCTTGAGAGGTGTCAGGTATCTTTGCTCTATCGAGAAGATAACATTTATACCTTTATGGATCAGGAAGACTATAGCCAATATAGCGTAGATAAAGAGACTATTAGTGAGCAGTTGCCTTTTCTTAGCGATGGTTTGGTCGGCATTAATGCCATGTTGGTAGATGAGCAGTTGATCGCAATTGAAATACCAATAATGGTGGAATTGTTAGTTGCGCAGTGCATGCCCGGAACACAAGCTGCCAGCGCTACGGGGAGAACCAAGCCTGCAAAGTGCGTCAACGGATATGAGTTGCAGGTGCCAGAATATATAAAAGAGGGTGAGCAAATAAAGGTTAATACGGAAACGGGTAAGTTTGTTTCGCGTGCCTGATGTTGGTAGTAGGAGTGAATTCATACAGTAAAAGCCCAGAACGACGAAAGCCTACATAAATGCAGGCTTTTCGGGCTTTACTCAGATCAGCAAATTGAAAGCAGTAAGGTTAATTATCTGCTCTCAATATAGCCTCAGCACTGTTATATAACCAAAGTTATTGAGCAATGCCGAAGAAGTTCTTTATACAGCTTCGATCTGGTCAGCTTGTGGGCCTTTTTCGCCCTGTACTTCTACGAAACGAACAGTCTGTCCTTCGTGAAGAGTTTTGCGGCCTTCTCCGATGATCGAACGGAAGTGAGCAAAAAGATCTTTGCCATTTTCACGCTCAATGAAACCAAAACCTTTCTCATCGTTGAACCACTTAACTGTTCCCGTCTGCTTGTCGGACATATTCAATATTTCTCATAAAAAGTAAGTTAAAAACCGGGAAAACATCTTGTCTTCAAAGCCGGTTGTTCTTGCATGTAATTAATTAGGAGTTGCTGCTAAAAAATCCCTATGAGGAAAAATTTTAAGAGCTACTAAATCAACTACATCAGTTTCACAATACACAACTAGTGTTATAGATACAAGCAACTTACAAGCAATTAAATTGAGGGTAAATCACACCACAAAAAGCTACTATGTTCTTCTGTGGTAGTTTGGCCAAAGCTTATTGCGTGTAAAACTGATATACTCGCTATACATATAATTTCAACAGGACTCTCTACTATGGCAGCCAAGCCTAAGAAAAAAGCAGCAACAGAAACACATGACTCTATTGAAGAACAAACAGCTGCTTTCCTTCGGGCTGGTGGTCAGATTCAGCAAATCGCTAGCGGTGTTACCGGGCAGCAGAATCTTGCCGGACCTCGTCAGATTGTTTTAGGAAAACCTGCAGACAAGTAATATATGATGGGCTCGTTACGCGTTGAAGGAAGCTTTATTCCCAAAGGCGTGCGGCCCGTACCTTTGTTTTATAATTACTTTTCGAAAATATCCCTTCTGTTTTAATTCTTATCTATACCTCCCCCTATAGCAGGTGTGTAAAAAAGCAGTTTGTTTAACCCGGTTAAATCTTACAGAATATTTTTTGCTATTAGCAAAACAAAAAAAAGCCCATACAGAGTATGAGCTTGCTTGGATAGATCGGAGTGTTATTAGGTAACTCACAATCTTAAAGTTAAGCGTTAAGCCGACGCTTTTTCAGCCGTAACAACTTTTGCAATAGCGCTGTCTAATAGCTTCATTCCGTCACGGATATCTTCATCAGGGATAATCAATGAAGGTGTCATACGCAACACATTTGGGCCAGCCATTAAGATCATTAATCCTTCTTCGCGTGCTTTTGCTAGAAATGCTGCCGCTTTACCATGCATGCTGTCGATAAGCTCAACACCTATCAATAAACCGTCGCCTCGAATTTCTTTGAAAATTTCGTGTTTCGCATTTACTTTTTCTAACTCTTCGATAAATACAGCACGTTTATGTGCCACATTGCTCAAGAGTTCAGGCTGGTTGATGAGTTCTAGCGCCTTGTCAGCAACAGCACATGCCAATGGATTACCTCCATAGGTGCTACCGTGAGTGCCAAAGCCAAAACTAGGCGCTACTTTATCAGTGGTGAGCATTGCACCAATAGGGAAACCACCGCCCAATGCTTTTGCACTGGTTAAGATATCAGGCTCTACACCCATTCCCATATAGGCGAATAACTGGCCTGTACGTCCTACACCGGTTTGTATTTCATCAAGAACAAGTAATGCATTGTGCTGGTTACAAAGTTCACGTACGCCTTTAATGAACTCAGGATCAGCAGGAATTACTCCACCTTCACCTTGGATTGGCTCCATCACTACTGCGCAGGTCTTATCAGAAATAGCAGCTTTTAATGCTTCTAAATCGTTAAATGCTACATGTGTTATCCCGCCTGGTGCAGGTTCAAAGCCTTCACGATATTTTGCTTGCCCACCAACGGAAACAGTAAACAGCGTGCGCCCGTGAAAGCCTTGATAAAAAGCGATGATCTCGTGCTTCTCTGGACCGAAGTTGTCGTATGAATATTTACGAGCAAGTTTAAACGCAGCTTCGTTTGCTTCAGCACCTGAGTTGCAGAAAAATACTTTGTCGGCAAATGTTGCATCAGTCAGTTTTTGTGCCAAACGTAAAGCCGGCTCATTGGTAAAGGTGTTACTAAGGTGCCAAAGTGAATCTGCCTGCTCTTTTAGAGTAGAGACTAGTTCAGGGTGCGCATGCCCAAGAGCATTAACGGCGATACCGCCAGCAAAGTCGATATACTCATTATCTTCTTGATCCCATACTCGTGAACCGCGGCCGCGTACCGGTACCATCTGCTGAGGGTTGTAGTTTGGAACCATTACTTCATCAAAAAGTGCGCGATTAACGGGTTGTTGTGACATGGGTGTTCTTCCTCTTATTAATACGGATCTTATTTAGGCGTCCGTTCAGCCATAAAGTCAGGATTATTGTTAGCTAATAAAAACCTGTTGTGTTGTCTATATTCAGTATCAGGAAAAAACGTTTTTGAAAACAGACCTTTAATTTCTGTAGTGCGACATGAAGTTGCGCTAAGCTGACATTTAGCTAAAAGGATAAGGAATTAGGCAGTAAAGATCATTATTGTGAGTTTCGGACTTCATGACTAATAAGCATATGTAGAGGCAGACCCTTTGGCAATATGGAATCAAGGTACGCAAGATAAAAAAACTACTGGGCCTAAAAGGTTTGGCTTTTTATTGCTGCCTAATTTTTCACTGATTGCTTTCTCATCAGCAATAGAACCATTGCGGATGGCAAACTGGGTTGGTGGTGGGGAGCATTATGAAACTGTGTTGGTTAGCCATGATGGGGAAGCGGTTGCTAGCAGTTTAGGCGTTGAGCTTTTAGTTGATTGTAGTCTCAATGATATTCCTTCGCTGGACGCTGTCTTTGTTTGCGGGGCGAGCCCTATCGCGCGAACAGGAAATGAGGCTGTTATTGGTTGGTTGCGTCGTCAAAGCCGCACTAGTATGGCATTAGGCGGTGTTGGTACGGGCTCATACTTGCTTGCCTGTGCTGGGTTATTAAATAATTACCGTGCCACGATTCATTGGTGGGATATCGCTAGCCTTAAAGATGAATTTCCTAATACGCTGGTTACGAACAATCTTTTTGAGATCGACGGTACACGCTATACCTGCAGCGGTGGTACTGCCGCCATGGATATGATGTTGTTTCTTATCGCTAAAGAGCATGGAATGGAGCTCGCGGCGTCGATATCTGAACAGTTTGTTTATGAGCGAATGCGAACGTCAGAGGAACAGCAGCGGATTCCGCTAAAAGCGCGTATTGGTGCTAGTCAGCCGAAGTTGATAGAAGCGGTTACATTAATGGAAATGAACATTGAAGAGCCACTGTCGACGGATGACTTAGCTCATCACGTGGGGGTTTCACGGCGACACCTTGAAAGGCTTTTTAAAAAACATTTGCAAACCGTTCCTTCAAAATACTATTTAGATTTGCGGCTTGAGCATGCGCGGCAGTTGTTACGCCAAAGCGACAAAACTATTCTGCAAATTGGCTTGGCTTGTGGGTTTTCCAGTGCATCTTACTTTAGTACGGCCTATCGTAATCACTATGGTGTAACACCGCGAGAGGAACGGAAAAGAGAACCAGACAGCCCTGATTCGAGCTCTTTGGGGCGCTCTTCGTTGATGGGGTAACATTCGAGGGGGATCTTTATGAAAGTTAATAGGTTGGATCACTTAGTATTAACGGTCCAAAATATCGACGTTAGTGTAGATTTTTATCAACGTGTCTTAGGTATGAAAAAAGAGCTCTTTTCTACAGGACGTATTGCGCTTTCTTTTGGTGATCAGAAAATAAATTTACATGAATCTGGGCATGAGTTTGAACCTAAAGCTGGCTTGGTTCAGGTGGGCAGTGCTGATCTGTGCTTTATTATTGAAGCTCCCTTGCAAGAAGCGGTTATTCATTTGCAAAAATGTAATGTTGAATTACTGGAAGGTCCGGTTAGGCGCACGGGAGCGCTGGGCTCAATTATGTCGTTGTATTTTCGCGACCCTGACATGAATCTCATCGAAGTTTCTAATTATCTTTGAACTGTATAAAAAGGTAATTGTATTGAGGTTGCTAGCTTCTAATACTGTGTTTGGCTAAGTATTGCTGGTGTTCTTCTTCTGCATTCCAAAACGTAGTTACTGGCATTATTTTGCTAATGATAGATGATGCTCTGCTTTCTTCCACTAGGCGTTTGCTTTGCTCTGCTTCAATCTTCTGATTATCACTGTGAAAAAAGATAATAGAGCGGTGTTGTGGGCTTTTGTCTTGCTCTAATTGATTGTTTGATATTGGGTTGTGTATTTCCCAAAATGTACTGAGTAGTTGCTCGTAACTTATTTTTTCTGGGTCATAAGTAATTTGAACAACTTCTGCATGCCCCGTTGTATGATTACATACGTCTTGATAGGTAGGTTCTCTTACTGTGCCTCCCATATAGCCGACACTGGTCTCTTGTATACCATCTAGTGAGGAGAATTTTTCCTCAGCCGTCCAAAAACACCCTGCAGCAAAAGTAGCTAACTGATTCATACGATATTCCCTTTGCTTTCAATACTCTCCTTCACTATATGCCATGCTTTGAGCTTGTCTGCAAATATCATTGATGCGTGAGCGGGGCTGGTTGAGGGGAGAGTAATGTAGGTTATATGAGGCACTGCGAGCAAATCAGGGAAGTGCTGCTTGAATAATTTGGCCGCAGCCTGACCATTAAAACAAATAGTATGAATCTGTGGATGAGCTGTTAAAAGCGCGGGTATTGCATTAGGTATAACGCTCTTTTGATCAATTTTGCTATCAAGACTGCCAGGCCTAATGCATTGCTGAGCAACATCCCAAAGCGCGATACCTTGCGCTTGAATCTTTGAAAGGCGTGATTGGTAACTCAGCTCGTGTGGGAGTGTCCATAACTCACTCATTATTTTCCAGAAGCTATTACGTGGGTGTGCGTAGTATTGTTGCTCCTGAAGTGACTTAACACCGGGTATTGAGCCTAAGATTAGTAATTGAGCATCGGGTGGGGCAATTGAATTAAAGCTGATGACAGGTGTAGGCACGATACTTGTTTAATCCTGAGCTGTTTGTACGGATGAAGTGTCTGCAATTTTTTTGAGGACTGGTAAAGCTCCACGAATGATTTTTTGGGCTTTGTGGATGTCACTGTTTTGCGGGAGTATACAAATATAAAATGTATTCTCCTCAATGCGAAAGCATAATAATCGGCGCTGTCCTAGCTGTAAGTGAGCTTCATCATATGCTTGTATATTTTCACTGCCGGCTGGCTTTAATGCATCTGCTTTGTCGGCTTGCTTGAATATATGAGTAAATGCTTGTTGAGCGAGTTTTAGTATGACAGCTTCATCTTTGTCGAAAGTTGAAGCAATCGGACGTTTGTTGCTCATGATCGCGCTGGAATCTGTTCCAGCCATACCCTCAAGCTTCTTGAGTATTTTCGACATTGTCGCTCCATTGCAGTAGGTCTTCCGCTTGCTGACGGATTTGTTTATGCGTGAGCGCTGGTAGTGTCAATAACCCTAAAGCTTGGTCTGGCTCTAGAAACACTGAAATAGAATCTTTTTGCGGTGCATGTAAAGAAATGTTGCGCACTTGCTCTAGCTGTGGCGCTTTGTTCTCAATAGCCGCAGCTAGCTTGGCTAAAGAAGAGAACAGTTCATTGCATTCTAGTGTATTACTTGATGTATCTAGCAGTTTTTGATTGTTGTCTAGATGAGTAGCACCACTAATGCCACGTACTTGCATGGCCGCTTCTATTATCGAGATTTTTGGAACGTCTCGGGTTTTTCTAAGCCACTCAAATTGAGGTGAGTTTGGGTCAGGGTTACGGTTTTTAAGTTCGGTAACTGCAACTCTATGCGAGATCTCAGCCCAATCTATATCATCTTCTTGGTTCAGTGCAGAGACGACGAGATCCATTACATCCATTGATTTACGGGCATCAATAAAAATGATGGGCGCAAAGATCCCTTTTTCTTTTAAGCGATTTTGGTAATCGGCTTCTGTTGGTTCGGCAGCTAAATCTGAGCGAGTGACTGCAATAATAAAATGCCGTTTGACGATGAAATCCCAAAACTCGCTGAGGTAATAATCGATATCACGAAATGGATAGTTTCGTGTGTTATCCACAAGTAAAATGAGTGCAGATGCGTCGTTAGCTAAATCGCTAACCATTAGGTCCCACATGAACTTGAAGCGTTCTTGTCCAGGGGTTCCATAGAGATGAAGCACCTTGTCTTCACCGAGTGAAAGCTTGCCGTAATCCATGCCTACGGTTGTTGTTCTTTTGCGCTTTATCGTTGAATCAGACACCTTGGTATCAGTGTCGACTACCTCCACATCGCTAATGGTTCTGATGGCGGTGGTTTTTCCCGAACCAGGAGAACCAACAAAAAGCACTTTATATGACTTCATGAAACTCCTTATTACATTCCTTTTTATAAGCTTTGGGCTTGAGATTCAGTATTAGAATCATGCAAGCACTCCATTAGGAAAGTAGACATTATCGGGAAAATGAGTGAACTGACACTGAATTATAGCTTATAAACGCGAGTTTTCATTGAGGCTGTTAATTATAGAGTTATTCAGATAAGCATTACTGAACAGAGAGCGCTTTCTTTAGGTTTTTCAGAGGTGTAGTGGGTTTGGATTTTATGTGGGATAAACAGATCTGGAAGCGGGTAAGTGCTTCCAAATCTGTAGGAGCCTGAGTGAGGCTAGTCGTGTTGAAGCGTGATTAGCAGAGAGCGTCCAGCTTTTGCTTCATCATGCCTTGTACCTGGCCTGGGTTTGCTTTACCACCGGATGCTTTCATGACTTGTCCCATAAAGAAGCCAATCATTTTTCCGCGTTTGTCGGGTTCTGCTGCGGTGTATTGATCAACTTGTTTTTGGTTGTTAGCGATGACTTCATCTACTATTTTCTCGATAGCGCCTGTATCGGTAACCTGTTTAAGGCCTTTGGCTTCGATGATTTCATCAGCACTGCCGCCTTCATTCCACATAGCTTCAAATACTTTCTTGGCAATGTTTCCTGAAATAGTATTGTCTTTAATACGCTGTAATAAACCACCAAGCTGTTGTGCTGAGACAGGGCTGTTTTTGATATCAGTGTCGTGCTGGTTTAAGTGCTTAGACAGCTCGCCCATCACCCAGTTAACGGATAATTTTGCGTCAGTTGAAATAGTAGCAACGGTTTCAAAAAAGTCTGAGAGTGGCTTATAAGCAGATAATACACCGGCGTCGTAAGCAGACAGCTGGTAAGTATCTACAAAGCGCGTTCTGCGTACATCAGGCAGTTCAGGCAGTGCTTTGCGGATGGCATCAATGTATTCGTCATCAATAACAATCGGTAGCAGGTCAGGGCAAGGGAAGTAGCGGTAGTCGTTGGCTTCCTCTTTGCTACGCATCGAACGGGTTTCATCTTTATCGGCATCATACAGGCGTGTTTCTTGTGTGATGCGGCCGCCATCTTCAAGAATATCGATCTGACGTTCTACTTCACCCTTAATGGCTTTTTCGATAAAGCGAAAAGAGTTGATGTTTTTAGTTTCTGTGCGGTTTCCTAACTCTTCACCTTTGTAACGAACAGACACGTTACAGTCACAGCGAAAAGACCCTTCAGCCATGTTACCGTCACAAATGCCTAAGTTGGTCACTAGCGCGTGGATTTTTTTCACGTAGGCAACCGCTTCTTCAGCAGAGCGCATATCTGGCTCAGATACAATCTCTAGCAGTGGTGTGCCTGCGCGGTTTAAATCGATACCTGTTTGGCTAGCAAACTCTTCGTGTAGTGACTTGCCCGCATCTTCTTCAAGATGAGCGCGTGTAACACCAACGCGCTTTGTGGAGCCATCTTCTAGCTCAATATCAATATGCCCTTCGCCAACAATGGGGTAAAAGAGTTGGCTGGTTTGGTAGCCTTTTGGTAAATCCGGGTAAAAATAATTTTTACGATCAAAGACAGAGACTTTGCCAATCTCGGCATCAATAGCTGTACCAAACATGACAGCCATGCGTAATGCGCTTTCGTTGAAAACGGGCAGTGTGCCTGGTAGTGCTAAATCGACAGCGCAGGCTTGGGTATTTGCCTCAGCCCCAAAAGCAGTGCTGGCACCCGAGAAAATTTTAGTATTTGTTGCGAGTTGGGCATGAATTTCTAGCCCTATCACTGTTTCCCATTCCATTATTCGTTATTCCTCTTAAAGACCTGCAGGCTTTTGGGTGTGCCAGTCAGTTGCCTGCTGGAATTTATGAGCGACGTTTAGAAGTTTTTCTTCAGCAAAATAGTTACCAATAATCTGCAAGCCGACAGGCAGGCCGTTATTCATGCCGCAAGGGATAGACATGCCCGGTAAGCCTGCTAGGTTTAGCGATAATGTGAAGATATCTTCCATATACATTTCGACGGGGTCGGATGTTTTTTCGCCCAACTTAAAAGCAGGTGTTGGGGTTGTTGGCCCCATGATGACATCGACTTCAGACAGTACGCGTACAAAATCTTCTTGGATCAGACGTCGAATTTGTTGTGCTTTTTTGTAATAAGCGTCATAAAATCCTTCAGATAGGGCATAGGTGCCTACCATGATACGGCGCTTAACCTCGGTGCCAAACCCTTCGCCGCGCGTACGTTTGTACATATCTTCGAGATCTTTAGGGTCTTCACAACGATAGCCGTAACGCACACCATCAAAACGAGATAAGTTAGACGATGCTTCTGCCGGTGCAATGATGTAATAGGCAGGAACAGATAGTGCTGTATTGGGTAGACTTACTTCTTTAACCGCCGCGCCTAATGCTTCATATTCTTTGACAGCAGCATGAATCAGCGTGGCCATTTCAGGATTAAGGCTTGCAGCAAAAAACTCTTTTGGTAAGCCTATTTTTAAGCCTGCTAGTGGTTTATCTAGATTAGCTGTGTAGTCAGGAACCTGGCGGTCTGCACTGGTGGAGTCTAGAGGGTCAAGACCTGCCATGACATTCATCATCATGGCTGTATCTTCAGCCGTTTGCGCCATTGGGCCGCCTTGGTCTAATGATGATGCATAGGCAATCATGCCGTAACGGGAAACGCGACCATAAGTTGGCTTAAGACCGGTTAGGTTACAAAAGGCAGCGGGCTGGCGAATTGATCCACCCGTATCTGTGCCGGTTGCAGCGGGTGCTAGGCCTGCGGCAATAGCAGCAGCGGAGCCGCCCGATGAGCCGCCAGGTACATGGTCGGTGTTCCAAGGGTTGCGAGATGGGCCGTAAAAGCTAGATTCATTGGATGAACCCATAGCGAACTCGTCCATATTGGTTTTACCCAATGTGACTGCGCCTGCTGCATTAAATTGGCGTATGACTGTTGCATCATAAGGTGAGACAAAGTTATCCAGCATTTTAGAGCCAGCGCTGGTGCGTACACCTTGAGTACAAAAAATATCTTTATGAGCGATGGGTAAGCCGGTCATGAAAGTAGCCTTGCCTGCTGAGCGAGTTTCATCAGCAGCAGTGGCTTGTATTAGTGCTAGCTCTTCGGTGACAGTAATGAAGCTATTGTATTTACTGTCTTCACGTTTAATACGCTCAAGGTATGCCTGAGTTAGTTCAACGCTACTGAATTCGCCTTGATCAAGCCCTTTGGCCAATTCGGCCAGTGTTTTATTCAACATCTTTATTTAGTCCTAATCGTTATGCAGGCGCTGTTATTCAATGACCTTAGGTACAAGAAATAGGCCGCTCTCCACAGACGGAGCTACAGTTTGCAGGTGCTCACGTTGGTTTTCTTCAGTGATACTGTCTGCCCTTAGGCGTTGCACGGCATCAAGTGGATGTGCGAGCGGCTCAACATCTGATGTGTCGATACTCTGCATCTGACTGATTAGATCCAGTATGTTTGATAAGTTTGTCGCATATTCAGGCACATCGTTTTCATCTATTTGCAGACGCGCCAGATGTGCGATTTTTTCTACGTCGGTTCTGTTTAGAGCCATGGGTGATCTCGCTAACTGTCTCGGATTTGGCGAAAAAAAGACTAACTTAACATATTTGCTCCTTGCTCTAAATCCCTGCCGTTGCTAGAGTTACGTGTTTTTAAAATACTTCAGCTATACCTGTAACTCTTTAAGGTTTCCATTCGACATGTTCAAAAAAATACGGGGTCTGTTTTCGAGCGACCTATCAATCGATCTGGGTACAGCAAATACGCTGATTTTTGTGCGCGATAAAGGCATTGTTCTTAACGAACCGTCGGTTGTTGCCATTAGGCAAAGCGGTAATCAGAAGTCTGTCGCTGCTGTGGGTAAAGATGCTAAACGCATGTTGGGCCGTACGCCGGGTAATATTACAGCGATCCGTCCAATGAAGGACGGCGTTATTGCAGACTTTCATGTTACTGAAAAAATGCTGCAATATTTTATTAGCAAAGTACATGACAACAGTTTTTTCTCGCCTAGTCCGCGAGTGCTTGTTTGTGTTCCCTGCAAATCAACGCAGGTAGAGCGCCGTGCTATTAAAGAATCTGCTTTAGGTGCTGGAGCACGTGAAGTCTATCTAATTGAAGAGCCAATGGCCGCTGCAATTGGTGCAGGCTTGCCCGTTGAAGAAGCCAGTGGTTCTATGGTTGTTGATATCGGCGGTGGTACTACTGAGATCGCTGTGATTTCTCTAAACGGTATCGTTTATGCTGAATCTGTGCGCATTGGTGGAGATCGCTTTGATGAAGCGGTTGTGACTTATGTGCGCCGTAACTACGGTAGCTTGATTGGTGAAGCAACAGCTGAGCGTATCAAGCAAGAGATCGGTTCTGCTTATCCAAGCAAGGAAGTGCTTGAAATTGACGTTCGTGGTCGCAACCTTGCAGAAGGTATTCCGCGTAGCTTTACACTCAATAGCAATGAAATCCTTGAAGCACTACAAGATCCGCTTTCTGCTATCGTTCAGGCTGTTAAGAGTGCTCTTGAACAGTGTCCTCCGGAGCTGGCATCTGATATTGCTGAGCAAGGTATTGTCTTGACTGGCGGTGGTTCGATGTTGCGCCATATTGATCGTCTGATCAGTGAGGAAACGGGGCTTCCTGTTATCTTGGCTGAAGACCCTCTTACATGTGTAGCCCGTGGTGGTGGTCGAGCGTTGGAGTTGCTGGATAAGCACGCGTTTGAGCTGCTAACCTTCGAATAACAGCGGTTGTTGTTATGAATAGTTGTCAATCGCCTTCTTTTAGATTGAAGAGGGCGCCTGCGTGAAACCTATATTTAAAGGCGGTATACCCCGCCTTTTTTTCCTTATTCTTGTCATACTTGCCATTATTTTCATGGTGAGTGATCTGAACCCATCTCGCACGCGTGAAGCACGCAGTGTGCTGTCTCTTGTGATGACGCCTGTTCAGTGGCTGGTCGATATGCCCTCGCGAATAGCTGATGACTTATCTGATGTTTTGGTCAGTAGGCGCTCTCTTGTTAAAGATAACATTCAATTGCGATCTGAAGTTATTTTACTAGACGAGCAGGTGCAGCAAATGTCTTCTCTGACAACTGAAAACTTACGGCTCCGAGAGCTGTTAAGTGGTCGCCAGCGTATTAAAAATGACGTGCAACTTGCTGAATTAATTGGCGTAAATCCTGATCCCTTTCAGCATCAAATTATTTTAGGAAAAGGCCAAGAAGATGGTGTTTTTCTTGGTCAGCCGGTATTGGATGCGAGAGGGGTTCTTGGCCAAGTGGTCGATGTGTCGCACTATACTTGCCGAGTCATGCTAATCACCGATGCACGCCATGCTCTTCCTGTTGAGATTAATCGTAATGGATTTCGTGCTATTGCTTTGGGCAAAGGGACATTGGGCGAGCTGGAGTTAGAGCATGTGCCCGATACGGCAGATGTTCGCGTAGGTGATTTGCTGGTTACATCAGGCTTAGGGGGGCGCTTTCCATATGGCTATCCAGTGGCGAAAGTAACCAGCGTAGTTCGTGATCCAGGACGTCCATTCTCCATCGTTAAAGCGACACCGGCAGCTCGTTTGGATAAAAGCAGGCATCTGTTGCTGGTGGAGCCTATTATTGAAAATCGACAAGAACCCATTAGTCTATCTGGAGAAGGGCTTGGCAATGAAGTTGGATCTTCTGAGGTGAACGAGCCAAATGAGTGAGCGACGTAATGGCGGTGTATTGATTGTTATTGGTACTTTAATTGTTGGCTTTATTCTAAGTCAGATGCCGTTACCTGCCATGTTTGTTTGGTGGAGGCCTGAGTGGGTGGCCATGATCGTTATCTATTGGGTCATGGCTTTGCCACATCGTTTTGGTATAGGTATGGCCTGGGTGTCGGGTCTGGCCTTAGATGTATTGAAAGGCAGCTTACTGGGTATGAATGCACTTTCATTAACGATGGTGGCATTTATCACATTGATACTACATAAGCGGCTAAGAATGTATCCTCTGTGGCAGCAAGCGATGATGGTGTTAGTGTTAGTGGGCATTAATCAGTTGATTTTTCATTGGATACAATCTTTATCTGGTAGTACTGGCGATAGTCTTATTTTCTTATTACCTGCCTTGGTCAGCGCCATTTTATGGCCATGGGTATTTGTTGTACTAAGAGGTATAAGGCGTACATTCCACGTTAACTGATTACTTCTTTTAGAGTTTATTATGTGTGAATTCATTCTGGCCTCGGCCTCCCCGCGCCGTAAAGAGCTATTGGCACAGATAGGTGTCGTTTTTAAGCAGAGCAGTGTTGATATTAATGAAGATGTTTTGCCTGGGGAGTTACCAGCAGCTTATGTGCAGCGTTTAGCGTGTGAAAAGTCAAAGGAAGGATTTATTCGCAATGGGCAGCAGTATGCGGTATTAGGTGCAGATACGACAGTCGTTATTGATGGAGAGATATTAGGTAAGCCTGAATCTGAAGATCAAGCAGTCGTAATGTTGCAACAACTATCTGGCCGAACGCACCAGGTTATGACGGGTATCGCATTGACGAATAACGGCTTTACCGATAGCCAGGTTGTTGTTACACATGTTACTTTTAAAACATTAGATGCTGAATTATGCCATCGTTATTGGAAAACCAAAGAACCCTGCGATAAAGCGGGCGGTTATGGTATTCAAGGTTTTGGTGCAATTTTTGTTGAAAAGATAGAAGGGAGTTATTCAAACGTTGTTGGTTTGCCTTTAGCAGAAACGTCGGAACTCTTAGATAAGATCGGAATCAAAGTTTGGCAATATTAACCATTTCATTTTTTAGTTAGGAAGGCTCCTGTGGCAACAAACGTTGGAGAAGAAATACTGATTAATTTCACCCCGATGGAAACCCGAGTTGCTGTTATCGAAAACGGGATGCCTCAGGAAATCTACGTAGAGCGTTCCACAAAGCGCGGTATTGTCGGAAATATTTATAAAGGAAAAGTAGTTCGAGTGCTGCCAGGCATGCAAGCTGCTTTTATAGAAATAGGCTTGGAGCGAGCCGCTTTTATTCATGTTGAAGATGTATTGCCTCAGCAGAGTAGTGGTGAAGAGAAAAATAATATTTCTATCTCTCACGTTCTAAGAGAAGGTCAGGCCCTAGTCGTACAGGTAACTAAAGATCCTATTGGTACTAAAGGGGCGCGCTTAACAACGCATATTTCTATTCCTTCTCGTTATTTAGTGTATATGCCTGGAAATAGTCATATCGGTATTTCCCAACGTATTGAAGATATTGAAGAGCGTGAACGTTTACGCAGTGCATTACAAAAATGTGTTGCCATGGATGAGTCTGATACAGCCGGTTATATTTTACGCACAGTTGCAGAAGGTGCTTCGGAAACCGAGCTGGTTGCAGACGTGCAATTTTTAAAGCGCTTGTGGAAAGCGATAGAAGCTGGAACTGTTACCGCTTCTGTTCCCTCTATTGTTTATGAAGATTTACCGTTGAATATGCGTGCCTTGAGGGATATGGCGCATGCGGGTATTGAACGTATCAGAATCGACTCACGCGAGACTTTTCAAAAGGCTCAATCCTTCTCGAAAGCCTTAGTCCCAGAAATATATGATCATCTTGAGTATTACCCCGGTGAAAGGCCGATCTTCGATCTCTATAACGTAGAAGATGAGATGCAAAGGGCGCTTGGGCGCAAGGTGGACCTGAAGTCCGGTGGGTATTTGATTTTTGACCAAACAGAGGCGATGACAACCGTTGATGTAAATACTGGCGGTTTTGTTGGCCACCGTAATTTGGAAGAAACTATTTTCAAGACGAACCTTGAAGCAGCAACCGCTATCGGAAGGCAGCTGCGTTTAAGAAATCTTGGCGGTATTATTATCATCGATTTTATTGATATGGAGATGGTTGAGCATCAGCAGCAAGTGTTAAGAACGCTTGAGCGAGTATTGGATCGCGATCATGCTAAATGTAAAGTTACTGGTGTGTCAGAGCTAGGACTCGTAGAAATGACACGCAAGCGCACTCGAGAAAGCTTAGAGCATATTCTGTGTGAACCATGTAGTCAGTGCCAGGGCCGAGGTTCTATCAAAACGCCTGTTACTGTGTGTTATGAGATTTTCCGTGAAATTCTACGCCAACATCGTGCCTATGACACCGAAGCGTATTTAGTTCTGGCATCAGCTGGCGTAGTTGAGTATTTAACCGATGATGCTTCAGATCATGTTGCCGAACTTGAAGCGTTTATTAATAAAACGATTCGTTTTCAAGTAGAAGCAATGTATAGCCCAGAGCAGTTTGATGTTGTGTTAAGGTAATATACTACTGCGCTTATTTATAGTTCTATGGTGACAGAGCTTAATTATGCTCTGCTGAAAATTTAAGCGTCAAAATACTCTGCTGATCGGGCGGGTAGGTGAAGTTAAATGCTGAATCGTCTCTTTTGCTGGGTAGGTTGGGTATTGTTGGTGATTTTGCTGTTAGTTGCAATCACAGTGGCCCTTACCCGACAGTTTCTACCATCCATCGCCGAACACAAAGCTGCGATAGAAGAATATATTTCAGACAAAGCAGGTACACCTATTACCATAGAGGAGGTATCTGCACACTGGGATGGGCAATATCCCACTTTTCATTTACAAAACGTCCGTACTTATAGTGATTCTGCTGTAGAGCCTGAAGTTAATTTTAGCATTCATCAGGTAGATGCTGAGATTGATATTTTTGCCTCAATACTTGCTCGCTTTCCTGTATTTTCTATCTTAAATATTGATCAAACGTCTGTGTCTCTTCGCCAGCGCGAGGGGCGATGGGGAGTGCTAGGTACAAGCTCTTCTTCGGTGAGTAGTGATGGCCTTGTTAGGCAAGTTATTAATATGCTAACTCAGCAGCCTGAAGTTTCTTTTACTAATGCGCGTTTATCTTTGTACCCTGAGCAGGGAGCTGTCCAGAAAATATCCCCTATTACCTTCTTATTAAATAATGCGGGTGATCAGCATTACCTATACGGGTCTTTAACGTTAGCACTCGCTGATAGTAATGCATCGAATGTTGAGTTTGCTATTGAAACTGAAAACCTTCCTGCTGATCCTTTGTTGGGTGATTATAAGCTTTATGCAAAAGTTAGTAATTTGGGGCAGCAACTACTGAATCTTGATTTAGTGGACTTACCATTTGATATAAAAGACCTAGATATGGGTACCGAGCTTTGGGGGCGCTGGAGTAATCAGCGTGCTGAAGCTTTGCAAGGGCAATTGAGCATTAAACGTTTATCTTTTGAACAGGAGTCATTGGAAAATATTATTGATAGTACTGTTACTTTTGCGCTTCAACCTACCTTGGCCGAAAAGTTTAAGCTCGTGATTTCGGATCTGTTAGTGCAAAACAGCCAAGCAAGAGTAGAGATACCTTTTGTATCAGCTGATATTGGCCTGAATAAAGGAAAAGTACTACTGCATCAAGTGAATCTTAAAGAGTTAGATTTAGCCATGTGGTCACAATGGTTTCTTGGTAAGCCTTATATGCCTGAGAGCTTGGATGATGCTTTACTTAAGCTAAAACCTCAGGGGAAAATTAAGAACTTAACAGTAGTTTGGGCTGACCCACATAACCTAAAAAAGCTGCAAGGTGAGGGTGATCTTCGTGGGGTTAGTGTTGATGACTATTATGGTGCACCGGTTTTAAAAAATGTGACAGGGCGTATCGTCTTTACTGAAGCCTCTGGTGATATTGATTTAGATACTGAATCATTTGTAATGGGTTTTCCTGGGATATTTTCTGAAAACTGGGAGTATCACGAAGCGCGTGGCCGCGTTAGTTGGATTATAGAAGAAAGAGAGGGGCATTCGAGTCCTGTCGTTACGGTAAATAGCAGCTTATTGAATCTGAAAAATGAATCATTGAGTGCTGCTGGCCGCTTTAGCATGTACCTACCATTAGATCGTACGTATCAGACTGAGCTGACACTGTTAATTGCACTGAAGAATGCGGATGCCAAACAAGCACCTTTATACATACCTCCTGCTGAAGTTGGGGAGTCTTTGCATCGATGGGTATCTGCGGCGATTAAAGAGGGCACTGTTAAAGATGGCATGTTGCTTTTACGCGCTGGTACTCGCAGCTTAGAAGGGCGTGTGCCTCCTACCGTGCAGTTATATTTTGATGTTGAGCGTGCCACGGTGAAGTTTCAGCCAGACTGGCCCGTTGTTAAACAAGTCGATATGACGATCAGCGTGGATGGAGAGGCATTAGATATTACCGCCAGTACAGGGATGCTACTTAATAGCCGTGCAAGCAAGATTCAAGTGCAGTTACCTGCTAGGTCGGATCAGCTGAGTGTCAAAACATCGGTGCTGGGGGATGCTAAAGATATTTTTACTTTGCTTAAAACTACATCACTCCATGATTTAGTAGGTGATGGTCTAGATCCATGGTCGTTGTCAGGTAAGCATAAAACAGACGTTGATGTGCTGGTACCTCTATCAGAAAAGGGGGCTCCAATTGTTAGGGTTTCTTCGCGCCTAGATAGGGGACGTTTTAAAAGTGCATCAGAAAATCTAGTTTTTAGTAACGTATCTGGAGATCTCGACTTCTCGACTAAAAAAGGCCTTTCTAGTAGTAACATCAAGGCTTCTTTTATGAGTGCCCCTGTTGCTGTGAGTATTGAGCCAGTTAAGAAAACGCAGCAGCTTCCTGAAGTGACTCGTGTGTATCTTTCTGGAAAAGTGTCTATAGACGCGTTACAAAAACAAACAGAGCTATCTTTATTAAACAGCGCCGAAGGGGCGGCTGCTATTAACGCTCGTTTGGATCTTTGTTCTGGTGTTGCTACGTGTAACAAGCTAGTGGTTGATTCCAACTTGAAAGGGGTTGAACTACAAGCTCCCGCTCCTTTTGGAAAAACTGCTGATGATATTATGCCGTTGCAGATTGTAGGTCAGCTAGGGAGCGATAGCCCTGTTTGGCGATATAAGTTGGGTAACCAACTGCGCGGTATTACTAAGTCTATTGAGAGCGCTTCAAGAACCCGTCTTAGCTTTGGTGGAGAGCGTCCTCAGGAGCCCAGTGAGGCAGGTTTATGGATTGAAGGCGTTGTTGAGCAAGTTGATCTTACTCAGCTAAAGGCGTTTATGGTTCAAAATAATTGGTGGAGTGGTGAAAGCCTTTCAGACTCACAAGGCGGTTTGAAGCAGTTAGCGCTGCATGTCGGGCGCTTATCGGCAGGCGATATACACGTCAGTAATATTGATTTAGTTGTTAGTGCTGAGGGGGGCAGTCATACCGCTATTGGTTTTGTAAGCCCCAAAGTTGCCGGTGAGATACGCGTTCCTAAAAAGGATAATGCTGCTTATCTTGTGAATTTGGATCACTGGTATTTGGACAAAGGCCAGGAATCATCTAAAGGCGATAAGGCACTAAAACAGGATGTTTTGGATACCAGTGAATGGCCGTTAGTTCAGCTTTCTATTAATAAGTTGTTTCTCGACTCTAAACCTGCAGGGCAATGGAGTATGAAGGTTGAGCCGGATAATGCTGGGCAGCTAACAGTCAAAAACATTGTTGGACGTTTCGGTAAATTCTCCCTCACAGGTGATGCAGGGTGGCGCTTAAAAGGTGGTCAGCCCGCTAGTTATATGAATATAGTGTTACAAGGAGATAATCTAGGTACGCTTTTGAAAAATTTTGGCTATGAGGGAGTCATTGAATCGCAGTCAACAAATATCACCAGTGATGTTACATGGTCAGGGTATCCGTGGAGTTTTGAAACTAGAAACTTAAACGGGAATTTCAAGATGTTGCTGAAGAAAGGGCGAATTATTGAAACAGGGCAGCACAGTAATATCTTGCGTTTATTTGGCATCCTAAATCTCAATACAGTGGTTCGAAGGTTACAGCTTAACTTTACTGATTTGGTAAAAGCTGGCGTAGCGTTTGATCGTGTAAGTGCGCATTACTTGCTTAACAGTGGTATTGCATATAGCCAGGAGCCTTTCTCTCTTGAGGGACCTTCAGCTAATGTGAGTATGCAGGGAAGTATTAACATTGTGGACCAGACGTTGGATAGCGAAATTGATGTAGTCTTACCTTTAACAAGCAACTTGCCTGTTGCGGCAGTGCTGCTGGGAGCTCCCCAAATTGCGGGTGCGGTTTTTTTACTCGATAAGCTTATTGGTGATAAGTTTGAGAGAGTATCCACAATAAAGTACCAGTTATCAGGGCCATGGGTTGAGCCAGATGTTAAATCAATTACTCCTTTAGCGGCTAAATCTTCCAATGACACCTCAGGACAAGAAGGGGATAAAAAATGACCCATTTAGCTGTTGTGCAAATGGTGTCTGGTTCTGATGTTGAAATAAACTTGAATAGAGCCGAAGTTCTTATACGAGAAGCTGCCGCTAAGGGCGCGCAACTTGTGTTGTTGCCGGAAAATTTTGCACTCTTTGATAGTCAGCAGCTTTACTCATTGGCTGAGGATGAAAAGGCGAATAAACCTGTTTTATATTGGTTAAGTGGTCTTTCAAAATCTCTAGGGATTTGGTTGTTTGCAGGGAGCTTTCCTCTGCTTGGTAACAGCGCAGCGAATCGTAAAGTGCGTTCTGCTTTGCAAGTTTTTGATCCTGCCGGTAGGTGTGTTGCTCGTTATGATAAGCGTCATCTGTTTGATGTTGATGTTAGTGATAATCAGGGTGTATATCTAGAATCAGCATTTATTGAGGCGGGAGATGAGTTCGTTGTTGTCGAAACAGAAATGGGCAAGGTCGGATTGAGTATCTGTTATGACCTGCGTTTTCCTAAGCATTTCTGGAAGTTGAGAGAGCTTGGTGCTGATATTATTGTTGTGCCTTCTGCTTTTACTAAGGTTACAGGTGAAGCTCATTGGGAGGTTTTATTGAGAGCTCGCGCTGTTGAAACTCAATGTTATATTCTTGGAGCAAATCAAGGCGGGCAGCATAGCCCCTCTCGTGAAACCTCGGGCGACTCTATGATCATAGACCCGTGGGGTACGGTTGTCTCTCGGTGTTGCATGGGGGAAGGTGTTGCGCTTGCTGAATTAGATTCTAGTCTGTTGAACCGTGTGCGCAAGAGTATGCCTGTGCTGTCACAGCAGCGTTAGAAAGTTGATAGGCTGTTAAGGTTAACAGCCTACTATGTTACTAATGACTATGGGTTTTCTTCTAGTTCTCGTAAGTATTTAAATAGCTTACGTGCAGCGGCCGGCGGTTTGTTTTGCGATACTTCTTTTTGAGCGTTTCTTACTAGTTGTCGTAAATGCTGAATATCCGTGTGAGGGTATTCAGAGATAATGACATCTAGCATTGTATTATCTTTGTTATTCTCAATTAAACGATCACGCCATTTTTCAAGCTTATGAAAAACTTTGTTGTGAGCTTCTTTTGTGACGTCAAAGCGTTCGATAGCGTTTGCTATAGCTTCACCATCTTCATAGCGCATTAACTTCCCGATGTACTGCATTTGTCGGCGTAAGGCGCTGCGGTGTGGTAATTTTTTTGCTTCATCCACGGCATGGCGAAGTGTTTCATCGATAGGGAGTTTATCGAGTTGCCCTGGTTTTAGGTCAACTAGACGCTCGCCTAACTTTTGTAGAGCTTCTGCTTCACGTTTTATCTGAGAGCGACTAATAAAGTCTTCATCATCATTATCTAAGTTGTCGAAATTATCTTCGTTCATTTTTTATCCGTAGAAGTAGGTTGCCAGTCCTAGAAATGCAAAAAATCCCACCACATCAGTAATAGTGGTTAGGAGTACGCTTCCAGCTAAGGCGGGGTCAATGCCCCAAGATTTGAGGGCCAGCGGGAGTACAGTACCAGCCAGTGCTCCAGCAATTAAGTTGATGATGATGGCTAAACCAATTACTAAACCGATGGTGGTATCTTCGAACCAGTATATCGATACCGCCGATACGACAAGTGCCCAAAGTACACCGTTTAAACCGCCGACTAATAATTCACGGTTTAGTAACCAGCCAGCATTTGAGCGCTCAACATGCCCTAGTGCTTGCCCGCGAATCATCAGTGTTAGGGTTTGGCTCCCTGCAATACCGCCCATAGAGGCGACTATCGGCATAAGAACAGCAAGTGCGACCACTTTATCAATCGTGTTTTGAAAAATGCCGATAACAGCGGATGCGGTCAGCGCCGTAATTAGGTTGATGCCTAGCCACACCGCCCTTCGTCGGGTTGTTTTCATCAGTGGCGCAAAGGTGTCTTCATCATCGTCAAGACCTGCCATGCTCATCATGGAGTGGTCAGCGTCTTCACGAATTACATCGACAACATCATCGATGGTGATTCGGCCAAGAAGTTTGCCTTTTTTGTTTACAACAGGTGCCGATACTAAATCATGTTTAGCAAAGAGCGAAGCAACTTCATCATCAGGCATCTCTGCTGGAATCGGCTTAATATCAGTGTTCATTATTTCACGAACAGTAATATTGGGGTCAGATACGAGCAGCTTAGTGAGTGGCAGAATCCCGATATAAGATTCTTTTCTTCGACTGACGACAAATAAGCTGTCTGTCATTTCAGGTATTTCATTATGGCGACGAATATAACGCAATACTGTCTCAACAGTAATGTCTGGACGAATAGTCACCGTGTCTGTATTCATCAACCCGCCGGCAGTATCTTCCGGGTAGGCCAGGACAACTTCTAAGCGCTCACGATTCTGCTGATCCATGATCTTCAGCAGTTCTCTTGTTACTCGCTCTGGTAGCTGCTGTAAAACGTCTGCTACATCATCGGTGTCTAGTGACTCGGTGATAGCCAAGACATGGTCGGTATCCATTTTGCTGAGAATGTCTGCTTGAATATCATCAGCAAGATACTGGAGTACTTTACCTTCGTTGTCGGTATGAATTAGATTCCATAAAATTTCGCGCTCTTTCGGCGGAGACTGCTCTAGTAAGTGTGCGACTTCGGCAGGGCGAAGCGAATTGTTTAGAGTGAAGCGCACCTGTTGAAAGGCACCACTGTCCAGCGCTCGATTGAGTTTGTCCAGTGCTGTAGTTTCGTCATTAGTAGCCATAATACCCTTAACTGCGAAAACGCACGGTACAATATTTTATGTCGCTGTAGTATAGCGGATAGATGAGTTGTATTCAGTAATTGCTATGCGTGAATCTAGGGTTATTCATCTTCATCAAAGCGATTGTTGATAAGTGTTTCAATGGCAGAAATAGCATCATCTTGATCGCTACCCGTAGCAATGACAGTGAGTTCTGTACCCTTGCTTGCAGCCAGCATCATGACCGACATAATACTCTTGCCATCAACCTCGCGGCCCTCTTTAACTAAGCGTACGTCAGAGGCAAATCTAGAAGTCGTATTAATGAGTTTCGCAGCAGCACGCGCATGTAAGCCTAGCTTGTTGATAATAGTGATTTTTAGTTCGAGCATAGCGCTTTATTTCCTCTGTGCAATGGTGGCGAGCGCTCAGTGCAGCTCGCGATGCCTGATGTTCACGCTATCCATATAAGATTTAAAGTGGCTAGCTAGTTGCTCAGTGATATAAACTGAACGGTGTTGGCCGCCTGTGCAGCCGATCCCTACAGTGACATAGCTGCGGTTGTTTTGCATGAAGTGTGGTAGCCATTTATCTAAGTACTCTTGAAGGTCCTTTATCATGGCGTTTACGTCACTTTCTTGGCTAAGGAAGTCGATTACAGGTTGGTCGAGTCCTGTGTGCTTTCTAAGTTCAGCTACCCAGTATGGGTTAGGTAAAATACGCATATCAAAAACAATATCGACATCCATAGGGACGCCATGTTTAAAACCAAATGACTCAAACTGTAAAGAAAGCGATTGTTCTTTTCGTTCAGAAATTCTCAGTTTTATGATGTCACGTAGTTCGTAAATAGACAGTAGTGTTGTATCTATTCGCAGGTCAGCAAGGTCGGCAATGGGTTCTAATAATGTACGTTCATAGTCAATAGAGTCAGGGAGGTTGCTGACTAACTCTGCCATCGGGTGGCGTCGTCTTGTTGAGCTGTATCTTTTTAATAGCGTGTCGTGAGAAGCATCAACATAAAGTAGTTCAACTGTGATTTTCGGGTGCTTTTTGAAGTCTCGCCAAATACTCGGCAATTTTTCTAGGTTACTTGATAGATTACGAGCATCTATGCACACAGCTATACGGTTAAGCTGTGCATCATCTTCCAGCATATGATCAATTAAGTTTGGCAGCAATTTGGCCGGAAGGTTATCAATGCAATAGAAGCCAACATCTTCGAGGGCTTGTAGAGCCGTGCTTTTACCTGAGCCTGATCGCCCACTAATGATCACTAATTTCATAGATCCAACTCTAAATGCGAAACAGTTGAGTAGCAACGTCTAAGAGTTGCTGATTTGAATGTGTATTTCTTAGTTTGTCTCGGAACTCTTCCTGACTGAATACTTCAGCCAATTTCCCGAGCGTACTTAAATGGTCGTCACATGCTTCTTCGGGAACGAGTAGGAAAAATAATAAGTCGACTGGGCGGTTATCTATAGCATCAAAATCAATGGGCTTGGATAAGTATATGAGTGCACCAGTGGCCGTTTTGACGTTGGCAAGGCGACAGTGTGGAATGGCCACACCTTCACCTATGCCGGTACTACCCAAGCGTTCTCTGCCGATGAGGCCGCTAAATACTGCTTCTGCAGAGAGATCATTGTTTGACTCAGCAATGACCTTACTGACAAGCTCAATGATACGTTTTTTGCTTCCTCCTTCAATATTTTGAAGAACTCGCTCTGGTGATAATAGTGACAGAATGGGCATGTGATTTCAGTTTTAAAGGTTACTTGTGGCTTTTAGTTTTTTCTTTGTGTTTGATGACCTGGCGATCTAACTTATCGATCAATCCATCAATGGCAGCATACATATCATCTTGTTCGCTTGTGGCAAAGATTTCGCCGCCGGCGATGTGCATATCCGCTTCAGCTTTTTGACGTTGCTTGTCTATGCTTAGTGTGACTTGTACATTGGTAATGTTATCGAAATGTCGCTCAAGTTTCTCAAATTTCGTATGTACGTATTCAGAAAGCGGTTCAGTAAGCTCTACATGATGACCTGTAATATTGATTTGCATAGGTATCTCCTTTTAAAACGACGTATGTCGTTATAACTTAATATTAAACCAGACACTTCCTTTCATTAGAAGGAGCAATGCCCATCGCTTCTCGGTATTTTGCAACAGTTCTTCTTGCAACTTGAATTCCTTCTTGGTCTAGCAGTTGGGCAATTTTATTATCGCTCAACGGCTTTGCAGTATTTTCAGAAGAAATCATTTTTTTAATAACGGCGCGAATAGCTGTAGAGGATGCTGCGCCACCATCATTGGTGCTTACATGGCTAGAGAAGAAGTATTTCAACTCAAATATGCCGCGCGGGGTGTGCATATACTTTTGTGTAGTAACACGAGAAATAGTCGACTCATGCATTTCTACTGCTTCTGCAATGTCGTGCAACACCATTGGCTTCATGGCTTCATCGCCATGTTCTAAGAACTCTGATTGGCGCTCGATAATCTGACTAGACACTTTTAGTAGTGTTTCATTACGGCTTTGTAGGCTTTTTATAAACCAGCGAGCTTCTTGTAAGTGGTTCTTCAGGTAGGTGTTATCAGCGCTGCTGTCAGCTCGACGGATTAGGTCAGCATAACTTGTATTAATTTTCAGGTTGGGAGATGCTTCTTGATTTAACCGTACAGTCCAAACCCCTTGGAATTTCTCAACATAAACATCAGGGGTGACGTATTCAGCTTTTGAACTAGAAATATGAGAACCGGGATAGGGGTTCAGTGATTGTATTAAGAGAATTATAGCCTGTAGCTGAGGCTCTTTTAACCGCAGTTTTCGTAGTAGCTGTTTATAATCTCGAGTACCTAGCAGGTGAATGTACTGTTTGCACAATGTCAGCGCTTGTGGGAGCAGTGGTGTATCTGACGGTAGTTGGCGTAGTTGAATGCTTAAGCACTCGCCCAAATCACGAGAAGCAACACCAGGAGGATCAAACTGTTGAATTCTGTGTAATACCGCGTCTACTTCATCGAGCTCAGATTCGGCAAATAAAGCAGGTTCGCTCTCTTTAAAATGCTCAAGAATCTCTTCTGTAGAGGAGCGTAAATACCCTTCGTTATCAACACCGTCAATAATTGCTTCAGCAATTAAGCGGTCAGCGGGACCCATTGGCGTTAAGTTTAACTGCCAATTAAGGTGGTCTTGCAGTGTTTCTTCTGCTGAATCGTTAGATTCGAAAAATGAATCGTCATCTCGTTGGTTGCTACTGCTTGTCCCCGTTTGATAAGTATCTTCCCATGAAGAGTCAGTGCTGAGTTCAGTAGGGATGTTGTCGCTCCACTGATCTTCTGCTGAGTTCTCTATATTTTCGTCACTAGAGGCGCTGGGTTGTGAGAGGTTATTATCTTCACTTGGGGTGGTTATTTCTTGCTGTACTTCTGGTTGATGCGTTTCATCAGAATCATCACTAGTTTCGAGCATCGGATTGCTGTCCAATGCTTCCTGTATCTCATGCTGGAGGTCGAGTGTGGACAGCTGCAACAAACGAATAGCTTGCTGTAGTTGAGGGGTCATTGTTAAGTGCTGACCCATTTTGAGTTGCAATGATTGCTTCATATAACTACAAGGTTGCTCCAATAAGGCAGTTCATTTTACTTAGAATGTGAAATTTACAATGTGATATTCAAAGTGTAAATGTATGTCCTAAGTAGGCTGCTTTTACTTGCTCATTTGACAGTATCTCTTCTGGTGTCCCCTGAGCAAGAATAACGCCTTCACTAACAATATAGGCTTTTTCACAAATATCGAGTGTTTCTCTCACATTGTGGTCAGTAATTAAAATACCAATACCTTTAGACTGTAGGTGCTTTATTGTTTGCTTTATGTCATTTACAGATATAGGGTCAACGCCAGCAAATGGTTCATCCAATAGAATAAAGGTAGGTTCAGAGGCCAGCGCTCGGGCTATTTCTACACGCCTACGCTCTCCGCCTGATAAGCTCATGCCTAGGCTGTCGCGCAAATGTGTGATGTGGAACTCGTTCATGAGACTTTCTAGCTTTTCGCTGCGCTGCTCTGTTGATAGTTCTTTACGCATCTCTAATATGCCGAGTAGGTTGTCTTGTACGCTAAGCTTGCGAAAGATAGACGCTTCCTGTGGTAGGTAGCCTATTCCTTTGCGGGCGCGCTCATGCATAGGTAGTTGTGTAACGTCATCGCTATTGATGCGTATAGCGCCTTTATCGGTATTAACTAACCCTACAATCATATAAAAGCATGTGGTTTTTCCTGCACCGTTTGGGCCTAGAAGCCCAACGATTTCACCACTGCTAACTTCCAGGGAGACATCGCGAACTACATGTCTTTTTTTGTATGATTTAGCTAGGTGTAGCGCTTGAAGAAGAGTACTCATCTGTATTAATTGGCCTTAGGCTGAATAATCATTTTTACACGTTGCCCTGAGGACCCAGATCCGCTGTATGCATTGACGATGGCTTTTTTCATTTGGTAAACGATACGTTCACCGCTAAAGGTGTCTCGGTCTTGCTCTACTCGCGCTTGACCCGTAATCGTGACGGTTTGTTCAGCAATTTTATATTCTAATTTTTCGCCAAAAGCGTTAGTGATCGGTTGGTCTTTTGAAGGTCTTTGACGAAAGTTGGCCGGGCTCCCCGTTGCGATGATTAGACTTACATCATCCTTTTTACGATATAGGTCGACCTTTGCTGCTCGAATTTCCATGCTGCCTTGAGTCATTAAGACATTGCCTTTGTATGTTGTTGTACCTGTATTATCGTCAATGCGAGCACTGTCCGCACTTATATGAATAGGCTGCTTGCGATCGGTTGGGAGCGCCAAGCAAAATGAGCTGAACAATACACTGATAAGCATAAAGAGGTGTATTAATGACCTGTTATTTAGCATGGAAAGTGCCTTTTACATCAGAAAGTAATTCAGATGTATTCATTTTATAGTTAATAATCATGCCCGTAGCTGTTGTTGTATTGGATTGTTGGGTGATCTCAACGGGCGCGTTTGTCTTTGCCGTTCCTTGAGCTTGGTATAGGCTCAGGCTTGATGTTTTTAATACACTTGGTATCGGGCTTGTTGGATTATGCGTGACGATAACTTGTTCAACAAGGTCGAAGCGGTCGATATTATCATAAGCAATGCCTGAAAGGCTTTTGCTGTTTAAGCGGACACTATTATCAGCCATTAAAGTAATATGAGGTTGTTTCAGTGTAGTGCGTTTTGCTCTTGGGAAATGGTTAAGCTCGTTTGCACTAAGCGTACGCAGAAGCTCTCCATTTTCATTGAATTCTTTACTGGTAGCTGATTTCATAAAGTAATCAACGCCGCTGATTATTTCAGCGTCAAAGGTGTCTTCTATATTGGAATCGGAGTTGATAATCCAATAAAAAAAGAGAGGCAACAGTAGCAATATTGCCAAAGAAATCCTGGTTTTGCTGCGCGTCAGTAACATGCTTATAAGAACCTCTCATAAGCACTCTCTAATTGGTGTTTAGCCTTAAAAATTGCTTCAAAAAATTCACGAGCTACACCAGTAGTCGTTGAGGCCGTGTGCGCTGTTACTTCCCAAATTTCAGCTGGTGCTCTATTTGAGACTTGCGTTATTGGCGCTGGGACCTCAATTCTTAGCATTAAATAACACCAGCTTTAAGCATGTCGTGCATATTTAATGCGCCGATTGGCCGGTTGTCGTCATCGCATATGATTAGTGCATTGATCTTTTTGTCCTGCATGATTTTTAACGCTTCAGCGGCGAGCAAATCTCCAGAAATTGTGGTGCACTGATGTGTCATCACCTCTTCAATGGGTGTTGTTTTGAGATTGAGTTCTTGATCAAGTGTGCGTCGTAAATCGCCATCTGTGAAGATGCCTATTAGTGCTCCACGTTCGTTTACCACGGTTGTCATACCTAAGCGTTTTTCAGTTACCTCAATAAGTGTTTTATTGATGGTCGTACCATGCTGAACAATAGGGATGTCTATACCAGAGTGCATTATATCTTTGGCTTTCAATAATAGTTTTCTACCTAGGCTTCCGCCTGGGTGTGAAAATGCAAAGTCCTCGGCGCTAAAGCCTTTGGCTTCTAATAAGGCAATCGCTAACGCATCGCCCAATACTAATTGTGCAGTCGTGCTGGATGTTGGTGCCAATCCTAGAGGGCACGCTTCTTTTTCTACACCTATATGTAAATTCGCATTCGCTGCTTGGGAAAGCGTAGATAGTGGATTGGCTGTGATGCTTATAAGGGGGGCTCCCATACGCTTTATTAACGGCAGTATGGTTACAATTTCAGATGTTTCACCTGAGTTAGACAGCGCTAATACCACATCGTTAGAGGTAAACATTCCCATGTCGCCATGGCTCGCCTCGCCAGGGTGTACGTAAAAAGCAGGCGATCCTGTGCTGGCTAGGGTTGCAGCAATTTTATTGCCTATATGTCCAGATTTTCCCATGCCTGTAATAATAATACGGCCAGTGCATTCCATCATGAGGCGACACGCACTTTCAAAATTGTTGTCGAGATAGCTCAATAAATCGTTTACGGCTTCTGCTTCCAGTTTGATGGTGCGTATAGCAGATGCAATAAATGGTTTGATATTGTCATTTGTTTTATTCATTGTTCTCGGCTTCTAATCAGGTTGACATAGTGTATAACACAAACATATATCCCGCATATGCAGCGGTTAATAAGCCGCCTTCTACTCGATTGATTTTAGCTGGTCGTTGTAAAAGGCAGAATACTAGCAGTAATGCAGTTAAACCTAGCATCACCATATAATCGCGATTAAAAGCTATCGAATCAAGTGTGATGGGGCTAACTAAGCCTGGGATTGCCATGACTGCTGCAATATTAAATATATTAGAACCAACAATATTCCCTAGTGCTATATCGTGATGGTTTTTCAGCGCGCTGGCAACTGAGGCTGCTAATTCTGGAAGGCTGGTGCCTATGGCAACGATCGTTAGCCCTATCACTAGCTCTGAAACCCCTATGTAAGTTGCTATCTCTACCGCTCCCCATACCAGCATGCGAGAACTTGCTACGAGTAAGCTTAGGCCGAGTATGAGCCAAAAAAGTGCTTTGCCAGTGCTCATTTCAGGAATTTCTTCGGCTTCGTCAGAGATGTGATCTGTAGGGGGGCTGCTTTTTTGGAACTTGGCAAACATGACAAGGCAAATCGCTAATGAAGCGAGTAATAAAATGCCGTCAAATAATGTGATATTTAGGTTATAAAGTACGGCGCCTGCTAGGAGGGTGATGCTCAGGAGTAGTGGTATTTCTTTGCGCAGAACCGCTGATTTTACAGGAAGGGGCGCGATAATGGCGGTGATTCCTAGTACTAGGCCGATGTTCGCAATATTGGAGCCTAACGCGTTGCCAACGGCTAAACTGCCGGATCCATTAATGGATGCCATAATAGAGACGAGTATTTCAGGGGCTGATGTGCCAAATGAAACGATCGTAAGGCCGATTAACATAGGAGACATTCCCGAGTTCTTTGCTGTTGCAGCAGCCCCTATCACAAAGCGGTCAGCACTCCAGACTAAAATGATTAGCCCAGCGATGATAGATAAAATCGGGAATAACATAGTATTTATTGTGCCTAATAGTTAAAAACGGCTTATTAAATCAGAACCAAAATTTGGTGCAAGTTAAAAGGATGGTCTGTTCATGTTTTGTGCAGTAAATGCTATAGTGCTGCGCGGTATTTCTATATGGGAAATCGGATCATTAACCCCTTCTGATATGGCAGGGAAAAGGCTTTGAAAATATGTCGATTAATAACAGTCTAGAATCAATTATCGATATTCGTGGGTTGGGTTTTAGTCGTGGCGCTCGACAAATTTTTCGTCATGTGGATATGAAAATTCCTCGTGGGAAAATTACAGCTATCATGGGGCCATCAGGAACGGGTAAAACAACGCTACTTAAACTGATTGGTGGTCAGCTTCGCCCAGATGCTGGTTATGTGAAAATAGATGGCTTAGATGTGCATCGGATTTCTCGTCAGCAGTTGTTCACTTTGCGTGAACGAATGGGGATGCTGTTTCAAAGTGGTGCATTGTTTACAGATATGAGCGTCTATGAAAATGTAGCGTTTCCGATCAAGGTGCATACTGAGTTACCAGAAGACATGATACGAGATATTGTATTATTGAAGTTACAGGCTGTTGGGTTGCGCGGTGCCAGAGATTTAATGCCGAGCGAGTTGTCTGGGGGGATGGCAAGACGCGTAGCGCTAGCGCGAGCAATAGCCTT
The DNA here is from genome assembly GCF_000422765.1 of Neptunomonas japonica DSM 18939. Classification (GTDB taxonomy): domain Bacteria; phylum Pseudomonadota; class Gammaproteobacteria; order Pseudomonadales; family Balneatricaceae; genus Neptunomonas; species Neptunomonas japonica. Next base: position 26,409 of record NZ_AUGR01000005.1, on the reverse strand, counting down.
GGATCCAGATATCGTGATGTATGATGAGCCTTTCACTGGACAAGACCCTATTGCTAAAGGTGTTCTTGTTAATCTTATTCGAAAGATAAATCAGGCGTTGGGGCACACAAGCATTATTGTTTCCCATGATATTCAAGAAACAATGAGTATCGCAGATTACATTTATTTATTATCAGATGGGCAAGTGATTGCATCAGGAACACCACAAGCTTTGTTGAGTGATAAGACCGATCAAGTTCAGCAGTTTATGCAAGGGTTGCCCGATGGGCCTGTTCCCTTTCACTTTTCTGATGATGACATGTTAGAAGACCTTTGCGCTCAGGAGAAGCGATAATGCTTAATCAATTTGGCTCGCTTGGGCGTGCTATGTTGGATCGTTTGGCTGGTATAGGGCGTGCAGGTGGTGTTGTTTGGCAATCATTAGTTGCAAAGCCTACACCTGTTGTAATGTTTCCTTTACTGCTTAAGCAAATTTATTTTGTAGGCGTTTTATCACTGGTTATTATTATTGTCTCTGGCCTGTTTATTGGCATGGTGCTAGGTTTGCAGGGCTATACTATTCTTGTTGATTATGGGTCAGAGCAAGCAGTTGGACAGATGGTGGCGCTTAGTTTAGTTCGAGAGTTAGCGCCTGTTGTGACAGCATTGTTGTTTGCTGGTCGAGCAGGGTCAGCGTTAACAGCCGAAATAGGCTTGATGAAGGCCACTGAGCAGTTGTCCAGCCTTGAAATGATAGGTGTAGATCCTTTGCGTCGCATTGTGGCTCCTCGGTTGTGGGCAGGTTTTATCTGTATGCCAGTCTTAGCAATTATTTTTGCAATGGTTGGGATCTGGGGAGGCGCTTTAGTCAGTATTGAATGGCTTGGGATCTTTGAAGGATCTTTTTGGTCAAACATGCAAAATTCTGTAGATTTTTCTGAAGATGTGCTCAATGGTGTGATCAAGGCCATTGTTTTTGGCATCGTTGTAACTTGGATTGCTGTTTTTCAAGGGTATGATTGTGTTCCAACGTCGGAAGGTATTAGTCAGGCAACGACTCGTACCGTTGTTTATTCGTCTTTAGCGGTTCTAGCGCTGGACTTTATTTTAACCGCATTGATGTTTGGGGATTTATAAGAAATGCGTATGCGATGGATAGAAATAATGGTTGGTTTTTTTATGGTGCTAGGAGTGTTGGCACTGTTGGGGCTGGCTCTGAATGTAAGTGGTTTGAAGTTATCGGCTCAACAGGATGATTACACAGTCCATGCACGGTTTGAAAATATTGGTGGGTTGACTTCTCGTGCTAAAGTTACGCTATCAGGCGTGCAGATTGGCGAAGTTAAAAGCATTAAAATTGATACACAGCGCTTAGTTGCTCTTGTTACTATGGATATCTATTCTGACATTGATTACTTGTCTATCGATAGCTCAGCAAAAATTCTGACAGCAGGGTTGTTGGGAGAACAGTATATAGGTATCTCCGTTGGTTTTGAGGAAGATAGCCTTAAAGATGGTGATTATATCGATGACACCCAATCAGCACTTGTTCTAGAAGATCTGATCGGTAAGTTTTTATTTAATAAAGTGAATAACTAGGAGAGGCCCTCTCAATGCAACGCTTTTTTCTAACTTTTTTGCTCGGGATGAGCTTGGCTTTTCAGTCTTTGACAGCTCAGGCTACCTGGCAAGAAGCGAGTGTCGAGGTTCGCCAAACAATTGAAGATATGATTGTTGTTATCGATGAACATCGTGCTCAAGAGCCGGTTGATCTTCAATCAGTGATTCAAGATATAGAGGCAATAGTTGATAGAGATGTAGATTTTGAGTACATCTCGAAGTGGGTTATGGGTAAGTATTACCGCCAAGCTAGTGATGCTCAGCGTAATAAGTTTGCGGTTGTCTTTAAGCAGACGCTGATAAGAACATATGCGAAATCATTGCTTGAGTTTGATGTGGATACCTATGACTTAGTTGGCGCAAATATTGTGAGCCCAGTTGATAGTAAGCAAATTGTTTCTGTTAATGTGGTATCTAAAGCGGGTGTTGGGTATACCTTAGTTAACTATATGGTTAAGTCTGAGGGGTATTGGAAACTAGTGAATGTGATGCTGAATGGCATCAACTTAAGAATTACATTCCAAAATCAGTTTTATGAAATGATGCAGCGCTCAAGATATGATGTAGGGCGTGTTGTTGATTCTTGGGAAGCAAAGATTGATGATAAACGTACAAAGAACTAGCCTGTGATTGAACAAAAGAACACACTAAAAGCAGAATTTAATAACGAGCTAAACCAAATTACATTAACGGGTGATTTGGTTTTTCCTCGTATTGATAGTGTCAGGAAAGTGACTGAAGCAGAGATCTCGGCTAAAGCTGGGGACTGTGTTCTGGATTTTTCAAATGTAAAAAAAGTGGATAGTTCATCTTTGTCCCTCTGTTTATGTTTTTTAAGATTAGCTAAAGAACAAAATAAGAAAATGACATTTATAAACTTACCAAAGGATATGGTAGCGATTGCTGATCTTGTAGGCTTGAGTATTACAGGGTGCTCTTTGACAGACAGCTAGTCGGGTATTAATTTCGCCTTTTAAGCGCTAATTCGTTATCATTGCGCCCCTCAATTACAAACGTAACTTACCCCGGAGCGCTTCATGACCGCTGAAGAAGTAAAACAAATTATTGAATCGCAGCTGCAAGGCTCGCAAGTGATCACTGGAGGGGAAGGTTGTTCCTTCGAAGTTACTGTTATTAATGATAAATTTGCCGGTTTGATGCCAGTTAAAAAGCAGCAGTTGGTATATCAGTGCCTGAATGAATATATTGCTGATGGCACTATTCATGCGCTAACTATTAAAACCTATACACCTGAACAGTGGGCTGCACTGCAAAGCTAACCAACGGTTGGAAATTTTTGAATGGATAAACTCATTATTGAAGGCGGTGCGTGTCTGAACGGCGAAGTTCGTATTTCAGGCGCTAAAAATTCGGCACTACCTATTCTTGCAGCAACACTCTTGGCTGATGAGCCAGTAACTATCTGCAATTTACCGCATTTGCACGATATTACGACAATGCTTGAATTGATTCGTCGTACAGGTGTAGAACTGACTGTTGATGAAAAGCTAAGCGTTGAAGTTGATACGAGCACGATCAAAAATTTTCATGCGCCATATGAGCTGGTAAAAACCATGCGCGCATCAATCTTGGTGCTGGGTCCATTATTGGCTCATTATGGGGAAGCAGAAGTATCGCTTCCTGGAGGGTGTGCTATTGGTAGCCGCCCCGTTGATTTACACATTCGTGGTCTAGAGGCTATGGGTGCTGAAATTACTGTCGATGCCGGTTACATTCACGCACGCAGTGATGGTCGCTTGAAAGGCGCTAAAATATTATTTGATATCGTGACAGTAACCGGAACTGAAAATATTTTAATGGCTGCTGCTTTGGCTGAAGGGCAAAGTATTATTGAAAATGCTGCCCGTGAGCCGGAAATTGTCGATCTGGCGAATTGCCTTATTGCAATGGGTGCCGATATCCAAGGAGCGGGTACCGATACTATTACCGTAAATGGTGTTGAATCCCTTAAAGGTTGTCGTTACTCGGTTATGCCCGATCGTATTGAAACAGGCACATATTTAGTGGCTGCTGCTGCGACTCGTGGTTATGTTAAGACTAAAAATACACGTGCAGATATTTTGGATGCCGTGTTATTGAAGCTGACAGAAGCGGGTGCAAAGATTGAAACAGGCGACGACTGGATCTCTCTGGACATGGAGGGCCGCCGTCCTAAAGCTGTGAATATTACTACTGCCCCTTATCCTGCTTTCCCGACTGACATGCAAGCGCAATTTGCTGCACTAAATGCAGTCGCTGAAGGTGTTGGGCATATTAAAGAAACGATTTTTGAAAATCGATTTATGCATATGCAAGAGATGATTCGATTAGGGGCAAATATCCTAATTGATGGTAACTCTGCCAGCATTGAAGGTGGTGAGCATCTTAAGGGCGCAGAGGTGATGGCAACCGACTTAAGAGCCTCTGCCAGCTTAGTGATTGCTGGACTAGTAGCGAGTGGCGAGACCACAATTGATCGTATTTATCACATCGATCGTGGTTATGAGTGTATTGAAGAGAAATTGCAGATGATGGGGGCGAAAATTCGCCGCATTCCAGGTTAAGTGAATAAAATGATGAAGAAACAACAGCTTACAATTGCGCTGTCTAAAGGCCGTATCCTTGAAGAAACGCTGCCCTTGTTAGAAGCGGCGAATATAATTCCAGCTGAGAATATATTTAAAAGTCGTAAGCTGATCTTCGACACTAATCATGACAACATTAAATTTGTTGTGATACGCGCGACTGATGTTCCAACCTATGTTGAGTATGGCGGTGCGGATATGGGTATTGCTGGTAAAGATGTTTTGATGGAGCACGGAGGCAAAGGCCTCTATGAGCCATTAGATCTAGAAATTGCTAAATGCAAGCTCATGGTTGCAGGGCTTACAGATGCATCGCCTGTTGAAGGGCGTATGCGTATCGCTACAAAATTTGTCAATATTGCTAAGCAGTACTTCGCTCAGCAGGGTTGTCAGGTTGATATCGTTAAGTTGTATGGTGCTATGGAGCTGGCTCCTATTATGGGTTTGGCTGATCGTATAGTTGATATCGTCGACACCGGTAATACCTTGCGTGCGAATGGTTTGGAGCCAATGGATTTTATCGCCAACATTAGTTCACGGCTCGTTGTGGGGCAGCCTGCATTAAAAATGAAGCATCGCCAAATCCAGCCTATTATCGACATGATGTCTGAAGCCGTTGTGAAAAGAAGGGAGGGGTAGTGATGACCGAGTTGTCAATTACTCGTTTAAGTAGCTCTCAGGAAGACTTCGATCTCCAATTAGAGAAACTGCTTGCATGGGAAAGTGTTTCCGATGCGAAAGTTAATCAAATAGTTGATGATATCTTGTCTGAAGTTAAGCAGCAGGGTGATGCAGCTGTCGTTACTTATACCAATCGCTTTGACTTGACTTCGGTCGATACTATGCAAGAGTTGGAATTGAGCTCTGAACGCCTTGCACAAGCACTTGCAGGACTTCCTGAGGTTCAGCGTAGTGCGCTTGAAAAGGCGGCGAACCGTATTCGTCACTATCACGAAAAGCAAAAATCTGACTCGTGGCAGTATACTGAAGAAGATGGCACTATGCTGGGTCAAAAAGTGACTCCGCTAGACCGCGTAGGCTTATATGTCCCGGGTGGAAAGGCTGCTTATCCTTCATCTGTATTGATGAATGCTATCCCTGCAAAAGTAGCAGGTGTTGCTGAAATTATAATGGTTGTACCCACGCCGCGTGGAGAGCTAAATCAGCTAGTACTCGCGGCCGCCTCTTTAGCAGGTGTTGATCGAGTGTTTACTATCGGCGGGGCGCAAGCTGTTGCCGCATTGGCTTATGGTACTGAAACCGTACCTAAAGTTGATAAAATAGTGGGGCCAGGCAATATTTTTGTGGCCACTGCTAAGCGCGCAGTATTTGGTGCAGTCGGTATCGATATGATAGCAGGGCCTTCAGAGATTTTGGTTGTGTGTGATGGCCAAACGGATCCTGACTGGGTTGCTATGGATCTGTTCTCGCAAGCGGAACATGATGAAGATGCGCAACCAATACTGGTAACGCCTGATGCAGGTTTTATTGATCAGGTCGAAGATAGCATTCGTAAGCTATTACCAACGATGGAGCGTAAGGAAATTATTGAAGTTTCTTTACGAAATCGTGCGGCACTCATTCTCGTTGAAGATATGCAGCAGGCGATTGAAATTAGTAATCGTATAGCCCCCGAACATTTAGAGCTTTCAGTAGAAGACCCAGAAGTTCTATTGCCTTTGGTTCGTCATGCCGGTGCTATCTTTATGGGGCGTCACACGGCAGAAGCGCTGGGTGATTACTGTGCAGGACCTAATCATGTTTTACCAACATCAGGCACTGCACGATTCTCTTCCCCGTTAGGCGTTTACGATTTTCAAAAGCGCTCTTCGTTGATTATGTTCTCTGCAGATGGTGCTTCTGATATTGGAGGAGTGGCTTCAGTGTTGGCAAGAGGTGAAGGGCTTACTGCTCATGCGCGCTCTGCAGAGTACCGCATTAAGAACTAAGCATATTTGTTGTGAGAAGGCCTCATGAGAGGCCTTTTTTGTAAGCTTGTTTTCAAATATTAAACATCCAGACTTAAGAACTCGGGCGAGTTAACGGTCTTTCTCCTACAGTTACTTTTGCAGTAAACTGTTTTCCTTCTCGTAAATACTCAACCTCTAATGGTTCACCTGGGGTGAAATCAGCAATACCAATCATTGAGCGTCGTCCCTCAACCGGTTTGCCATTCAATGAAAGCATAATGTCGCCGGGTTGTAAGCCGGCTTTGTGTGCGGGTCCATCTCGGTAAATTCCGGCAACAATTAAGCCACTCATCTCCTGAAGACCAAAAGATTCAGCCAAGTTTGCGGTTAACTCCTGAATCTCGACACCCATCCATCCACGAACCACTCGACCTTGAGTAATGAGGTCGGTCATGACTTTTTTTGCAAGATTGGAGGGGATAGCGAACCCTATTCCTTGGGATCCGCCTGATTTTGAAAAAATGGCAGAGTTGATGCCAATCAGATTGCCGTGAGCGTCTACTAAAGCGCCGCCGGAGTTACCAGGATTAATAGCAGCGTCAGTTTGTAAAAAGTCTTCATAAGTGTTCAGGCCCAGGCTGTTCCTTCCTGTCGCACTGACAATACCCATAGTTACTGTTTGGCCAACCCCAAATGGGTTGCCAATAGCGAGTACGACATCACCTACGAGTAGTGAATCAGAAGGTGATAGTGTAACGCTTGGTAAGTTATCCATATTGGTCTTGAGGATGGCTAGATCAGTTTCAGGATCTGTTCCGATAATTTCAGCAGGTGCCTCGCGACCATCTTTCAGAACAATAACGATGCTGTCAGCACCTGCGATGACATGGTTGTTGGTAATAATGTAGCCGTGAGCATTAAGAATGACACCCGAGCCTAGGCTTGACTGAATACGCTCTCGTTGAGGCATGTCACCCAGTTCATAAAACTTCTTAAACAAAGGGTCTTTTATTACGTGATGTCTTTTTTGCTCAATGAGTGTTCGCGTATATATGTTCACAACAGCAGGTGCTGCCTTTTCTACAGCCTCGGCGTAGGAAACGGGGCCGCTTTTTCCTGGGACATGAGTCGATAATTGGGTTTCTCTAATTTCGACAGTTGTCACAGGTGGTGAAAGTAGTTGGGGGAAAAACTGCAACAGGATGATTGCTATAAGCACACCTGTAATAATCGGCCAACCAAGAAAACTGAGTTTGCGCATTAAAATAAATTCCGGAAATACTGGTGAAAACAAAATCACACCGTAGAATTATACGATTTGTGCCACATGGTTGCTAATGAGGATCTAATTATATGTCTGTTTTATTGCCAAAGCTGGTTCAATATTGCAAAGATTTGTTAAGTGTAGATATGTTTAAAGACTATTGCCCTAACGGCTTGCAGGTAGAGGGTAAACCAGTTGTTAAGAAAATCATCTCAGGTGTGACTGCTTCTCAAGCCTTGCTAGATGCTGCTGTGGATATGCAGGCTGATCTTATACTGGTGCATCATGGTTATTTTTGGAAAGGCGAAAACGAGAGAATAACAGGTATAAAAAAACGTCGTCTGAGCACCTTGCTCAGTAATGATATGAGTTTGTTAGCATTTCACTTACCTTTGGATGCTCATCCTGAATTGGGCAACAATGCACAGCTGGCTATAAAAATGAATTGGAAGATCATATCCGGGCTTGATGGCGATCTGGGGCACGCGATTGGAATGGTCGGTGAATTGCCTGAACAGCAGACAGCTGAACAGTTATCTGCAGAACTTGTACAGGTTCTTGGCCGGCCAACGCAGCATATTCAAGGTATCAATCGTCCTATTAAGAAGATCGCATGGTGCACGGGAGGCGCGCAGGGTTATATTGAAAAAGCGCTTGAAGAAGGCGTTGATGCTTATATCTCAGGTGAGATATCTGAGCAAACAGTCCATATCGCGCGAGAGGCGGGTATAGATTACTTTGCTGCGGGTCATCATGCGACTGAGCGTTACGGTGTGCAGGCATTGGGGGAGCATTTGGCGGCCCATTTTGGGATTGAGCACCATTATGTTGAAATAGACAATCCGGTGTAGTTGCGAGGGCTGAGTATCTGTAAAAACACACAGTAGAAACTAAAAAGGCCTCACGAAGAGGCCTTTTTAAAACATAAAAGCTATGCTTTTTTAGCGGTTTCTTCTGTGCTTGGTTCAGCATCAGTTATGCCGGCGTCATCTGTCGTCTCTTTTAATCCAAATGATTCAGACAGTGTACCTTCTTCATCTGGTTGTTTGGGAGCGTAATCACGTGGTGGCTCAACGGCTGATATTGTCTCAGTCTCAGTATTAGCGACAGTATCACTCTCATTTGATTCAGTGCTTTCGACTTCGACTTCTTTCTGAGCGGTTAGCTGTGGGGTCATGCTAGACTCAATAGAGCGCGCTGTATCCGCATCACATAGAGCTTGAGCACCCGTCGCCAAGTGTTGGTAAACACCGCGGTAAGATTCAGTCATTTTGTTAACAAGGTCAGCGGTCTCTTCAAAATGCCCAGCTACCTGAGTTTTGTAATTTTCGAGCTCTTTTTTAGCGTCTTCCAGCTTCTCTTGCTCGTCTGAGCCTCCACCAGAACGGCCCATCAGGAAGCCAATTAATCCACCAATTGCTAATGCTACAACACCGATGATCCAAATATTACTCTCTTCCACAGTTAGTCCTCACTGCATAAATCACATTATTTTTTGATATCGTCTTAGGATAATAGAAACTTGCTTTAAAGCCTATCAACCATAATCAATAACAGACAACATAACATGCATTTAGTTTTTGTTTAACACGATTGTTTGTCATGTTGCTTATCGGACTGGGCTGCGTTGTGCTGTTCATTAAGGTAATGCACTTGCTCGGACAGTATCTGGACGCAAAGCTCAGCATCTTGATTAGATAACGCAACAAATAACCGCTCATGCTGATTATAGATGACTGCCTTCTCTCGGTAGCGGTGAGCGACCATGTTGGCTACGGGTTGTAAGGCTTCTATTACGGTATGCATGACAAAGGCGAGCATACGGTTGCCGGTTGCATTGGCGATTAAGCGGTGAAAGTTAACATCAGAAGCACAAAACTCTTCTGCAGTGAGGCTAGGGTCTTTTTGTGTTTTGAGTTCGACTAGTAATGCATCCAAGTCCTCTTTGGAGCGGTTTTGTGAAGCAAGTTTGCAGCAGATGGTTTCAAGCTCAAGGCGTGTCTGTGTTATCTCCTCTAATGAGAAGGCATTCAAACCCATCAAAAGCGTAGTTGCGCCAGCTAAAGAGTCGCTTAAATCGCTAATACTGGGACGATTTACAAAAGTACCTCCTGTCGGGCCGCGTTTTGAGCGAACAAGGTTTTGTGCGGCGAGTCGTTTGAGGGCTTCACGGATAGTGGGGCGTGAAACACTGAAGCGGGCTGCGAGTTCATCCTCAGTGGGTAAGCGATCATCGGCTGCTAAAGATCCGTCGATAATCGCTTGGCGAATTTGATCCGCGATCTGGCGAGATAGGCTTTTCTGGCTGACGGGTTCAAAATCTATAGATTTCACACGCTTTTACTCACAATAAATAGAGTGTGAGTATTTCATAGTTTAGGTTTGTTGTTAAATTGTAACGCGCATTGAATACTTTGCTGGTGTAGATTTGTTTTTTCAAATAGAAAAGTGAACCGTAGCTTTAAAAATTTCGTTGTAATTAATTGATTTTAAAGTGCTTATTTTCAGTAAATCTTACATCTAATATGTTTTTGTATATTAACCTCTTTTTTAGCTTATTCTTTTTATACGGTTGTATTAATCGGCGTAAGCTTTGCATGCTGAGCTAAAATGATTTGTTGCCTTCATTGTATGAAAGCGCAAAGGTCATGTTATTAAAAATTATAAAAATCAATGGTTTGGTAATACGATCTGCAAATTTTAAAATGTAATTTTGTTGAAAAAGAAGTGTGTACTGAAGAACTTAATGCTTATATTTGCTGGGAGCCTATTTACAGCGCAAGCTGGCTTGATCGAAATTGATGGGTTTAATGTCGGTTTGGAGCAGATGATAACTTTGAGTGGCACAGATACGTATGCAATAGGTACAAATGCGGTGCGTACCTTAAGTGCAGAGCTTTTGGCTTCCTCTGATCCTATGCAAAGTAGTGTTGAAGTAAGCTTTGGTTTTTTAACGGATACAAATGGTTCTGCCGAAGATTCAGAAGTACGAGTTTCTTGGGATTTTGATGCGGATTTGTTTGTTGTATGATGGACCTATTGAGCACAGTGTTTCTGAACCTTCAACTGTTGCTTTGTTTTCGTTAGGTTTATTGGGTGCTGGGGCTGCTCGCCGTTGTGCCTAGTTGTCATCGATAAGCTAAAACCACTTTCGAGTGGTTTTTTTATGTCAGGGTTTGGTTGATGTGCTGCTTGTCTTAATAAAGGGGCAATACTAGGGCTTCACTGTATAATCATTTACTGAATAGTTGAGGAGTTCCGCCATGCAGTCAAAGCGCGGCCGCTTGGATCGGTTTCTAAGTAATCATTTAAGTATGAACCGTAAAGATGTCAGGCTTTTTCTAGCCCAAAAACGCGTAAGTGTAGATGGTGTGGTTGCTCTGAATATTGATCAGCCTGTTGATGAGTTTTCTCGTATTGTTTTGGATGCTCATCGGGTATTACAGGCGAATAAACCTGTTTATATCATGATGCATAAACCCATTGGTGTGGTAAGTGCTACTGAGGATGATCAGCATCGTACCGTGATTGATCTACTTGATAGGCCAGATAAAGCTACGCTGCACATAGTAGGGCGCTTAGATCTGAATACGTCAGGTTTACTGTTACTAACCAATGATGGGCGTTGGTCTCGTCAACTAACATCACCTGAAAACAAAGTAACAAAGTCTTATAAAGTTACTCTGCAAAATAGCCTTGCAGAAGAATATATAAAGGCCTTTGCACAAGGCATGTATTTTTCCTATGAAGATATTAAAACTGAACCAGCAATGCTTGAAATTGTCTCTGAGTATGTTGCACATGTGGATCTGACTGAAGGACGTTATCACCAGATCAAACGGATGTTTGGCCGGTTTCGTAACCCTGTGTTGCAACTGCATCGAATGTCTATTGGGTGCCTATCGCTTGATTCGGCTTTGCTGCCTGGTGAGAGCCGTACCTTAACGCCTCAAGAGGTTGAGAGTATTCATCGTTCACATCTGAATTGGGCAATTAGCCAGTAGAGATAAATAGAAAAATAACAGTGTGTGATGGCCAATTTTGCGACACATCATAAATAAGTGCGTAAACTGCACTCTTTACTATAACTAAGTAACTCTCGGCGGCCTTTTATAATTTTTCATAGGCCTTCGGTTTTCTGGAATCCTCACATGATACGCCTTACGAATATCCAATTACCGCTAGATCATGATGATCAGGCTATTGCCAATGCTGTTGTGGCCCGCTTATCTATTAAGGCTGATGATCTCGTTAGCTACCACGTACATCGGCGCGGATATGATGCCCGAAAAAAAGCTAACATCGTGCTTATCTATACATTGGATGTTGAGACGAAAAGTAATGAAGCGCTTCTCGAAAAGTTTGCAGATGAACAGCTCATTAAAGCTACTCCAGACATGAGCTATCAGTTTGTGGCACAAGCGCCAGTAGATTTGCAGGAACGCCCTGTTGTTATTGGTTTTGGCCCCTGTGGCTTGTTAACGGGGCTAGTCTTGGCACAAATGGGCTATAAGCCGATTATCCTTGATCGCGGTAAAGAAGTGCGTGAGCGTACTAAAGATACGTTTGGCTTCTGGCGTAAGAAAATATTAAACACTGAGTCTAACGTGCAGTTTGGTGAAGGCGGAGCAGGTACATTCTCCGATGGTAAGTTGTATAGCCAAGTGAAAGATCCGCATCATTATGGTCGTAAAGTACTTACTGAGTTCGTCGCAGCGGGCGCACCCGATGAAATTATGTTTGTGAGTAAGCCGCATATTGGTACATTCCGTTTGGTATCGATGGTAGAAAAAATGCGTGCGAAAATCATAGAGCTGGGCGGTGAAATTCGCTTTAGTGCGCGCGTTGATGATGTACAGATAGAAGCAGGGCAGATTACCGGCGTTGCTTTGGCAGATGGCGAAGTTATTAAGTCTAAGCATATCGCCTTAGCGATTGGCCATAGTGCTCGTGATACTTTTCAGATGCTTTACGACAAAAACGTATATATCGAAGCGAAGCCTTTTTCTGTTGGTTTTAGAATCGAACATCAACAGTCACTCATTGATGAAGCGCGCTTTGGCGCAAATGCGGGTAACGAAATCCTAGGTGCTGCTGACTACAAGCTAGTTCATCACTGTAAAGGCGGTCGTTCTGTTTACAGCTTCTGTATGTGTCCTGGAGGTACTGTTGTGGCAGCAACGTCTGAAGAGCACCGTGTCGTTACTAATGGTATGAGCCAGTATTCACGAGCAGAGCGTAACGCTAATAGTGCAATTGTAGTAGGCATTGATCCAACGGATTATCCAGGTGGTCCATTGGCCGGCATTGATTTTCAGCGAGAACTCGAAAGCAATGCTTACCTGTTAGGGGGCGAAAATTACGGTGCACCTGCGCAAAAGGTTGGCGACTTCTTAAAAGGAGTATCCTCCGAGACTATCGGCAGTGTAGAGCCATCATTTAAACCGGGTATCAAACTAACAGATCTATCCAAAGCGCTACCAGACTTCTGTATTGAAGCTATTCGAGAAGCGATACCTGCTTTTAACAGAAAGATAAAAGGGTTTGCTTTAGAGGACGCGCTGCTCACGGGTGTTGAAACTAGAACCTCGGCTCCTATCTGTATAAAACGTGGTAAAGACTTTCAGAGTATTAATACTCAAGGCTTGTTCCCAGCAGGTGAAGGTGCGGGTTACGCGGGTGGCATTATGTCGGCAGCGATTGATGGTATCAAGGTTGCTGAAGCGATGGCATTGAGCATTAATAACGCTAATAAATAGAAGAATTGGTCGGGTGTAGTAATAACCAGTATCAGTATCAACTCAATTGATAAGTTTTGTGAAAAGGGCTGGCCAATCTAAAAAAGTTGGTTGGCCCTTGATACATTGCACTAAGGATTGTGGAATACAGCCATATAACAGCCAAAATTGAGGATAAGCACAATGTACGTATTGATGGATATAATGGTTTCACCTGGCGGCGTAGGCACTTCTGTATCACCTTATATAGCTATGTGCCAAAAGATTTTTGAAGATGCAGGCTTAACGCATACAATGCATGGCTACGGTACTAACGTAGAAGGTGAGTGGGAAGGTGTAATGGCCGCAGTGAAACGTTGTCACGAAGTTCTTCATGCGGAGGGTGCGGTGCGTATTACAAGCCATATGAAATTAGGCACACGCATAGACAAAGATCAGACGATGGCCGACAAAGTCATTAGCGTACAAGAAAAAATGATCGCTAAATAACTGCTATACTCTTTACAAAGATCGACTGGCTCATAAACCAACTCGTTCTATAGACCATCAGGCCTGTTATCCACAGGCCTTCATAATTTGCTTTGAAATACGGATATTTCAACACAGTGAAAACACCCCATTTTTTAGCCCTGTTTTTTATCATCACGTTGGCCGTTACTTGCGGCAACCTCTTATCTAACTACATTGCCGCTCAGTTTGCTGCGTCTGAATTGCGTGAAGTGAACGCAATTATCGATTTAACGCGAGAGCAATTAATAGAGCAAAAACAGGCAGATGCTGCGGTAAGACAAAATACGGCTAAAAAACAGCGAGCACGTAGTGAGAAAGGAAAAGCGATGTGGCGCTCATGTATTGATTGGTCGGCCATGCACCAAAAAAAGCAAACCTATACAACCGAAAAAGAAAGTAAAAGACAGTGTGCTATCTATCACCACTATGTAGAGAGCGGATTGTAGTTGGTAGTACGAAATACTGCAGGACAGCATAATACAATGACATTTCAAGGAATGATTGAATGAAAAATATACTAGTAATTATGATTTTAGCAGGTAGTGGGTACTGGTATTACAATAATAATTTACCTTCACCATTGCTAGGAAAGTGGGCTCCAGATGAAGAGGCACTTTTGAACATGGCATATAAAAACGGAATGCCTCCAAGTCAGGCAAATAGTATAAAAAAGCTTGTTAATAATAGCCGTATGGTAGTTAAAAATGACGGAAAAATAACCTATAAGTTTGGTGAGGTTGGTGGGGATTTTTTGTATGAATCTACTCCAAGAAGTGATGGGTGTTTTGATTTAGATATTGCTCAGCTTGGCTATTTTAAAGCTTGTGTAGAAAATGGAATGTTAGCAATGCACTCTAATAAAGATGGAGGCGTTGAGCACTACAGAAAGATGTAACAAATGTGTGCGGGGCGTTTCTCTAAAATATTTGAAAGGAGTTCAAATGAGCCTTATACCGATAAAGGGCGTTGTTCTCGGTACACTAAAGTCTTTAATACTTGGTTTGTGGCTTATTTAGTAATGGCCGTTATTGGTATGTACCTAAATGGGTTGGGAAAAACTCGCGATACCGAATCATTAGAGATTATCAATCAGTTTCTAAACTCCCAAGAGGTTTATCTTTTACGTTTTCCTATAACTATGGCATTGATGGGTGTTGTCGGTTATTTCGGAGCTAAAAAATCTATTGCTTGGCCTTTTTTATCCGTTGTTTTAATCTCGCTCTTAGTCTGTATTTCAATGAGTCTTGGGATGACTATTTATAAAAATCATATACCGGTAATCTTGGGCTGTTTCATGGGTGGGTATATGTGGGTCCTAAAACAGAAATTGAACCAATGACACTAGCTAAGCCTCCAACCATAATGCCGTTAGGCTTAGAGCCTTTAAATATTAGTTTTTAATGGAGATACCAACATGTCACAAGAGCGTGCAGTGCTGGCAGGTGGTTGTTTTTGGGGTATGCAGGATCTAATTCGTAAGTTGCCGGGAGTTGATGCAACGCGGGTCGGGTATACCGGTGGCGATGTGCCTAATGCCACGTATCGTAATCACGGAACTCATGCTGAAGGTATCGAGATTCTATTTGATCCTGCTCAGTTGTCTTATCGTCGTATTCTTGAACTGTTTTTTCAAATTCATGATCCAACAACACCTAATCGGCAGGGGAATGATCAGGGGATGTCTTATCGCTCGGCGATTTATTATGTGAGCGATGATCAAAAAAAGATGGCGTTGGATACCATCGCCGATGTTAATGCCTCAGGTTTATGGCCGGCTAAAGTGGTTACTGAGCTAGAGCCAGTGAGTGATTTCTGGGAAGCTGAGCTTGAGCATCAGGATTATTTGGAGCATTTCCCTAATGGTTACACCTGTCATTTTCCACGCCCGAATTGGGTACTGCCAAAGTCTTCTGCTTAAAAATTGAACAACGCTGTAGAATTTTTATAAGCACCGATGTTATGATTTGTTAAATTGTAAGACAAATAGGGGTTTGTGATGTTTAAAGCACTGGTTCTGGATCAAGTAGACGGTAAAACTGTTGCCGAAATTAAAACGTTGGATGTCAGCGATCTGCCTGATGAAGATGTATTAGTTGATGTCGATTACTCATCCATTAACTTTAAAGATGGTTTGGCTATTACCGGAACAGGCAAAATTGTTAGCAAATTCCCAATGGTGCCGGGTATCGATCTAGTCGGTACTGTGGCAGAAAGTAACAGTGATGCTTATAAAGCTGGCGATCAAGTTGTACTCACAGGTTGGAGCGTGGGCGAGCGTTTCTGGGGTGGCTTGTCACAAAAAGCACGTCTTAAATCTGAATGGCTAGTGCCGTTACCAGCAGGTATGGCGCCTGAAGTGTCTATGTCTATCGGAACGGCAGGCCTAACGGCGATGTTGTGTGTGATGGCACTTGAAGAAGGGGGTGTTACACCAGATAAAGGGCCGGTTGTTGTGTCGGGTGCTGCGGGTGGTGTGGGCTCAGTTGCTGTGGCTATTTTGGCAAAGCTGGGTTACGAAGTAGCAGCGATTACTGGCCGATCAGAAACCGAAGGTTACCTGCGTGGCTTGGGGGCAACGACTATTTTAACGCGTGAAGAGATGAGTGAAAAAGCCCGTCCACTTGAGCGCCAACGTTGGGCGGCTGGTATTGATACTGTCGGTGACGCCATGCTGGCAAGAATACTGGCTGAAGCTGATTATAACGCTACGGTTGCCGCTTGTGGCTTAGCGGGAGGCTTTAAGCTGCCAACAACAGTCATGCCATTTATTTTACGTAATGTACGTTTGCAAGGTGTCGATTCAGTGATGTGTCCTATCGAGCGTAGAACACAAGCATGGAATCGCTTACAAACAGATTTACCCGCTGTAGCGCTGGGTGAAATCAGCCAGGTTATTGGCTTGGATGATGTGCCTGAATACGCCGAGAAAATTGTTAATGGTAAGATTCAAGGGCGAACTATTGTGAATCTTAATAAGTAGTCGATCTAAGCAAGTAGAGCTGAGCAATTAGTAGCGCGGCTGAAATATAACGTGTTAAGGAAAGCTGTTTATCGTGATGTCGGTTGATAATTATCTTTGTCGATAGTTATAACTGGAGTAGCGCTAGGCGGCTTTGTCAGTTCTAGGTTATTCTTCTAATTCAATCATCTATGAGTTGGGTCATCGTGTTTTATCCATTTGCTATGCTTGTGTTAATTCTCGTTTCGTTCACTGCGCAAGCGTTGTCGGTTGAGGATGATGCCGGGCGGCAAGTATCGCTAGAACAACCTGCCAGGCGAATTGTTACGTTAGCGCCTCATTTAACAGAGCAGCTGTTTTCGCTCGGTGTAGGTGAAAGGGTTATCGCGACGGTTGAATACAGCGACTACCCTAAAGAAGCGCTATCCATTCCTCGTATTGGTGGCGCTGAGGAGATGAGTGCTGAAGTTATTTTGGCACTGCAGCCTGACTTAGTCGTGGCGTGGGATAGTGGGAGCCCTGTCGAAGTTCTCGCTTTGTTGGAGTCTTTAGGTGTGGTTGTTTATCGGGCGTCTAGCCAGTCATTACTGGGTGTGAGTAAGACGCTGTCTGATTTAGCGGTATTAACGCAGCAGTCGGAGGTGGCCACTCCGCTCATTGCTGCATTTGATGCAGATATTGAGAAAGTGGTTTCGCTTTATCGGAATAAGCGCACTGTCTCTGTTTTCTATCAGTTGTGGTACGAACCATTGATGACAGCTAATAAGCAACAGATGATTAATGAGATGATCACTTTGTGTGGTGGCCGCAATCTTTTTGCTAACCAGAGGGAGGTTGTCCCGCAAACGAGTGTTGAGAGTATTGTCGTATTGAGCCCCGAGGTTATTTTAGCGCCGGAGCAGGGGACACCGATTAATTGGCAAGAACGTTGGCTGGCATGGCCAGAAATCTCAGCTGTTCGTCAGCAGCATTTGTATACACTCAATGCTGACCTAGTTAATCGCCCTACATTGCGAAGCGTTCAAGGGTTGCGGCAGGTATGTCACTTGTTGGATAAAGTGCGTACGCGTTAGCTAGTTTTTCTGTGTGGATTTCCCTTACCCGTTGTTATTGACTACTCTATTAATACATCGCTCGTAGTAGGGTTATTGTGATCAAATATCAAGAAACATTAAAGAACATCCATACACAGTTAGGCCATGGAGGGGACCTGCCTGTATTCAGTGCCACACTGAACCGTATTCAAGAACTCAGCCGTTCACCAGAAAGTGATGCGATGGTGCTGGCTATGGCAGTTATGAAAGATGCTAACTTATCTGCCAAATTACTACGTATCGCTAATACGCCAGAGTTTAACCGAGGTATGGGGAACGTAACGGTTATCTCTCGTGCTGTAGTGCTTCTTGGATTTAACCGAATCAAAAATCTGTGTATCTCACTTAAGTTAATCGAGAGTTTTACAGAGGCTTATCCCGATTCAAATATAGAAAAACTATTGTTGCGTGCTTTTCTTAATGCGTCGATGGCAAGAGAGTTAGCGGCTAAAGCCGGCGTGAGAGATATTGAAGAAACCTTTTTGTGCGGTTTGCTGTTCAACCTTGGTGAAATCATTATTGCCAGTACGATGCCGGCTGTTTATCAAGAGATGTGTGCCGCCAGAGTAGCTGGAGAGAAGTCTTGGAGCAGTATTCAATTATCAACGCTGGGTGGACAGTTCAGTGATATTGGGCAGGATCTTGCGCAAAGTTGGGGGTTTCCTCCTTCGGTAGTAAAAACCATGGATGAGATGACAGCTGAAGAGTCTGACCATCTAATACATAAGCAACATTTACTGGTTTCTTTCAGTCACACGTTAATTGAAAAGATATACGGTGAACTGAGCCATGAACAAAGCATTGAGCAGTTGAGTACAGCGTTAAGAGATGACTTTTCATTGCAGGATCAGGATGTGGAAAGCTGTTTTGAAGATGCCTGTAAGCTCTCTGCAAATATGGTTGAAGAATACGGTATTGATTTGCAGGGACTTGTACCTGTCATGCAAGAAACTGGCGAACCTCGTTTAGATGAGTGTATTCGCCGTACGGCTTATTTCTTTCATTCGCGTAATCAGTTGGTTGAATCAGAACATACTGGTGTGAAAGCGCCTAAGAGAAGAGATGAGAGTTCGGGTAAGCAGCTTTACTTCTTAAACCGCTTGGCTGAACTAACAGCAGAGAAAGGGTCGGCCCACGATATTTTGTCGCTCGTAATTGAGGGGATTAAGGCGTGTACTTCTTATGAGCGTGTTATGTTTTGCCTTTACCGCCAGTCGCCTCCTATGCTGAGTATGAAAATTGCCGAAGGTGATTCATTGGAATCATTAGAGCAGTTTTTTACTCCACAGAGAAAAGAATCAGACTTGCGATTGTTTTATCATGTGATTAAGAAGGAGATGACACTGCTGGTGTCTGATTTAAACGAACCGGGCTGGAAAGAGCGTTTACCCGCGGCGTTTATAAAAGAGGTTGGGCCTAGTGGGATGGTTATTGCGCCTGTGGTGATACGCGGCAAAGCTATTGGTTTATTTTATGCTGACCGCGTAGATAAACCCCTTGAAGACAAGGATTTCACTTGTTTTAACCAGTTTGTGATTCAATCCAAAATAGCCCTGTCCCATAAGGCATAGCGCTGCTAGTAAGTCTTTAATAATACAATCTTAGGCTGCTATTTTGGTTTGTTTCTCGGCTGCCAAAGTACTTCTGTTGCTCCTGCTCTGCGAGCTAAGATTCTGGCGCAGACAAAGAGCAGGTCTGATAAGCGGTTAAGATAGATTGCTCCTGCCGAGTTCTGTTCTTCAGCATTGCATAAGCGAATCATTTGGCGCTCTGCACGACGGCAGATGCTTCTTCCTTGGTGGCAGTAGGCTGCGCTACGACTGCCGCCTGGCAGTATGAATTCTGTTAATGGTGGTAATTGCTCATTTAAGTCGTCAAGGTGGCTTTCTAGTTCACCGATCATCTCAGGTGTTATCGCTTGATAATCGGGATTAGCCATAGCTATCTCACCGCCCAAGTCGAAGAGGTCATTCTGCAATTGGAAAAAGATGACAGACAGTGGGTCCTCAGCGACTAGCTCTGCCCGCAGTACGCCCAAAACAGAATTGAGTTCATCAATGTCTCCCAGCGTTTCAATACGCTCTGATGTTTTAGAGACACGGCGCCCATCTGCCAGTCCCGTTGAACCCTTGTCGCCTGTGCGTGTGTAAATCCGAGTTAATCTGTCAGCCATTACTGTTTTCCCATTGCTCTATTTTTGAGAGTTGAGGGCTTTAGCCTAACCTAGCTTAGAGAGCATGTTTTCAATGTGTTAAAACGAGTGCGTTATTGAGTATTGTAGCCAGAGTAATGCACTCTATTCTTCCCGTTTACCTTTTTATAGGCATGTGAGTAACGAGAAGAGAAGTTTACAGGGTGGTTTTTTGTGATGCAATTAGAGGAGGGAGGGCTGAGCACGAGTGGTTTGTGAGCAGCCCCCTTTTTCTAACGTCTAGCTATCATAGCTTTCTGCAAAATTACGGATATCATGTGATAGTTTTTCGACACGATCGGCTGCTTTTTCAAGCTCTTCAAGCACAGCGGTGCTGATAGCTGATTCTACAATCAATTCTAATGCTGAAAAATTCGATTCGCCAATCTGGCTTTGCAGCTCTGTTGATAATTTTCCTTTAAAGGATTCAACAACATTATGCGAGTGCTGAGTTTGCTTCTGAGACATGATACTACCTCCGTGTTATGTATTGTCAGGCAAGAAAATATGTTCATCTTGCTCATGAATATCGCGCGCATTACCAACAATAAGTGGATCAGGTGTTAGATCGATATCTGGATTTTTGTTGGGGTAAGGGAGCGAGTTCAAGACAAAGCGCATGGCATTAATGCGTGCGCGTTTTTTATCATCTGATTTGATAACAGTCCACGGTGCATCTGCGGTATCAGAGTAAAAGAACATCGCTTCTTTGGCTTCTGTGTATGCATCCCACTTATCAAGTGATGCAAGATCAATCGGGGATAATTTCCATTGCTTCAGTGGGGCAACTTTACGAGCCTGAAATCGTTCGAATTGCTCATCTCGGCTAACTGAAAACCAGAACTTATAAAGTCTTATGCCGCTACGAACCAGCATGCGTTCAAAGTCAGGTGTTTGGCGCATAAATTCAAGATACTCGGCTGGAGAGCAAAAATTCATAACTCTTTCAACGCCTGCCCGGTTATACCAAGAGCGGTCAAACAGAAGAATATCTCCCTTGGTTGGGAGGTGTTTAACATAGCGCTGGTAGTACCACTGTCCTTTCTCTTCTTCGGTTGGTTTTTCTAGAGCGATAACTCGAGCACCACGAGGGTTTAAGTGTTCCATAAAGCGCTTAATTGTTCCCCCTTTACCTGCGGCATCACGACCTTCAAATAGGATGACAATTCGCTCCCCGGTTTCACGCGCCCAGCTCTGCATTTTGAGTAGCTCAATTTGTAGGTCTTTTTTAGTGGCTTCGTACTCTTTTCGGGAGATTCGCTCTTGAGTATTGGCTTTCTTTTTTTCTTTCTTTTTTGCTGATGCTGAGTCATTCAGCTCAGATGCAGTCTCAAGTGTTTCAATAGCTTCTTGCGGGGGTGCTTTTACCAGATCATCCATCATTGTCTCCTTTGAAGGTTGTTTATAATTAATAATTATCCTCTCTCTAGTGACAAATCCTTTGATCCGAGTCACTCATTTAGTGATATTTGATATAAATGTTACGAAATGTCATTTTTTATAGGTAAATGTAGAAATATTTTTGTATTCAGTTCCAGTCTCGATATAGTTTGTTTTTTTGTTGGTGCTAAGCTGTTTATAAAAAGTACCGAGTAAATATATGTTTATAGTAATTTGCACTCATCTGACCAAAGCATGGAATCCAGTTAAGCTATGAAATCACAGTCACACAACTCAAAAGAATCTGTGGAAAAATCTGAGTTATATCAGGCATTATCGGCTTCTCGTACTTCCTTTATATCAACAGGGATTTTTAGCTTTTGCATTAACATTTTGATGTTAGCGCCTGTTATCTACATGCTCGAAGTTTATGATCGTGTTTTAACGAGTAACAGTGAATCAACACTGCTAATGCTGACGCTTTTATTGGTGTTTCTGTTTCTGGTGATGGGAACGCTTGAATGGGTTAGGTCACAGGTATTGATAGTGACGGGTAATCGCTTAGAAAAAACGTTAGGGCCACGCGTATTTGATTCTTTGTTTCATCAGGCGTTGGCTTCTGGCGGCAGTGTTGCTACTGCGCAGCCTTTGTCAGATTTATTGACACTGCGTCAATTCTTGGGTGGCGCTAGCCTTTTAACGCTGTTTGATGCGCCTTGGCTGCCTATTTACCTTGGTGTTGTTTATCTTTTTCATCCTTTAATGGGAAGCATTGCGCTAGCTGCTGCTATCTTTTTGATTATTCTTGCTGTCGTTAATGAGCGAATTACACGCGGTGATATTCAAGATGCTAATAAACTCAATATTGAAAACACACAAGAAACGCAGCTGAACTTGCGTAATTCAGAAGTTATTGAAGCCATGGGGATGCTTCCACGGTTACGTGCGCGTTGGCAGCAAAAACAGGACCAGCTACTTGAATTACAAACTAAGGCGAGCCGTCAAGGCGGGTTGATTACAACAATATCCAAGACCTTTAGAACCACTATGCAGTCTTTAATGCTGGGTTTAGGTGCGTATTTGGCGATTCAGGGAGATATCTCTAGCGGAACAGTGATTGCCGGTTCTATTTTGTTAGGGCGAGCTCTGGCTCCGATAGATCAGCTTATCAATTCGTGGAAAAGCTTTTTGGGTGCAAGAAGTGCGTATGCGCGTTTAACGAGCCTGCTTGAGGACTCTAAAGCGATAGAGCCTCCGATGCCACTTCCTCCTCCTCAGGGGTTGGTGGAATTTAAGAAAGTCGTTGTTGCGCTTGGTACTAGTACAGAGCCTGTTTTGCAGGATATTAGCTTCAAAATTGAGCCTGGGACATCGGTTGCTGTTATTGGCCCAAGTGCGGCGGGGAAGTCGACACTGATCCGTGCCATGTTAGGTATATACCCAACAACAAGAGGCGCTATTCGCCTTGATGGTGCTGAGATGAACCAGTGGGACCGTGAAGTTTTAGGTGAGCACATTGGTTATCTTCCTCAAGATATAGAGCTGCTCGAAGGTACTGTGAGTGAGAATATTGCTCGTTTTGGTCAGGTTGACTCAGACAAAGTGGTTGCCGCTGCTATGGCTGCGGGTGTACATCAAATGATTTTACAGCTGGCTGATGGGTATGCCACAAAAATAACAGCACACTTATTGTCGGCAGGGCAGCGTCAACGTGTCGCATTAGCGAGGGCATTGTATGGAGAGCCAAAATTAGTTGTGCTGGATGAACCTAACTCAAACCTTGATACGGAGGGTGATTCGGCCTTGGCAAATGCTATCCGTAGTCTTAAAGCTATTGGTTCAACATTGGTGGTTGTGACGCATCGTAATAACTTATTACAGCTGGTGGATAAGGTGATGGTGCTTTCAAACGGTAGCTTGGTTGCATTTGATAATGCTGCTGTTGTTATGGAAAAACTCAGTACGCCGCAGCCTGCGGCTAAAGTTTTGGCTAAGCCTGTATCTGAAAATGCGGTTCTCGAGAATTAATTATGAATGATGTAAAGCAGACAGAAGCAACAACACAGTATCTAGAAAAAGCTGTCGATGATAGCCGCTTTCTTTTTATCGGGTACCTTATCATTGCTGTCGTATTTGTTGGTATGGGGACATGGGCTGCTGTTGCGCCGATTGCCAGTGCAGCGCATGCACAAGGTAAAGTTCGTGTAGAGAATAACAAGAAGACAGTCCAGCATTTGCAAGGCGGCATTGTTAAGTCGGTCTTGGTGCGCGATGGGGATTCTGTTGAAAAGGGCCAGGTCTTGATGGTGCTTGATGATACTCAGGCTAAGGCTCAGTTAGAAGTTGTTCAAGGGCAGTATATTCTTTCGCGTGCGCGTGAAGCTCGCTTGATTGCTCAGCGTGATCAGTTGAATGAAGTCATATACCCTCAAGATTTGATGGACCTTCAAGAGGATCGACGTGTTCAAGAAGCGGTAGGGGTACAGCGTCAAATTTTTAACGTGCGTAAAGAGTCCTATGAAAATGAACTCGCTTTATATGCTCAACAAGCAGAGCAATTAGAGTCGCAGCTAACAGGGCTCGAAGCTCAGAAAAAAAGCCGTCAACGCTTGGTGTATTCTTATTCAAACCAGTTGAAAGATTTGAAGTCGTTAGAGAAAAAAGGCTTTGCTGAAAAAGGCAGAGAGCGTGAAATTTACCGTGAAGTGGCGCAAAGCCGTGGTGAGCTTGGTGAGTTGCTTGCAAGTATAGCCTCAACAAAATCTGAAGTAGTGGCTTCTAAGCTGCAGGCTCTGCAGTTGCAAAAAGAGTTACAAAGAGAAGTTGCTTCAGAGGTTGATGAGGTACAAGAGCGTCTATTTCAGTTGGTTGAGCAGCGTCAGGCTCTGGTGGATACTTTGTCGCGTACGCAGATTCGTTCTCCCCAGACAGGGACCGTTTTAGAGCTTGCCGTGCATACGGTGGGCGGAGTCATAGGTGAAGGTGAAACGCTTATGGATATCGTGCCTGAAGGCGTCAGGTTGATAATAGAAGCTAAAGTTTCTCCGATTGATATTGATAGATTGTCTATTGGGCAAGTTGTTGATGTTCGCTTCTCAGCGTTCAAGATGAGAGAGACGCCACGGATTGATGGAAAGTTAATTAATATTTCAGCGGATAGCATACTAGATCCAAATGATTCGACTCAGGCACCCTATTATCTTGCCATTATTGAGTTAACGGATGAAGGATTGCAGCACTTAATAGGCAATGATTTGAAACTTATTGCAGGAATGCCCGCTGAGGTTTTTGTGCAGACCGGTGAACGGACGTTATTCCAGTACTTATCTGATCCTCTTGTAGACACAGTGGCGCGCTCATTTATAGAAGAGTAGCTAGCCTTTTTCCTTTCTTAAAGGCCTGAATATTCATTCTGAATCAGGCCGATAAATAAAACGTCTGTTTTAAACATTATTATTATTTCGCCTTCATTGAGAATGCTTGACTGTTCTGTCAGGTTTTTTTACATCTGCAGTTTTCGCATAAAATCTTCATATTATTAATGATTTTTGTTTGAAAGTTTATTTAAATAAAACGTTCGTTTTTATTTGTAAGTAATTGTTTTTAAAAGTTAATATTATGTTAATGTTGCTTGTTTATGTTGTGTTAAGGTTCTTTGTATTGTTTGGTACGGAACTTGCTTTAGTCAGCATAGTTTAATTCTTGTTTGTGGTGGTTCGCTTTCAGGAGCCAGGTTTATATCAAATTGAACCTTGGATACAAACCTCGCAGCCGTTTGACTGTAGGTGATAAATACTCAACTTAATAAAGGTGTTTTAACATGAAAAAATTGATCGCTGGATCTGCTTTAATGCTTACTTCTGTTTCTGTAATTGCTGCTCCTGTTTTTAACCAGGTACCTGAACCAGGTATGTTGCCGTTGTTAGGTGCTGGTGTAGTTGCAATGATTATTGCTCGTCGCTTGAAAAAATAAAGTACACAACAAAGTGAGGCTTTCGGCCTCACTTTATTATCTCGCTCTGGTTCAGAGGTATCTGCACTAGAGAGCATGCGACTGGCTTGTGAAGCTGTAATGTTCAAATAGTGCTAACACCCAGATCGGACTTGCTAAAACTTTAAAGATAAGGAATTTTGTTATGTCTACTATGACAATCCGAGTAACCTCTTCAGCTGTGAATGAAGAAGGAACTGGTTTTGGTGAACAGCCGGATCTTGGAGCTCCCAGTTTCTGGGATGTAATTATTACAGATAGCACGAACCCAAATTTAGCTAATGGGACTTATGACGGTTATTGCTTGCATCCTGAGATACCTATTGCTTTTTCTCCTAGTGAATATCAAGGTGATGCTGGCGATGGGCAAGATATCAATAATTATCTGGCTGCCGATGTTACTAGTAGCATAACTGATACACAGATAGCGCAAATAAACTGGCTATTATCGCAGAACTTCACCTCAGATTCGAAATATGCTGGCCAATTTAATTATGGCGAAATGCAAGCAGCAATTTGGGAAGTTATGGGGTTTACTCCTGCCGAATATAATGTCGGTATTAACCCAGGTGTGTTGTCCGATAATGGTCGTCAAGTCGTAGAACAAAGCGATGTAGCTTTTCTTGTTGCTCAATCTCAGTCGGCAGTAGATAGCGGCATTAATGTTGTTCCTTCTGATACTTTCTTTTCTATGGTTGTTGACCCTGATGGTGTACAGCAACCACTTATCATCCAGCTGCAGTCCGCTAAATTAGGCAACTATGTTTGGTTGGATGCTGATTTAGACGGCATTCAAGACACTAACGAGTTAGGTGTTGATGGTGTCGTTGTAGAGTTATACGATGCTGCCGGTACTTTGATATCAAGCACGGTAACAGGTGACGATTACAGCACTGTAGAAGTAGAAACAGGCTATTACCAATTTACAGGCCTTAAAGCAGGTGACTACTCAGTTAAGTTTTTAACACCTGAAGATATGGTGTTAACTATTGCTGATGCCGCAGCTAATTCACAAGATGATTCTGACAGCGATGCCAATGCTCTTACGGGTATGACGGCAACAATTACCTTGGCTGAAGGCGAATCAAATCAGAGTGTTGATGCGGGACTCGTGGCGCTAGCAAGCATTGGCGATAAAGTCTTTGAAGATAGCAATGCTAACGGCATTCAAGATGCAGGCGAAGCCGG